>JANNSU010000013.1:0-1852 GCA_031394355.1 Betaproteobacteria bacterium | reverse complement strand
TATCAAACAAAACGAAAGGGTATGGACAGTTTTCCTTTCGACCATCCAAAGGTAGTCGATCCAAGCGGGCAGCACGTCAGGTGGCGTCGCTGCCCGTACGGCGTTTAGGAGCCGAGCCGTCAAAGTAAAGCACTCGAACTTAGTTCGGCACCGGGTCCTTTGAACGGAATTGAATTGCAAACTGACTCCCAAGGACCATCAGATGTTCTGCAAGGATCAAGACTTCCGGACCGGTCGCGTCCGTCATTGTAGTCCTGAGTAGTCCAATTTCACTCCGTCGCAAATGACAACGCACCAGTTTGCAATATGGGCTCGGTATTGGAGGTGTGCGACCAAAAATCCGCAGGTGATTTTCGAACGCGTCTATGAGGCCCTGCACTTTCCGAGAAAACGTGAAATTGATCTCTGACGAAAAAGGCTCCTCCATCATGCTGCAGTTGCTAAACAAACTGCACGATGGAGGAGCCAAGGATGGCGAAACCAGAACGTCGTTGGTCGTGTCCTGGGGAATGGTCGGAATGGAGCGAGTATCTGGCGGCCGGATTGCATGCCCGCAATCGCTGGCGGCTGCCGGTGTTGTTTGTGGGCATGCTCTTCGCCGGTGGACGCCGCACGGTCACCACCTGGCTTCGGGCCGTGGGGATCAGCACCGACTTCGCCGACTATTTTTACTTTCTGGCCCCTCTGGGTCGCAAGAGCGAAACTGTGGCCACGCGCTTGCTGGCGTTGGTGCTGAAGACGCTGTCCTTGCCCGATCGCCTGCTGGGGGTGATCGACGACTCGCCGACCAAGCGTTATGGTCCGAAGGTCGAAGGGGCCGGCATCCATCACAATCCCACGCCGGGACCGGCCGATCAGCAGTATTTGTATGGCCATATTTGGGTGACGCTCTCGCTGGCCCTGCGGCATCCGAACTGGGGTCCCTTGGCCTTGCCTTTGCGAGCGATGCTGTATGTGCGTCAGAAGACGATGGCCAGCATCCCGCGCGAGCGGGGCTGGAAGTTCGCCACCAAACTTCAGTTGGCGGCGGAGCTGGTGGAATGGCTCGCGAACATCGTGAAACCAGCGGGCAAATCGCTGTGGATCGTCGTCGATGGGGGCTACACCAAATGGCCGTTCTTGAAGCGCGCCTTGGCGGCCGGCGTGACGGTGGTGGGCCGCCTGCGCAAAGATGCGGCGCTGCGCGATCTGCTGCCGAAACTGCGCCCGGGCCAGCGTCGGGGGCGTGGCCGGCCGCGCAAGTACGGTCAGCACAAGCTCAGCCTGGCCAAGCGCGCGGCCCAGAAGCGCGGCTGGCAGAAACTCAGTTGCACGCTCTACGGCAAACCGGTCACCAAGACCTACAAGACGTTCCTGGCCACCTATCGACCGGTGCGCGGAGTGATTCGCGTGGTGCTGGTTCAGGAAGCGCATGGCTGGTTCGCCTTCTTTTCGACTCGACCGATCCGAATGCCAGCGTCCAGGAAATTCTGGAAGCCTTCGCCGACCGGGCGACGATCGAGCAAGACTTTCACGATGTGAAAGAAGTCTGGGGGGCCGGCCAGCAGCAGGTCCGCAACATCTGGACCAACGTGGCCGTCTATCAGATGAACCTGTGGATGCATACGCTGGTGGAACTGTGGGCCTGGAACCGCACGCATCGGCAACTCTGCGACCGCCGCGACTCACCGTGGGACGACGCCGACCGCCGACCCTCTCACGCCAACCGCCGCAAAGCCTTGCGACGGCAAATCTTGCGGAACGAATTATCGACAATCACCACCGCAACCTCGCTACCTCGCAAAATCCTCCGACTGACCAAACGACTCATCGCCTTGGCCGCGTAGGCTAAACCGTTATTCAGAAAGTGCAG
>JANNSU010000034.1:0-2237 GCA_031394355.1 Betaproteobacteria bacterium | reverse complement strand
GGAGCTCATGCTGCTGCGCATTGAATTACCGCTTTGCGGCAGGCAGATTCATTGGTCCTTCGTCAACAGTGGGTCGGTTGCCGGCGCACACGAATGGCCGCTGACCGGCACTCAGTTCTTTCGGCTCGGCGCGCCTACATCGCCCAGTGGTGACCGGCCGGTTTCGCATTGCAGCCGCGGCTCCGATCAGGTCGAACGACGGCAACGTGTAGAAAGGCGGCCACCCAGGCCAGCCGACCGGCGAAGCAAGTGAACGCGCAGCTGCCGCTGTGGCAGCTGCGCAGCGCTCAGATGCGCCTGATGCCGCTCAGCGGTGCGTCCACCACCAGCAGTTCGCCCTGGCGGAACACCCGCCCGCGCAGGCGCACCGGGTCGGCCACCAGTGCGAGCAGCGCCGGGCCGTAGGCCGCACCGCCATCGCGCATGATCACCAGCGAGCCGCGCCATCTTGCGAAAACGCGCGACAGCTCGCGGCGCCGATAACCATTCGGCGTACGACGCAGCAGAGGTTTGGAATCAGATGGGTCGGGGCCGCGTCGCTTCACTCATCCTGTTCCGGCTTCCTTGCGGAAGCGGGCCGGCGTGACGCCGCCATGACAGTGCATCGCATTCGTCAGGTGTTGCTGGCTTGAAAAGCCACATGCACTGGCGACCTCTGCAATGCCCAGAGGCGAATGCTGAAGCAGGTGACGGGCCTGTTGAAGCCGCAAGGCCAGTACATATTGATGTGGTGATTTCCCTGTTTGCAATTTGCATGTCCAGGTGAAGCGGTCGATCGACATGCCCACTTCACGAGACAGGTCGGCGACCAGGATTCGTTCGCCCAGGTGTGCCAGCACATGGTCGTTCAGGCGCTTCATCGACGAGGCGCCGAGCGCCTTGGAGCCTTCGTGCGCTCGCCTGAGATGACGAGATACCTGAATCAGCAACAGGCGGGCCAGGCAGTCGGCAGCTTCGGGGTTGTAGGGGCCGCCATGGCGGAGTTCGTCGACCAGTTGATCGGCGAGCGGGCGCAAGCCCGGTACGCTCAGATTGTGCATTGCTTGCCGTGCCAAAGGTGTGGCCGACGCCTCATCGCCATCGAACAAGTCCGGACGGAAGTAGAGGGTCAAGTGCCGGCTCGACGCTTCCTTGCGCCAGTGCATCTCGGCTCCCGCTGGCGCCATGAAGAGTGAGTACCGATGGGCATCGTAGCTGCGTGGGCGTTCACCCTCGACGCCACCGGTGACGCGCGCGGGTGTCAGGTTCAAGGACAGTCGGGACACGTCCATGCCCGGCACATGCAAGTCATAGGGGGGCGCGGCGTAGAGCGCGGCACATACGACACGGTCACCCGCCAGACCTATCAGCGCTTTGACCTGTTCGCCCCCCGCACTTTGCAGAGCAGTGGAGTAGGCCTGAACGCCTTGTCCCACCCCGGGATCGGCGGCGCCATCGCGAAACGACTTGTCCATTCGGGATGCCAAGTTCAGTCTCCGTTGGTTTGATTTGCAGAATTCCGCCGGCCGCTGCAGAACGAGACCGGTTGTATTTGAAAGACGCTGTCGCGGACCGCGTGGCTCAATCGGGCGACGAGCCGAATCAAGACGTCTGTGTAGTTCGCATGGACGTTGGTCGAACACGACTGGCCAGTGATTACATGAGAGTAGTCCTGAGCAGTCCTGTCATGGGTTGACCGCTCGTGAGAACGTCTGCAGGCGCATCCCGGGAGTCCCGAGACATGCCCTGAATCGAAGCAGGCAGATCGATACCAACCTTCAAACTCACCAGGAGTCGAAATGGACAAGCAGGAAAATCGCGGCGAGGTACGGCCGACAAGAACCGGTTCGTGGCGCAGCCGATCACCCGGTCGAAAATGGGTGTTGCATGCCGCTATTGCCAGCAGCGCGCTGCTTCTGGGCGGGGTGGTTGTGGCCGACTCCGACGAAGACGATCGCAATGAACGAGGAGCAAGCCATTCGCGACTGCGGAACTTCATCGGCCAGCAGGTCGGTGGCATCGAAAAGCTGAGGGTGCCGGCCAGGAATGCCGACATCCCCGTGCCGCCGGGTCCGGCGGCGGAGCCGTACCGCTACGAGACCACCGAGGCGAAGCGCTTTCTCGGCAAGATGCTGTTCCACGATCCGGTCCGCACCACGCGCATCAACATCAATGAGAAGGTGCCGGAAAACCTGCCTGCAGGGACGGCATTTGGCGGCACCGTGAACGGCTCGAACCCCAACGTGCAGGCCATTGTC
>JANNSU010000027.1:0-25600 GCA_031394355.1 Betaproteobacteria bacterium | reverse complement strand
CGCTTCAATTGCCGGGTCAGCACCACTTTGCCCGCAGCATCCACGCCGTGAACCTGAAAGACGTTCTTTGCCAAATCCAGACCTATCGTCGTAATCTTCATGGTGGACACCCCTCTCGCTTTGAGTTGGTTGGTAACGCATTCACTCTGGCACAACGCGATGCCGTCGCGGGAGGGGGCGTCCATTCCATCGGCTTTCGCCGGTATGACGGGCAATGTGAACTTGTTCAGAGCTTCCCTAAAAACATTGTGAGGAGAGAACCATGACGGACAAAGCAATTCCGCGCCGTGATTTCTTGATTGGCGCAGGAGCACTGGGTGCAGTGGGCAGCTTGCCTGCGTTGAGCACAGCGCAGACTGCGACGTTGCCGGAGATCAAGTGGCGCATGACCTCCAGTTTCCCCAAGAGTCTGGACACGATCTACGGCGCTGCCGAATTCATGGCGAAGCGCGTCGCGGCTGCAACAGGTGGCAAGTTCCAGATTCAGCTTTTCGCTGCCGGTGACATTGTGCCCGGCCTCAAGGTGCTTGACGCTGTCCAGGATGGCACGGTGCAGTGTGGCCAGACCGCGCCGTACTACTACTGGGGCAAGGACCCGGCCTTCGCGCTGGATACCGGCATTCCCTTCGGGCTGAACGCGCGCCAGATGGCGGCATGGCAGCTCTTTGGTGGCGGCGTGGAACTCTTTCGCGAGTTCTACAAGGGCTACAACATTCACAGCATTCCCTCTGGCAACACGGGCGCGCAAATGGGTGGCTGGTATCGCAAGGAGATCAAGACCGTCGCCGATCTGAAGGGACTCAAGATGCGGGTTGGTGGATTCGCCGGCCGCGTGCTGGAAAAGCTTGGCGTGGTGCCGCAGCAGCTTGCAGCGACGGATGTGTATCCGGCGCTGGAGAAGGGCACGCTCGATGCAGCGGAGTGGGTCGGCCCGTATGACGACGAGAAGCTGGGCTTCAACAAGGTGGCGAAGTTTTACTACTACCCGGGCTGGTGGGAAGGTGGCGCGCAGTTATCCACCTACATCAATCTGAAGGAGTGGGAGAAGCTTCCCAAGGAATATCAAGCCATTCTGGAAGCGGCGGGCTGGGAGGCGAACCAGTGGATGCTGGCCAAGTACGACGCGCAGAATCCGCCGGCGCTGCGACGGCTCGTGACCACTGGTAATACGCAGCTGCGCGCATTTCCGCGCAATGTGATGATCGCCGCCTACAAGGCTTCACAAGCAGTCTATGTCGAGGCTGCCGGTAAAAGCCCGGCCTTCAAGAAAATCCACGAGTCGATGAAGAAGTTTCAAGCCGACCAGCTGTTGTGGTTCCGTGTTGCGGAGAAGGGCTTTGATGACTTCATGCACACGGTGGGACAGATCAAGTGATGGTCGCGAATTCATGAGCGACCGTCATCCCGGCAGGGGGTTAGCCGGGATCCACCATCAATGAGTGATGCGAACGCGCCCGCCCGATGGCGGGCGCTTCATTTGGCGGTGCGAATATTCGCACTAAAAGGACCAACGACCTGACGCCGATGAACGCGGGTAACCGCCGATTGACGCCGCCAGTCGGGCTGGGCTTCATCCGCGTTCATCCGCCTTTGTTCTGCGTTCATCGGCGTCAAGTGGTTGACGCTTATATGCGAATATTCGCAAGCAACGCCACGCTACTTTCCGCCGCGCAGCGCCTTCTCGACAGCTTCCGCTTCCAGTTCCTCGGCGGTCTTTTTCGGTGTCTCGGGCTTGGCCCCTTCCTTGTCCTTGCCCAACTGACTCTCAGGCACATCCTTCGCTGCCGGCCGTTTCAACTCTTCCATCAAGTCCGATGCAGGTGCCTGTTCGGTTGGCGGAATCACGATCTCTGTTTTGGCGGGGTCGGCAATCGGTACGGGATCCTTGTAGACCATCACCATCTGCGGGAACGCGATGACGAGCGCCACCATCAGCAACTGGATGATCACGAACGGAATCGCGCCGCGATAGATCTGGCCGGTGGTGACCGGGTCGGTCAACTTGCCGGTGACCTTGTCCACGAATGCCTGGGCCGGCGCCACGCTACGCAGATAAAAGAGCGCGAAGCCGAAGGGCGGATGCATGAACGACGTCTGCATGTTGATGGCGAGCAGCACGCCAAACCAGACGAGGTCGATGCCCATTTTGTCCGCGACGGGTGCCAGCAGCGGAACGATGATGAAGGCGAGCTCGAAGAAGTCGAGAAAGAACGCCAAGCCGAATACGAGCAGGTTCACTGCGATGAGGAAGCCGATCTGACCGCCCGGCAAATGCGCGAGGAGCTCTTCGACCCAGACGTGGCCATTCACGCCGTAAAACGTGAGGCTGAAGATGCGTGCGCCGATGAGGATGAACATCACGAACGTGGTCAGCTTCACGGTCGAATCGAGGGCCTGGCGCATGAGCGACAGGTCAAGTCGCTTTCGTGCGAGCGCCATCAGCAATGCGCCGACTGCACCCATGGCGCCACCTTCCGTCGGTGTTGCGATGCCGAGGAAGATCGTGCCGAGGACGAGGAAGATGAGAGCCAGCGGCGGGATGAGCACGAAGGTGAAGCGTTCTGCCATCAGCGACAACCAGCCCAAATTCAGCCTGCGATTAAGCGAGGCAAGCAGGAAGGCGATCAACGCGGCAGCGGAACCGGCCACCACCAGTTGCTCATCCAGCGGCGCGGCACCGGCCTTGTAGTGACCTTGCAGCAACCAGCCGCCCACGGCAGAAAGCAGCAGCAGCGCGCCCAACGAGCGCAAGCCCGCCGAGCCGTCCGGCTCCATCGCGGTTCGCGCTTCGAGCGGCAGTCCGGGCACCCATCCTGGCTTCCAAAAGGAGATCACCACCACATACACGCCGTATAGCCCGGCCAGCACCAGGCCAGGAATGATGGCCCCGGCATACATGTCGCCCACCGAGCGACCGAGCTGATCACCCAGCACGATGAGCACCAAAGACGGCGGGATGATCTGCGCCAGCGTGCCGGAGGCCGCGATTACGCCAGATGCAATGCGGCGGTCGTAGCCATAACGCAACATGATCGGCAAAGAGATCAAGCCCATGGAAATGACCGAGGCGGCCACGACACCCGTGGTGGCCGCGAGCAGCGCCCCAACAAAAATGACTGCGAAAGCAAGGCCGCCGCGCATCGGGCCGAACAACTGACCGGCAGTTTCCAGCAGGTCTTCTGCCATGCCGCTGCGTTCGAGGACCAGTCCCATGAACGTGAAGAAAGGGATCGCGAGCAAGGTGTCGTTGGACATCACGCCCCACACCCGGTCTGGCAATGCTTGAAACAGGCTGGGTTCCAGCAGGCCCAGTGAAATACCCAGCAAGCCGAACAGAATGCCGTTGGCCGCCAGCGCGAATGCAACGGGATAGCCCAGCAGCAGAAAGACGACCAGCCCCAGAAACATCAACGGCGCGATGTGCTGGATGAGGAACGCAGTCATGGTTCGGCGTGATTGCGACTATGCGCAATGTTGTCTGCGTCCGTCACTGGCTTGACGTCTGGCAGGGCGCCTGTCAGGAAGCCGATCTGCTTGATGAGTTCCGAGACACCCTGCAGGGCGAGCAGGGCAAATCCTGCAGGCACAAGCAACCGGGCAGGCCAGAGGATCAATCCGCCGGCATTGGTCGAGATTTCCCCCGACACCCAAGCACGGACAAAGACGGGCCAGGACAAATACAGCATGAGCAGCACCATGGGCATCAGGAACACCACAGTGCCGAACACGTCAATCCACGCCTGGCCGCGCCTTGACAATCTGCCTGACAGGATATCGATGCGAACATGCTGGCCGTGACGCAGCGCGTAGCCACCAGCCAGCAGGAACACGGCGGAAAACAAGTACCACTGCATTTCCAGGAGCGCATTGGAGCTGGTGTTCAGACCGTATCGGACCAGGGCATTGCCTGCGCACAGCAGCACGGCAGCCAGCACCAGCCAGGACACGCCCTTGCCGACTTTATCGGTAATTCGGTCAATGAGGCGGGACAGGGAGAGAAGGCGGTGAATCATCTTGAGCGAAGAGGGAAGTGTGCGAGGATTATAGGGGAGCACTTTCGCATGGCGTGGCGTCCATCCGGAAAGGGGCGGTCCGCCCGGATCGGCATCCAAATTGCTGGTCCAGCCGTTGAAACTGCAGTCACGGCATACCCGAATGACGGTACGCCAAGGGATATTGGCCCGATTTCGTGGCACTTCTCATCTGAATTTCCAATAAAATCAGGGTACTGAAACGGTTAGTTCAGCGTTACAATCAGCATGGTGTGCGGTGCCCACGGGTGCCGCTGATTTGCCGGAATTTGTCAGCAGCGCGTCGCAATAGGGACGCAGAAATTTCGCCCCAGGAGGGCAGTATGGTGTCGCACAAATCAATTCGACAGGCTGATGTACGGAAGTCGATGCTTGGCCGCTGGGCGGCAAAGGTTGCCACGCTCTGCTGTGTTGCCCTGCTGCCTGCCTTGCATTCGATGGAGTCCAGTGCCGCATTCATACCGGACTGCAGTGGGTGCCATGTCGGCCCCACAGAGGGTGGGCGAGTCAATGCGGCGAATTCTGTCGCGATCATCCTTAGGGCCGATTCGCTCAACGTCATGATGACGACCGGGACGCAGCGTACCAACGCCGCAGCGGAGATCGGCGGCTTGGTGGCGCAGACGCAGACGGACAACATCAATTTCGGTGCGACGAAGGTGTTCAACATGAACAACCTCGTTTTTGGCGGCGTGATTGACCAACTGGTCCAGATCAGCGGCCCGACCGTTACGCCCAGTGTGGTGGGTGCCACTGGCAGCTTCAGTTACACGCATACCGGCGGTGCGGGGGGTAATTGCACGACTCAGAATGTGGTGGTTCGCGGTCGCGGCACCGATGACTTTGGTGCTGGCGTGCCAGCAGCGGATACCAGTAACCGAACGGTAAACATCTCCATCAACCAGCCCGCCATACCGACCTTCGTAGATTTCCCCTCAACGCTGAATTACAACACCGGTGCCCAAGCCGTTGATGTTGTGACTTCTGTCACTGGCGTACCGGCTGCGACGGGAACAACCCTTGCGTTGAGCGGCCAGTCGGGATCAGGCACGCTGACCGCGACCGGGCCCACCACGCTGACCTATGCTGCGAATGCGACGATCTATTCGCCGACCGTGACGGCCAACATGACTGTCACGGGTCCTTGTCACAATTCGCCTTTGGCGAGAGTGTCGACGTCCAGGGTTTTGACCATCACGGTGAATCCGCCTGCCGCACCGACAGTCGCCGCAGCAGGGCCATTCTCGGTGCCATCGGTTGGGGTGACTGCCAATGTGACCACACTGGTCAGTAGCGGTGTCGTCCAGTCCAACCCCGCTCTGACCTATAACTTCGCAATCTCGGCGCAGCCGCCAGTCGGGGAAGGTACTGTCTCACTTTCTGGTACCAACAACAGCGTTGTCACCTATACCCCTTCTGGCACTTTTACCGGTACCACGACGTTTACCTATACGCGTACTGGACCAGGCGGAACTTCTTTGGTACCTGGTACGGTCACGCTCAACGTCACTGCAGCACCCATCGTGGCGAATACGTCGGTCACCACTGCACACAACACCGCAATTCCCGTGAATGTGACTTCGCTCATCACGGGAAGCTTCACCACGGTGTCCGGGGTGAGTCCGGTGAACGGGACTGTCTCGACAGCCGGATCCATCATTACCTTCACGCCCACTACCGGCTTCTTTGGCGCAGCGTCTTTTCAGTACACCGCGACCGGGCCGGGGGGGACTTCCTCTGCAGGTACCGTCTCCATCACGGTGAATCCACCCGTGCCGACCGCAGGGGCGGGGGCTGCAACAGTGGCCTATCAGACCGCAACCGCAATCAATGTTGGCGCTTTCATTTCTCCCGCAGGCGTCGCGGCAACGGTGACCAGCGTGACGCCGTCCGGCGCCACCAATGGCGCTGCAGTGGCGACCGGGGCGACCACCGTGACCTTCACACCCACTGCCGGGTATGTGGGTGCGGCCAGCTTCAACTACACCGCTACCAACGTGGCGGGTACATCGACTTCCGGAACGATCACCATCACTGTCAGCCCGCCCGGTGCTCCCGTGGCATCCGCCGCAGCCGCGACGGCTGGCCTGAACACGTCGGTTGCCATCAATCTGACCAGCTCCATCTCGGGCGTCTTTTCCACTATTGCCATCGCGTCCCTGCCTGCCAATGGGCTGGTGAGTGTGAGTGGCGGCGTCGTGACCTACACGCCTTCTGCAGGGTTCCAGGGGAATGACAGTTTCACCTACACGGCCACGGGCATAGGCGGCACATCAGGGCCGGCCACGGTCTTCATCACCGTGCTGGCGGCGCCGAGCATCGCCTCGCTCAGCGTGACGACCGCGTTCAATACGCCTGCGCAAGTGAACGTCGGCGCTGCAATCACGGGCGCCGTGACATCCTTCGCGGTTGCAAGCCTGCCCAGTCATGGCACGCTGACTGGAGGATCTACCGGCGTCGTCACCTATGTGCCCACGACAGGCTACTTCGGGCCTGATGCGTTCGTGGTCGTTGCGTTTGGCCCTGGTGGTGCCTCGTCACCCGTCACTGTCATGATCAACGTCACGCCACCGCCGCCCGTACCGATCGTTGGCGGGCTCAACGTGACCGTCGGATTTGGCGGCGTTGCCACCATCAATCTCAGCGCTGCGGTGTCCAGTGTCGCAACCTCCTTCACCGTGAGCCAGGCGCCTGAGAATGGCACGCTGGTCATCAACGGTACGACAGCAACCTATACCCCGCGCCCGGGATTCTCCGGGTCGGATACGTTTATCGTCATTCCGCGCGGGCCCGGCGGCACCGGTGAGCCGGCGACCGTGAACATCGTGGTCGGATCACAGGTTCCGGTCGCGCGATCTGCCGCGATGACGGTGCAGCTGAACCAGTCGCTCACGATGGACGTGGCGTCACTGCTTAGCGGCTCCGGCCTCACCGGCGTCAACGTCGCCACCAAACCGGCGCATGGCACGGCAGACGTGGCCGGCACGAAACTCATCTACACACCGAAGACGGATTTCTTTGGCACGGATTCGTTTACCTATGTCGCGTTTGGCAATGCCGGCACTTCGGCGCCCGCGACGATCACCATCACGGTGATCGGTCGGCCGGACTTGAAAAATGACGCAACCGTGATGGCCACTGCGACCGCGCAGGCTCAGGCGGTTCAACGGTTCACCCGTGCCCAACAGTTCAACATGCAGCGGAGACTCGAATCGCTGCGTGGAGAATTCGGGCTCGAGTCTCCTGAAGCGCCGGCACAGACAAGCCTCAGGCCGCGAGCGAACGATGTTGCAACGGCTGCGAATATTCGCAACCGCGCAACCGGCGTGGCGGATGCACACGATCCCTTTGCGCCACTGCAGACCGGCAATGAAGCGGCGGGTGCCAACCCGGGACTTGGCGTCAAGTCGCCTTCCGCAACGACGGGTCTTCCCCCTTCGCTGGTGAGCACACTCGTCGGACTCGCGACCAGTCGAAGTCTGGATCTGGCATTCCTCAACACGGCAACAGGCAGCGGCACGGGCACCAACGAAAGTGGGCTCAGCGTCTGGGCGGCGGGCAACATCAATTTCGGCCGCCGTGATGCCACGGCCGATTCATCCAGCCTGAAGTCCACCACCGATGGCATCAGCATTGGCGTGGATCGCCGGTTTGGCAAGCGCTGGGTGGCTGGTCTCGGCATGGGCTATGGCCGCGACGAAACCGATATCGGCACGGACGGCTCGCGCGTCAAGGCGCGTGGATCCTCGGTTGCGGGCTATGCCAGCTATCAGATCGGCCAACGGACGTTTGTGGATGGCTTGATCGGCGCAGGAAAGGTCGATCTCGACACGCGTCGTTTGGTCGTTTCGCAGGATGCATTTGCCAGCAGCAAGCGCAAGGCCGATCAGTTGTTCGGGTCTATCGGTGCGAGCTATGACTGGCGCAGGGAAGCCCTGCTGATTTCACCCTATGGTCGTCTGGATTTCTCCCGGGACAAGCTGAAACAGGCCACAGAGACCGGGGCAGGTTTGGGATCTCTCACATTCCTGGACCAGACCCAGCGCTCCACCCAGCTTGCATTGGGTATCCGCGTCGAAATCCAGCACCCGACCGACTTTGGATGGGTCAAGCCTCGAGCCCGTATCGAATATCGCCATGAGTTTGAGAGTGATCGGGATGTCACGGTGGCTTATGCCGATCAGTTTCCGACCGGCTCCCGCTTCTCCCTCACATCGGCCGGCCGCAGCAAGGATCAGCTGGCGATTGGCTTGGGTGCAGATTTCCACTACCGCAGCGGTCTCAAGCTGGGTATCGACTATCAGGCAGTGCGGGTAAAGGGTCCGGACAGTATCCAGTCGTTGCGGTTCCTCATCGTGAAGGACCTCGATTCGAAGGGTATTCCGGACAATGCCGTCGCCTGGAAGACTGGCAAGGATGTGATCCGGGTCGAGGCGGGCTATTCATGGGATGACAACGTGACGCGTGCACGCGACGAGGCAAGCAAGCTTACCGACAGCATCTTCAATCTCGGGCTGAGTTATGGCCGGTTCTTCCCGCTGGGGGCCAATAGCCGTGCGGCCGCGACCCTGTCATTCAGTGGTGAGAAGTTCCGCAACTACGGCGGTCTCGGGAATGCCAGCCTGGGTACCCAGGGGGAATACCAATACCGTACGTCGGCTGCGTTTGATGCGGTCACCTTTGGCATTTTCGCCCGCTTGTCCTTTGATGAATTCGAGTCCGGTTTCCGCGACGGCCATCGCTATTCGGTTGGCGTCAATGCCCGACGTTCCCTGACGGACCGTATTGATGTATTTGCGGAGCTGGCCGGTAATGTTCGCTATGCGAAGAGCGCGGTATTCGACCGACGGGACATCAGTCTGCGCGGCAACATCGACTATGCGCTGACCAAGAAGAGCACCATCTATCTCACGGGAGAATTCCGACGCGGTGACGTGGTGTCAACGGGGTTGCCTTCTCTGGCGAACCTGGACATTGCGGAGGTGCTGGTGCAAGACGATGCTTACGACGGTCGATTCTTCGCTTACCGAGCTGACGCGAGGTCGATCATTGGCACTGTGGGATACAACTACTCGTTGGGTGCGAGAGACTCCATTGACTTCTCATGGCGACGTGCGGAAGCAAAGCCTACTGGCAATTTGGGCTTCCAGGTTGAAGGGGCATTCAAGTATGTCGCCAACCAATACTCTATCGTCTACCTCACCCGCTTCTGACCGATTTTCAGAAACATTCGAAATATGGAATACAAGGATTTGATCATGACACGCAAAGCTCTACCGATTGCAGCTGCAGTGCTGCTCATCGGGCTGCTGGGAGGCTGTGGCGGTGGTGGCAGTTCATCGGATGTCGTGCCCCAGGCGGATTTTCCGGTTGCGCCTGTTGCTGGCCCGGACAGCTATCTGATATTTCCCAATCCTCAGGTCATGCCGGACGGCAAGAAGCAAACTGTTGAAGAAGAGTATGCCGTCGCGTATTACGCGGCCATCGATCCGACCAATGCCAAGGACACGCTGACCAAGTGGAAGGCAGCGAATCAGTTCGACAATGGCACTGGCACGCAGGTCACCGTGGTGTTTGGCGATCAGCGGGACCTCGGTTACGGCCGGCGGATGACAGTGCGTCAGAATACAGATGGGACGCTGGCGTTTGTTGTTGAAAACTATCTGGTGCGAACCGGCCCCAACTATGGCTATTCGACGCTCAACCTGGATGCGGCCATCGTGCGTGACAGCCGCCATTTCATCGGCATCAACGCCATTGAATTCAGCCCCGGCCCCAGTGGTGGGGTGAGTTTTGGCAAGTGGTACAACTTCAGCTCCACCAACGGGCAGCGGCAAACATTGGTCGATCTGGATGGCCGCGGTGACAAGGCCATGCCTGGTCCGTGCATCAGCTGTCATGGCGGTCGCGGCGATGCCCTGGCAGCGGTGGGGGCGGACGGCAAGCGCAAGTTCAATCTGGTGCAGAACGGGGTTTCCCAGACGCGAGGAGACGTCCAAGCGAACCTGCATCCTTTCGAGCCTGATGTGTTCGGATTTTCATCGACGCCAGGATTCACCCGCGCTGATCAGGAAGTGGCAATCAAGACCATCAACCGGATGATCCTGTGCAGCTATCCGCTGCCGGCGCCGTCGACAGCGCCCGAGGATGCGTGCCGCAGACCTGCGAGCCCGAACGAGTGGCAAGGCACTGCAGCATCACTGATCAAGGCAGCCTACGGTGGAGACGGATTGCCCAATGCGACTTTCGTGGACGAATTCGTGCCGCAAGGTTGGGTCACCGCAGGGCAGAGCACGCTCTACAAGACGGTCGTGGCGCCAGCCTGCCGCACCTGCCACATCATGCGCGGTAATGCAGGCAACTCCGATCTGGACTTCACCAGCTACGCAAAATTTGCCGGATACTCTGATCGCATCAAGCATCATGTGGTGGATCGCGGCAACATGCCGCTGGCAAAAATTGTCTACGACGCGTTCTACACGACTGCCGGCCCAACGAATCTGGCGAACTTCCTTGAAACACAAGGACATGTGGCAAGGGACGCCTCTGGCGCAATCCTCAAAGCTGGCAGACCCATTGCTGACCCTGGACTGAGCCGCGTGGTGCGGCCCGGTGCCATCACCTTGGCGGGAACTGGCAGCCTTTATGCAAACGGTTATGCATGGACCCTGGTGTCCGGCCCGGCTGGCGCCTCGTTGACTGGGGCAACCTCGGCAACGGCCACGTTGACAGCCAACACACCCGGAAGCTATGTCGTGCAACTGGTGGTCAGCAATGGCGCAGTCAGAAGTGACCCGGCACGGACCACCATTGTCGTGTCAAGTACGCTGACGCCTGCGCCCGCGGACATTCGCTTTGCAGATATCAAGGCCATGATCCAGGCCAGTACCTGCACCAATTGCCACAGTGCAACCGGCACGTTACCGCGGCCACCGGTCTATTACACAAACACGGACCGCAATGGCGACGGCAGTGTCGATGCCACGGATGACCGATTCTTCTACGAGGAACTGAGAAGTCGCATCAATTTTGTTGATCATGCTGCGAGCCCGTTGCTGCGCAAGCCGAGCGGAAATCACCATGGCGGAAACCTCATCCCGCGCTTTACCGCGACACTTGAGCCCGGCGAGTCGGGACGTCGCGATTATGATCTGGTGGTGAACTGGATTCTGAACGGCGCGCCGTTCTGATCCATCACAGATGATGAAAGTGAGAACGGGGAGCAATGCTCCCCGTTTTCATTTTTCATCAGCCAATCACTACATCAATAGTTGCGGCGTGGACCCTGGTAATCATCTTTGGGGAATACGAACGGAGGCGTCCTGCCTACCAGCGTTTCCACCAACATCAATTCCTGATCGGTGTGATTGATGAAAGGGCCGGGACGAATGCCTTTGCCGGGCGGGGCGCCAGCAACGATATACACGGGCCGGTCGTGATGTTTCGCCACCACGGTGTCGCGGCTTTGCGGATCCTCATTTGAGGCCACATCAGCAACGCCGTAACACGTGCAGAAGTAGGTCTGCTCCGGTTCCGCTTCCAGATATATACCCGTTCCACGGATACCGATTGACGCGATGCGCGTTCGCACCTGAATCGGCTCTTTCTTTTTGCCGAAGACGGACAACATCCGTCCAGCCAGCAAACTGAGACCTGCGAACGCAGAGGTATCTGTCTTGCTCTGCTCGATGACCATTCGGCTGTTGGCGCGCATGATGAAGGCATTGTCGCCGACCGAGAAGATGATCTCGCTGTCGCGGCCGGTTTCAACCACCGATCCGGGAACGATCAAGGTCGCGATATTTGCGGGCTTGCCATCTACGGTGACGGTGCCGCTGAGGCGATAGACAGAGCGTCCCGCCGGCAACTTGGACGGCGCGCTGCCGAAGATTTGCTGCGCCAATGCCTGATTGGCGATGCCGCTGCCGAAGAATCCTGCGCTCAGCGCCTGAACCAGCCAACGGCGACGCGGATCATCGACCTCATCAAAACGACTCATGCTTCTCTCCTGAATTCATGGACACTTCAATCTATAAGCACAGACCGTGCGAACGGATGCGCGACCGGCAAAACGCGCTAACACTTTGATTCTAGTTCAACTCGGGTCCGTCGGCGGGGCGTTTTGATACCCAACTTGCGCTATTGCGCAACAAATTGCGGCACCCCGGAACGGGGCCGACAATACACCATGGCTTGCGCTTGCGTCGTCTTGGACCCCAACCGTGCGTGCTAAAATGCTGATTTTCAACCAAGAAAAATCGGTAGCCACATGTTTTCTTCGTCGCACACCATCGCGTCGTCCGATCCCGAGCTCTGGTCAGCCATTGAAGCTGAAAACCAGCGTCAGGAAGAACACATCGAATTGATCGCCTCGGAAAACTACACCAGTCCTGCCGTACTGGAGGCGCAGGGATCGCAGCTCACCAACAAGTACGCCGAGGGTTATCCTGGAAAGCGCTACTACGGTGGATGTGAATACGTCGATGTGGTCGAGCAGCTCGCCATTGATCGCGCCAAGAAACTTTTTGGTGCCGAGGCGGTAAACGTGCAGCCCAACTCCGGATCACAAGCCAATCAGGCCGTATTCATGGCATTACTGAAGCCGGGTGATACCTTCCTCGGGATGTCGCTCGCCATGGGCGGGCACCTGACCCATGGCTCGCCGGTGAACATGAGTGGAAAGTGGTTCAACGTGCTTTCCTATGGGCTGAATGAAAAAGAGGAAATCGATTACGGTCAGGTCGAAACTCTGGCGCACACGCACAAGCCCAAGCTGATTCTGGCCGGCGCATCGGCCTACTCTTTGCGGATCGACTTCGAGCGCTTCAGCCGAATTGCCAAGGATGTGGGCGCATTCTTGATGGTGGATATGGCGCATTACGCCGGACTCATTGCGGCTGGCGTCTACCCCAACCCGGTTCCCTATGCGGACGTGGTCACCTCCACGACCCACAAAAGCCTGCGCGGCCCGCGTGGCGGCATCATCCTGATGAAGGCCGAGCATGAGAAGGCCATCAATTCCGCCATCTTCCCCGGCATTCAGGGCGGGCCGCTGATGCATGTCATCGCTGGCAAGGCCGTCGCCTTCCAGGAAGCCCTGCAGCCCGGCTTCAAGGTATATCAGGAGCAGGTCTTGAAGAATGCAGACGCCATGGCCAATGGCCTGATCAAGCGCGGCCTGCGTATCGTTTCCGGGCGGACTGAGAGTCACGTCATGCTGGTGGATCTGCGGCCGAAGCACATCAATGGCAAGGAGGCGGAAGCCGCCTTGGGCAAGGCGCATATCACTGTCAACAAGAATTCGATCCCGAACGATCCCGAGAAGCCCTTCGTCACGAGCGGTGTTCGTTTGGGTTCGCCTGCGATGACGACGCGCGGCTTCAAGGAGGCAGAAGCCGTGCTCACCGCCAATCTGATTGCGGATGTGCTGGATGCGCCGGCTGACGAAGCCAACCTGACCCGTGTTCGGGAAAAGGTATCGGCACTTTGCAGGCAGTTTCCCGTGTATCAGCGGTAGACGGGAGGCGGAAGCCGTGAGGCGGACAATTCATCAGGGGTCGTGGTTTTCCGCCTGTCACCTGCCGCCTGTCTCCGGCAGGCTTGCGCCATGAAGTGTCCCTTCTGCTCCGCTCCCGACACCCAGGTCATCGACTCCCGGGTCAACGAAGAGGGCAACAGTGTGAGACGGCGTCGCCGCTGCCCGGTGTGCCACAAGCGGTACACAACGTATGAGACAGCGGAATTGCGCATGCCGACGATCGTGAAGTCCAACGCACAGCGCGAGGACTTCAGCCGGACCAAGGTAGAAACCAGCTTCCACCGTGCGCTGCACAAGCGTCCAGTCACGACCGAGCTCATTGATCAGGCGGTGGACCGGATCGAGCAGAGCATCCTGCTGGACGGAGGACGCGAAGTGAAATCGCAGCGTATTGGTGAAATGGTCATGAATGAACTGAAGGCGCTGGACAAGGTCGGGTACATCCGCTTCGCCTCGGTGTATCGGGCGTTCGAAGGTGTCGAGGATTTCCGTGAGGCCATCAAGGATTTGAAAAAGTGAGTTTCAGCGCGGCGGATCATGCCTTCATGGCTCGCGCCTTGGCGCTCACCCGCAATGGACGTGACACGGCCACACCCAACCCGAATGTGGGTTGCGTAATCGTCAAACATGACCGGGTCATCGGTGAGGGATGGCATGCGCGCGCTGGGGAAGCGCACGCCGAAGCTCACGCGTTGCAGACCTGCACGGAAGATCCAGCAGGATCGACGGTGTATGTGACATTGGAGCCTTGTGCACATCACGGCAGGACACCACCGTGCGCGGATGCGCTGGTGAAGGCTGGCGTAGTGCGCGTTGTTGCAGCGATCGAGGACCCCAATCCGGCCGTCGCGGGCAAGGGATTCGCCCGATTGCGCGCTGCGAATATTCGCACTGAAGCGGGCTTGATGGCGACAGAAGCAGGCCGGGTTCATCGCGGGTTTCTCGCCCGGATGACGCGCGGCAGGCCTTGGGTGACGCTGAAGCTGGGTGCCAGTCTCGATGGCCGCACGGCACTGGCCAACGGGACGAGTCGCTGGATCACCGGTGCAGAAGCAAGACGGGATGTCCACGCTTTGCGAGCGCGTTCCTGTGCGGTATTGACCGGTATTGGAACCGTGCTCGCGGATGATCCGGCGCTGACGGTACGCGACGTGCCGTGCAGCCGCCAACCGCTGAAGGTCCTGCTGGACAGTCGGCTGGAGTTGGCTGACACCGCCAGAATGCTGCAGGAAGGGCGGGTGCTGGTCATCACGGCGACAGGTGCCGAGGCCAGAGTGGTTCAACTGCGCGCAAGGGGTATTGCCGTGGAGCGGGTTGCTGTGGAATCGGACAAGGGCAAGGTGGACTTGGTGTTGATGATGCAGTTGCTGGCAAAACAGGGGTTGAATGAGGTGTTGGTCGAAACGGGCGCGCGCCTGAACGGGTCGCTGCTCTCAGCGGGAGTGGTGGATGAAATTGTCACCTATCTGGCACCGAGCCTGTTGGGCGATCTGTCTCGGGGAATGTTTGCACTGGGCGAATTGAAGGGGCTGGAGGAGAAGATCAACTTGCGATTTCTGGATGTCACGCCGATCGGGCCTGATATCCGCATCACGTCTGCCGTGGAGTCGTACTGATGTTCACCGGGATCATTGAGGCAACCGGTGTGATCGAGGCCGCAACACAGCAGACGGAAAACCTCAGGCTCGAGATCACATCGCGAATATTCGCGATGGAAGACGTCAAGCTGGGGGACAGTATTGCGGTGAACGGTGTCTGTCTGACAGTCGTCGAGATCCGCACCAATGGATTCTCGGTGGATGTGTCACAGGAAACGCTGGATTGCACAACGGGACTCGCGCTGGGCGCCTCCGTCAATCTGGAAAAATCGCTCCGCTATGGCGATCGGGTGGGCGGTCACCTCGTCAGCGGCCATGTGGATGGCGTTGGCCGGGTGACCGCATTGGAAAATCTCGGTGCCCACTGGCGGGTGGAGTTTGAAGCGCCGTCGGCATTGTCTCGATACATTGCCCGCAAGGGCTCCATCGCCGTCAACGGTGTATCGCTCACCGTCAATCGCGTGGACAATGAGCGGTTTGAGGTCAATCTCATTCCCCATACTTGGTCGGTCACCACGCTGGAACTGTTGCAGGTAGACAGCAAAGTGAATCTGGAAATCGATACCCTGGCGCGCTATGTGGATCGCATGCTTTCGGAGAAGACAACATGACAGTGGCAAGTACGCAGGACATCATCGAAGACATCCGCAATGGCCGAATGGTCATTCTGGTGGATGAAGAAGACCGGGAGAATGAAGGCGACCTCGTCATGGCGGCGGACTTCATCACGCCCGAGGCCATCAATTTCATGGCCACGCATGGTCGGGGACTGATCTGCATGCCGATCACTGAATCGCGCGCTCGGCAGCTCAATTTGCCGCCAATGGTCGTTGACAACCGCACGCCGCACGGCACGGCGTTCACCGTCTCCATCGAGGCTGCGTCGGGCGTGACGACGGGCATTTCGGCAGCAGACCGGGCCAGGACAGTGCGTGTCGCCACCGCACGCAATGCCACGGCAGACGACATCGTTCAGCCGGGACACATTTTCCCGCTCATCTCCAAAGAGGGTGGCGTGCTGGTGCGAGCAGGGCACACGGAGGCCGCCAGCGATCTGGCGGAGCTGGCCGGGCTCACGCCCGCAGGCGTCATCTGCGAGATCCTGAACGAGGACGGCAGCATGGCGCGTCTGCCTGATCTCATTCCGTTTGCGCAGAAGCATGGCCTGAAGGTGGGCACCATCGCCGACCTGGTCCGGCATCGCAGCGTGACCGAAACGCTGGTCGAGCGTGTGTCCGAGAAGGTGGTGAGCACGCCATACGGCAGCTTCAAGCTCATCGCGTTTCACGACAAGATTTCCGATGAAGTGCATCTGGCGCTCACGCGCGGCGAGATCAGGCCGGATGTGCCGACGCTGGTTCGCGTGCATGAGCCGTTCTCGTCCCTCGACCTGTTTGATTTTGATACGGGAAGACATGCCTACAGCGTGGCCGAAGCCATGCGGATTGTCGCGACAGAAGGGTGCGGCGTCATTGTGCTCATGCGGCGCAATGAGTCATCCGAGGATGTGTTGGCCCGTCTGCAGCCACAGGGCGAGCGTGAACGCCGCGTGCAGAAATGGGATCCGCGTACACACGGCATCGGTGCGCAGATTCTGCGCCAGCTGAATGTTCGCAAGATGCGCGTGCTGGCTCGTCCGAAGCGCATCCCGAGCATGGCCGGGTTCGATCTGGAAGCGGTTGAGTATTTGTCCCCCGAAACGATGAAGAAGCTGAAAGCTGTATGACTCAATACCCCATCAATCACGACGGCAGCGGACTGCGCATTGGCATCGTTCAAAGTCGTTTCAACAACGCCATCGTGTCCCGCATGACGGAAGCCTGCCGGGCAGAGCTGGTTCGGATCGGCGTGGCCGCCGAGGATATCGAGCTTGCCACCGTCCCCGGTGCACTTGAGATACCGCTTGCGTTGCAAACCTTTGCGCTGACGGGTCGATTTGACGCGCTGGTTGCGCTGGGCGCCGTGATCCGTGGAGAAACCTACCATTTCGAGGTTGTTTCCAACGAGTCAGCCCGAGGGATCATGGACGTTGCATTGGAAACGGGCACGCCCGTTGCGAACGCCATTCTGACGACCAATGATGACGATCAGGCCGAATCCCGTATCGCGGAGAAATCCGCCGAGGCAGCGCGTGTGGCGGTAGAGATGGCCCGCCTCATGCAGGCAGTCAGGGCACCACAATGAGTGAGTCATCCATGGATGCAGGCGCAGTCGGCAAGCCGCCCGCCAAACCGTCCGTCAAACCTTCTGCGCGACGACTCGCGCGGGAGTTTGTGCTTCAGGCGCTGTATCAATGGCAATTGGCCGGCCACGCTACCGATGAGATTGAGAGACAGTTCGCTGACGCGGAAGGCTTCGCGGCAGCGGATCGAAAGTTCTTCGCGAAACTGCTGAAGTCAGCCATTACCCATGCCGATGCCACTCGTGATGCATTGGTGCCTCACATTGATCGTGCCTGGGTGGAGCTGAGCCCCATTGAGCGCGGTGTGCTCCTCCTGTCCGGACATGAGCTGCTTGCTTCGCCGGATGTGCCTTATCGGGTTGTCATCAACGAAGCCATTGAGCTGGCCAAGTCATACGGTGGCACTGATGGTCACAAGTACGTGAACGGCGTGCTGGATAAGCTGGCGGCCGTGGCGAGGGCGGATGAGATTGCGCAGGGTGCCAAGGCGGGGCCGCGCAGTCCGCGTCGCGCGCCGGCCTGACGCGTTGTCATTGGCTCGCGACAGATTCAATGGGGCGACCAGAGTTTGATCTGATTGCGCGGCACTTTACCCGGCCGGCGCCTGCTGCAGTGCTGGGTGTGGGTGATGATTGCGCGCTCGTTCGGGTCAGTGCCGATCATGATCTGGCCGTATCCACCGACACGCTGGTCGAGGGTGTCCACTTTCTTCCGGATGTGGATCCGGAGCGGCTTGGATACAAGGCGCTTGCGGTCAACCTGTCTGATCTCGCGGCAATGGGCGCTGCGCCGCGTTGGTTCACGCTGGCGCTGACAATGCCAAGCATTGATGACGATTGGCTCTCGGCGTTTTCGCGGGGACTGTTTGTCCTGGCAGATTCGGCAGGCATCGAGCTCATAGGTGGTGACACGACGCGGGGGCCACTGTCCATCACCCTGACAGTCATGGGTGAGGTGCCGCATGGTCTGGCATTGCGTCGTGATGCTGCAGTGGCGGGTGACGAGATATGGGTATCCGGCATGCTTGGCGACGCCGCGCTTGGGCTTGCAGTGCGTCAGCAGCGGCTGGTGGTGCCCGACGCTATCGGGGCCGATTGCATCAGCCGCCTGGAGTTGCCTTCGCCCAGACTGAAGTTGGGATTGTTGTTGCGGGGTATCGCCCACGCCTGCGTTGACTTGTCGGATGGCTTGTTGGCAGATCTCGGGCACATCTGCGATCGCTCTGGTCTTGCTGCGAATATTCGCGTTGAGGATGTGCCGCTATCGCCCGCGCTCCTGAGCTTGGAAGACATTGCGCAGCGGCGCGAATTCTCGCTCGCTGGTGGCGACGACTATGAACTCTGCTTCACCGCACCCCGATCCGAGCATGCGAATATTCGCAATCTTTCTGTCGATGCTGGCGTGATGCTGTCCTGTATCGGGGTAATGCAACCTGGTACAGGCGTGCAGGTGGTTGACGCGTCAGGCCAGTCCATCGAGCTGCCTTGCCCGGGCTTCGACCACTTTGCCGGCAATCCGCATGGCTGACCCGGATACAAGATTTCTGTATGCGCATCCGGCACACTGGATTGCGCTCGCAGGCGGCGTTGGTCTCGCACCCAGGGCGCCCGGCACATTTGGCTCGCTGCTGGCCATTCCGCTGGCGTGGGCCTGTCTTCCCTTGCCGCTGTGGTCGGTGTGGGGAATCATCGTTGTCGCTTTTGGCTTGGGCATCTGGGCCTGTGAACGCACGGGGCGGGATCTCGGTGTCGCAGATCACGGTTCCATGGTGTGGGATGAAGTCGTCGCAATGTGGGGCGTGCTCATGTTTGCGCCGACATCATGGCTTGCGTGGGTCGCTGCCTTTCTTCTTTTCCGCTTGTTCGACATCTGGAAGCCATTTCCCATCGGTTGGTGTGACCGACGCATAAAGGGTGGAATCGGCGTGATGTTGGATGATGCCCTGGCAGCCTGCTATGCCGTGATGGCCCTGTTGCTGGGCATGTATCTGTTGAACGGTGTCAGGTTGTGAAGCTCCCGCCCTGGACCTTTCCACGGCTGATTGCCCATCGCGGCGGCGGCACGCTGGCACCCGAGAACACACTTGCCGCAATGAAGGTGGGTCTGGACCTGGGATACCGCGCGGTGGAATTTGACGTGAAGCTCTCAGCGGACGGTGTTGCCATCCTCATGCACGATCCTGTGCTGGGTCGTACTGTTCCGGGCTCAGGGGATGTGCAATCGCTCTGCTACGACGAGATTGCGAGTCTCGATGCGGGCAGCTGGCACTCCGCGCGATTCGCGGGTGAGCCGATTCCGCGCTTCACCGACATCGCTGCATGGTTGCAGGGGCAGGGGATGCAGGCCAATGTGGAGATCAAGCCGTGCCCCGGCCGGGAGCATGAGACGGGCAAGATCATTGGCGGCCTCTGTCGGGACCTGTGGCTCTTTGCCGACAGTAAGCCGCTTGTGTCGTCATTCAGTCTTGAGGCGTTGCGCGCGGCTCGCGCGGTGGCGCCCGGACTGGCGCTCGGATTGCTCGTGAAGAATGTGGAGACCCTTCATTTTGGGCTCCTGGAAGACCTGCAATGCGTTGCATTGCATTGTCACCATGCGTCGATATCAGCCGACCAGGTGAAGGCCCTGCATGACAGGGGAGTCAGGGTATTGACCTACACCGTCAATGACGTTGATCGGGCGCGGACGCTGCTGGGCTGGGGTGTGGATGGGTTGTTCACTGACCAGCTGGTCGAAATGCTTGCTGCATTTCCGGATCTCGCTGCAGAGCACTGATCGGCAAGTCAAGAATTGCGCCGGCAAAAGCGCAGCCGGTTGCGGGTGTCGCCCCGTGCAAGGTTGCCTTCGCTGCGCCGCGCTTTGCCTTCTCTTTTCCACAGGCTATTCCGGGCGTGGTCACAAATTGTCCACAAAGTGAGGGTCGCGCTCAACAAATTGAAAAGTATTTAAAATCAATTACTTGAGAAGCATGCTCAGAGCCGAAATCGCTTCAACTGCTTTTCGTGACAGAAAGTTGTACGTTGAAGCTGAATATTCACATAAGAGAGCTTGATAAAACATTGATTTTGCGAATAGGATGGCGGTCCTTGCTCAAAAATTAATCGGGACCATGCCAAGGATCGCAGTGTTCAATCAAAAAGGGGGAGTCGGCAAGACCACGACTGCCCTGAATCTCGCCGCTGCCATGGCGCGGGCGGGTGAGACACCGCTTGCCATCGACATGGATCCACAGGCGCACCTTTCAATGGTCAGTGGCGTCGGCGATTCCAGTGCCGAGTCCAGCATCTACGCGTTCTTTCGCGATTCCAGACCCCTCGCAGAGCTGGTGAAGTCGTCCCAGAATGGCTGGAGCCTCATTCCCGCCCATCTGGAGCTTTCGAAAGTCGACACCCAGTATGGCAAGGGTCCCAATATCCTGAATCGGCTGAAAATTGGTTTGGTGAAAGAAAATCTGAACGGCGTAAGGCCCGTGGTTGTCGACTGCTGCCCAATGCTGGGTGTCCTGTCGCTATCCGCGATATTTGCTGCTGACAAGATCTTGATCCCGGTCTCAGCAGACTATCTCGCCGTGAATGGCGCGCTCCAGGTTGAAAAGACGCTGAATGCGCTGGCACCGGTCTTGAAGCGCCGGATTGAGCGACGTTATGTCGTGACCCGATTCGATTCCCGCCGGAAAATGTCCTGGGACATCTACGAGTCCTTCCAGGCACGCTTTGGCGCAGATCTTTGCGAGACCAGAATTGCTGAAAGCGTGAGCCTTGCAGAAGCACCATTCAGTGGCAAGGATGTCTTTTCACACTCGCCTAACAGCCGGGGCGCGCAGGACTATCAGGCGCTGTATGAAGAGCTGAAGGTGACCGGATTCCTGCAGTAATCCGCGTCGTTTGCGACCTATCCGCCAGTCTTCCCCTGGCCGGAAATCAGGTTGATCATGCTTTCCAGGTCGGATGCGTCCCCCCGCATGGGTATCGCGTCAAGCACCTTCATCTCCAGAATGGTGCAGCCCATGTACATCTGCTTGAGGCGAACCTCTGCTGTCTGCTGATCCATGGCCTGAATCACCAGATTGTCCACGGCCAGTCCGCTACGAGTCTGGATTCGAAAGCTGAATTTTTCCATGGGTCCCGACCTATAAGTTGATGGTTGACTCGTGCAGGCGCACGTACGGCGAGTGGAGAACAGCTTTCAAAGTGGGCCGCAGAGAACCGTGAGGGATAATCCGTTGTTCCGCATTCTGTTCGCGCAGGCTGCGGAAAGCAATTGCTTCATCCTTGCTGCCGCGAGACAGCCAGTTTCGACCCTGTATGTCCGGGTGGACCGCTTTTGTTGTCCGGATACGCAGCTTCCAGATAATGGGAGAAGCTGTCTGATCCTGAATGCCGTGTTCAATCCATTTCAATGGGTCCAATTGATGGGTTCCCGACATTGGATTGATAATTTCAATTGCCGTTGCGGCAGCAGCCGAAATCCGGCGAGTAGCTGAAACCCAGGAACCAGCAATGACCCTAACTGAACTTCGCTATATCGTGGCATTGGCAAAAGAGAGGCATTTCGGCCGTGCGGCAGAAAAGTGCTTTGTGACCCAGCCGACCTTGAGTCTTGCGGTCAAGAAGCTTGAAGAGGAGCTGGGCGTGCTCCTCTTTGAACGCAACAAGAACGACGTCATCGTTTCAGCCGCCGGCCGTGAAATCATCACGCAGGCTGAAAGGGTGCTCGACGAAGCAAACCGTATCCACCAATTGGCCAAGGCCGGTGGCGATTCGCTCTCTGGTCCCCTGCGTCTCGGCGTGATTCCCACGATCGGGCCCTACCTGCTTCCGGAGCTGGTGCCGCTGCTTCGCAAGGCGGCACCCAATATGCCGCTGTCAATCGAAGAGAATCTCACAGGCAGCCTTGCGCCCCTCCTGCGCCAGGGCGTGCTGGATGCAGCGCTGATTGCGCTCCCGTTTGTTCTGCCCGGCGTGAACACCCGCGTGCTGTATGAAGAGACATTCAGAGTGGTTGTTCCCAAAGGTCACAAGTGGTGCAAGAAGAACAAGATCAAGTCCTCTGATCTTGGTGGCGAGAACATGCTCATGCTCAATGTCGGCCATTGCTTTCGTGATCAGGTGCTGGAGGCGTGTCCGGGCCAGGCACCGGATATGCTGGCAGACGGGCGTGCCGGCAGTTCGCTCGAGACGATTCGGGCCATGGTGGCGTCAGGTCTGGGAATCAGTGTGCTGCCGTGCAGTGCATTGGGCCGGCCGTACCAGACCAGATCGCTGCATGTGCTTGAGTTTGACGGGCCTGTCCCCTCGCGAAAGGTTGCCCTGGCGTGGCGAGAGGGATTCGCCAGAGCAGAGGCGATCGAGGTGCTGGTCCGTGCCGTGAGATCCATCAATGTGCCCTGCCTGAAGATCCAGCCCTGATACCGGCGAGTCTCGATCAGCGATTCCGCAGGATGGGCGGTCTGGGATCGTTCCAATGGGAGCAAGGAGATTCTTGGCCTTGGTAGCTATTCAGCCAGCTTGAATGCTGTACTCATCGAGTCTTGCTCGCGTCGCGAAATGCCCAATGCCGCAGCAAGTTTCGGCCACTGGGCTACAACTTTTCGCATGTTTGCCAGCCGACTTTCAGCGTCGGCTCTTTTTAGTCGAAACTGTGGCGCGACTGATAAAGCCAAGTCCAGGTCCAACGCATTGTCAGCTTCACTCACATTCAGTTTGAGGCCTTGGCCATCCGGGTTGGGGTTCATGTCATATGCAGGGGACAACACCCACCCTTTCCCTGGAACCAGCAGGAACCCGTGGTTGCGCAGGTGGTCGTCGGTATTGCTGACCAGCATGTTGAACACGATCCGCGACCACAACTCTTGCAGGTCTGCCTTTGCATTCGCACCATGCTGGATGATCACCTTGGCGATTTCAATGTAGCTGACGCCTCGAGTGGCGTCATCGCCGTCCTGATGGTCGGTTAACGTCATGGCAGACGCAAAATGCACTCGCCCGTGCCCCGCGGTACGGTCGAAGCGCTGGATCAGAAAGGTGTGATGCTCGCTCGCGTAGCAATTCGCTTGTGCGTCGGGTACCTGGATACCGCAACCGCGGGCGAGAGTTTGCACCACCATTTCCCAGGCACCGATATCCATTTCATCTCTGCTGCTGGGAAATTTCGCAATCCAGAGGTAACCATCCTGATCCACCACACTGGCCTTTGGCCGCGCACCCCCCAGTGATCCGCCTGGTGCCACCAACAGCCGGAGCCACGCATCGATGTCTTCAGCGGCGTCCGTGTCGTCGTTGTCCAACGCCCGGCTTGCCTCTTCCAATTCGCGAAGCCGAATGAACGGCGGGGCCGCGACATCATCCTGGTGATCGAGGAATGGGCCATCATCTGCCAGCCGGTAACGTAAGGCACCGACCCGGAATGTATCGTGTACACCCAACAGGAAGTCTGACTCAGTCAGGCGCGAGTTGGCCGGCGCAGTGCCGGTTCGCTTTGCTCGCTCCAATCGGCGGCGCATCAGCATCCGACCCCAGCGGTCCGGGCTTGCGTCGGAGAAGAGCCCAAACTGTGCACCATCTGGTGCGTACTGCGGGCCTTCGAATGCCTGAAGCCTCGGATCAAGCAGGATGTTGGTGAGGCGGGGCGCCTGCAGCGCGGCAGGTTCAAATTCGAAGCTGAATACTTCTCTGCCCCCTTGACCAGCTGCTTGCGCGTGCAACAGACCAAGCTTGCGAGGCGGTCCTGGCTCGTTCCAGTCAGCAAATACTTGGATTGCAATGGTCATGCGACATTTGTCCAGGCGACGTTGTCATGCTCATCTCGCGAGAGCACTAGCGCTTCCCACTTACTGATTGTGGTGTCGGGTCGGGTATGTCCAGCAGTCGGAATAGGTCTTCGGCGTTCACCGCGCGGCTGGGCGCAGCGCCATCCTGAGGAAGCGTATCGCGTCTCGGCGTCGACGCTGGAAGGTAAACGCTCCCGGGTTCTTTCATGGTGTTTGCAAATGCACCGATGCCTGTATTCCGTCCAAAATTTCGTTGCACGGCAGGTGTCTTGTCGACTGAAGGCTGCTTGCCAGGAATGAAGCTTTGGTGCACGAATTCTCCGCTGCGTGGTGCGCGCCGTTTTCCCGACATGAGTTGCGCGTCCTGGAGTGCACGTCCGGCTTCGTCCGTTTGGGCCAGCAAGCAGAGGTCTTTCTCAATACCGAGCATCTGCATGACGGCAACGTAGGCACCAATCGTTGCGCCGGAAGTCCCGCGCTCCAGGCTTCTCAGCGTCATCGTTGATATGCCGGCACGTTCTGCCACCTGCTTTGCCGTGAGCTTCCGTCGACGCCGAGCCAAGCGCAAGCGCTCCCCAAAGTCTTCAAGAAGCAAAGCTGTTGCGGGCAAGATGGAATTGATGGTTTTAGCCATAGTGAAATTATTATGGCATCTTGAAAACAATAAAGCAAAAATAACAGCTATTTGTGTGATTACTTCGTTAACAGATGCCGCCCGTCATCGTGAGGTTGTCGACGTCCGGGCAGGGCTCACCTTGCTTTGATTTGCGCAAATCGAAGAGATCATCGGGTCAATGATGGGAATAAATCGAATTCGCGTGCACGATCAAGCATGCTGGGACTTTTGCTCTTTAGAACTGCTGCAGTCAAAGTTGGAAAGCAAAAAGTCGGCTTGAACTCATGGTTCAAGCTGGTTATACTCCGCCAGTTTGTCTTGACGCAGATCAATAACTATTTGCTAATACGTGGCGCGTCAACGCGCTCATTCAACGTGTACCAACGTGTACCAACGCGTAAACAGGGAGCTGTACATGGCTGATGTCACCGCACCGACGACCCCGCCGGTAGTGCTATTGATCCAGGTCAACCTAGTCTCGTACCCTGCGCGTCGCTTGAATTGGCGATAGCTGCAACCTCGTTTTACCGCCGGCCCGCATCCAATCCGAACACAGAAAGATTCCAAGAAGCTTGTGCGAGCAATCGCACTGCCGATTGCGCAACTGCCCAGTTCGATCCGAATCAACCTTCTCGCCAAAATTTCCCATGCAAAGACCTACTGCACTTCTCCTGCTTCCGAATCTGACATCACTCTCTTTCATCCGGTATCTGTCAGGTATCGCGCTGGTGGCGCTGGCATGTCTTTCTGCACAAGTCGCGGCACGGCAAGCATCTAACTACCCGTCTAGTTGCGAGCAGAACGGTGGAGCGTTTGAATGCAAGCCGGGGACGGTCGGAGAAAAGTCATTTTACGTACCACAATCCGTA
>JANNSU010000024.1:0-16705 GCA_031394355.1 Betaproteobacteria bacterium | reverse complement strand
GGGCGGATTAATCCGGCAGCATTTTACCGGCCTGTTCGTATTTATTTATCTAAACCGGGTCCACCTGGCCCGCGCCTCGCGCCTGCCCCCGGCCCGGCGCGAGTCGCAGTCTGGCAGTCCGGAATCAGTCCAGGCGGATCGACTCATACCACTTGTCATAGTCCTTTTTGTGGTTCATGTAGTCCTCGGGCGTGGTGTCGAGATAGAGGAGATAGTTGCCTTTCTGTCCCACGCCATACATGCCGAACAGAAGACGTGAGCCAACATTGGCCTTGAACACGTAACCACGTTCCCAGCCGCGGGTGTTTTGGACCTGATCGGTCTTTACCCAGGCGCTGGCGGGCACGCCGATGAGATTCAGGGCGTATTTTTCGATTTCCTCGTTCGACTCCTTGAATCCCAGCTTGGCCTGACCGTGGAAGCGCACGCCTTCGTGCGAACCGGTCATGCCGCCCCAGCCGCCGCTCCATTCCTGTGTGCGCAGGCTGGCACCGGTCGGGACCAGCATGGAGAACCCGTACTTCTTGGTCTCGTAGTACTTCCAGTCTGACGCGAAGGCGGCAGTGCACAGCAGCAGGGCGGCGAGCGCCATGCCGAATCGTGAAGCGATGATCTGCGATGTCTGGCGTTGCGTTTTCATTTCTGAGCTCCTTATGAGGTGGGGATCAACTGTTCAGTGGCCTCGGGACTCTGCCCCGCCATCCACATACAGACCGTGACTCGGATCTGATGGAACGGAGCATAGGGGTTTCGAGTAGCCGAACGAATACTGCATTTGCAGTAGTCGAACGATGAATGCAGTAGTCGAAGGGATACTCGCTGAGGCGGATCAGGGGCTGGAGCGGACCTCGCTGCTTGCGCTTTCCCGTTCTGCTTTGTGGCCTGGTGAGGGATCAGGCCAGGATCAAGTGGGGATCAACTTGGGCTGGCGTGCGGCTCAGTTTGGGTCGTACCAACCCATCTTCACGGCGAACGCGGTGATTTCCGCCGCATTGTGAAGCTGGAGTTTGTCCATCAGTCGCTGGCGATGGGTGCGAACAGTCAGCACGCTGATGTCCAATAGCCGGGCCACATCGCCATTGGGGTATCCCCGGGCTATGAGCGAGAGTATTTCCTGCTCGCGAGCGGTGAGGCCGGCATCAGGCGATTTCTGCGAAGTGAGATCCTGGCGCGAGTCCAGCCACGCCTGCATGGAAGAAATGGCCGAGTCGTAGTCAAATGCGGCGCCCTCCGCGTCCGAGGCCGCTGCGGGTTTTCGTCCGAGGGCCTTGCGCGCTCGCGAGATGCGGGGTTCAAGAAAGGCTTCGTCCACGATGTCCCGCCTTCGACCCAACGCGGCGGTCAGGTTGCGTGCCGCGCTGTCAAAACGGACTGCCTGTGACCAGTCCTCGATCTCGGCGGCCAACCCCGCGCAGACCTCCATCACGACAAGTCGCCCCCGGCGCGAATCCAACTCGTTACAGATGGCAAGGGATTCAAGCAGCCGCACGCGTACCTGGGGCAGGTTTCTCAATGCCAGCGCGCTCATGGCCAGATTGTTGAGGCTGATCATGGTTGCCTGACGGTCACCCAGCTCGATATCGATGGCCAGGCAAGCTTCATAACCGCGCATCGCAGCTTCGAAATTGCCTTCCAGGCGTTCAAGCTCGGCCAGGTTGGAGTGCGGGACAACGGTATGTCGCAGTCGGGTGCCATCGAGCTTCTCTGCAAGGCCACAGGCCTCCTCGAGAATCTTGCGCGCGCTGGCATGGTCATTCAGCGTTATGTGTACATATCCCAGACGTCCCATGGCCTCGACCACCACATGTAGTGCTCCGCATTCGTATCCGGTGTCGATGGCCTGGCGAAAGAAGGTCATGGCCTCATTGTCCAGGCTGCGATAGACCAGCATCCGACCGTTATTGACCAGCGCTTCTGCGCGAAGCAGCGTGGATGGCTCGGCACCGGGTCGCGCCAGTGCCTCGGCCATGACGCGCTGCCCCATGAGCAGGGCATCCCGGTTGAACCAATAGCGAATCAGGGCGTTGGCGAGTTGCAGTCCACGTTCAACGCCGCCAGGCAGGGTGTCGCAGGCGCGATGAGCGGCGAAGAGGTTGTCGCGGTCGTGGTCCAGTCGCGCCAGCCAGTTACCCTGCTGGGGTCCCGCAAGGGCCTGGCCTGCCTTGTTTGCCAGGCCCAGAAAGTGTGCGAGGTGACGTTCCCGGATCTTTGCTTCCTCGTCTGCCAGCCGCAGCTGTTCCAATGCGAAGTAGCGCATCGTCTCCAGCAGCCGGTAGCGCGTTGCCCCGCCGGACTGTGACTCGACCATGATCAGCGACTTGTCGCAGAGATCGGCGAGTGCATCGATCACGGCATGCTCGGTGAGTTGACCGTCACAGGACACAGCCAGCGCCGCATCCAGATCGAAGCTGCCGGACATGATCCCCAACCGCCGGAATACGGTCTGCTCATCCTCATGCAGCAGTGACCAGCTCCATTCCAGCGCAGCGCGCAGGGTACGGTGACGCTGCGGCAGATCGCGGGCTCTGCTGGACAGAAGCTGCAGGCGATCCTCCAGTCGCGCGTGCAGGTTCTCGACACCCAATACTCGCAGTCTGGCGGCAGCCAACTCGATCGCGAGCGGGATGCCGTCCAGGCGGCGGCAGATATCGATGACCACAGCAATGTTTTCCGACGTCACCGAAAATTGCTGGTCCGCAGCCTGAGCGCGATCAATAAAGAGAGCCACGGCGCCGCACACCCGTGCAGCGTCCAGGCTCGCATTGGCGTCGGGCAGGGGCAAGGCCTTCAGGCGATAGACGCTCTCATCCTTGAGGTTGAGCGGTTCCTGGCTGGTGGCAAGAATGCAAAGAGCCGCGACTTCCTTCAACAAGTCGGAGATGATGTCTGCCACTTCAGGCAGCAAGTGCTCGCAGTTGTCGAGCACCAGCAGGTGCGGCTCGGCCTTCAGCGCCGCCACGACAGTGTCCCGCGCCTGGTCCTTGGACACGGGTAGCCGTAATGCGCCCACCAGGGCGGGCATCAATTGATGGGCGTCTGTGAATGCGAAAAGTTCAATCTGAAGAACGGCGAAACGATCACGGATACGTTCTTCATCCTGCAATTGTGATACCAGCGCGGTCTTCCCCACGCCGCCAGTGCCGACGATGCTGATCAGCCGATTTGACTCAAGCATTGCCGTCAGATTGCTCACATCCGCTTCACGGCCAAAGAGTACCCGGTGCATCGCTCGCGTTATCCTTTTTTGATGGTGAATCCGGGCGCACAGGAATGCGCTTTAAGGCCGGCGCAATTCTATATGCAAGCGAGCTGCCCCGAGCAGGGCGGCCCAATTGCGAATATTCGCAGGCTCAGGCGGTCACATCCATCCGATGTGGGCTGCAGTAAACCCGGCAGGCCAAGAAAAAGGAAATGCCGCTGGGAAAGCGGCATTTCCTACACGGCATGATGTACAGATCAGTACTTCACTTTCACCTTGTCGAGTTGCTCCTTGGTCAGGCCCGGAACGCCTCCACGCGCCTGCATGCGGTTCAGGTTCCATCCGCCTTCGCCGACCCATGCCTTCATGATCGCGAGGTTGGTCTTGCGTTCCTCCTCGGTCTCACCCAGGTGCTTGTACATATTGCCAGGCTTGCCACCGGCATGTTCGCTTGTGCCGTCGTCAAGACGACGCATCATCGCACCGGTGCCGGGATATGCCACCAGCGTGACGACGTGTTCGTAGGTGTCCAAGCGGGCGCCGAATTTCGCCTTCTTCCACTTCTCTTCGTCGAGTTTGAAGTCGGCGTAGGAGGGGGCGTCAGGTGCTGCGTGGCACTCCAGGCAGTACTTCTTGAGGAGCGGTGCGATGTCCTTGCGATAGGACACCGTGTCCTGTGCCAGGGCTGGCGTAAGGATCATTGTGCCGAGAGCGGCGGCCAACATTCTGAGTTTCATTGGTGTTCTCCTTGTGGTGTGGGGCTAGGTTTTGGGTTTGCCGAACAGTTCGGCGGGGCCTGGCCCCTCAGGCTCCTTGTGCGCGATGCCAAAGTGGCATTCGATGCATGTCTTGCCTTCCTTCTGGGCCGTGGCGTGGCGCGTGCGCGCACGCTCAGACTGGAGTTCCACATTCATCTTGTCGGCTCGATGGCAGCTGCGGCATTCATGCGAGTCACTGGCCTTCATCCGGCGCCATACCCGCTGTGCCATCTCGGAGCGCTTGGCTTCAAACTTCTCCGGTGTGTTGATGGATGGGCTGATGTAGGTGTAGTAGAGCTCTTGGCTGGCCTTGATCTTCGCCACGACAAGCGGACCGGGCTCATGGGGCACGTGGCAGTCGGTACAGATTGCCCTCACGCCTGTCCGGTTGGTGTCGTGCACCGTGCCTTTGTACTCCTTGTAGGGATAGGTCATTTCGTGACAGCCCACACAGAACTCCTCCGTGCTGGTCGCAGCCAGAACGTAAGCGCCTGAGATACCCACGCTGACCGAGAAAATGCCCAGGCTGACCAAGCCCGCCAGGGTCCAGCGCCAGTGTCTTGCCAAAGTCGAGAATAGTTTCTTCATGGGGATAAGGGTCCTGTTCTAGCGGCTGAGAATGAAACGGGCGAGATTCTTGAGCGCGGCCGCGTCCGTGGTCTTGATATTCGGGTGCTCTTCCTTGACGCCGTCAATCTCGATCTTGGGAGACGACGTCAGGTGTTTGACCAGCTTGGCTTCAGCATCCTGCTGGCCTTTGTATTTGGCGGCGGTCTTCTTGTAAGGCGGACCATCCTTCTGCTTGTCCACCGAGTGACACTTCGCGCACTTGTTCGCGTTGAGCAGTTGCTCCGCCGCCGCAACATCGACATCTTGAGCCGTTGCAGCAGATGCGCCACAGGCAAGAAGGATGCAAAGAGACGGGCTGACGATGTGACGCATTGCATTCATGACAAACCTCCAGTTGAAAGTGCCGGCGCAAACGTGCTGCATGCAGGACCGCAGAAGTCACCACATGGGGGTGTCTGGGCGGGGTGAAATGGCAGCACCTTCATCATGGCCACGATCAGCGCGTGATAACCAACTGTTGGTAAAGCCCGCCAAACGAGGTCTGCTTTTGTATCTGTGCCGGTTTGATGTCTTGCGGTAGCCACCAGCTGATGTCCTGCTGCCACAGATCGAGCGCAAAGGGCTCCAGCCAGCGCAGCACTGGCCGAAACAGGTAGCGCAACGGGTGTAAACGCTGCGGCAGATGGTAGTCAACCACCACCACCCGGCCACCCGGCTTGGTGACCCGCAGGGCTTCATGCAAGGTCTTGCGGCGCACCGTCTCGGGCTGTTCATGCAAGAGAAAAAACAAGATGGTTTGATCGTAGCGGGCGTCTGCAAAGCCGAGCGCGGTAGAGTCTCGCAAATGACAGGTGATCGGCATGTCCGGCGTGAGCTTCTTGCCAAGATTTTCCAGCTGAAGCGGCAATACGTCGACGACGTCGAGGGAACCTCCCGGTGCAATACGCGCCGCCAATCTTGGTGAGAAATCGCCATAGACGCATGCCAGCTGAAGCGTGCGGCCAGCCACCTGTTTGCCGAGCGCATCCAGCGCGGCATCACGCAGCCGTGCAAAGTTGCCGAACAAAATGGCATTCACCAACCACTGGCGCTCAAACAGCTTGATCGCATTCGGGTGAACGTAGGCCCACCAGTAGGTTTCTTCGAGATACCGGGGCACGCGGCAGCGTTGGGGCAATTCAACCTTGAAATGATCAACGGCGGCAGACATGTAATGACCCTTTTCTTGTAATGTCATGTAAACAACGTATCAACTTCCGTTCAAAACCCGATCAGCAAGAGTGCACGAGCGGCGGCCAGTGTGCCGATGGCCGCACTGCCGTAACAAACCAGTTTCGCAAGTGTCCCCGCATGGATGCCAAGGTCGTGCAGCGTATGAAAAATTCGATGTGCGCTGTGCCAAAGAAACAGCGCGATCACGACGAACAGAAGCCCCTTGCCAAACCAGTGTTGTGTGATGGCGAGGGCGCTCTGGTAGGACAGCAAATCACGCGGCAACAACCATCCCAGCGGCACGGCGATACCGGTAATCCAAACCAGCATCGGGCCGATCAGTGCAGACAACATGCCGCCGGCGCCAAACAACGCCCAGAAAATCGGGGCATTCGAGCGCTTCATGTCGCCAGTCCGATCGCGATGATCAGCACGCCGATACAAGCCACTGCGGCACAGGCCAGGCCGACGCGGGTGATGGTCGCGGCCGCAACCCGCTTGCCGCCCACCATGATGGGTGGAAGGGTGCGCGGCATGATGTTGAACCAGGTCCAGGTGTGGTACAGAAATGCGACCAACACCAGCATGTGGGTCAACACCGCAAGCGGGCTGGTCAGAAACTCGACCCATTGATTCCAGGCGGTCGGGCCATCGGCCAGACGCATCACGCTGATGAGCAGGATCAACGCATACAGCGCGACAAACAGTGCGGTCGCTTCGTGGATCATGTATTCGATGAAAAACGGATTCTTGCGCCACCAACCTGCCATGGGTCGCACATAGGGTCTGCGTGCACTCATTTTCTCGTCCCCTTCGGTGCAATAAACGGGACAAACCGCAGAAAATAGTCCTTGGCACTTTCGGTCTTGTTGATATTGACCGCATTCGCCGGGTCAACCTTTTTCGGACAGACCTCGGAGCAGTAGCCCACCGCGGTGCAATTGAACACACCCTCTTCGGCGTGCACCAAGGGCATGCGTTGTTCGCTGCCGGCATCACGTGAGTCCAGGTTGTATCGGTGCAGCAACGCCATGGCGCCGGGGCCGATGAATTTGGAATTCAGGCCGTACTGCGGGCAGGCTGCGTAACAGAGCAGGCAGTTGATGCACGAACTGTACTGTTCAAATTCCTGCAGCTGGGCTGGCGTTTGCAGATGCTCCCCCTCGAGAAGCGCGCGCGGCTTGTCCGGGATGATGTAGGGCTTGATGCTTTCGAGCTTGGTGATGAAATCTTCCATGCCGATGATCAAATCGCGCTCGATCGGGAAGTGATGCAGCGCCTCGACCGACACCCCGCCGGGGAAGTAGTCCCGCAGAAATGTCTTGCAGGCGAGCTTGGGGATGCCGTCGATCATCATCCCGCAACTGCCGCAGATCGCCATCCGGCACGACCACCGGTATGACAACGAGCCATCGAGTTCATCCTTGATGTATTGCAACCCCTGCAGCACAGACATGTCGTCAGTGAACGGCACCTCGTAGGTCTGGTGGTACGGTTGCTCTTCTTCCTCCGGGATGTAGCGCAGTACTTCGATCCTGATCGTGCGGGTGAGATTGACAGAAGCACTCATGGTTTTGCCCCCGCAGCGGCATCTGCTTGTTCACCGGCGGCACCATAGGCACGCACGCCCGGCGGTAGATGGGTGATCGTCACGGGGGATAACGTCAGGCTCGGCGCACCCTTGCCCGCATAGGTCGCGAGTGTATGTTTCAGGTAGTGGGTGTCGTCACGGGCGGTGAATCCATCCAGTCGCTGGTGCGCGCCGCGCGATTCCCGGCGGTTCAGCGCCGAACACGCCATCGCCTCGGCGACATCAAGTTGATAGCCCAATTCCATGGCGAGCAACCATTCCGTATTGAATACGGATGATTTGTCCGAGACATTGACATGCCCGACGCGCTCGCGAAGCTCGGCGATCTTGTCGCAGGTTGCCTGCATCTCCTCGCCAGTCCGATAGATTCCGCAGCCACGCTCCATGGATTCAGCCATTTCACGTCGCAGCACGGATATCCGTTCGGTGCCGTTGTGTTTCCTCACCACACCCATGGCACGCTGCTCCGCCACCTCGGCCTGCTTATGCAACATCGTTGAGCGGCCCGGCGCGACAGTTCGGGCATGTCTTGCCGCCTCCACACCAGCGACCTTGCCGAAAACACACAACTCGGCAAGCGAATTGGAGCCAAGACGGTTGGCACCATGGATGCCAACGCTCGAGCATTCACCCACGGCGTAAAGACCGGGCAGCGCCGCAGCACAGCGTCCATCCACTTCGATACCGCCCATGGTGTAGTGCACCGCAGGCCGTACCGGGATCGGCGTTTTGGCCGGGTCAATGCCGAGAAATTCCTCGGCAAGCTCGTAGATCTGTGGCAGCCGTTCACGCAGCTTTTGTTCGCCCAGATGCCGCAGGTCAAGGTGTACATGCGCGCCGTGCATGCCTTCGGTGGTGCGGCCCTTTTGTTGCTCATACCAGAATGCCTGGCTCAGCCGGTCACGCGGCCCGAGCTCCATCGCTTTGTTCACCGGCGTGGGCATCGCCGGCCCGAGGCCGTAGTCCTGCAGGTAGCGATAGCCATCCTTGTTGACCAGAAAGCCGCCCTCACCGCGACACGCTTCGGTGAACAACAATCCGGTGCCGGGCATGCAGGTGGGGTGATATTGCACAAACTCCATGTCGCGCAATGGCACGCCGTGTCGATAGGCGATTGCCATGCCGTCGCCGGTGACAATGCCGCCATTGGTGTTTTCGCGAAACACCCGTCCCGCGCCACCCGTGGCAATGATTGTGGCAGCCGCTTCAACAAGGGTGAATTCACCGGACGCAATATTGATGATCACCACGCCCTGCGTCCGCCCGTCCTCGACAATCAACTCGACACAGAAATGTTCATCAAACCGCTTGATCGATGGATACTTCATCGACGTTTGAAACAGTGTATGCAGGATGTGAAAGCCGGTCTTGTCGGCGGCAAACCAGGTCCGCTCGATTTTCATGCCACCGAATGCGCGTACGTTGATATGGCCATCCGGCTTGCGGCTCCATGGGCATCCCCAATGCTCCAGCTGCACCATCTCCTCGGTGCAGTGCGCCACGAAGTAGTCCACCACCTCCTGTTCGCACAGCCAGTCGCCCCCGGCGACCGTGTCATGAAAATGGGCGTCAAGACTGTCGTGCGATTGCACCACCCCGGCCGAGCCACCCTCGGCGGCCACGGTGTGGCTGCGCATGGGATAGACCTTCGACACCAGCGCAATGGTCAACCCCGGATCGGTTTCCGCCACAGCAATCGCAGCACGCAGTCCGGCACCCCCTGCGCCAATGATCACCACGTCTGCGTTGAAGACTTCCATTCTTCAAGGTCCTGTCTTTGGACGAATCAGGCCTGTCAAGCCGGTGTTGCGATTGCCGACCACCCCAGCCGTCACTGGGTTGGATGATGTTCATGCCACGCTTTCATTAGAGCGGCTCGCCAGAACTGGCCTTTGATCTGTATCAAGGAGCGAGGTGGCTCCACTGAAATTCCCGCTACGGCAGAAGGGATTTCCGGCATGACAGATCAACCCAGCCGATCAACCCAACCGATCAACCCAGCGCGATACGCGCAACTTCAGTCACGTGGTGACGGGGCGACAGGTGTGTGCCCTCGCCGGAAATGCTGAGCAGGCTCACCTCTCGCAGTACAGCGCGGTATTCGCCGGATAGCGTGCTCTCCGCGAGGTCCATGGCGGCTGCGAAGGCCTTCGGGTCGGTGCTGCGTGCCAGCGTGATATGCGGCGCGTAGTCGATGTCGTCCCGCAGGAATGGGGCAAGGACACCGCCATACAGTCTGTCATGCAGCGCCGTGATGCTCGCGGCACCGGTGCGGGCGTTGAGCAGCACAAACTCGTCCTTCAAGTTGCGGACGCCTGCGAAAACCACCGGCAGCTGTGGCCAGACTGACGTGCGGCGGCGGATGTGCGCGGTGAGCTGGATGACGTTCAGATGCGCAGCAAAAGGAAATACCAGCCACAGGTGGGGTGGTAAAGACGTTGCAAGCGGATCGAATTGCTTGCGAATATTCGCCATCGTAGGCGTAGTCTGGCTACTGAATTGCGGGAACCATGCAATACCCCAGCGCGGCGGCTTGACCAGTTTACGGAGGACGATGCGCTTCATGCCGGTGTGGGTCTGACTTGCGGGGTGTCTCGGATCAACGCAATCAGGCCGATTGATCACCAACGTGATGCTCGGTTGCGGGAGTGATGCCTATCTGCGAATATTCGTCCATTGAGCTTGTTCAGTGTTGCCTGTCCTGCCATACCTGCCGTACCTGCCACGCCACTTTACCCTGCATCGATTGACACGTTTCCCTGGTCCGGCTTCCGGTCAGGGGCAGCGATTGGGCAATGGATGCAGACAAAAACCTACAACAGACCTGGCAGAGCCGGGCAGGGGATGATATGTCTTCCATCAAGAAGATTGCAGTCACGACGGGTGTCTTCTGGGTGGAGATTCCAGCGGCCGGACTGCGCATCCTGTGTGGCTGTCCCGTTGATGCCGTCAAGCATCTGGTCCGACGCGGGCTCATCGTTGCCACCGAGGTAAAGGGCGTCGAGTGCGAGACCGGGCCGAATGCCATCTTGCTGTCGGATCTGCCGATCGAGAACGGTCGGCCATCGAACCATTCCGAGTTTCCGGTTCTGCAGATGCTCTACAAGCAGGGAATGATCATCCCAGGTCATCCCTGCAATGATGGCTCACGTCCCATGATCGTCGGCTCCAGGAGCCAGGTACGGGCACAGATGGAGTATCTGTTCCGCGGCAACTACGGGCTATCGACGAGGGAGGAGCTCATACATGCGGGGGTTGAGCCGGCCTATGCCGACGAACTGATGCGCATGAAGCTCGCGTTCGCGTTTGGCAGGATCCTGCCCACCGAGGAGCTGACGCATCCGATTCTGGTTGAGCGCGAGGAAGTCGAGATTGCCAATGGCGTCATGATCAAGCGCCTGCGCACCAACGTGTTCCGGATCAGCCATCGTGGTAATCATGTGGAAGTGGACTTGAATCTGGGTCCGGACGAGGCGTTTGAAAGCCCCTACACACTCGACCATCATTTCCTGGTCCGTGACTACTTTGCCGTTGCCCACACGGGTGACGGTGACGGCTGGGATATCAACCGCCCGACCGTGGGCAGCATCGTGCTCTTTCAAGGACGCGTTTATCTGGTTGATGCGGGCCCCAACATCGAGTACTCGCTGATGGCGCTGGGCATCGGCGTGAACGAGATCGACGGCATCTTCCACACGCACTGTCATGACGACCACCTTGCCGGGCTGACCGCACTGATTCGCGGCGACCATCGTATCGCCTATTACGCGGTACCGATGGTCAGGATGTCGGTCTTCAAGAAGCTCTCCTGCCTCATGCGGGTGCCGGAGTCCGAGTTCTCGCACTTGTTCAATGTTCACGATCTGGTGCTGGACGAATGGAACGACTTCGAAGGTCTGGAGGTCCGTCCGATCATGTCTCCGCATCCGGTGGAGACCACCATTTTCAACTTTCGTGTCCTGTGGGAGGGCGGCTATCGCAGCTACGCACACCTGGCCGATATCGCGTCCGACGACGTGCTGAAGAAGATGATCGCGCCGGACAATTCGCCCGTCGGCATCAGCCAGGCGTTGTACGAGCGCACCCGCGCCGCCTACGCCGAGCCTGCAGATGTCAAGAAGATAGACATCGGCGGTGGAATGATCCACGGTGAAGCGCGCGACTTCGTGAAGGACAAATCGAAAAAACTGATCCTGGCGCATACCTCGCGGAAGCTGACCGAAGACGAGCGGGCCATTGGCTCCGGCGCGCCGTTTGGCACGGTGGATGTGCTGATCGAAGGCATCACGGAACCATTGCGCAACCAGGCATTCAAGTATCTGCACAACTACTTTCCGAATGCGCCGGTGCATCGCATCCGCCATCTCATGAATGGCCGCATCCTGCCGTTCAACCCGCAGGTGCTGCTGTACAAGGAGAACGAACCGCTGGACGCGGTCTATCTCATCGTGAGCGGTCTGGCGGAGTTGTTGCGTTCGGGCAGGAGCGGTTCAAGCCAGGTGTCGGCCGGCTCCATTCTGGGCGAAACACCAGCGCTGCTGGGCTCGACGGCTGTGGAGACCTGCCGGGCAATCAGCTTTGTGCAGGTGTTGCGCCTGCCGCGCGACTTGTATCTCGATTTCGTGACGGGCGTGACGCAAGGCGGGCTGCTCGAATCACTGGATGATCTGGAATTCCTGCGTAACTGCTGGCTCTTTGCCGACAACGTGTCGGGGGTGACGCTACATCGGCTCTTGCGCGCGGCGGAGGTCATCCGGTTCAAGGCGGGTGAAGTCGTTACGCCGCCAGGAGATGCCTTGATGGTGCTGCGGTCAGGGCGGGCCACCTTGACCACGCCTTCGGAGTTTTCGGAGTTGCTCTCGGCGGGCAGCCACTTTGGGGCAACGATGATCACGGGATTCGAGCCCATGGAAACGCGGATCAGATTTCAATCCGATACCGTCGCGTGCCGCTTGCCGATGGATGTCATCGGCGACATCCCGGTAGTGCGCTGGAAGCTGCTGGAAACCCAGCGCCGTCGCTACATCGACAACTGATGCCTTGCTGCGAAAAGGTCAGGCCCGCTCCAGGGCGGCCTTTTCCGCTGGCGTGTTGATGTTGAGGAACGCGTCTGGCTGATCATCGAAGGCCACTTCGACCACGCGATGCGCGGGATACCAGCGGTCAATCTTCCTCTGACCGCTCTCGAGAAACGCGCACAGGGAAGCCAGCAGCTCTTTTTTCATGAGGCAGAACACCGGGTGAGCCTGGTCACCGGTCTTCGCCACGGCCACGTCTGCGCGATGTTGGGAAAGCTGCGCCAGCATGCGGCTCACCAGATCTTCCGGCAGGAACGGTGAGTCACAGGGGGCTGTGATCACGAGATCGTGTGTGGCATGCGTCAGCCCGCGTTCGAACCCGGCCAGCGGTCCCGCGAAGCCGGGTACCTCGTCTGCGATCACCCGATGACCGAATGCCGAATAGGCATCGAGATTCTGGTTGGCATTGATGAGCAACTCCCCCACCTGCGGCGAAAGTCGGTCAATCACATGCGCGACCAACGGCTTGCCCCGAAAGGATTGCAGCCCCTTGTCCACGTGGCCCATGCGCGAGCCGCGACCGCCAGCGAGGATGAGTCCGGTGACAGGGGGGCGGGGAAGGGCAGAATGCATCGGTCAGGGCTTGAGGATTTGCGGAAGGCCGAAGTGTGGCACATCAGGCTGGCAGGGCAGGGTTGATGTCCTGGCAGCTTGTTGATTTTGATTTCTCACACTCTCGGTGCGCACATGATGTGAATCGTCCCCCTTTGGAAAAGGGGGATCGAGGGGGATTTCAGTCCTTTGCCAGTGCGATACGCTGCAAATCTCCCTCAATCCCTATTCGGAAAAGAGGGAAGTGCCCGGCGTCCAGCACGCTTCGTTGACACGCAATAGAAATTCAACAAACTGCCAGTCCTGAACCTGCCCGCACTGACCCTGCCCGGAAGATTGCTGCGCATCACGACGCCTACTTCTCTGCGCGCCAGGTGACGACCAGCACATCGCGCCAGGCAGGTTTTGCCGGATCCAGCGGCCTCACCGCCGTGACACCATGCAGGCAACGGTGGTCATCCAGCAAGGCGGCGTCGAAGGGCCGGGTAAGCGTGAAACTGTCGAGGATTGCGCCATCAGGAGCATGGATCGTGGTGGTGCCGCTTTCGATGTTCTCCCGTGTCACCATCATCACCATGACAACGTCCACGCCATCACGGTGCACGCCTTCTGGCGTGGGCTTGCCGGGCTCCCGCGTGCTGGCCTGGATGCGGAACTGGTGCGTTTCGACATGGCTCGGAACACCCGGTTTCAGCAACGAGAAGATCGCGGTGCCTGTTGCGAATATTCGCGTGAGGATGGGGCCTTGCAGGACTGCATCGGGAATGGGCTCGAACCAGCGCGCCACGCCGCCGTTCAGCCGATTGTATTCATTGCTTTGATAGTGTGGCTGATGGGCAGCCACGGTGATGTGGCCTGCTTTGTCTGCGGCGAGCGTGGCATAGCGGCGGAACCGGTAGCGACCGCCATCTCCCATGTATTGATCGCGCGCCATGCCATCCCAGCTCGCGGCGAAGCGAGCCCACTCCACGTCGGACAGGTCAGCCAGGTCAAGCGCCTCGCGAAAGTCGGCACCTGGAACGAACGCGAACCCCTTTGCGCGCAACGCGGCTGCGAGTGTTGTGGGCGACGGCGTGGTGGGCGCGTTGGGCGCGGTGGCCGTGGGAAAGTGTTCGAGGGGAGTCATGGGCAGAGAGGGCCGTAGAATACCCCTGTCTACGCCGCGCTGCAGATAACGCGACACCTTACCGACAGGCCTTCATGTTCGCCATGCTCCCGCATCGAATCCAGCGCGTCGCGCAATGCCTCGCCGTGCTGCTGCTGACCGCCTCGCTGCCGCTGGCGGCGGCCGAGCCACTTGTGGTCGGGTCAAAGCGCTTTACCGAGTCCTTCATTCTGGGAGAGATTCTGCGTCAGTCGGTCGTGAATGCCGGTGGTGTCGCCACCCATCGACAGGGCCTTGGCAACACGGCCATCGTTTTCGCCGCCTTGCAGGCGGGCGAGATTGACGTCTACCCGGATTACAGCGGCACCATCGCACGCGAAATCCTGAAGCTGGAGCGGGTGCCGCCTCTGGCGGAGCTTAACCGGCTGCTGGCGCCGCTTGGTGTGGCGGCTGCCGTACCGCTGGGCTTCAACAATACCTATGCGATCGGTGTACGCGGGAGCGTGGCGCGATCGCGCGGGCTCGCCAGGTTGTCCGATCTTGCGGCTCATCCGGACCTCAAGGCAGGTTTCACCCATGAATTCATCGGCCGCGCGGATGGCTGGAAAGGCGTGGTCGCTGCATACGGACTGAAAGGCGGCAGCGTGCGCGGCCTGGACCACGGGCTCGCCTACGCTGCCATGGCGGCGGGCGAAATTGATCTGATGGATGTCTACGCCACCGATGCGCAGATCGCCCGGCATGATCTGGTGGTTCTCGTGGACGACAAGCGCTTCTTCCCGCGCTACGACGCGCTGCTCCTGCATCGGCTGGATGTGCCCACGCGTCATGCGGCGGCCTGGCAGCGGCTGGCTGCGCTGCAAGGTGCGCTGGATGAGGCAACCATGCGTCGCCTCAACGCGGAGGCCGAGGCGGGCGCAGCCGGGGCAGGCCGGCCCGTGGCTGCAGTTGCTGCGGGCTGGTTGGCTGCTCGCATCGCTGCACTTCCCGATGGCAAACAGCCGCTACCAGCGAGTACTGCACCCCCTGCCAGCTTTGGTGCCGCGTTCTGGCAGGCGCTGACCGGTCCTGATCTGGCGCGTCTCGCAGTCGAACACATCGGGCTGGTCCTGGCGTCGCTCGCAGCCAGTATCGTGCTGGGCATCCCGCTCGGCATCTTCGCCTTTCGCGTACCGCGCGCACGGGCCATGGTGTTGGGTGTGGTGGGCGTCATTCAGACCATTCCATCCCTCGCGCTGCTCGCCATGCTGATCCCGCTTACCGGGACCATCGGCGCCGTGCCAGCCCTGATCGCACTGGCGTTGTATGGCTTGCTGCCCATAGTGCGCGGCACCGAAGTGGGGCTCGCGCAGGTGCCGCACACTCTGCGTCTCGCAGGACTATCTCTGGGCATGGTGAAAGCGGACATTCTGCGTTCAATCGAGTTGCCGCTGGCGATGCCTGTCATCCTCGCAGGCATCAAGACTTCTGCGGTCATCAACGTCGGCACGGCGACCATCGCAGCCTTCATCGGTGCAGGGGGCTTTGGCGAGCGCATCGTGTCGGGGCTGGCGCTCAACGACAACGCCATGCTCCTGGCAGGCGCTGTCCCGGCCGCCTTGCTGGCGGTCGGTATCGAGGCTGCGTTTCTCCTTGGCGAGCGGCGGCTTGGCAGGGCGAAGGCACCGGCATGATGAGTCTCTGCAACGCCACTTCCCCGGCAACCGGCCCAGCAACACACTGCTCCTGCCATCACTCGATCCCGCCAGCCTCGGCGCGCTCATCGCGTTGTATGAACACAAGGTGTTTGTGCAAGGCGTGATCTGGGGGCTCAACTCGTTTGATTAGTGGCGGGTTGAGCTGGGGAAGGTGGCGGCGCAGGCGGTGGAGAAGGTGCTCGTCGCGGGCGGGGCGGGGGGGCTGGATGCTTCTACGCGGGGGCTGATTGCGAATATTCGCAAGTGACCCTAGGCAGTTGTGTCTGGAGCGTGTTCAAGCTCTCCGCTTGAGTTCTGCTCTGATCAATAGGCACCCAAGAATGGGGGCAACTGCCCCGATTGTTGCAGGAAGGACACAATTTGTTGCGCAGAAACCCTATAGGGGTTGGTAGGGTTTGTCCTATTTTTGCATAGCGCTTGATACAAATTGGATCATGTCTGGTAGAGTTCGCGCCGTTTTGGGTGAGAAACGGAAGCTTTTTGGGTTGACCCAGTTCTTGCGCAATCGTTTGTCCCGAGATCAGTTGTTTTGGGACACCAATGGTTGCCGCTCAGGTGAAACCGCCGCACCGCTTCGCATCTGATCAGCAATCCTGTTTCTGCCGTTGCCCCGCAGTCAATCCGAATACAGAAAGACCCCTGGAAGCTTGCGCGAGCAATCGCATTGCCGATAGTGAAACTGCTCACTTCGGTCCGAACCAACCTTTTCGCCAATATCCCCATGCACAGACCTACTGCACTTTTCTCGTTTCCGAATCTGACATCACTCTCTTTCATCCGGTATCTGTCATGTATTGCGCTAGTGGCGCTGGCATGTCTTTCTGCACAAGTCGCGGCACGGCAAGCATCTAACTACCCGTCTAGTTGCGAGCAGAACGGTGGAGCGTTTGAATGCAAGCCGGGGACGGTCGGAGAAAAGTCATTTTACGTACCACAATCCGTA
>JANNSU010000021.1:0-9898 GCA_031394355.1 Betaproteobacteria bacterium | reverse complement strand
GCATGCCATGCTGAAGAACTTTCTGAAGAGCTGAATCATGTTTACCCCACAAGAAGCCATCAATCGTCTCTCGGACAAGCGGGAGATTTTCTACGACGAAATGGTCGATCTCATGCGCCAGGTCATGGAGGGCAAGGTCTCGCCAGTCCAGTTGGCCGCGATCCTCATGGGCTTGCACGTCAAGACCGAGTCGGTATCCGAGATCGCGGCGGCTGCCCAGGTCATGCGCGAGTTCTCAACCAAGGTAGACGCGACAGGCTGTGCTCATCTGGTCGACACATGCGGCACGGGTGGGGACAAGGCACACACGTTCAACATTTCAACCACAGCCGCCTTCGTCGTGGCGGCGGCGGGCGCGCAGGTGGCCAAACATGGCGGACGTTCGGTCTCCTCGCAATCAGGCAGTGCAGATGTCCTCGAGGCCCTGGGGGTGAATCTTTCGCTCGATGCTGCACAAGTCGGGCGATGCATCCGCGAGGTGGGTCTGGGGTTCATGTTCGCGCCGAATCACCATCCTGCGATGAAATACGCAGCCCCTGTGCGGAAGGAGCTCGGGATGCGAACCATCCTGAATATTCTGGGGCCCCTCACCAATCCTGCCAATGCGCCGAATCAGGTCATGGGCGTGTTTCACAGCGATCTCGTGGGCATTCAGGCGCGAGTACTCAAAATGCTGGGAAGCCGGCATGTCCTGGTGGTCCACGGCAAGGATGGGCTGGATGAGATCACCTTGTCCGGTCCGACTGAGGTGGCGGAACTGAAGCACGGGTTTGTCACCGAGTATCTGATTGAGCCGAAGCAGTTCGGGCTCGATACGGCGGATATTGACTCGTTGCGGGTGGCCGATGTGGTCGAGTCCAAGGCGAGGCTGCTTTCTGTGCTGAAGAACGAAAGCGGCCCCTCGCGGGATGTCGTGATTCTCAATGCGGCGGCAGCGTTGTGTGTAAGCGGGCTGGTTCAGGACCTCTGGGCAGGCGTCAGTCTTGCCAAAGAAACGCTGGAGTCCGGCAAGGCCAAGACCAAGATGGATGAATTGGTCGCGTTTACCAGCCAATTCAAGGCGGGTTGAGGATTTGGCGACAATCCTCGACCAGATCCTCGCGACCAAACGCGAAGAGGTCAATGCCGCGAAATCCCGGGTGGATGAGGCGACGCTGAGGTCCAAAGCCCGGGATTCGGCCGCGCCCAGGCCATTTGAAGCGGCACTGCGAGCCAAGCTGGCGGCGGGTCGACCTGCAGTCATCGCGGAAATCAAGCGCGCCAGCCCCAGTCAGGGCGTGATGAAAGTCGACATTGACCCTGCCGGGATCGCCAGATCCTACGAATCGGCTGGTGCCGCCTGCCTGTCCGTACTGACGGATGGGCCCTATTTCAAGGGCTCCGCGTCCGACCTGATCGCCGCTCGCCTCGGCTGTGCGCTACCGGTGCTGCGGAAGGACTTCATGGTTGATCCCTACCAGGTCTGGGAGGCCCGCGTGATGGGCGCTGATTGCATACTTTTGATTGCAGGCGCTGTTCCGGCTGATGCCATGCTGAGCATGGCTTCGCTGGCCACCGAGCTCGGCATGTCAGTCTTGGTGGAGTCGCACCAGGAGAGTGAGCTTGAAGAAGCGCTGGAGGTGCCGACCGCACTGATGGGCATCAACAACCGCGATTTGAGCACTTTCAAGACCGATCTCTCAGTCTGCATACGTCTCTCCACCCAGGTCCCGCCAGAGAGGATAGTCATCGCCGAAAGTGGCATATCCAGCCCCGATGACGTGAAAACGCTGTCGGCTGCGGGAATCAGGTCTTTCCTGGTGGGCGGCGCTTTCATGAGTGCCCCGGATCCAGGTGCTGCAATGCAGCGAATATTCGCGTAGGCCTGTTGCGCTTATGCAACACCCATCAGCCGAGGTGTTGCATATGGGCCGGAATACTTGAGTGACATAGCCAAAATTGGCTAATATGCTAGCGGCTTCTCAAAAGATATCTCGACATTCGGGAGAAGTAACAACGGGGCAATCGGCGCGCATTTACAAAATTCGTGCGCTGACCATAAGCCTCGCGAGGTTTCAAAGCGCTGAGAAAGAAAAGCCTCAACTCAACCAAAGGAGATTTTGTGATGAATAAGAAACTTATTGCCCTGGCCGTCGCCGGCGCCACGTTTGCGCCCGCTGTAATGGCCCAAGCGGCAAACCCGGTCACCCTGTATGGCCGTATCTGGGTCATGGCCAACAGCGTCAAAGCATCTGGTCCGACCTCTGCTCCCTCCAGAATCAGTGTTGTCGACGAGTCCTCCCTGATCGGTTTCCGTGGTACGGAAGATCTGGGCGGTGGTTTGAAGGCCTTCTTCCAGCTCGAGTCCAATGCTCCGCCGGATGTGGGTGGTGGTGCTTTCGGCGGCCGCAACAGCGGTGTGGGCCTGCAGGGTGACTTTGGCTCGGTGCTGCTGGGTCGTTGGGACAGCCCCATCAAGATCGCCCAGATCCACGTTGATCCGTTCGGCCAAAACACCCTGGGCAACCAGTTGTCGATCGTCGGTGTTTCCGGTGCTGGCAACAACAACGAATTCAACCGTCGCCAGAACAACAACATCCAGTACTGGACGCCCAACTTCAGCGGCTTCTCGGCTCGCTTCAGCTATGGTGCCAACGAAGCGAAGACGGCCACCGCCAACCCGCAGACGACTGGTTTCATGCTCGACTACAACAAGGGTCCGGTTCGCGTGTCGTATGGCTACGAGAATCATAAGGATCAACTCGCCGCTGCGGTGACCACAGGCGTGACTGAGAAGGGTCAAGTACTTGCCGGCTCCTTCACGTTTGGTCCGGTCAAGTTGGGCGCGTTGACGCAGAAGATCAAGTCATCTGGCCGCACGGATCGCAAGGCTTCCACGATTGCCGCTACCTATACGGCTGGCAAGAGCGAGTTCATGGTTCAGTTCGGTCGCAACAAGGACGGTGGTATTTCGGGTGCTGTATCGCCTGAGTCCAAGATGGAAGCAATCGGCTACAACTACAACTTCTCCAAGCGCACCACGTTCATGGTCCGTTACGCCAACCTGAAGAACAACGCAGCTGGCGTTCAGAACCTCAACGGCTCGCAACTCACCATCGCTGGTGCAGATGCTGATCCGAAGGGCATGGGCCTGGGCTTCCGCCACACGTTCTAAATCAACTTCAGGGGCTTCCCCTGAACGCTGATGTTTGGCATGATCAATCGGGCACTGAGTATTCAGTGCCCGATTTTTTGGGAGACCCCAATGACTTTCACCTTCTCGGATCGATTGATTGTTGAGCTGGACCGCGGCCTGCGCACACTGTTTGCACCCGCCGTCGCCAGCCGACCCTTGCCTGTCGCTTCGGCAGAATCTCCCACCGCGCTGTCCAAAGCGGCAATTGAGGTGTCCGGACGGCTCATGCGCGTCAATCACAGCGGCGAGATTTGCGCGCAGGCTCTCTATCAGGGCCAAGCGCTCTTTGCCCGGAATGCAGAAGTGCGGGCGGTCCTTCTATCGGCAGCGGCCGAGGAGCGCGACCATCTTGCGTGGTGTGAAAGCAGGCTGGATCAACTGGGTGCCAGCGTGAGCGTCTTGAATCCCATCTGGTATGCGGGATCCTTCGCGCTGGGCATGGCCTCTGGCTGGGCGGGTGACCGGTGGAGCCTTGGGTTTTTGGTGGAAACGGAAAGGCAGGTGGAACACCACCTTGACGGACACTTGGCCCGTATCGCCCCGGAAGACCTGGAAAGCCGAGCAATCTTGAGCGCTATGCAGGCCGATGAAATCCGGCACGGCCAGGCAGGCGAGTCGCATGGCGCTGCCGAGCTGCCTGCTCCGGTTCGAGCGACCATGAAGGTTGTATCCCAGTTCATGACACGCACCAGCCATTGGCTCTGAGCTGCTGGCTTAGACGACCTCGACAATCTCGAAGTCGTGAGTGATCCGAGCGGTCTTTGCGATCATTGCAGAAGCCGAGCAGTACTTCTCGCTGGAAAGCTGGATCGCGCGAGCAACGCGCTCGCTGTCAAGGCCTTTGCCTGTCACAGTAAAGTGCATGTGAATGTGGGTGAACACTTTAGGGTCGGTGTCGGCCCGTTCTGCCTGCATATCCACGACGCAATCCCGAATATCTTGTCGTCCACGACGGAGGATCAGCACCACATCGAAAGCGCTACAGGCACCAGTCCCCATGAGCACCAGTTCCATGGGTCTTGGCCCCAGGTTTCGACCGCCCGCATCGGGCGCGCCGTCGGTAATGATCGCGTGTCCGCTGCCACTTTCTGCAACGAAACTGACCCCTTCATTGAGTTTGATTCTGGCTTTCATCTTTGGCTGTGGCTGGGGAAATATTTGACAGATAAGGAAAATCTCCAATAAAATAGCAGGTTCCGTTAATCAAAGGTAGCGAAGACGCCTATGAAAACCTTCTCAGCCAAACCCCATGAGGTTCAGCAGGACTGGTTCGTGGTTGATGCCACGGACAAAGTACTCGGTCGTGTTGCAACCGAATTGGCCCATCGCTTGCGCGGCAAGCACAAACCTGAATTCACGCCGCACGTGGATACGGGCGACTACATCGTGGTCGTCAACGTGGAGAAACTTCGTGTCACCGGCAACAAAGCCGAGGACAAGAAGTATTTCCGCCACTCCGGCTATCCGGGCGGTATCTTCGAAACCAACTTCACGAAGTTGCAGCAGCGCCATCCTGACCGTGTTCTCCAGAAGGCGGTCAAAGGCATGCTTCCCAAGGGTCCTCTGGGCTACGCGATGATCAAGAAACTCAAGATCTACGCGGGCAGCGCACATCCGCACAGCGCCCAGCAACCCAAGCAGCTCGACATCTGAAGGGAACGAAAATGGTCGGAGATTATTATTACGGTACCGGGCGTCGCAAGAATGCGGTCGCTCGCGTGTTCATCAAGCCGGGCAAGGGAAACATCGTTGTCAACGAGAAGCCGCTAGACGAGTACTTCTCCCGTGAAACGGGCCGCATGATCGTGCGTCAACCGCTGGAGCTGATCGGCAGCCCCGACAAGTTCGACATCATGGTCAACGTGTTTGGCGGTGGCGAATCAGGCCAGGCCGGTGCTGTTCGCCACGGCATTACCCGCGCATTGATCGATTTTGATGCGACGTTGAAGCCCCAGCTGTCCAAGGCTGGATTGGTTACCCGTGATGCGCGTGAAGTGGAACGCAAGAAAGTTGGCTTCCACAAGGCGCGTCGTCGTAAGCAATTCTCGAAGCGATAGCCGTATCTGCAGTGGACTGTTCGTGCCAAAGCCGCGCTCTGCGCGGCTTTGTGCCTATGGCCTGGTAATTCCGCAGCACTTTCTATGCTGAATTCCCTAGGCTGCAATCGGTCGATTGATGGGTAGTCCCCTTCGCAACAGGAGCTGTATTGCATGCGAGGCTTGATCCGAAAGATCCGCAGCCACATTGGTATCCGGTCGACAAGGATGTCCATCCGGACCCACGTGCCGTGGTATGTCCGGTTCGGTTCAACGGTAGTCATGATGGCGCTGGCCGCAGCGATCGCCTGGTGGCTGGTTGACAACAGCTATCGGATCACCGGTTTCAATCGCGAGGATGCCGAGAAGCAGATCCAGAAGCTATCTTCGGATTCAGCCAAGTTCCAGCAAGACCTGGATGCCACAAAACGGTCATTGACCGAGCGGGACCGCCAAGTCCAGATTGAAAAGGCGGCTCAGGCTGAGTTGGCAAGAAATGTGGCCCAGTTGCAGGAAGAAAACTCTGGCCTCAAGGAAGACCTGGGCTTCTTGCGAAATATCATGTCGTCGGGGAGCGTTCCTGAAGGCTTGTCCATTCAGAATCTCAAGGTAGAGGCTGATGGTTCTGCGAACAGCTATCGATATCGTATGCTGCTGATTCAGGGCGGACAGCGCAAGCAGGACTTCAAGGGGCGCATACAAATCCAGGTGCGGATTGCCCTGAATGGCGCGACGAGCCAACTCAGCTTTCCGGAAGATGCCCAGGTCCGTACAGCGGGAACGGAAGTTGAGTTCCGCTACTACCACAAGGTCGAGGGCAGGTTTACAATCCCGGAAGGCGCTTTGGTGAAAAGCGTGCAGGCGCGGGTCTTTGGTGCACCAGGTTGGGAAGTCAGGACAACCAAGTTGCTGAATATTTCCTAGGAATCAGCCATGTTCGGAAAGACAAACAAGCCGAGCCCCATAGATAGCCTGATTGGTGCAGGCACATCCATTGTGGGCGACATCACATTCGGTGGCGGGCTGCGCGTTGATGGCCATGTCAAAGGCAATATCAAGGCGACGGGAAACAAGCCGGGAACACTGGTTTTGTCCGAGATGGCCAAGATTGAAGGTGAAATCGAGGTTGCGCATGTGGTGATCAACGGCACAGTCGCAGGCCCTGTTCGTGCAAGTGAGTATCTTGAGCTTTTGCCCAAGGCGCGCGTCACGGGCGATGTATCATACAAATCCATCGAGATTCATGTGGGTGCCATTGTCATGGGCCGACTCATACATGAAAACCGGGAGCATCGCGATGACAAGATCATCGAATTGAAACCGGCATCGGGTACTTGATTTTGTTACAAGCAGTCTTACCTCTAACGAAGGAGGTTTCATGAATGACATGTCCATGGGTATGCCGGCACCCCTCACGTTCAGTGACAACGCGGCCAACAAGGTCAAGTCCTTGATCGAGGAAGAAGGCAACAACGATCTGATGCTGCGCGTGTTCGTTACGGGCGGTGGCTGTTCGGGCCTTCAATATGGATTCACCTTTGACGAGGTGAGCAACGAGGATGACACGATCATGGAGAAGATCGGCGTCAAGCTCTTGATCGACCCCATGAGCTACCAGTACCTCATCGGCGCGGAAATTGACTACAGCGAAGGTCTGGAAGGTGCACAGTTCGTGATAAAGAATCCGAACGCATCAAGCACTTGCGGGTGCGGATCGTCGTTCTCGGTGTAGGGCTTCTACTGCAGCGAAGAAGCTGCAACATCAGTGAAGGGGCAGATCACATCTGCCCCTTTGTGTTTTCTATGCCGGGTAGATGGCACCAAGTACTACCTGGTGCGACGAGCCCGTGATGGACTGCAATGATGTGGGGGTTGACTCGATCGCGCGTTTGCCTAGCCAGGCAAAGCCCAACGCCTCGACATGGCCTGACGGAACTCCAATCGAATCCGATGTCATGACCGGGCATGCCGAGAGCATGCGAAGACGCGCCATGAGCGCATCATTTCGGGCGCCGCCGCCACAGACAATCAGCTCACTGCAGTCGGGGCAGTGACTGGCAATGGATGCGCTGATAGTGGTGCAAGTGAGTTCCAGAAGCGTTGCTTGAATGTCCTCCGGTTTCAGCTTGTTGTCCGAGAGCTTTCGCGATAGCCACGCCGGGTTGAAGAGTTCGCGGCCGGAACTCTTCGGCGGCATCAGGGCGAAATAAGGCTCCTGAAGGAAGGCTGTCAGCAGTTGTCCGTCAACCTGGCCCGAGCGCGCCCAGACTCCGAGATCGTCGAACGGCTTGCCGCAGTGCTCGCTAGTCCAGTAGTCCATCAGTACATTGCCAGGGCCGCAGTCGAAGCCGGATACCGCCTCGCCTGGCGAAAGGTGCGAGATGTTGCTGATTCCACCAATATTGACTACAACGCGGGACTTGGTCGGGTGCGCGAACATGGCTTCATGAAACGCAGGGGCCAGTGGCGCTCCCTGCCCGCTGGCAGCGATATCGCGGCTGCGAAAGTCTGCGATGACGGTGATGCCGGTCAGTTCTGCGAGCAGCGCCGCGTTCTGAAGCTGTACCGTGAACCCTCGTTCGGGCCGATGCCGGATGGTTTGACCATGGCAGGCTACGGCTTTCACCGCTGAACTGCGAATATTCGCGCTGGTCAGCAGCTCCCGAACCGCGTGGGCATAGACTTTTGCCAGTTCATTTGCTGCCGCGCCGGCGCGGTCAATCTCATTGTCACCGGGTGCCGAAAGACCCAACAGTGCTTCTTTCAGGTCCGATGAGTAGGGCTGTGATGCGAAGCCCAAAGTGGATCCGCTCGTCCAATCCACCAGGATGGCGTCGGCGCCATCGAGGCTGGTGCCTGACATGATGCCGATGTACAGGTCAGACGAACTCAATCGAATGTCGTGCTGCGCGACGATTTCAGCGCTTGCAGCTTCAAGTCGCCGACGGACGCCACTGTTTCGAAGGCGGGCCGCAATGCCAAAGGAAGCGGGCTTGCCTTCGGAAGGGCAATTCGCATCGGGTCTTGATGTTTCCCCGAGATCTTGAACTCGTAGTGGAGGTGCGGACCGGTTGCAAAGCCGGTCGCCCCAACGTATCCGATGGGCTCGCCTTGGCGAACGCGTACACCCTTGCGAATGCTTGGCGCGAATCCGGACAGATGTGCATACAGCGTGGTGATGCCACCGCTATGGCGTATTTCGATACAGTTTCCGTATCCGCCTCGGACACCGGCAAAGTCGACGGTGCCGTCAGCAGCGGACCAGACACGTGTTCCCTTGGGCGCTGCGAAATCTACACCTGTGTGTGCGCGCCAATTCTTGAAGATGGCATGGACGCGGCCACCGAATCCAGAGCTTACGCGCGAAAATTCCAGTGGCGAACGAAGGAAGGACTTGGCCCGGTTCTGTCCGTCACGCGAGTAGTAGGAAATGTTGCCTTCCGGATCCTGAAATCGGAATGCCTCGAAGGTTCGGCCATTGTTGATGAACTCTGCATACAGGACCTCGCCCGGGCGAATGACTTCTCCGAATGACTGAACCATTTCATACACCACCGAGAACCGGTCTCCCTTTCTCAAATCGATGTGGAAATCTATGTCCGTGGAGAAAATTCTCGCAATCTGCATGGCAATGGCATCGGGAATGCCTGCTTCATCGGTCGAAGCAAAGAGAGAAGACCTGATCACGGCTGTCTTGTGGAACTGCTGAGGGACTTCTGGGTATGACGCCTCTGCAACTGTAATTCCCTTAGGCGTTTTCTCAATGCGCAGCATCATGTCCTGCGAGAAGAAGTATCGCAGCTCAATCAGTTCGCCAGTCTGGGAGGTGACGGCATGAATGGGGCGCCCGGGGCGCAGTTGGCGAAATAGCGGTGAGGCTTCCTTGTTCTGGCGTAGCGCATCAAATGCTCCCGGGTCCTGCACGCCCAGTCTGTCAAGAATCGTTGCGACACTGTCGCCGCGCTGAACCCTGTCCTGCCGGTGAAGGGGTGTGCTTCCAAGGCGTTGGGTCGGCAGCAGCGGAACAGCAAGTTCTTCTTCCATCACCTTCACCTGCAGTGCATCCAGAGAAGTGTCGGGCGCAATGCCGAATGCCGTCAAAACACCGACCATGGGCAACACCGTGAGCGATGCAATCAGTGCCACTCGCTTGATGGGGATGGGAAACATTGCAGTTCGAGTCGGTGATGGTGAGTTTTGGTATGTAGGTCTTGTCGTGTGCCAATCGCATGATGCGCTTCGCCGCCATGTTGGAGCAAGAGTACCAGAGCGGCTTTGGAATTCGACGGGCAGAAGGCTTAACTACGCATGGTTTGAGCTTGCGACCTCCAGGGTTTTGGCAATGGCATCGCAGAATTCGCCCAAGCTGGCGCGGCTGGAGGAAGGCGCCGTGCAGACCAGGCCGGACGTTTTGTAAATTAATTGCAGCAGGGGTGTTGACGGGACCATTTGCCGCTGTATAATGCGCGTCTTCCTTGAGTAACTGAAGCCACTAACCGGCTGAGCAGCCGGTTTTTTGTTGCCGAAATTGCTGTGGTTTAAGGAATCGCTCTTTAAAAACATGAACAGCCGATGAAGGTGGGTGCTGTGATGTTGGGTGTGATGGCTGGTTGGGTGGGAGGGTGCTTTGGTGCCTGACTGCTTTGATCAGTTCACTCTAAACATTGTGGTACTCACTTGTTTAAGT
>JANNSU010000079.1:0-36194 GCA_031394355.1 Betaproteobacteria bacterium | reverse complement strand
TTCTCCAGCTGGTCGCCCTCGTAGGAGATATGCAACAGGTTGGCATCCATGGAGTACGGCGATTTCTTTAGCGCTTTGGCAAAGTCCACTGGGATATCGTGGTTCTTGCAGTAGACCATCAAGGATTCACGCGAGTTCAATTCCCATTCCCGCCAAGGTGCAATGACGCGAATACCTGGCTTCAACGCATAGGCGCCCAGCTCGAAACGCACCTGGTCGTTGCCCTTGCCGGTGGCACCGTGGGAAATCGCATCGGCGCCAGTTTCATTGGCGATCTCAATAAGCCGCTTTGCAATCAGTGGACGCGCAATGGACGTGCCCAGCAAATACTCTCCTTCGTAGATGGTGTTGGCGCGAAACATCGGGAAGACAAAATCGCGCACGAATTCCTCGCGCAGGTCCTCGATGAAAATGTTCGACTTCTTGATGCCAAGCTGAATGGCTTTTTTGCGTGCGGGCTCAACCTCTTCGCCCTGGCCGATGTCAGCGGTGAAGGTGACCACTTCGCACTCATAGACATCCTGCAACCACTTCAGGATGACGGAGGTATCCAGGCCGCCGGAATAGGCGAGGACAACTTTGTTGGGCTTGTTGGCTTTGCTCATGACATTCGACTTTCAGATGTTCTGCCACTGCGAATATTCGCAGCGGATCTCAGGAATTGATTTTGCCCAACAGCAGATACTCCATCAGCGCTTTCTGCACATGCAGACGATTCTCCGCCTCATCCCACACCACGCTTTGCGGACCTTCCAGCACCTCATGGGTCACTTCTTCGCCTCGGTGGGCGGGCAGACAATGCATGAAGAGCGCGTCTTTCGCAGCCGCCTTCATCATGGCTTCGGTCACCATGAACCCGGCAAACGCCTTGAGCCGTGCCGCATTCTCTGCTTCATAGCCCATGCTGGTCCAGACATCAGTCGTGATCAGATCGGCACCCGCTGCAGCCTGCATCGGATCGTTGAAAAGCTCGACGTGCGGCGCTTCCTTCTCGCCTGGCGTGAACCTGTAGCCCTCAGGGCTGGCAACATTGAGCTTGAATGCGAATATTCGCGCTGCCTCGGCCCAGGTTGCGCACATGTTGTTCGCGTCACCAATCCATGCGACGGTTTTGCCAACGATACTGCCGCGATGCTCGATGTACGTGTAGAGGTCCGCAAGGATCTGACAAGGATGGTACTGATTGGTGAGTCCGTTGATCACCGGCACCCGCGAGTTGGCTGCGAATCGCTCGATGATGGCCTGATCGAAGGTGCGAATCATCACGATGTCGACCATTCGGGTGATGATCCGCGCCACGTCCTCGATCGGCTCACCACGGCCCAGTTGGCTTTCCGCCGTATTGAGTACGATGGAGGAACCGCCCAGCTGGTGGATGCCCGCCTCAAACGAAACGCGTGTACGGGTCGAGCTTTTCTCGAACACCATGGCCAGCATGCGGTCGACCAGGGGCTGGTAGGGAATGTAGTTCTTGAACCGATACTTGATGAGGCGTGTGCGATCAAAGAGATGTTCAAACTCTTCGCGCGACAAATCTTCGAACCGCAGGAAGTGCTTCATGCCTTGGCTCCCGCCGGGGCAGCAAGAAACGACTTGATGATAGCCGCCAGGAGTTCAACCAGATGCTCGCCCTGTGCGGGCGTGTAGATGAGCGGCGGCAGCAATCTGATGACATTGTCCTGTGTCACATTGGTCAGCAGGCCCGCCTCCAGCGCAAGCGCCACGATTGCGCCGCAGGGCCGATCCAGCTCGACACCCAGCATCAATCCCTGGCCGCGAATTTCCTTCACGCCTGCCACATCCTTCAGCGCAGTCTTCAGGCCGGACTTGATGATCTCACCCACCTTCGCTGCATTGTCGAGAAGACCTTCCTCCTCCATGACTTGAAGCGTGGCGAGCGCCGCCACCGACACCAGCGGCCCGCCGCCGAACGTGGTGCCGTGATTGCCGGGCTTGAACACCTGGGCCGCAACCCCACGTGCCAAGCAGGCACCGATGGGAACGCCTGAACCCAATCCTTTCGCCAGCGACAATACATCGGGCAGCACGTTTGCATGCTGATAGCAGAACCACTTGCCGGTCCGACCTATGCCGCTTTGCACTTCATCAATCATGAGCAGCCATTGCTGGCTATCGCAAAGCGCACGGAGGCCTTGGAGATAGTCAGCTCGTGCCGAGGTAACACCACCTTCGCCTTGCAACACCTCAGTCAATACGGCCACCACGTTCTGGCTGTGCTGCGCGACCTGACGAATGGCATCCAGATCGTTGTAGGGCACACGAATGAAACCAGTGACCAGCGGTTCGAAGCCGGCCTGCGCCTTGCGCGATCCCGTGGCAGCGAGTGTGGCCAGCGTGCGGCCGTGCCAGGCGCGTTCCATGACGATGATCTGCGGATTCTCAATGCCGCGCTGATGCGCATGCAACCGGGCGATCTTGATGGCGCACTCATTGGCCTCGGCACCGGAATTGCAGAAAAACACGTTGTCCATGCCGGAGATTTCGCAGAGCTTTTCCGCCAGCGCGTCCTGCTCCGGAATCTCGACCAGATTGGACGTATGGATGATGCGACCCGCTTGTTCGGCAATGGCCTTCACGAGCTTCGGGTGCGCATGTCCCAGCCCGGACACCGCAATGCCCGCCAGCGCATCAAGATAGCGCTTGCCCGCCGTATCCCACAGCCACGCGCCTTCACCGCGCGCGAACGCGACAGGCAGCTTCTTGTACGTGTTCATCAAGTGGGTGGTGGTCATGGGTCTCCCGAACTGCCGCGGCCACCCGAATCAATGCGGTCGGCCAATATCAAAAGTGAAACGCGGCGGCCCGAAAGGTCGGTGCCGCCGCGAAAGCGAAGCATGATGGTAGGGAAATTCCCCTCGTGCTGCAACCGAAGAATATTGTTGCAATCGGCGAGTGTGGCTTACAAGAAATTCTGCGTGGCGCCCAGCGGGGCACCTGTCCGATTCACCTATAATCGCAGATTTTCCGGCCTACCTCTTCAATGTCCAGCACGACGCCACCCGGTGTCTCCAGCGCCCGCATCATCATTCAGGGGATCACTCAAAATGGCCGGGTATTTCGTCCCAGCGATTGGGCGGAGCGCCTGTGCGGAATCATGTGCGCCTTTGGCGGCGATCAGCAATTGCGCTATTCGCCCTATGTGCGGCCATTGCTGCTCGATGGCGTGCGATGCGTCCTGGTCGACCCTGCCCTGGCAAAAGTCGAACCTCGGGCCTTTCGATTTCTGCTCGATTTTGCGAGTGACAACGGCCTGGTCGTGATTGACCCGGAGGCACCGACGGAAGACGCATTTTGCCCGTTGCCGGACAATCCGCTGGAAAAACTGGCCGGGGAGAGAAGGATATTGCCGGAGCGCGAATGACGCGCCGGCAACTCAAACTAAAGACCGCGAACCGCTGGGTGGGTCAGGCGGCTTTCGCCGCCTGCTTGCAGCAAACCTGCCTGCATCAAATCTTGCCAGCCCCGAATCAGCTCAGGCCTGGGCCAACCCTTTGACGGCGGCAGACAGACGGCTCTTGTGACGAGCAGCCTTGTTCTTGTGAATGATCTTCTTGTCGGCGATGCGGTCGATGACTGAAGTCGACTGCTTGAACACCGCTTCGGCAGCAACCTTGTCGCCTTTGGCGATGGCTGCTGTGACTTTCTTGATGGCGGTACGCAGCGTGGAACGCTGGCTCATGTTTTGAGCGCGTTGCTTGGTGGCTTGGCGCGCGCGCTTTTCAGCTTGTTTGGAATTGGCCATGATTAAAGCTCGTTAAGGTCTGAAAAGAAACGGGTTTTTCGGGGAAAAGACGCGTATTATAGCGCGCTTTCGAGCCCTATGACAACACTTTAACAACAAGAACAATGGCATCCGGACTGGCGAGTGCTACATCCATCATGCTTGACCGAAGTGGGTATTGCGCCTCGCCAGAAACTCGCCCTGCCTGACAATTCATGAATCTTCTCAAAGCCTTAGCCACAGTCAGCAGCATGACTCTGCTTTCCCGGGTCTCCGGCTTTGTGCGCGATGTGCTGCAGGCTCAGGTATTTGGCGCGGGCCCCCTGATGGATGCGTTTGTGGTCGCCTCCCGGCTGCCAAACCTGCTTCGGCGAATGTTCGCTGAAGGCGCCTTTTCCCAGGCATTCGTGCCGGTCCTCGCGGAATACAAAACGCGGGAAGGCGAAGAGGCCACCAAGACCCTTATCGACAAGGTAGCCACATCGCTTGCCATTATTTTGGCGCTGGTGACGCTTGTCGGTGTCGCGGCGGCCCCGCTTTTGATCTACGCGACCGCGGCCGGCTTTGCCGCCGATGCCGAAAAATTCGACCTGTCGGTCCAGTTGCTGCGCATCTGCTTCCCGTACATTTTCTTCGTGTCGTTGGTGTCCATGGCAGCAGGGATCCTGAATACCCACGGCAAAATGGCGGCGCCCGCATTCACGCCCTTCTTTCTCAACCTTTCGTACATCATATTCACGCTGCTTGCCGTGCCGTACTTCGATCCACCGATCAAGGCACTGGCGTGGGCACTCTTTGTGGGCGGCATTCTCCAGCTCGCGTTCCAGGTGCCCTTCCTGCTGCGCATCAAATCCCTTCCCCGCTGGAACCTCGACTGGAAGGATCTGGGCGTACGCAGAATCTATGCGCTGATGCTGCCCGCGCTGCTCGGTGTGTCGGTGACGCAGATCAGCCTGGTGATCAACACCCAATACCAGTCATTCATGGAAGAGGGCAGCATCTCCTGGCTCTACTTTGCCGACCGGCTCATGGAGTTTCCGTCGGCGCTGCTCGGCGTCGCGCTGGGCACGATATTGCTGCCTGGTCTTTCGAAGCGCTTTGCGGAAGCGGACCACCGCGAATATTCGCGCCTGCTGGACTGGGGGCTGCGGCTTACATTCCTGTTGGCGCTGCCTGCCGCGCTCGGTCTCGCCATGCTGGCGATCCCGCTCATCGCGACCCTTTTCCAGGGTGGCCAGTTCAGCCCCAATGATGTCCTTCGCACCCGTGAAGCACTGATTGCCTACAGCGCAGGGCTCATCGGCATCATCCTGGTCAAGATCCTGGCCCCGGGCTTCTATGCCAGACAGAACATCCGGACGCCGGTAAAGATTGCCCTGGTTGCGCTGGTCGCGGTGCAGACAATGAATCTGCTGTTCCTGTTCTGGCCCTTCAGGATGGGGCATGCTGGCCTTGCCCTGTCCATCGGGCTGGGTGCCTGTCTCAACGCAGTGCTGCTGTATCGAGGTATCCGCGAGCAGGACATCTACACGCCCGAACCAGGCTGGCTCGCCTTCCTGATGAAGGTCGGCATCGCGCTCTATCTGATGGCTGGTGCGCTATGGTTCACCATGGGCAACGCCGAAGAGTGGTTTGCCATGAGCAGATTCTGGCGCGCCATCTGCCTCTTTTCCCTCGTCGGTATGGGAGCAGCCGTCTACTTTGCGGCACTGTGGCTGATGGGATTCCGGTTGAGTCAATTCAGGCGGCAATCATGAAAGTGTTCCGCGACCTCCCTGCCAACCAGAAGGGCATTGCGCTCACTATCGGCAACTTTGATGGCGTACACCTGGGTCACCAGGGATTGCTTCGGCAGACTGTGTTGGCCGCAAACGCCCGCGGACTCACGCCAGCGGTCATGACCTTCCACCCGCATCCGCGTGAAGTTTTTGACCCTGTTCACGCACCTGCGCGGCTGTCCAGCCTCCGTGAAAAGTTTGCCATCATTTCTGCTTCCGGGGTCGATCACCTGTATGTCCCCCGATTCAATGCAGCCTTCGCAAAGTTGGCACCGGAGGCGTTCCTCGACCTGCTCCAGCATCGCCTGAAGGTGCGCTGGTTGCTGGTGGGCCATGACTTCCGGTTCGGCGCCAAGCGGACGGGAGATCTTGGCCTCATCCGCAGCACTGCGGATAGTCGAAACATGGAAGTGATGGCGTTGGAAGACGTGCTCTCTGACCAAGAGCGGGTGTCCAGCACGGGCGTGCGCACTGCACTGGCTTCAGGCGCCTTGTCGGCTGCTGCCCGGATGCTTGGACGGCCTTATGCCATCACTGGCCGCGTCGTTCATGGCCGCAAGCTGGGACGCACCCTGGGCTTCCCCACGGCAAACATCTCGCTCACCCGCCGCAAGCCCGCTCTATCGGGGGTGTTTGCGGTAAGATGCAGCGGTATTCGCGGGCTCGAGGGAGTGGCGAACGGGGTGGCCAGTTTGGGCACCAATCCTGTCGTGCAGGTCGACGGCAGGCCTTCTCTGGAAGTCTTCCTCTTCGATTTTTCCCGTGATTTGTATGGTCAGCGACTCGAGATCGAGTTTGTCGCGAAGTTGCGCGATGAAGTCTGCTATGACTCGCTTGAAGCCCTGACCACTCAGATCCGGATCGATTGCGAGCAAGCCCGCGCCCTCCTGTAACGGAATGAAGCGAGTGCTGCGCCATGGCTGACAACAAGATCGATTACAAATCCACCCTGAACTTGCCGGACACGCCGTTCCCCATGCGTGGCGATCTTGCCAAGCGGGAGCCGGGCTGGATCGCGCAGTGGCGCGAAGGCAAGCTCTATGAACGCATTCGCGCTGCCAGCGCGGGTCGTCCCCTGTACGTACTGCATGACGGTCCGCCCTATGCCAATGGCGACATTCACATCGGCCACTCGGTGAACAAGATCCTGAAGGACATCGTCGTGAAGTCGAAGACGATGGCCGGATTCGACGCGCCGTATGTGCCGGGCTGGGATTGTCACGGCCTGCCGATCGAGCACAACATCGAGAAGAAGCACGGCCGAAATCTTGAGCCCAACAAGGCTCGCCAGCTCTGCCGCGAGTATGCAAGCGAGCAGATCGAGCGTCAGAAGGCAGACTTTCAGCGCCTCGGCATCCTCGGCGATTGGGACAACCCCTACAAGACGATGAACTTCCAGACCGAGGCGGATGAAATTCGCGCGCTCGGCAAAATCTGGAAGAAAGGCCTGCTCTATCGCGGCCTGAAACCGGTGAATTGGTGCATCGATTGCCGCTCCGCATTGGCTGAGGCAGAGGTGGAGTACGAGGACAAGACCTCCACCGCGATCGATGTCGGCTATCGCGTCGTCGACACCGACGCGCTCACGCGAATATTCGCAGGGGCCGCAATGGCCAACGTAGCTGAGAAGCCTGCCTACGCTGTCATCTGGACCACCACACCCTGGACCCTGCCCGGCAGCCAGGCCGTCTCGGTGCATCCTGACTTCACCTATGCACTGGTGGATACGCCACGCGGACAGCTCATCATCGCGGCCGACCTGGTCGAGGCCTGTCTGCAACGCTATGGCATCGAGGGCAAAGTTATCGCGACCGCTGTCGGCAAGTCGCTGGACCGCGTGCTGGTGCAGCATCCTTTCTACGATCGCCAGGTGCCCATCGTCTGTGGCGAACATGTCACCGCCGAGGCAACTGGCCTTGTCCATACCGCTCCAGCGCATGGCGCAGATGACTTTGACGTAGGCAAGGTCTACGACCTGCCGTTGGATCAACCCGTCGGCGATGATGGCCGCTACATTTCAACTGTGCCGCTGTTTGCGGGCACGAGTGTCCGCGAAGCAGAGAAGCCCATTCTGGAGCTGCTGGAAACAAACGGCGTGTTGATCAAGTCCGCACCGTTCCGCCACAGCTATCCGCACTGCTGGCGCCACAAGACGCCGATCATTTTTCGTGCGACGACGCAATGGTTCATCGGCATGGATCGCAAGGGTTCTGGCGAGAAGACACTTCGCGAGACAGCCCGTCAGGCCATCGCCGACACCACCTTCTATCCGTCGTGGGGCCGCGCTCGCCTGTCTGCAATGATCGAAGGTCGTCCAGACTGGACGCTCTCGCGTCAACGCAACTGGGGCGTGCCGTTGCCTTTCTTCTTGCACAGGGAAACCAACGAGCAGCACCCGGACACCGAGAAGCTGGTAGAAGCGGCTGCGCAGAAAGTAGAGCAGGGCGGTATCGAGGCCTGGTTTGCGGCGAGCGCGGAAGACTTCGGCGTGGATGGCAATGTCTACAAGAAGCTGACTGACACGGTCGATGTCTGGTTTGATTCCGGCACGACCCACTACTCCGTGCTGCGGCGTCTTGTGAACGGCCATCACGAAACCGGACATCCTGCTGATCTGTACCTTGAGGGATCAGACCAGCATCGCGGCTGGTTCCAATCCTCGCTCCTCACCAGTTGCGCCATGGAAGGTCGCGCGCCGTACAAGGCGCTTCTGACTCACGGCTTCACGGTCGATGGCCAGGGCCGGAAAATGTCCAAGTCCCTCGGCAATGTGATCGCGCCACAGAAAGTGTCGGATACCCTGGGCGCTGAGATCATCCGCCTCTGGGTAGGCTCGACTGACTATTCCGGCGAGCTCTCCATCTCTGACGAAATCCTGAAGCGCGTGGTGGAAAGCTATCGCCGCATCCGCAACACATTGCGCTTTCTGCTCGCCAACACGGCGGATTTCGACCCGAATAAGGATCTGCTACCTGTTGAAGAGTGGCTGGAGATCGACCGCTATGCGCTGGCGATGACGCGCCAGATGGCAGACGCCTGTCGTGCGGACTATGAACGCTTCGAATTTCACTTCGTGTCGCAGAAACTGCAGGCGTTCTGCTCCGAGGATCTGGGGGGCTTCTATCTGGACATCCTCAAGGACCGCCTCTATACCTCCGGAAAGCACAGCAAAGCCCGGCGCGCTGCACAATCCGCCCTGCACCACATCACGCAGATACTACTCAGGCTGATGGCGCCTGTTCTGAGCTTCACCGCGGAGGAGGCCTGGGCCACGCTGCATCCCGGCAGCGGGGATAGCATCTTCTTCCATCCGTGGAAAGACGTTCTGCCCGCGCAGAGCGGTGAAGAGGCGTTGATCACGAAGTGGGCGCGGGTACGTGAAATCCGCGCCACGGCGCAGAAGCGGCTGGAAGAGCTCCGCACGGCGGGGCAGATCGGATCGTCGCTTCAGGGCGAAATCACCATCACCGCCACCCAAGCGGACGCAGCCTTGTTGCGGTCACTGGGGTGCGATCTCCGATTCGTCACCATCACATCCGCCGCACAGGTCGAAGAAGGTGCCGAACTCAGTATCAATGCTGTCGCCAGTGCGAAGCAGAAGTGTGAACGCTGCTGGCACTATTGCGACGATATCGGGTCGGATGCAGGCCACCCCACCATTTGCGGGCGCTGTGTCACCAATCTTGATGCTGGCGGCCCCGGCGAGGACAGACGATTTGCTTGACACCATGAACCACGCGAATATTCGCCATCGCCTGACCACCCGCCCGTGGTGGCACTGGCTTGCCCTCACCATTGTCGTGGTCGCGCTGGATCAGCTCACCAAGCAGTCGATCCTGAGCCGATTCGCCTATGGCGAGACACACTACGTCGCGCCCTTTTTCAATCTGATTCTGGTCTACAACAAGGGCGCGGCATTCAGTTTTCTCGCCAACGCCGGGGGTTGGCAGCGTGAATTCTTCATCGTGCTCACACTGGCCATCGCCACAGTCCTCGTCTGGATGATGCGCGGGAACGCGACGAATCGCCTGCTCTGCATCGCCCTCGCCCTGGTGCTGGGCGGTGCGTTCGGCAATCTCTATGATCGCGTTGTGCTGGGCCATGTGGTGGACTTCATCCAGTGGCATGCGGCAGGCTATTATTGGCCCGCATTCAACGTTGCCGACTCGGCGATATTCCTGGGTGCGATTGCCATGGTGATCGATGGTTTCCGGAAGCCCGAACCCATCACAGCCGCAAACGATGAAAAGGCCTGAATCATGAACAACGAAGCAGAAGTTCTCCTCGCCAACCCGCGCGGCTTCTGCGCCGGGGTAGACCGGGCCATCGCGATCGTTGAGCGCGCATTGGACAGACATGGCGCGCCCATCTACGTCCGCCATGAAATCGTGCACAACAGGTTTGTGGTGGAGGACCTTCGCCGCAAGGGCGCGGTATTCGTTGAGGAACTCGACGAAGTTCCGACGGGCAGCACGGTGATCTTCTCTGCCCATGGCGTCTCGAAAGCCGTTCGCGCCGAGGCGGAGGCGCGTGGCCTGCAGGTATTCGACGCAACGTGTCCGCTGGTCAAGAAGGTGCATGTTGAAGTGGCCAAGCGACGGGCGGAAGGCTACGAAATCGTCATGGTCGGCCATGATGGCCATCCCGAAGTCGAAGGCACGATGGGCCAGTCCCCGGATGGCATGTATCTGGTTGACAGCGAGAAAGATGTCGACAGTCTGGTTGTGTCAAAGCCGGATCGGCTGACGTACGTGACCCAAACCACGCTGTCGGTGGACGATGCCGCCAAAATCATCGCCGCCCTGCGCAAGAAGTATCCGGGCATCGTCGGCCCGAAGCAGGATGACATCTGCTACGCCACGCAGAACCGCCAGGACGCCGTGAAATTCATGGCGCCGCAGTGCGAGGTGGTGGTGGTGGTAGGTTCCAAGAACAGCTCCAACACAAACCGTCTGCGCGAACTTGCCGTGGAGTTGGGGTGTGCGACCTATCAGATCGACAGTGCTGACGAGCTGAAGCCAGAGTGGTTCGTGGGAAAGCGTCACATCGGCGTGACTTCAGGCGCTTCCGCGCCTGAAGTGCTCGTGAAGGAAGTCATCCAGCGCATCCGCGAACTCGGCGCAACCCGGGTAAAAGAGTTGGACGGGATCACGGAGACGATCACGTTTCCGTTGCCAAAAGGACTGAGCGTCAGATCAAACTAACGATCAGTGCCTAACTTCCGGGCACCGGTGCGGTTTTGGGCGGCGGCGTCCAGACTGGCGTTTTGGCGTCACCCGAAATTGTCGACACCACGCGACCGCCCACGCTGATGCACTGCGGCGGCTTCCCGCCCTGCACCTCGAGCCGGAAGCCAGACTGGCATTTCTTGATGCAATGCGGCCCTTCTGAAATCTCGTCCTTGAGACAGGTTTCAATCGCTGTGCGCAATCGCTGACTGGGCTGATACGACGCCGAGTTCTGGGCGGCGACGCTGGCAATGCCCATTGCCAGCGCCACAATCAGGTTGATCCTTGCCATGCGCATCATGATTTTTACTCCCTGCGATCCTGCACCAGCTCACGCCAGCCGACGCGACGTACTTTGTTCACACCACCACCGGTTGGCACAGGCAAGGTCGTCTTGCTGCCTTCTGCAGTGGTGACGATTGCTCGCAATACGCCGCTGGGCAGCCGGATAATCACAATACCCACGGTGATCTTGCCGGTCAGCTTGGTACCCGCAACCGCTGCCGCAGGCGCCTTGAGTCCCGTATTGGAATCAAACGTATACAGCCAGCTATCACCACCGACCGTACACGCTGAGTTGTTGGGCACGTTCGCGATGACAACCAGCGTTCCCTGCACCAGCTGCGGCTCAATGTTCACACGCTCTCCAGGCGACGAAGGCAGGGTGAGGTCAATGAACCAGCCATCCTTGACCGCCCAGTCCACTGTTCCTGTGCTGCTGGTGGTCCGGGTGATGCCTCCGACCTCTGTCAACGTCTGCTGCACGACGTTTGCAGAGCGGAAAGCGCCCAGGTCGGCATCGCGATCCTTGATGGCATAGATCGACTGTCTATAGGCCCAAGGCAATGGCGGGACCAGCGTAGCTGGATCAAACAGGTCGGACGTGCCGTAGTACAAACCCGTGCCAATGTAGACAACCGGATAGCCGTTGATCTCTGCCAACTCCGGCCGAGTGGTGATCGGCTGGGGCCTGCCGCTGGCCTCGGTAAGGCGCGCAATGCGCTTGGCCACCAAGGTGCCAACGGTAAAGTCGAACTTCCACACGTTGCCGTAGAGATCTCCGCCGTAAACGAATCTGGAAGTATTGTCGACACTGAAGTTATCGGCAAAGCCACTGATCTTGGAAAAGCCGCTCGGTGCCGTGATCGAACCCACGCCAGTGCTGACCTTGTTCAACACCGCACCGGTCAAGGCATCCAGAACGTACAGGTAGCCCAAGCCGCTGCCCGGGGAGACGTTATTGAGGCCCGATGTCACCATCACAACCCATTTGCCATCGCTCGGGCGCTTGGTGATGAGGGGATTGCCATATGTAAGCCCCAAGTCAACATCCGAATTCTGGCAGAGCGTGGCCTGGTTGCAGAATTCCCAGAGCACTTTCGGGTTGGTCGGCTCGGTCACATCCAGGGCGTAGTAGCCCCGGCCGCCACTGTTCAGGCCGGCCACCAGGATGGTTTTCCATGACCCGCCCAGATAAACGTCCATGGTGCGGGGCGAACCGTCCACCAGGAATTCGTGGGTGCTCCCCCAGTTCGCCGTGGCGAGTCGGTGCATTTTGGGCATGATGATGCGAGGCACATACGCCCATATCTCGTTACCGGTGTCGCCGTTGATCGCGTGCAGCATGCCGTCATTGGCCGCGATGTAAAGCACAGGCGTACGCGTCTTGTTGGCCAGCTTGAAGACCTCATACAGTGGCGAGACAGCATCCAGGAACGAGAAGCGCGGCGCTGAGACAAACGCCGGGGTGGCGTTGACCGGATCACCCAGAATGAACTCACGGGCACGGAACGGCGGCGTGGTCTCAGGCACCGTGAAGTTCTCGTCTTGCCGCTGACCACGGAGATAGTTGACGAGGCGGTTGCCGCTGTTGGCGACCAATTGTTGCCCGAGGGTCAACAGGGTGCATTGGGATAGCGCGCCGCACTTGTTGTCGAAGTACGGCCGCTCCGCAGCAATGCCGCCCACAGCCGAGTTGGTGAGGTTGGCAAACGTGAAGTCCTTGCGTTTGCCCGCAGCAGCTTCGGAGATGGTGTAGATGGTGCGCGTATCTGCGCTGTCGGTGCTGCGCCCGTTCAACTGGGCCTGAGCCGACCACTCGATGGCCGGGATCACGGCGCCGGACGTGGTGTTGATGCGCTGCGCCACGATCTCGCCATCCCACTTCACGGTACGGAAGGTGGAGCTGTAGATGAAGTTGTCGGTTTCCGTGATGTTGGGGCTGCTGGTGGCGGATGCCGAGGCGGCGGCGGTCTGCACATTCAATGCCGCCAGGGCACTCTGCAAGCCCTGCGCCAGAGAGTTCGGGTCGCCAGCGCTGAAGTACAAGCCGCGACCGTTCACGGCGGCATGCCACAGGTCGTCCAGCGTGGTGGCCTGGCCCGATGTCGGCACGGGCCAATTGCAGGTACCCGTAGTCCAGGAACAGGAACCGGATACACCATTGCGAATATTCGCAAAGTCCCCGGTGTTGTTGATATCGTAGTCGGGAATGTAATCCATCAATCCCTTCAAGCCCAGCCCCAGGGTAAACGTCACCATGTGTTGATGGCTGGCTGTGTCCTTGGTGTTGGTGGGCACGTTATTCTCGGTAATCGAGATGGGGCCAGTGGTTCTGAGGTCAGTCTTGTAGTAGTACGCTGCGACATCAGCAAGCGTATTGTCGGCACCGGACAATCCGCCATCAAACGCGCCTGAAGAACGCGTGGTAAAGCCGGAGTTCGCATTGTCCTGGTTGCCGATGCTGCCACCCGTAATCGTACTGTTGCTGTTGTTGTTCCAGTAACCATCTGTGGTGAGCAGCGCGAAGTTCTGCTGGCAGGAGAACTGGACAGGATCTTCGGACGTGGCATCAGGACGCATGCCATCATTGATGCCGTCGACCTGGCCCGCATAGTAGCGGCCGACACGCGACAACGCAGAAGGTAGCGGCGTGCCCCCGTTGGTGTCCTGGGCATAGAGCTTCTGGTACCACTGGTCCTTGTGCGCACCCGCGCCAGTCTCGAAAGGGGACACGCGCAAATACTTGGAGCTCGTCACCGGATTGTTTGGATTGATGGTGATGAATCCGATGCGGTAACGGTTGTCGATGGCCAAGAAAGCGCGTCCGGTAGCAGTCTTCATCAACATCATGCGATTGCTGTAGTAGCTGAACCAGTTGGCGAAGTTCTGTACCTCTTGAGCATAGGTACAGGTCGCACCAGCACATTCAGACCTGACGGCTGCCGGACCCTTTGTATAGGTTGCCACGGAAGGCGTGATGTCGACCCGGCGGAAACGCCCATAACGCGCGTACTGATACACGCCACGGGAAAACTTCTCCTGGCAGCGCGCTGTGGCTGGGCTGCCCGATGTGCCAGTCAACGCCGCCGGCGATTGCGCATCGGCAGCAGTCTTGCACCAACGTACCGTGGCAGGAATGGAGAATGTCGTATCCGGTGCGGCACCCGAAGCCAGGGCCAAAGCACAGTTGCGAAGTTGCGTATCCGAACAGTACTCATGTGCCGAAATGGTGAAATAGTGCGGCCCCCGTGTCGTGTCGCGATAACGATACGGAAACTCCTCGGTCGGGTAGCCCCGGTTGGCTCCGCCCACGGTGTTCCAGTAAATGAAGTAGTCGGGTTGCCCTGCTCCCAAGAACGGTGAGACGTTATGGATTCCATTGCGTCTGCAGACATTGGTGTCAACGAGCTCTAAGGAGCTGGGCGAAGGGGTCTTGCAGTAGAACAGCTCCGTCAGACCGTTCGTCACATTGGTTGTATTGCTATCCAGAAAGTAATCGCGACGCGCAGCAGTCGGCGGGGCGTTGCCGAAGCTCACACCGGCATAGTTGACGGCCGGGGTGTAAGTGATATTGGGGTTGTAATAGATCGCATTGAATTGCGTAGAGTAGTACCCCGCTTCTCCATATGTCGCTGTCGGCTGGCCGCCGCCGCCTTCCGCAGGAACGTTCGGATCGTCCTCATGATTGCCGCAAGCCTGGCCAATCGACGGGGCCCCACTCGATTCGCCACCCGGACCGCTGCAACCGCCATCCACCACAAATGCCGACGGGTGGGTGAATCGCACGTTGGCACCTGTTGTCGCCGTACCGGAGAGATTCACTGCCGTACCGCCTGCCGCTGTGGACACAATGAGCGTGGTGGAAGTGGGTACCGCGATGACAAAGTAGGTCGTACCATTGCTCATGCCGCCAGGGAAATTGCTGCCGCCGGTACGCTGGAAGTATGAACCCACCACCGCACCGTGCGCCGAAGAAAATGTCAGTGTCTCGGTGCCAGTGTTGACCGCAGAAATGGTTCCTGTCGGTTGGGTGAGGTTGATCTTGGAACCACCCGGCGCCGTGGCTACCGAAAAAGTAGTGGCAGCAGTCTCAACAACATAATAGGTGGTATTGAGCAGCAGCGGGCTTGGCGGGATGCCAGAGGTAAAGCGGATCGTGGAACCGACTGTCGCGCCATGATTGGCCGAAGCTGTAATGCGCTCATTGGCTCCATCATCAACCGACAACGTGGAAAGACTCACGATGAAGCGAGCACCGCTAACTTCTGTAGTGAGGTCAATATTGGCCGCGCCTCCCGAGGCAGTGGTCAGCGTGAATATATTGCCGCTCGGCCTTGTCCGAATGAAATAGGTCGTGCCAAGGGCAAGTGGGGCCGGAATTGGACCGTAGAGAAACCGAACTTCCGCGCCGACGTTACCGCGAATATCGGAGTTGCTTTCAATACGCTCAGTGCTGCGATCCACGTTCCTAACGCTATAGGGGACCGGACACCGATTGCAACTGTTGATGATCTGCTGCGTCGTGAGGCGGAAAATCTGGTCTGGCATATACCTCCAGGCCATGGACCCGGAGTCGTCCAGGATGTACATCAAGTTCGGCTTGACCGCATCGCTGGGCGAATTGGCGAGAGGCACGTTGGCGATATCCGCCTGCTGGGCCATGACGGGGCTTCCGCCGACCAGAAGGGCGGTCGCAATGCCGCCAAGCAGAAATTTGGAAAGGGTTCGGTGGTTCATGGCGTACTCCGCTGGGCCGATAGGGCCCGGATAGTCGTTCAATGAAAGCAAGAATCAGCTGGTCGGAATCAACAGGTTGACCTGGGAAATGGTCGAGGTTTCCTTCGGCCCATCCACCCTGATCGTCACACGATAGAAGAGCTCGGGACGACCGATAAAGACATCGCTACCTACGCCCTTGCTGCCGCCTGAGGCACCTGCCTCAATCGGGAAGTAACGGCCACACTGGTTGGTCGCCCCTGTCGGGCCGTCGCCGTTGTGAGGTGTATTGGCTTCTGTGCAGAGTCGATGGATTACATAGCGAATCTTGTTTCCCGCCGCGTCGGCTGCACCACCATTCACGGATGCGACTTGCCCGCCATCCCAGGTGGAGGCCACGAACCAGTTGGGTTCAATGGTTGGCGAACTGGAGAAGTAGCCCGCAGATTCCAGCGTATTGTCGAGCCCGACGCCGGCACTGTTTGCATTGAGCCAGGTGGCTGCAGAGGTGATAGCCATCTGGCTGGACTGGACGGACGCCTGCTTGATGGCCAAGTTGCCCGACACCAACACCGCCGTGTCCACCGAACGCATCAGCGCGACACCTGCAAGGCTCATTGCAACCAGCACGATGAGGGAAATGAACAGCACGACACCACGTTGTGCGCGTGGCGAGGGTGCGGGGGAATGGAATCGTTTCATAGGTCGTTCGTGGTTGTCGGCTGAATACCAAGTTCGGCGGGAGACCAGATCAGGTTTCTGAGTGGCACAGTCATTTCCTGAACGGTGTACTTGAAGCACCGCCAATCGGGATCGCTAGTCACATCCAGCGGCACATTGCCCGCAGCGCTCCACTTTGGCGCAGTTGATGAAGACGTTGCCTCACATACGCCACTCACCGGATTCGGGCGCAGCTTTTCCCCACGGGTCACAACCACCATGCGGACGGCAATGATCTTGGACCACTGCTGCGGTGTGAAGACTGCGCCAGCTGCCAGCGGGGGCAATTCCTCCGCCCAGTGATCCGTGGCTGTCGTGCCGAGATTGGCTTGGGACAACGCGGTGTTGCTGGCCGTTCCGTCGATACGCCGGTCTGGCGCAGTAGGCGCAGTGGCAGCCGCAGTGTGATCGCCCCCATCCACACCATATTGCACCTTGAACTGAACAACTTCATCCGCGATCGGAATGGGGTCACCACCAGCCAGCTCGGCCCCGATCACCAGGCGCCGATCAAGCACCCGATACGTGACCATGCGCGGCAAAGTGCCAATGTTGAACACCAGTCCACCGCGCGACGAGGAATTCGCCCACTTCTTGTACGCGATGTCGTAGGGTGCCGAAAGGCCGCCAGGACGGTTGTATTGAATGGGGCGAGTTTGGCCGGCTGCATTCACATATGACCCCGGCAGAATGCGAATGCGATCCTCCAAGCCTGCAGTCGTGGGTAGCGCGCTGACCTGGGCGAGCGAGCAATCCTTCAATGCTGGATCCGCTTCATTCAAGTTGATCGCGATGACCAGATCGCCTGCCTTGAAGCCGAAGCGATTGAGTACGCGCAACTCACCGCCCGAAGCCGCCTGCGCGACCAGAAGCCCGGTCGGCAGCGTGGACAGGTCATTGGCGGACGAGAAGAAAGTAATCTGGTCCGACGCGCTACCTGTCCCTTTGGTGATGCGAACCGGTGCAAGATTGATGCGGATGTTCTGGCCACCAGCGCCGTTGTCGTACCAGCCATTGATCCAGCAGCCATACAAGAACTTGCTGAGACCATACCCGGCTGACATGCCGTCACGCTGAATCTGGAAAAGAGCCGTGGCAGCGGTCTGCACCGATTCGCCGGCACCCGTGGTTGCGCGCTTCTGCTCCTCGGAGACTGCAAACATCTGAAAGATGACGACCGTGCCGATAAGCCCGAGCAGGGCACCGACCATCAGCTCGACCAAACTGAAGCCTGACTGGGAACGTGAAAGGGAAGGAGAATGCATGCGTGAATATCCTAGGATCCGCTGATGTAGCCGACAGCGACGTGGTTACTGGTCAGCGTCGCGGACGGGGCGCGCCAGCGCACCGTGACGACCACCTGCTTGGTGGGGCCATTGGTACCGGGGGATGGAATGGTGGTGACGACGATAGTCGAGGGATTGGCTGCACTGCCCGGCAGACGATTCACCTTTGTGGCCCAGCGACTGAGCGGCGGATACGACCCGGCACCACCGCTATAAGTGTAGGAGTCCACTGTCGCGAGGGTGTTGTCCGGGCCACGATCCATGAGGATCTGGCCGAGAATCTCATCCGCCAGCGCGGACGCCTCGCTGCGGTACTGGGCATTGGCAACGTTGCTGATTGCATTGGCCTGCATGGCGACCAGCGCAAGGATGCCGATGGAAAAAATCAAAATGCCGATCAGCGCTTCCAGGAGCATCACGCCACCCTGGTCCGCTGGATTGATGGCCAACGATCTGACGCTCATGGGCAGGCCTTCGGATCCCCTACTATCAAGACCTTTGGATCGCACATTTTCGCCGTGCCGCCAGTCGTGATGAAGACACGCAATGCCCGTTGCTCATCCGTACTCGTGATCATGGGATTGGAGACATCCATTTGCGTCACCGCATCCGCGTTGATGACCTGACCAAAAGAATTGAAGGTGACGTCTGTGGCCCCTGCTGGTGTAACCCGCAAGGCAACATTGGGCGAGCCGTCTCCGTGGACCCTCGCCCCGATTGGCGGGTCACGATCCGGGTCGTCCAAAGGATTGACCCGCCAGCCCGTCTCGGACGAGTCAGTGAGCTGAAACCGCACATTGCGATTGAGCCGTACCGCTTCGGCGCGGGCGATCTGCAGCCCGTTTCGCAGCGCCTCTGCTGCAGTGCGGGTCTGTGAATTTTGCAGCCAGTTGAAGAATGCCGGGACGCCCATGGCGAGCATGGCCCCCAGGACAGCGATCGCGATCATCAGCTCGATGAGCGAAAAGCCAGCCGTCACTCGACGCCGAGTGTGCGAGATTGCTTGGGAAAAGTGTCCCAGAATCAGCACGAGTCACCCTTTTTCAACACCCAGCACGTCGTGGAGTTGGTCCAACCCGACAGACTGAATGTCGACCCCTTGATGTTGGCCTGATTCAACGTGTAGCTCATGCCGTCCGCGCCTTGGGCATCGACACCCTTTGCAGTAATGAGGTATGTGGAAGGCGTCGCCTCGCAGCTGAAAGTGAAATAGCGTGATGCCGGTGCGGTGCCGCCACACTTCCAGTCCCCGCCTCCGCCTTCATAAGTCCGGTTATCCAGAAAAAACTGTTCGAGCTTGACTCGGGCGTCAGACAGCCCGCCAACAGCCTCCTGGATCTTGCCGCGACGGACATAGTCCGTGTAGGACGGGACTGCAATGCTAGCCAAAATGCCGATGATGGCCACCACGGTCAGCAACTCGATCAATGTGAAACCTGCATGCTTTTTCATGAAACGCTCCCTTTGGGACAAGTGCAATTGTATGAATGCAGAGCAAATACTCTAGCTATTTTCGATGTACGGTCAAATATTGAACTTGAGCGGCTGGCATCGCCATGCGCCTGTGATCCCCTGCACGCGAATGACGCCAGAACGGTCGCCACGGGTACGGACTGGCTGACACACATTATTCAATAGCTATTCTAGCGATAGCGTATGCTCACATATGATGTGCGCGATTGTCCAATGACAGCGTCTTGGTTGCCTCCACATCGACAGTGCGCAGCGGACGCACAGCGGGTGCACAACAAGTCCTGCCGGGATTGTTCCGTGTTTCCGAGCCCGGTCCGCCGACCAGAATGCCCGGTTTTGAAGTCATCAGACTGAAGGACTGGCAAGGTCCGAAGACGCGCTGCGAGAAGATCTGCGGCACCACGTAAACGATTGATCACGGGTCGACCCCCCGGACCAAGGCATTGACCAGCCGCTGGATTGGCACTGATCCAACTTTCCTTTTGAGTCTTCTGCGACTATAATCCGCGGTCTTTTTGCAGTCCGCTCAAACGCGCCTGCACGAGTCACCGCCGGTGTAGCTCAGTTGGTAGAGCAGCGCATTCGTAATGCGAAGGTCGTAGGTTCGACTCCTATCTCCGGCACCAATTCCAAGGCCGCCCCCGGGCGGCCTTTCGCATGATGAGCACAGTGCCCGTCCATTTGCTAGTCTTGGCACTCCGCTGCAGGAGAATCCAATGCTTGTACAAGACATACTCAACGACAAGGGCAGCATGCTGTATTCCGTGGGGCCGGCTGACTCAGTCTCCAAGGCCGTCCACCTCATGGTTGAAAAGGGAATCAGTTCCGTCTTGGTCATGGACAAGGGCAGCATGGTTGGCCTCATGACCTTGCGGGAGTTGCTGGTCGGCCTGGATCGTCTCGGCGCCGATATCGCCACCGCGAAAGTGGGGGAAATCATGAAGACGGATCCGTCAGTTGTGCAGCCGGAGGACTCGGCTGACAGGCTGCGTACCATGATGACCGAACTTCACATTACCCATGTCCCCGTCATGGAAGAAGGCGCGCTGCTGGGTATCCTTTCGTTTCATGACATCGCCAAGAGCGCCATCAAGGATGCGGCGTTCGAGAACCGGCTGTTGAAGCAGTACATCAAGAACTGGCCCGCTTAGCGGCCCAGAAACACATCCACGCAAGTCGGCCACAGGCCTCCCCGAGCGTCGGGCACGGTCACACGCAGGTGTGACCGCGAATCCCCCGACTTACCATCAAGAACTGGCCCGCGTAGCCGCCACGCTTCACTTCCACGCAGCCGCACTGAATCCCTACAGAAACAACTTGAGCGCCGGGTTGTCGGTTTCTTCTGTGCAGGCATAGCCCAGCGTTTTGATGAATCGCTTCAGCGCAGCTTGTTCCTTCGTCGGCACCTGCATACCGACCAGAATCCGGCCGTAATCCGCACCGTGATTGCGGTAGTGGAACAGTGTGATGTTCCATGATGGCTGCATGCTCGACAGGAACTGCATGAGCGCACCGGGACGCTCGGGAAATTCGAAGCGGAATACCCGCTCACCTGCGGCCAGCGGCGATCGGCCGCCAACCAAATGGCGAAGATGCAGCTTGGCCAATTCATCGTCCGTCAGGTCGAGGGTAGGGAATTTGTGCCTGACCAGCTCGCGCCGGACCTTGCCAGCATCTTCCCGGCTGGACACTTGCATGCCCACGAAAAGGTGCGCGCTGCTGGCATCTGAAATGCGGTAATTGAACTCGGTGACATTGCGAGGCCCGATCAACTCGCAGAAGCGCCTGAAACTACCCCGCTGCTCGGGAAGGGTCACCCCGAATACCGCTTCGCGCCGCTCACCGAGCTCGGCACGCTCGGCCACAAATCGGAGGCGGTCGAAATTCATGTTGGCACCGCATGCCAGCGTGACCAGCGTACGGTCCCGCAAGCGTTCTCGCTCGACATACCGCTTCAGCCCCGCCACGCCCAGCCCGCCAGAGGGTTCGACGATGGACCGGGTGTCCTCGAAAATGTCCTTGATGGCAGCACAAATCTCGTCGGTGTCCACGAGGATGACCTCATCCACCACCTCACGCGCGAGCCGAAAGGTCTCGACACCAACCTGCTTGACCGCAACGCCATCAGCGAACAGATTGACTTGGTCGAGTTCCACTCGCCTTCCCGCCGCGAGGCTCTGGTACATCGCGTTCGAGTCGACCGGCTCGACACCAATGATTTTCGTCTTCGGCGAGATCTGCTTCACATACGCACCAATGCCTGCAATGAGTCCGCCGCCACCAATGGGGATGAAGATGGCGTCAATGGGATGCTGGTGCTGACGCAGGATCTCCATGCCGATCGTGCCCTGGCCTGCGATCACGAGAGGATCGTCATAGGGGTGGACGTAGGTCAGCTTCCCGGCTTTGGCCAGCGTATGCGCTTTCTGGGATGCCTCGTGGTACGAGTCCCCGTGCAGGATGACCTTGGCACCACGACGCAGACAGGCTTCCACCTTGATGCGTGGCGTTGTCACCGGCATGACGATGGTTGCCCGGGTACCCAGCTTTTGCGCCCCTAGTGCTACCCCCTGTGCGTGATTGCCCGCCGACGCACAAATGACACCCCGCTTCAGCTCAGCCTGGGTGAGGTGCGCCATCTTGTTGTAGGCGCCCCGCAGCTTGAAGGAAAACACCTCCTGCAGGTCCTCGCGCTTCAGCAGCACCCGATTGCCGAGTCGTTCGGAGAGCGCAGGGGTGGGGTCGAGCGGGCTTTCGATTGCCACGTCATAGACGCGGGCAGTGAGAATGGATCGCAGATAGTCACGCATGCAAGTACGGTCTTCCGGGCAGATTTAGCCCCGAGGTTAGCAGGAACAGCGCTTCCGCTGACGCCAGCAATCCCTTCGGACCGGGCTTGGTGGGCAGCGCACAGCAGAGCCGACGCATTCCGGCTATGCTCTCCTCATGGATCAAAACACACTCAAACAAATGGCGGCCAAGGCGGCAATTGCCTATGTAACCGACGACGCGATCATTGGTGTTGGCACCGGCTCGACCGTGAATTTCTTCATCGACGAGCTCGCAAAAATCAAGGGGCGCATCCAGGGAGCCGTCTCATCCAGCGAGGCCTCTGCCGCTCGGCTGAAGGCTGCGAATATTCGCGTATTCGATCTCAACAACACCGGGGACCTGGATGTGTATGTGGATGGTGCCGACGAGATCACCGAACATCTGGCGATGATCAAGGGCGGTGGCGGTGCGCTCACGCGCGAAAAGATCGTGGCGGGCGCTTCCCGGCAGTTTGTCTGCATCGCCGATGCCAGCAAACGGGTCGATCTGCTCGGGAGGTTCCCCCTTCCCGTGGAGGTGATTCCCATGGCCCGCAGCTTTGTGGCAAGGCAACTGGTGAAGCTGGGTGGCCGACCCGTGTTGCGCGACAATCTCACCACCGACAACGGCAATGTCATTCTGGACGTGCATGGATTGACCATTCTGAATCCGGTCGAACTGGAAGGCGAGATCAACCAGATTCCTGGCGTGGTAACCAACGGGCTCTTTGCCCGGCGCGGTGCCGACATCGCCCTCTTGGCACGGCAGGATGGCGTCGAAACGCTGAAGCGACGACACTGACCGTCACGGAACTGCAACATACACGATCTACATTGCTAATTTGCTGACTAACCAGGTTTAAAAATGCCAACGGAACATACCTCAAGACAATTCGACGCCGAGATGGAGGGCGTGCGGGCGCGCGTGCTGCAGATGGGTGGCCTAGTGGAAACCCAGATCATAAGCGCACTCGAGGCGTTGAGCTCCGGCAATCTTTCCCTGGCAGACCAGGTCATTGCAGATGACCATCGGGTGAATGCGCTTGAAGTAGCCATCGACGAAGAGTGTGCCCACGTCATCGCACACCGCCAACCGGTGGCCTCTGACCTCCGCATGATCATGGCGGTCATCAAGACCATTACCGATCTGGAGCGCATCGGCGACGAGGCGGCCAAGATTGCGCGCATGACCAAGCTCATCCATGGCAGCGACAGACTGATGGCACCGCGTTTTCCCGAGATCAAGTTCGTGGGGAACATCGCCGTAGACATGCTGAAGCGCTCGCTGGATGCATTCGCTCGCCTGGACGTCATGGCGGCCACCCAGGTAGTCAAGCAGGATCGTCTGGTAGACGAACAGTTCCGCAGCATCCTGCGCCAGCTCATCACGTTCATGATGGAAGACGCACGCACCATTTCATCCTCCATCGAGATTCTCTTCATCGCCAAGGCGATCGAGCGCATCGGCGACCATGCCAAGAACATGTCCGAGTATGTTGTCTATCTGGTGAAGGGCAAGGACGTGCGCCACATCAGCGTGGAACAACTGGAAGCCGAAGCCGCCAAGGATTGACCCCTTCTTGGTGATCGGTAATGGGTAATGGGCAATGTGTGAATGATGGCATGCGGTTGTTCGCGAGATCCGCAACTGAAGATTTGGCGCATGACCGCTCACCCATCACCCATCACCACATTCACGCCTTCGGCACGAATCCCTGCGCCGCATCCGCACCGGAACCAAAGAAGTGGCGCTCCAACTGTTCCTCCAGATACTTGCGGGCGCGCTGGTCGGACAGGTTCAGGCGATTCTCATTGACCAGCATTTTCTGGTGTTCAAGCCAACCTTTCCAAGCCTCCTTGGATACCTGTTCATAGAGTTTGCGGCCAAGATCACCGGGATAAGGCGGAAAGTCGAGTCCCTCGGCCTCACGTTGCAACTTGATGCACTGAACCATGCGTGACATGGCATTCTCCTAAAGCGTTTTGCGAAATATTTTGGAACGGCGGTCCTGGTTGTAGACCGTACGTTTCTCCGATGGCAGCGCATCCAGCGACGCCTCCACAAAGCCCCGCTCGATGAACCACTGCATGGTTCGCGTGGACAACACAAACAGCGACTTGCAGCCTGACTCGCGGGCGCGACGCTCCGCGTACTGCAGAATCCGCTCGCCACGCCCACCATCCTGATAGAACGGATTGACCGCGAGACAGGCCAGTTCGGCCGACTTGTCGCTCGCGTAGGGATACAAGGCTCCACAGCCGATGACACGGCGTTCACCGCCCTCGGACTGCTCCAGAACGAAGAATCGGGTGATGTCGGCCTTGAGCTGGTCGCGGTCACGCCGGACGAGCACGCCATCGCGCTCAAGCGGCTCGATGATCTGCGTGATGCCATCCAGGTCGTCCAGCGTTGCCTCTCGCAGCACATCGGGTGCCTCGGGCATGACCATGGTGCCGATGCCGTGATGGGTGAAGGTCTCGATCAGCAGCGCGCCATCCGTGTGGCGGCTGATGAGGTGTGCCCGCTTCACCCCGGCACCCACCGCACGGATGGTGGCAGGCAGGAACAATCCAACGTCTTCGGCAGCGGGCGGCACGGGCGACATGAGGTCCGCTGCCTGCTTGGCCGTGAGCTCCGAAATGAGCCGGCCCTTGGCGTCGGTGGCACCTGCCGTCTCGGTCAGGAAAATGAGCTTGTCCGCCTTCAATGCGACGGCGACCGATGTGGCCACGTCTTCCAGCGTGCAGTTGAAGACCTCGCCCGCGGGCGAGAAGCCCACCGGCGAAATGAGCACCACTTCGTGGTCATCAAGGCGACGCTTGATGCCTTCGGCATCCACCTTGCGCACTTCACCGGTATTCAGGAAGTCGATTCCCCCGATCACGCCGACCGGCTTTGCAGTGATGAAGTTGCCCGATGACACCCGGATGTCGGAGTCTGCCATGGGCGAGTTGGCCAGTTCGTTCGACAGCAGCGCCTCGATCTCGATACGCACGATGCCGTTGGCTTCCTTCACACACTTCAGCGCGGCCTCGTCGGTGATGCGGCGGCCTCGCTCGTAACGCGACGCCACACCGTGCTGTTTCAACTGGTCCTCGATCTGCGGCCGCGTTCCGTGCACCAGGACGACACGCACCTCCAGGCTCACCAGCACGTTGATATCGTGGGCAAGCCGCATGAAATCACCGTCGGCCAGCACCTCACCGCCGAAGGCGATCACGAAAGTGCCCCCGCCGAACTGATGGATGAAGGGCGCGGCCGTGCGGAACCACTTCACAAAGGCTTCGGTCTTCTGGGCGCTGGATTTGGCCATGGGGGGGACGGGATGAGCCCGCAACGTGCGGCGGGCGAAAGCCGCATTGTAGAGAAAGCAGATCGGAAGGGTTGGCCGGTGGTGCTCAGGACAAGGGCAGCACAAAGTCACCGAGCTGTGCGTTCAGCGCAGAGAGCGCCGCCAAACCCGCTGTTTCCGTGCGCAATACGCGGGGTCCCAACGCCAGCGGCTCGCCACTGTGCGAGTGAATCGTCGCTATTTCGCCGTCGGTGAAACCGCCTTCTGGCCCGATCACCAGACACATCGGTGCACGGCTGAGCGCCAGAGAATTCGATGCGCCGGGCATCAGGCCCAGCACGCGCCGCCCCTTGCTAGCCGCCAGTGCTGCTGTCAGCGACTGCGGCAAATGGACAACCGGAATGCGATTGCGCCCGCATTGTTCGCAGGCTGCGATGGCAATCGACTGCCAGTGTGACTGCCGCTTGGCAGCCTTGGCGGCATCCAGTTTCAGTACGGATCGCTCCGCCTGCCACGGCAACACAGCCGTGGCACCAAGCTCCACCGCCTTCTGCACGACCCAGTCCATCTTGTCGCCGACTGCCAGCGCCTGCAGCAGCCAGATATCCAACGGCGATTCCCGGTTCACCTGCGAATATTCGCCGAGGGTGACTGTCACGGCACCACGCTCGGCCGTCGCGATGATGCCGGGACATTCCCCGCCGTCACCATCGAAGAGGACGAGCGCATCCCCGACATCGAGACGCAGCACGCGAACCGCGTGATTGGCAACCGACTCGGGAAGGTGCAGGCGCGCTGGGCGTGGCATGGGCAGCGGACAATGAAAGCGGGGGGCGGGCACGATCTCAACTTTCGTGAAAACTCTGCCGCAGTATAATGCGCCCCCATGGCTTCACCTGCTCCGCGCTGGACCCCTGACGCAACCCTGCCGCTGTATCCGGACGATCCGCCGGATCGCTTTCCCGCCGTCGCTCCACTGATCCTGCCGCGTGTCTCGGCACTGGTCCGGGCGGTCGCACGCGCCGAGATCCTGCCTCGCTTTCGCGCCGTGAAGGCGGAAAGAAAACCCGACGGCAGCCTCGTGACCGAGGCGGATGTGGCCGCGCAGGCTGCACTGGAAGCAGGTCTGCAGGCCATCGTTCCCTGCCCGCTTGTGGGCGAAGAGATGCTGGAAGCTGAACAGCGCCAGCTGTGGCAGGCCGGCGGTTGGTGCTGGTGCATTGACCCCCTCGACGGCACCGGCAATTTCGTCCATGGCAAACCCTATTTCGGTGTATCGGTAGCCCTGGCCCATGAACGCGTGACGCAGTTGGCAGTCATTCTTGATCCCAGTGCCGACGAGATCTTCACGGCCATCCGCGGTCAGGGCGCATCGCTGAATGGTCGGCCCATGCGGCTCGCGGCAACTCAGCGCGCCCTGCATGAAGCGCGCGTAGAAGCAGGGCTCTATAAAAAACTGGGTCGGCTGAAGCAGGCGTTGATCACCGACCCCCCCTTCGCATCGCTCAGCATGAGCGGTGCGTCGGTGCTGCAGTGGTGTCATTTGGCGGCCGGTCGCTACGACGTCTTCGTCCACCCCGGCGAGCATCCCTGGGACTACGCCGCTGGCGCACTCATTTTGGAAGAATCGGGTGGCAGCCTCTCCACCTTCACGCACGACGACTATTGGTCGGACCCGGCGTGGCATCGCTCCGCAATTGCCGCCACGTCAGCTGACCTCTTCCACCCGTGGCGCGAATGGGTTCGCGCCCAGGCAGGCGACGAGGCGTTGCTCACGCCTCGCGCAGCAAACGCTTCAGATACTCCGGCTGGCTGAACAGGGCTTCATGCACGGCACCGTTGTAGTACTGGCGGTCGCCAATGTCTCTTTCCGCAAGGCGCGAGTCCACTGTCTTAGCATCCAGCCCCGCCACGTCCAGCATCGCGGATGCCACCGCGAATCCCCAGCTTGAACCGTACAGGGGTATGTGAACGAAGAAAGGTGACACCTTTGCGAATATTCGCGTGAGGGTTTGAATGCTGTTGCGGACGCGTTCCGGGTGGGCGATGGGTGAACCGATATGCATGACCATCGCGCCATTCGGTGTCAGCGCGGCACGGCAATCCGCGAAGAACTCGGTCGTGTAAAGCCCCGACGACGGTCCAACCGGGTCGGTGAGATCCAGGACAATCAGATCGTATTTGCAGGGCGGAGACTTGAGCCATGCCAAGCCATCCCCCACGGTGAGGCGGAGGCGCGGGTTATCGAACACATCACGATGCACGGCCTTGAAGTATTGACGGGCGACCAGAATGACTTCGCCGTCCAGTTCGACCAGATCGCAGTGCTCGATGGAACGATGTTTCAGGATTTCCTCGGCAGAACCACCGTCACCGCCACCGATGATCAATGCATGACGTGGCGCCGGATGGGCAATCAGCGCGGGATGAACGAGATTTTCGTGATAGAAAAATTCGTCCCGCTCGCTGGTCATGTTGCAGCCATCGAGCCGGAACATGCGGCCGAGTGATGGTGTGTCATACACCTCGATCAACTGATGGGGCGATTGACGGCGCTCGACAAGCGTTCCATCAAACCAGACGCCGCTGGACGCATCCAGCGTCTCAAAGACTCGCTCGGTTTTCACATCCGCACCCTGTGACGAATCAGCCCGGCAACCCGTCAGGCGGCCTGCTTATTGTTCTGCGGCAAGTCCTTGCCCCGCCAGACGCGCTCGATCATCGTATCGGCCGGTTTCAGCGCATCCACGATGATTTTGAAGAGCGCCTCCGCTTTGGCGGTATTGTCTGCGGTGAAGTTGCAGACATACACATCAAGCGTGGCCCCGTTACGCTCTGGCCAGGTGTGAATGGCAAGATGTGACTCGGCCAGCACCACCGCACCTGTCGTGCCGCCGTCCTGCTGCGCATTGGCACCGTCGAATTGATAAAAGTGCTCGCCCAGAACGGTCAATCCGACCGACTGGCAGGCATCCACACACAACTTGCGCAGTGCATCGGCCGTCACCAGAAATTCTCCCTGTGCATCGCCGCAGCCAGCGCCTCGTCCACAGTTGTACAAGTCGCCAATGATGTGCAATCCCTTCATGTCTGTTTCCTTTGTTGTTCTTTGTCCAATGACCCACATGTCAGCACCCGGTTCTGGGCGCCATACTTGAAGTCAACACCCGGTCCCGGGTGCCATGCTTGAAAAGTCAGGGCGGCTCAGGAGAACGGAAGCAGATATGACCCGAAATCGGGTGCGCAAATTGACGTGGTGTCCACGGGAAGCGGAAGGTTGTCGAGAGGGCGTGGATTATAATCGCAAAGCAGTGCAATTCCCAGACATTTCCGCCTTGTGTTCCAGAGAGAAGTCCCTGTTGTGGTACTGCGCGATCCTGCTTCCAGCCTGTCTCCGACCAACCCGACTCCAGCGCCCCTACTGATCATGACGCCGCCCGACAACGCATCCAGAAGCGCCCCCTCCGTGTCTCGCACGGATCTCTCCAATGCCATCCGGGCGCTGTCGATGGACGCTGTCCAACAGGCGAACTCGGGCCACCCTGGTGCGCCCATGGGCATGGCTGACATCGCGGAAGTATTGTGGCGCCACCACCTGAAGCACAGTCCGTCGAATCCGTTGTGGGCCGATCGGGATCGCTTCGTGCTGTCGAATGGGCATGGCTCAATGCTGATTTACGCATTGCTGCACCTGACCGGCTATGACCTCTCAATTGAGGATCTGAAGCAATTCAGACAGCTGCACTCGAAGACGCCGGGGCATCCGGAAGTGGGCTATGCGCCGGGGGTCGAAACCACGACCGGTCCGCTGGGACAAGGCATTGCGAACGCAGTCGGCATGGCGCTCGCCGAGCGCGAGCTGGCGCGCACGTTCAACCGCGAAGGATTTCCGCTCGTCGACCATCACACCTACGTTTTCCTGGGTGATGGCTGTCTGATGGAAGGCATTTCGCACGAGGTTTGCTCCCTGGCCGGCACGCAGAAGCTCGGAAAGCTTATCTGCTTCTATGACGACAATGGTATTTCCATCGACGGCCATGTCGAGGGCTGGTTCACGGACAACACACCCATGCGTTTCGCAAGCTATGGCTGGCATGTCATCCCCAACGTGGATGGCCATGATTTCCAGGCCATCGAAGCCGCGCTCCTCGAGGCCAAGGAAGTCACTGACAAGCCGACGCTGATCTGTTGCAAGACGGTCATCGGCAAAGGCTCGCCCAACAAGGCCGGCACACACGACGTCCACGGCGCGGCCCTGGGCGAGAAGGAAGTGGCGGCCACACGCGAGGCCATCGGCTGGCCGCATGCACCCTTCGACATTCCCCCGGCCATCTACGCCGGCTGGGATGCAAAACTGAGAGGCCAGGCCGTCGAAGCGAAGTGGAACGCCGTCTTTGCCGCCTATGAAAAGCAATATCCCGATCTGGCGGTGACGTTCAAGCGCCGCATGGCCGGCGACCTCCCCGGGGACTGGCAGGCCACGGTCGATGCACTGATTGCCAGCACCAACGAGAAGGCCGAGACGGTGGCCACCCGCAAAGCCTCCCAGCTCGCCATTGAGGGCCTCGCACCGACCCTGCCCGAGCTCATCGGCGGGTCTGCGGACCTGACCGGCTCCAACCTCACCAACTGGTCCGGCTCGAAACAGATCAACGCCAAGCAGGGCGGCAATTACATCAATTTCGGCGTGCGCGAGTTTGGCATGTCGGCCATCGCCAACGGCATGGCGCTGCACGGCGGCGTGATCCCCTACACCGGCACGTTCCTGATGTTCTCGGAATACGCCCGCAACGCGCTGCGCATGGCGGCGCTGATGAAACAGCGCAACATTTTCGTTTACACCCACGACTCCATCGGGCTGGGAGAAGATGGCCCGACCCATCAGGCTGTCGAGCAGACCGCCACGCTCCGACTCATCCCGAACATGGATGTCTGGCGTCCGTGCGACACGGTGGAGGCGGTCGTCGCCTGGACCGCTGCGATCGAGCGCAAACTCGGCCCCTCATCGCTCTTGTTCTCGCGCCAGAATGTAGCGTTCCAGAAACGTGATGTAACCACCCTTGCGAATATTCGCAAGGGTGGTTACACGCTGTCGGCTGAAACCGGCGAGTTGAGGGTCATCCTCATTGCCACCGGCTCGGAAGTTCCCCTGACCCTGGCCGCGCAGGTGGAGCTCGAGAAACAAGGAATAGGGACCCGTGTCGTGTCCATGCCCTGCACCCAGGCATTCGACCGTCAGGATGTCGCCTATCGCAGGGCTTTGTTACCTGCGAATATTCGCAAGGTCGCTGTGGAGGCCGGCGTCACCGATCTCTGGCGCAAATATGTCGGGCTCGAAGGTGCCGTGGTCGGCATTGACCGCTTTGGCGAGTCCGCCCCGGCCGGTGAGCTCTTCAAGCTTTTCGGGTTCACAGTGGAAAATGTTGTCGCCAAGGCAAAGTCTGTCCTGTAAGTTGCATAGGGCCGATCTGACCAACATCTGGTTATGATCGGCACCGCGTATCAGTGGACGGCCCCCGAACCTGTCGCAAAGCCAAGGCAATACCATTGCAATACCATCGCAATACAATCGTCTGAGAGAATTCGCATGCACGCCACCCTGCACCTCATGAAGTCACGAAACTTCCCGCACATCAGGCGGTTCGCGCTCGATACGTTGCAGGTGAATCTTGGCTACAAGTGCAATCAGACCTGCCTGCATTGTCATGTGAATGCCGGACCGGATCGCAAGGAAGTCATGACGGCGGAGACGGTCGACCAGGTCATCGCCTTCATTGACGCCTCGAAGATCACCACGCTGGATCTCACTGGCGGCGCGCCGGAGCTGAATCCGGATTTCCGCCGCCTGGTGTCAGCCGCCCGCCAACGTGGCGTGAAGGTGATTGATCGTTGCAACCTCACGATCCTGGAAGAGCCGGGCCAGGAAGACTTGGCCGAGTTTCTGGCGGCGCAAGGTGTGGATATCGTGGCCTCTCTTCCCTGCTACTCCGAAGACAATGTCGACAAGCAGCGCGGCGAAGGCGTATTCGACAAGTCCATCCGCGGCCTGCAGGCACTGAATGCGCTGGGCTATGGCATTCCTGGCAGCCCCCTCACCCTCAATCTGGTCTACAACCCCCAGGGCCCCGCCTTGCCGCCCAATCAGGTCGAGCTCGAGGCCGACTATCATCGCTTCCTCTTCGACAATTTTGGCGTGGTGTTCAATCAGCTCTTTACCATCACCAACATGCCCATTCAGCGATTCGGTTCGACGCTGATTTCGAGGGGACAGTTCGAGCAGTACATGGATCTGCTGGTCCAGTCCTTCGTCCCGGCCAACCTCGACTCGGTGATGTGCCGCACGCTGGTGAGCATCGACTGGAAGGGCTATGTCTACGATTGCGACTTCAACCAGATGCTGGGGCTGCCGCTGGAGCACGGCGACCGCCTGCGTTCCCACGTCACCGACCTGATGCAGGCGCGGCTCGACGGCCAGGCCATCGTCGTCCGAGACCACTGCTATGGCTGCACCGCCGGACAGGGATCGAGCTGCGGCGGCGCGCTCAAGGCAGAAGGCGAGCAGACGGCGCTGGCGGCGGAATAGGCCGTGAGTGGCCGGATACCCGCGTCGCTGCGGGACGCTGAGCCCTCCTCGCAGGACCAGTTGTTGCAGCCGGGCCGGACGTGCCCGCTCAGCTACCGATATTTGCCCTCTGTCTTTGACCGGCCCGCCGAGGTGATTGCCGAGACTGTGTACGTCATCGGCGGTCTGTACGGCAATCCGTTTGCACTGCAGTCCGTGCAGGACCTGGCAGCCGCCGAGCCGACACCCCCTGCCCTCGTCTTCAACGGGGACTTCAACTGGTTCAACATCGACTCCGACGTTTTCCGGCACATCAACACGACGGTGCTCCGCCACACGGCCTTGCGCGGCAATGTGGAAACCGAGCTGGCCTCGGATAATGACCAGGGCTGCGGATGCGCCTACCCGGACAACGTGAGCGATGCCGAGGTGGCGCGTTCGAACGAGATGTTGAGAACACTTCGGACAACCGCCCGTGGCTTTCCTGACCTGCGTGCGGCACTGGCAAGGCTGCCGATGCATGCCGTTGCCGAGGTTGGCCCGGCGCGTATCGGCCTGGTACACGGCGATGCCGAATCGCTGGCGGGTTGGGGGTTTGCCGAGGATCAGCTCTGCCGGCCCGATCGTGCAGCGGCGCTGATGCGAATATTCGCAAGTGCAAACGTGGACATTTTCGCCTCCAGTCACACCTGCCTTCCTGCGCTGCGGACACTCGGATACGGCACGGTCATCAACAATGGTGCAACCGGCATGCCCAACTTTTCAAACGACTTGTCCGGCCTCATCACCCGGATCAGCGTACGTGCATCGCCCCATGCGCCGGTTTATGGCGTGAAAGCAGCGGGTGTGCATGTCGACGCATTGCGGGTCGCATTTGATCACGCAGCCTGGACGGCCGCCTTTGAAAGGCAATGGCCCGCAGGGTCTGCGGGCCATCTTTCCTACTTTCGTCGCATCACCCATGGCCCAAGCTACTCACCGCATCAGGCGGCAATGCCTGACGCCACGCCAGCAGCGGCCCGACAAACCCGGTAAACGCAGCCGTCTAGCGCTTGCGCCCGGCTGCCTTGGGCTTGGGTGGCCGGACATAACCTTGCGAGACGACCTCGGCGGCATTGTTGGTGGCCGTGTTCATTGCCTGACCAAACTGTTCAGCCGAACTTTGCGCAACCTTCAGGAAGTTTTGCATCATGCCGATCATGTTGGGCTGCTCACCGATAATGCCAAACTGGCGCGCCAGTTCCTGCTGCTGGCCTTCGCTGCCGCTAAACTGTGCCATGACGGCTTGTACCGTCTGGGCCTGACTGTCGCGGGACAGTTCAGCCAGCTTTTGCATCTGCGCCATGTAGCGCTGGGCGTTCTGCTGCGCGGCATGCGCCAGCGCATTCGCAACACCCTGCATGTTGCCGGACTGCATCTCGCTGGAGATCTCCTGGGCCAGACGCATATGGTCGTCCAACATGGCCTGGGTCGTTTCCAGCTGCACCTGAACGGCCACTTTGGCTTGGCGCAGGGCTGAACTGGTCATCTGATTGGCGGCCTCGAATTGCTGGGTGGCGCCCGGTGGTAGTTTTGACATCGCGATTCTCCCTGTCTATTTGTTCGGCTGCGAGGGGGCAACAATACTCGTTTACGTCGACGGGCTCAATGGCCTCGCGGGGGAAATCTTCTGCATGACATCAAAATACCGTTGAAATGGGATGGCGACAGAAGCCCCCGAATCCCTTAGACTTGCCGTTCGGTTCATCGGATTCAATAGACAGAAGAAAGGGAGAAACATGTTGAAAGGAAAAACAGCAATCGTTACCGGCTCTACCAGCGGTATCGGCCTCGGCATCGCCGAAGGCTTCGCCAAAGAAGGGATAAATCTGGTTCTCAACGGTTTCGGCGATGCGGCAGAGATCGAGAAGATCCGCTCAGGCCTCGCCAGCAAATTCGGCATCAAGGTGACCTATGACGGCGCCGACATGAGCAAGCCCGACCAGATCGCCGCCATGTGCGCCAAGGCCATGGCCGACCACGGCGGCGTGGACATCCTGGTGAACAACGCCGGCATCCAGTTTGTCTGCCCGGTCGACGAGTTTCCCACCGAGAAGTGGGATGCCATCATTGCCATCAACCTCTCCTCGGCCTTCCATGCCACCAAGGCCGTGCTGCCCTACATGAAATCCAAGAACTGGGGTCGCATCATCAACATCGCATCGGCACATGCCCTGGTTGCCTCGCCGTTCAAGTCCGCCTACGTGGCGTCCAAGCATGCCATTCTGGGATTCTCCAAGACCGTGGCGCTGGAAGTGGCCGAGAAGGGCATCACCGTCAACTCCATCTGCCCCGGCTATGTGCTGACGCCTCTGGTTGAGAAGCAGATTCCCGATACCGCCAAGGCGCGTGGCATCACGGAAGATGAAGTGAAGCGCAACGTCCTGTTGGCCGCACAGCCGACCAAGCAGTTTGTCACCACGGAGCAGGTGGCGGGTACAGCGCTGTTCCTCTGCAGCGATTCCGCCGCCTCGATCACAGGCTCGCATATCGCTGTCGAAGGCGGCTGGACCGCGCACTAAGCAGGCTGTCCCGACAGTCCGCCGTACAGCAGGGTCAATGACGAGGCCCGCTGTACGGCATTTGCACCAAGTAGCAGCCATACCGCCTCGCCGGCAAGAAGCAAAACACAGGGAAAAGGGATCAGCATGAATGCCAAGACCGTAGCAGCCAAGAGCAAGCCCGCAGCCAGCAAGAACGTGGCGGTCAAAGCCAAGGCTTCTGCCGCCCGCGCGGCGGCCACACCTGCAAAGAAGCCAGCAAAAGCTTCCAGCGCCAAGTCCAGGCGCGCCAAGCCCACCTCCACCAGGGCAACCACCGCAAAAGCACCCCCCACGACGCAGGCCAAGGACAACCCGGTCATCATCGGCGCATCGGCCGGCGTGAAGCGCGTCAATATGGCGCTTCAGGGCGGCGGCGCGCACGGTGCCTTTGGCTGGGGTGTGATGGACAAGATTCTGGAAGATGGCCGTCTTGAGATCGAAGGCCTCTCCGGCACCAGCGCAGGCTCCATGAACGCGGTGGTGTATGCCTACGGCAAGCTGCGCGGCAATGATGGCGCACGCGAAGCCCTGCACAATTTCTGGAAAGGCATCTCTGATGCCGGGCAGAAGTTTGCGCCCCCCAAGATGCCTTGGGGAAATGCGTTCAAGATGGAAAAGAATCCGGCTTCGGATGTCATGAAGGCGATGTTCAGCCTCATCTCGCCGTACCAGATGAACCCGATGAACGTGAATCCGCTGCGCGACGTTCTTGAGCAACAGGTCGATTTCGAAGCGCTTGAACGCAGCCAGCTCACCAAGCTATTCATCTGTGCCACCAATGTGCGGACCGGCAAAGTGCGGATTTTCCACACGCCCGAGGTCACGTCAAAGGTGGTGCTGGCTTCAGCCTGCCTTCCCCAACTCTTTCAGGCCGTGGAAATCAATGGCGAGCATTACTGGGACGGCGGCTTCATGGGCAATCCGGTGCTGTACCCGCTGTTCTACTACACCGATTCGCGTGACGTCATCATCCTCCACATCAACCCCATCGAGCGGCCGGGCCCGCCCACCAGTTCCGGCGACATCTCGAACCGCGTCAACGAAATCACCTTCAATTCCTCCCTCATCAAGGAATTGCGTTCGGTGTATTTCGTTCAACAACTGCTGGACCAGGGCAAGATCAAGGAAGAGTACCGTCACGAGTTCAAATACGTGCTGATCCATTCGGTGCGAGCCGACAGCGCCATGTCGGACCTGTCCGCAGGCAGCAAGATGTCCAGCGAATGGGATTTCCTGACCATGCTGCGGGATCGCGGCCGCGCGCTTGCCACACAGTGGATCGACCATCACTACCATGACATCGGCGTGCGTTCCACGGTGGACCTGAAGAAAGAGTTCCTGTAACGCTGGCGCAGTGCCGATGTGAATGCAGCAGGCAACGTCAACTACCCGACGCCGATAAGCGCAGATCAAGGGCCGATGAACGCAGATGGAAACCAGAAGTCATCTGCGTTCATCGGCGTCAGGTAGTTGGTTCCAAATTGCGAATATTCGCAATGCATCAATGAAAACGGGGCCTCACTGAACTGACCCCCATTTGTTGGACGGTTGTTTGTTAGGCATGCAAGGGCTGAGTTCTGAATTGCACGGGACTCAGCCCTTTTAGTTTCAGCTTGATGCGATGTTGATTGTAGTAGCGGATGTATTGATCCAGCCCCTTTTGCAGCTGTTCAATGGTTGCGAAGGTCTCCAGCTGAAAGAACTCGGTTTTGAGTATGGCGA
>JANNSU010000060.1:0-3457 GCA_031394355.1 Betaproteobacteria bacterium | reverse complement strand
GCGGCCGCCCGCGGCGTGCAAGCGAAATAGTGGTCAACTTCCCCGCGCTGTTCGTGAACAATGGCGTGCGCCTGGGCAGCTGAGCGCTATGCTTGCCAGAGAAATGAGTGCCCAAGCGAAGCCCGAATCCAGCCTTGACGCGGCAGTGCGGCGCGAGTTGCTGCGTCTGGCGCTGGTCAATTCCAAGCGAAGTATTCCCCTGCAGTTGCTCGCATTGGGAATCATCGTGGTGCTGGGACTTTCTGTTCAGGCGACTCGAGCGACCGTCATTGCTGCTCTGATCGGACTTGCTGTAGCGTTGTGGCGGTTCTTCTTGTCCTGGCGGTTTGGCCATGATCAGGCGCTAAGTGAAAGGCAAATTCGCGGAGTCATACGAGGTTTGGAAGGGAACGCTGCGCTCGCAGGAATTCTGTGGGCCACGTGCTCACTTTGGATTTACCCAGCCCTCAAGGGGACCTCGGCAACGGCGTATGTGGTGATAGCGATTGGTTCGGTTGCGACTGCGGCACTTTTCATGGCACTGGTAGGTCGATCGTTTCAGTTGCTTGTATCCCTGAGCCTCGGGGCCTTTGTTGTCTCAAGCCTGGTCATTGACGAAGTGAAATCTCTCGCCGTCGCGGCACTTGCTGGGCTGCTTGCGGTCACCATGATCCGCGCTGGCAGCAAGGTGGCGCAAACAACGACCAACGCCATTCGTCTCAGTCTCGAGAGAGACCTGGCCAATGCAGACTTGTTGAAGGCCAAAGAAGCGGCCGAAAGCGCGACATTGGCCAAATCCCAATTTCTCGCCACCATGAGCCACGAAATTCGCACGCCAATGAATGGCGTCTTGGGCGCTCTGGACCTGCTGCGCCACTCGGAATTGACTGCGGGGCAACGCCGATTGGTCCGAACTGCGGCATCCTCCGGAGTGTCATTGATGGCCATCCTCAATGACGTGCTCGATCATTCGAAGATCGAGGCCGGAAAGCTCAATTTATCGCTTCTGCCGATGTCACCGCAGGCGGTGGCGGAGTCGGTTGTTGCATTGTTCCGCGCGAACGCTGAGGCAAAGGGCCTGGCCCTGGGTCTCGACGTCGAACCCGAGGTACAGGAGTGGGTGGTTGGCGACGCTCAGCGTCTCAAGCAGGTGCTGCTCAATCTGGTTGGCAATGCGATCAAGTTCACCGAGCGAGGCGGCGTCAGCTTGCGCTTGGGATCGCAACCGGCAGCACCGGGCTTTGCCGGGATCAAATTCGAGGTTCACGACTCGGGTCTGGGTATGTCAGTACAAGCGCAACGTGACTTGTTTCAACCATTTCATCAGGTTGACAATGACCGAAACCGGAAGCGCGGCGGTACGGGCCTGGGTCTTGTCATCAGTCAGAGCATCATCGAAGCCATGGGCGGGCACATTCAAGTCGAAAGCGAATTGGGTACTGGCTCGTGTTTCAGTTTTTCGGTCACGCTCGAACGTGACAACTCGCCAGTTCATCCGACTTCAACAGATTCGCTGCTGACAGGTCTTGATGGCGAAAGCCCGTTGCAAGGCACCGTGCTGGTAGTCGAAGACAACGAAGTCAATCGCATGATTGCGCGGGAAATGCTGTCCTCGTTCGGCATCAATGTTGTTGAGGCCGACGACGGCCAACATGCCTTGGATCAACTCGCCCGGCATCCAGTGGACTTGATCTTGATGGACTGTCAAATGCCTGTGATGGACGGCTACGCAGCGTCGAAGGAAATTCGGCTTCGGGAGCGAAAGGCTGGAGGCACACACATTCCCATCCTTGCCTTGACTGCCAACGCGTTTGACGAGGATACTGCACGCGCTCGCGAGGCGGGAATGGATGCGCACCTTGCCAAGCCTTATACACGCGCGCAACTGCAGAAGATGCTGCATGTCTGGTTGTAGAACGCTGCCACGCCCTCGAGGTACACGGTACGGGTCCTAGGAGAGAGTCGCCCACTCACTCACGCCGGTGCGCTCGACACCCCACGCGGTGTCAAGTTCCATGCGCTTGATTTCTTCCACCGCACCCTCGTCGGCTCCGCCAACTTTTCTCACCTGCGCTCTGGCGAGTCGCTCCATTAGTCGCATGTCTCGGTTTGTCAAACCCATCGCTGTCACGGCCCAGTGGTCAACGATTGCTTGCAAGGTCTCGTAAGGAATCGGTGACGCCACGCGACGAGCGTTGAGTGCCGCCATGGTTCCGCGAAAGCGTGGCTCCATGGCGCGAATCAATCGTTCGAGCACTTCCTTGCCTTGTCCATCCTCTGCCAGGTGCTCCACCAATCCCCGTCGTTGCAGCTGGTCTGCTGTGTAGATTTGGCCGGAAAGCACCATGTCATTCGCTACGGCGAATCCAGCCTTGCGAATCGTCAGATTCCAACCACCCATGCCGGGGAAGAGGTTGAACAGCACTTCCGGGAAACCCGCCTGGGCGCTTCGTTCCATGATGACGGTGTGATGCAACAGCGCGGATTCAAGACCGCCGCCCAATGTATCCCCCTGGACCAGCGCGGTTGTATGTACGCCAATGGTTGCGGCGTTTTCCCACCACCAGACAAGTTCAATGCAACGGCGTGCGTAAAGTCGAAGGGAATCAAGGTCACGTGCTCGAACGAGCAACACAAACAACGAGAGATCGCCTCCGAAATTGAACACGCCGGAAACATCAGATGCGGTGACGAAGTGACGTACCAGACCCACGTTTGCGCTGATGTCGCTGAACACCTGTTGCAGCTCGGCGAGGGCAGCCAAGCTGTAGCATTGGATCGGCTTGACGCACATGTGCGCCGTCAACATGGAAAACTCAGGATTCCACTCCAGGCGAATGTACCTGTAGCTGCGATCGAGCTGAGCGGGCAGCGCGAACCTGAGGGCATCGTTCATACCGCCTCCAGAATCTTTCCGAATTGGTGAAAGTTGAAGTAAACAGACTCGAGGATTGCCTGCTTGGCCTCGGCGTCACCTATGGTGTTGAGGATGACCCGCAAATCGGCCATATGCTCCGCATCCAAAGTGGCGTGCGAACTGATGAACGAAATTCCGCGATCGCCCTGAAGCAGCAGCGAATCCGTGATGGCTGCCGTCATCGGCCCACCATAGACGGAAGCGATGACTTCCAATGCGTACAGCATGCCAAGCGCAGAACAGGGGTGTTTGCGGTCGGCAGCCCAGTAGTTGTAGCCATTGAATCCGAGCATCAACAGTGATGGCTCATATGCAAGCGCTTGTTTGGCAGTGACGCCAACGACTTCCAAGTCATTCAGCACCCACTCCTCATGCCCCTTTTCTTCCTGCATGTGCTCATACAGGAAGTAGCGCACCTGCTTGTGTTCGTCGGTGATGCGGCTGGCCGCTGCCGCGCAAACCGGATTGAAATGCCACACCACGTGGTAGAGCTCGAGCAGCAGCTTGCGATAGCGCTCCACCGGCAGTCCATTCGCGACGATCGCGAGCACTTTGCTGTTC
>JANNSU010000054.1:0-144697 GCA_031394355.1 Betaproteobacteria bacterium | reverse complement strand
CCTAGGGAGGTGATGGTCGACTTTGAGCGCGCAATGCATGAGGCCATCCGTCTGGTGTGGCCGAAGGTGACGCTTCGTGGATGTTTATTCCATTAGTATGATGCCTTGCATATTCACGTGATTGATGGAGCATTGCAGCATGCAATGTGTTGATGAAAAAGTCGAAGTCGCGCGCGCTAGTCTTTGCGCCATGGACAGCATGCTCGTCCGCATCCAGCGCTTGAACCAATTCGGTGTGCATTGCGTTCTTCTCCTTGTTTGATTGCCCGGAATCGGGCGATGTCGACATCCTGCGGTTTCATACCTGACAATCCATGTCAGGAATTACTGATAGGGTGCGCGCATGCGTGCCAGTCGCCTCCTGTCCATCCTGATCCTTTTGCAGATCCGCACCCGCCTCACGGCCGCGGCACTCGCGGAGGAATTCGGCGTATCGGTACGCACGATCTATCGCGATGTCGACGAGCTATCTGCATCGGGTGTGCCAGTGTTCGCAGATCGGGGACCGGGAGGAGGCTTCCAGCTGGTGGAGGGCTACCGCACCAAACTGACCGGCCTTGCGCGTGACGAGGCCGCTGCGGTGTTGATGATCGGCCTGCCCAAGCTGGCACACGATCTGGGCATGGGCCAGGCGGCCAGCCGTGCCCGGGACAAGCTGCTAGCTGCGCTGCCACAAGAGATGGCGACCGGTGCGGGCCGGCTGGGCACGCGCTTCCATCTCGACCCGGTTGACTGGTATCGCGAAGCTGAAGCCACGCCGTTCCTGCCCGCGCTGGCCGAGGCGGTACTCGATGATCGCTACGTTCAGCTTTCCTACGAAAGCTGGACTGGCGTACGCGACTGGCGGGTTGCGCCGTTGGGGCTGGTGTTGAAGTCGGGCACCTGGTACGTCGTGGTGCAGGGCAAGGCAGGATCAGGGGATGAGCGGTTGATGACGTTCCGTGTGGGCGCCGTGCGTGCCATGAGGCCGATGATGGAAGTCGTCACACGGCCGAAAGGATTCGACCTCGCACAACACTGGGCAAAATCCCTTTCCCGCTTCGAGGATTCTCTGCGCCCAAAACGCGCCAACTTGCTTGTGGATGAAGCAGGTGGCAAGCGCTTGAGTGAGATGGGTGCCTACGCTGCCGCTGCAGTGCGCGCGGCTGGCAAGCCGGACCGCCACGGGTGGCGCAAAGTCAGCCTTCCCTATGAGAATGTTGTGCAGGCCGCCAGGCTGCTGCTCGGCCTGGGCCCTACATTCAAAATTGAAGGGCCGCGTGATTTGCAGATTGCTCTCGCTAACATGACTGTGGCCATTCTGGCAAACCAGCAGGACAAGACAAATTGCACATCCGGCGCCCGAGCTCGTGCTAATGTTTTACTTCAGCCGGACGCCGCACAACAGCGCCGGGCTATCCAACCACCCCGTGCGAAGCGCCCGCGCGGGGGAGGCCCTAAAACTCGGCGCAAGGGAGATGTGCAATGACTCGCATGAAACTGTTCCGCAGTCTGCTGGCACTGGCCAGCGCACTGTGTCTCAGCACGGCGTTCGCTGTTGGCGCCATCGCTGTCGATGACGAAGAAGGCGATGAGGAGCCGGGATACGGGTTCTCCTCAGGCCATGACGACAAAGCCGAAGCCGGCAAAGCCGCCATGAAGGAATGCCGCAAGGCGGGTAACAAGAGCTGCAAAGTGGTCGTGTGGTTTGAATCTTGCGGCGCTTATGCCGCATCCAAGAAATATTACGGCGTGGGTTGGGGCAGCAATGCCGCGAAGGCATCGCAGATGGCCCTTGACAAGTGTGGCAACAAGGGTTGCAAGATCAAGATTGCTGAATGCGAATGATGCTTGGCGTCTTGACTGCGAGGTATTGACGCAAGGCAGTTCGACAGTACCTTGCAATATTCAGCGGGGGCCGAATCGCAAAGGCGATTCGGCTCTTTTTTTCAGGAAAGTTCCTGAGGCTGACCAGGAACATGCCGAGTGTTGATGCAGCGTTGTAAGCTTGGATCCACCCACAAGACTTGAATCGTTGTATTGCCACCCGGTCAGGCCGGGCAGAGTCCCGAATGACTTTCACAATTCGCCAAATTCAGCTTCCGGATGCGGTCGGGTTTCGCGATTGCCTCGATTCCATTGCACGCGAACGGAAGTATCTTGCTCAGGTCGAGGCACCTACCCTTGACCGAGTGACCGCATTTGTGGAGCAATCCGTCGCAAGCAATGCCGCGCAGTACGTCGCGCTGATCGAGAACCATGTGGTGGGCTGGTGCGACGTGTTCCCGCATTGGGCTTACGCACTCCAGCACGTGGGCACGCTTGGAATGGGAGTACACGCGAGCTGTCGCGGGCAAGGTATTGGACGGGCGTTGCTGCTTGCGACGCTTGCGCATGCCCAGAGGCAGGGCATCTTCCGCGTAACCCTGGAAGCGAGGGAAGACAACTCCCGGGCCATCCACCTCTACGAGCAGGTTGGTTTCAAGCATGAGGCCCGCACGGCTTGCGCGCTCCGCTTTGATGGTGTCTTTTACGCTGGCATCCAGATGGCGTTGCTGCAAGGCCCCGCGCGCGAGGTTTGACTCGTGCCTGAATACGGCTGAAGCGCCGATGCTTTGGCGGCAACGTGGTCCGCGCTTGCACAGTAACCCGGAAGGATTGCCCGATCCCCTGGCGAAGGCTAGTTCAACGGAAGGGTGATGCGGGCTTCCAGACCACCACCTTCACGAGGCAGCAGATCCAGCCGGCCACCATGCAGACGGGAGATGCGGTCGACAATGGCCAAACCCAATCCCGCCCCGCCCGCGCCGGTGCGGGCGGCTTCAAGCCGGGTAAACGGCTGCTTGAGCCGTTCTACCTCTCCCGGTGGAATGCCGGGGCCGCGGTCGCCCACAGTCAGCACCAGGGCGCCGCCCGATACGACAGTGGCAACGTCGATCTGGCCGCCACCGTACTTGATGGCGTTATCGACCAGATTGGCCAACAGCCGCCGCATGGCCACCGGTCGGAGCGGAACAACGGGCAAGTCAGCAAGTGATTTCCGTATGATCGCGCCGCCGTTGCGTTTGGAGACGATATCTTCGATCAGTTCGTTGAGTGAGGTCGGCACCGGCGTTTCGCTGGACTCTTCCCGCGCAAACTCCAGGAACTGACCAATGATGGCGTCCATGTCGACAATGTCGGCAGTCATGTCGTCGCGGGTTGAATCATCCACTTTGCCGCCCAGCATCTCGATATTGAGCCGCATGCGGGCCAGTGGTGTGCGCAGATCGTGCGAGACACCAGCCAGGAACGTCGCGCGCTCCTGTGCCTGGCGGCACAGATCGTCCTGCATCTGATTGAACGCGACGGCCACCGCCTGCACTTCAGTGGGACCTTCGAGGCTGACCGGTCGAGCTCTGCCCCCTTTGCCGACTATGCGAGCCGCCGAGGCCAACGCGCGCAGCGGCTGATTGACCTTGCGCATCAGGAGGTAGGCACCCAACAACGCGACAAAGGTGCCAAAGAGCGCCCAACCGACCCACGCCATGCCGGCGTCCCGTTCGATGCGGTTCCGTGGAAACACGACCCAGTACTGGCGTTCCCCTACAGGCAGACGGATCAAAAGCAGGTTGGGATTGCGCGGTCGGAGGAAAATGTCTGCCTCCTCGCCGTATTCACGCTTGAGCTGGGCACGGACGACGCGCAGTCCGGGAAGTTCAGGCGCCAGGGCCACATCACGCTCCGTGTCACCCTGCTCGGTGCGCACCCGGCCGATTCGAATGCCCTCCCGTTCCTGAAGCCGACCAATGAACTCGAGATGGCGCTCCGGCGGAATGGTCTCCAGCGCCGCGCTGATGGACTTCAGATGACTGGCAAATCCGGCAACTGCAATCTGCTGCCGCGGCAAGGAATAGAACCGGTTGAACAGATAGAACGACGCCAGCTGGGTTGCCAGCAGTGCCAGCAAAATGATGAGAGCGGTACGGGCAAGCAGTGAGCCCGGAATGAGCTTCACTTGCCCGCCGCATGCTTGGTGCCATCCGGGACAAACACGTAGCCGAATCCCCAGACTGTCTGCAGGTAGCGCGGATTGGTAGTGTCTTCGCCAAGCAGTTTCCGGAGTCTCGATATCTGCACATCAATGGCGCGATCAAACGACTCGTGCTCGCGTCCCCGACCGAGCTCCATCAGCTTGTCACGGGATAGCGGAACCTTGGGATGTGCGGCAAATACCTTGAGCAGGCTGAATTCGCCGGTCGTCATGGAGACTTCAGCCCCGTCACGGGTGAGCGTCCGCGTGCCCAAGTCGAGTTGGAAAGGGCCAAACTCGACTATGCCGCCGCCATCCTCTGGCGCACCGGGCATCGGCAATGCAGGGCGACGGCGCAACACTGCCTGGATGCGCGCAACGAGTTCACGCGGATTGAATGGCTTGGGCAGATAGTCGTCTGCGCCCATTTCCAAGCCGACGATTCGATCGACATCATCCCCCTTTGCGGTAAGCATGATGATGGGCAGATCCGAATATTCGCCAGGGGTTGCCCGTATGCGGCGACAGATTGCAAATCCGTCCTCGCCGGGCAACATGACATCAAGCACCATGAGGTCATACCGATTCCGGGTCAGCGCGCGATCCAGCGTGGCGCCATCCGCGACGGTGTCAACGTTGAATCCCTGTTCCGTCAGGTATCGCTTCAGCAAATCCCGGAGGCGGATATCGTCATCGACGACAAGAATGCGGTTGCGTAGAGGTGTGTTCATGGCCCGCATGTTAGCGGCACGCATGGAAAATGTAACGGGGGAATGTAACCAGTTGTAAGCCCCTCTGGGGAGAGAGGTTACAGGCGTTACACGCCGTTACCAGGGAGTGGGAAACCGGCAATGACTTGGCGCGTTCTATTGCGTAGGCTCCGTGTCATCAAGTGAATGGATTCAATGACCGGCTGCCGCAGCAGTCCCAATCAAACTCATCAGGAGAAATACATGTCACATCGCAAAGCACTCTCACTTTTCGCAGCACTCTTCTCTGTTGCCATCGCACTTCCGGTTCTGGCAGAGCCCGGCAAAGGCAAGGCAATGGATCGCGTTGCCCAGGCAGACAAGGATGGGGATGGCAAACTTTCCAGGGAAGAAGCCGGTGCCCTGCCGAAACTGTCGAAGCAGTTCGATCAGATTGATACCAACAAGGATGGCTTCATCAGCAAGGAAGAAATGCAGGCCATGCGCGCCAAGCACGACGGAGAGCGTGTCTCACGCGCCGATACCGATCGCGATGGTGGCATCAGCCGCGCCGAGGCAGAGCGCTTCCCGAAGCTGAAGGAAAACTTCGATAAATTGGACACCAACAAGGATGGCACGCTGTCCAAAGAGGAACTGAAGGCGATGCACGGCAAGAACAAGCCGCAAGCCTGAGGCAGCATCACTCGCTGAAAGCTCATGACCATGACCAGCCTCCTGAAATACCTCGCCGTTGTCGCGCTCACGTGTCTGCTCGCGCTGTTCCTGGTGCAAAGCAATGCGTTCGCTGCGGACGGCGGCGGGCGGGAGCTGGCCAGCCGCGACGAAGTCTGGCGGGACTTGAAGCGCAACCGTGATGTACCAGTGCGCATTGTGGCACCCGCCAAGTTTGAAGGCAGTCTGCCCGTGATCCTGTTTTCGCACGGTTTGGGTGGAAGTCTGGAAGGTGGCAAGCTCTGGGCTGCGGAGTGGGCGGCCCATGGCTTCATGGTTGTCTCCCTGCAGCATGCGGGCAGTGACGAGTCCATCTGGAAGGGCGTCCCGACCAAGGATCGAATTGCAAACATGAAGGGGGCGATGACTGGTCGCAACCTGATGTGGCGTGTCGGTGACGTGAAGTTTGTACTGGACGAGATTGTTCGACGCAAGTCGGATGAACCATCGTGGAAGCAGGCAGACATCCATCGCATCGGCATGTCAGGCCACTCCTTCGGCTCCCGCACGACGATGGGTGTGGCCGGACAGTCACTCGGGCCTTTTCCCGCCGAGGCGGATCCGCGCATTCGTGCCGCCATCGCGTTCAGCCCGCTGGGCAACGCCAAGTCGGGCAGCATGGACAAGCAGTTCGCGAATATTCGCATGCCCTTGTTCTCTGTAACGGGCGATCTGGATGGGGAAGTGCTGGGTGATGGCACGAAGCCGGAAGACCGTACCAAGCCATTTGCAAACATGCCGGGACCTGACAAGTATCTTGCGGTCATGGCGGGAGGCGATCACATGGTATTTGGCGGGCACAATACGCGTAACGACACGGATCGACGCATCCAGAAAGACGTGAAGGCCATGACGCTGGCATTCTGGAATGCTTATCTCAAGGACGATGTAAAGGCAAAGACCTGGCTTCAGGTCGATGCTGCCACATCACTTTCTCCGGGAGACCGGTTTGAATTCAAGTGACGCCATGAAAACCAACACACTATTGCACGCACTGTTGATGTCCGTTGGACTCCTCGTCGGGAGCACCGCTATGGCCCAGTCGCAGGAGATCGGGCAGGAAGGTGCCCGACATCTTCTGAACCGGACCGGATTTGCGGCATCAGCGGCGCAGATCGACCAGTATTCCAGGCTGTCGCGTGAAGAAGCTGCCGACCGTCTGCTGCGCGCTACGCGCAAGGAAGCCGTGACACCGCCGCCGGCCTGGGTGGAAGAAGCCATCACGCCACCGTACAAGCTGCGCGATCTCACGCCCGAGGAGCGCATGAAGGAAAACCGGCTCAACGTCGAGCGTGGCATCGAGTTGCGCGAGTGGTGGTTCCGCGAAATGCTGTCGACGCCGTCGCCATTGACCGAGAAGATGACCATTTTCTGGCACAACCACTTCGCGACCAGCCAGCAGAAGGTGCGCTATGGCCAGCTCATGTATCGGCAGAACCTCGTGTTGCGTAAACACGCGCTGGGCAATTTCGGCCAGTTGCTGAAGGACATCGCGCGTGATCCGGCCATGGTCATTTATCTGGACAGTGCCCAAAACCGGCGCGGCCAGCCGAACGAGAATTTCGCGCGGGAGGTCATGGAACTCTTCACACTTGGCGAGGGCCAATACAGTGAGCAAGACATCAAGGAAGTGGCACGCGCTTTCACCGGCTGGAGTGTGGATCGGGACAACGGCGAATTCATGTTCCGTCGCTTTGCCCATGATGGCGGGGTGAAGACCGTGTTTGGCCGCACCGGTCGGTTTGAAGGTAACGATGTGCTCGACATGCTGCTGGAGCGTCCGCAAACCGCTGAGTTCATCACCACCAAGCTGTGGAAGGAATTTGTTTCTCCGACGCCGGATATGGAAGAGGTGCATCGGCTAGCCAGGATCTTCCGTAACAGTCGGTATGACACCAGTGCCCTCATGCGCGCCATGTTCACGTCCGATGCCTTCTATGCGAAAGAAAATCGCGCGACGCTGGTGAAATCCCCGGTCGAGTTCGTGGTTGGCACGCTGAAGCAGTTCGAGATCGAAACCACGTATCTGCGGCCATTCGTGTTTGCTGCATCAGGATTGGGTCAGAACCTGATGTCACCGCCAAATGTGAAGGGCTGGCCAGGTGGTGAGGCCTGGATCAATTCAAGCTCGTTGCTCGGACGAAAGCAGTTTCTCGATCGGGTATTCAGAGCAGATGATCGTCCATTCCTTCAACCAGGCGAAATGGCGGCCATGATGCAGACCGCTACGGATGGCCGCAAGGCAGGACCACCGCCTGGTCGCGGCGACCGCGCCCAACGGCCAGACCGCATGGATCGCGCCGAGATTGCAGCCGGACGTGCGGGTGCCGAGTCGCGCCAGGAACGCGTCATGCAACGTGATATTCCACGAGGCACCGGTCTCAAGATGGACTTGAACCAGTGGGCGGGACAGTTCAAGACCAAAGGGAGCGATGCCTCTGCGGCGATGGCCAAGGTGGTGCTGCCGATGCCGCCGCAAAATCCGGTGCAACCGACGGCGATGGCTGATCGCAACCAGGAAATCCTGGCGCACGTGCGGCAACTGGTTTCCGATCCCACGTATCAGCTCAAGTGAACGGGCAGACATGAACATGAAACACACCATGCAGCGCAGACAATTCCTGCAGTGGGGCGGCGCTTTGGCGGCCGGGATGGCACTGCCCCCGGGGCTCGCATTCGCCCAGGCATCCGACTACCGCAATCTGCTTGTCCTGATCGAGTTGAAAGGCGCCAATGACGGCCTCAATACCGTTATTCCATTCGACGATCCGACCTACAAGGTGTTGCGCCCGCGCCTTGCCATTCCCCGTGATCAAATTCTGCAGCTCAATCCGGGCTCAGGCCTGCATCCCAGCCTGAAGCCATTGATGGCGTTGTGGGAACAGAAGGAGTTGGCGATCGTGCAGGGAATCGGCTATCCCGAACCCAACCAGTCGCACTTTCGCTCCATCGAAATCTGGGACACGGCATCGAAGAGCGATGAGTACCTGGACGATGGCTGGCTCACGCGTGCGTTCAAGGTGCAGCCGGTGCCGAAATCCTTCGCCGCAGATGGCGTGGTGATTGGCGCCACGGAAATGGGCCCGCTCGCCGGGCATGGCACGCGAGCGATTTCGGTCAGCAATACCGAAAACTTCCTGCGGCAGGCGAAACTGGCACGGCCGGTTGAAGATCAGCGCAACAGCGCGTTACGCCACATCCTCAGCATCGAACGTGACATTGTGCAGGCGGCCGGCAAGCTGAATGCGAACCATGTGTTCAAGACCGAGTTTCCGCAGGGGGGCTTTGGCAACCAGGTGAAAACGGCGGCACAACTGATTGCCAGCAACGCAGGCATCGCGGTGGTCAGGTTGAGTCTTGGAGGCTTTGACACGCATGTGAATCAGCCTGGTGTTCATGCGGCCTTGCTGAAGCAAATTGCTGAAGGCATTGATGCGCTCAAGACGGCGCTTGTTGAGTTGAATCGCTGGAACTCGACGCTGGTGATGACCTATGCGGAGTTCGGACGGCGCCCCAAGGAAAATCAGAGCAACGGTACGGACCATGGCACGGCCAACGTCCACTTAGTCACCGGCGGTCGTGTAAAGGGCGGTCTCTACGGGCAGGCACCGCAGCTGGATCGCCTGGACGGAAATGGCAATCTGCCTTTCGGTGTGGATTTCCGCAGCGTATACGCCACGGCGCTGGAGCGCTGGTGGGGCATCGACAGCAAATCGGTTTTTGGACAGAAATTCGCGACACTGGATCTCGTTCGCGCATAGGGATCTCTTTCGGACGCAGGGATCTCGTTTCCACATGGGGATCTCGTTCATGCAGAGTTGTAGTGGGGTGACTCCCTGGGTACCCCGCCGACGCGAGAGCGCGGCGGGGCTTTTTTTGTCCGAGACCTGGCGAGCATTGGCTGCCACCAGCCAGCGTCCCTTCCCAGCGCGCGGTCGGGCATGAAAGGCAGCGAACGCTGGCAGGTATACTTTCGGCCATGAATCTGCTGGCTATCGAGACGTCCACCGAATACTGTTCTGTCGCCCTTGCGACAGCGGAGGAAGTCGTGCACTGCGTCGAGGTGCATGCGGGGCAGCAACACTCGATGTTGTTGAACGGCATGATTCTCGATTTGCTTGCATCCCATGACGTGGCGCTCCTGGAGCTGTCCGGGCTCGCGTTTGGCAGCGGACCGGGCTCCTTCACCGGGCTCAGGATTGGCTGCAGCGTGGCGCAGGGCATGGCGCTCGGGCTGAACTGCCGCATCGCACCCGTGGGTACGTTGGAGGCATTGGCTCTGCAAGCCGATTCTGATCGAGTCATTGCCGCGCTGGATGCGCGCATGGGGGAGACCTACTTTTCTGTCTACGAGCGGCACGGCGCGGCACTGCGCGCGGTCATTGAACCTTGCCTTCTGGGTCCGGGAACACTACCCCGGCTTGAGGGCGGCAACTGGACCGGCATCGGCAGCGGCTTTGATCGACTTGACTATGTGAAGCAACACTTTGCCGGCAGTGTTTGCAACGTTTTGTCTGATCGCTTTCCCTCTGCGCGGGAAGTCGCCAGACTCGCACTGCGAAGTTTCGCGCGTGGCGCCGAGGTTGCGCCGGAGGATGCGCTGCCGATGTATATTCGCGACCGCGTGGCGCTGACCATTGATGAGCGCATCGCGAACAAGGCAGAACTTGAGCGGCAGGTGAGCCCATGAGCGCACTGCAGGTGAGCACATGAGCGCACTGCCTCATTCGCCATCGCTGCCTCTGTCCTTCAGGCGAATTTCAGAAGCGGATATCGAATCCATTGCCGCCATTGAGCGCAGAGTCTATGAGTTTCCGTGGACGGCAGGCAATTTCCGCGACGCCCTGCTTTCGGGTTACCGATTTTGGGGCTGCTGGGCTCACGGCCACCCTGATTCCAGCGGACAGGGCGGCGACCAGTTGGTTGGCTACGCCATCATCATGCTTGCTATCGATGAGGCCCATCTTTTGAATATCGCCGTGGATGCAAGGTGGCAAAGACAAGGCATTGGACGCCGCACGCTTCAATTTGCCATGGAGGACGCCCGCAGCAAGGAGTGCGTGATGCTTTATCTGGAGGTGCGTCCATCCAACCAGATCGCGCAGGCGCTTTATGAGGACATGGGATTCATCAAGCATGGCATCCGGAAGGCCTACTATCCCGCACGTGCCGGCCGCGAAGATGCACTGTTTCTCGGGTTGGTGCTGTAGTGGCAGACGTGAATTGGGCGGCCTACTCAGTCGATCAGCTGCGCGAGCTTGAGCTATTGCACCTGGCCGAGTGGCCGGTAGACATGGCAGCATCCGGGATAGCCGAGGCGGCAAAACCGGCGTCAGTGCCGATACCGGCCAGCAAGACTGCACCCCCGCCAAATCGAATGCAGGGCACGGTGCCGGATTCCCGGGAGGCCAGCAGCACAGCTGGCGTGCCGATGCCCTCTGCAGTGCAGCGTCCGGTTACGCCAACGCAATCGGAAAGCCGCGTCAATGCGGCAGCAGCAACAATCTCGCCAGCAGCTGTTAGACGAACGCCAGCGGCGGGATTGGGAGAGGCCGACTGGTCTGCGTTGAAAGGCATGGTCAGCAAGTGCGAAGCCTGTGTTTTGTGCAAGCAACGCAAACAGGCCGTCTTTGGGACCGGTGCAGAGTCTGGGCCTTGGCTTTTTGTAGGAGAAGGGCCGGGTTCGGAAGAGGATGAATCGGGCGAGCCCTTTGTCGGTCAGGCCGGGAAGCTGCTGGATGCAATGCTCGCGTCCATCCAGCTTTCTCGCAAGACCAATACTTACATCGCAAATGTAGTGAAGTGCCGTCCGCCCGGAAATCGTCCCCCCACGCAGGAAGAGGCTGCATCCTGCGCGGACTGGCTGGACCGTCAGATCGACCTGGTCAGCCCCAGACTCATTGTTGCGCTCGGCAAGACCGCTGCGGTCAGGCTCACAGGAGAGGAGGGCAGTCTGGCAGGTCTCCGCGGACGCCAATTCACTTATCGCGGCTATCCGCTGCTGGTGACGTACCATCCGGCCTATCTGCTCAGAAATCTTCCGGATAAAGCCAAGGCGTGGGAGGACTTGCTGCGTGCACGGCGAATATTCGCAGAGCAGGGCTGATCAGGCCTGATTCCATCGCCATTCGTGCCGAGTTTGATTGGCTTGATCGCGGCGTGGACCGGGTCCGTCGCACGCAGGCTTGTAAACTGGCGTGGCAAACCCATCATTCGACGTGTATCTTTCGCATCCACTACATTTTTTGCTTTCAACGGAGTCCATCATGAAAAGAGCATTGCTGATTCTCGCCGCATCATTCAGCTTGTTGCTGGCTGGTTGTGGCTACAACGACTTCCAGGCTCGTGACGAGGAAGTCAAGAAGGCTTGGGCGGAAGTGCTGAATCAGTACAAGCGCCGGGCTGACCTCATTCCCAATCTGGTGTCGACGGTTCAGGGATTTGCCGATCAAGAGAAGGATGTTCTCCTGGGTGTTACCAATGCGCGGTCGAAGGTAGGATCTGTTCAGGCCACACCAGAGTTGCTGAACAACCCGCAGGCATTCGCCCAGTTCCAGAAGGCACAGGGTGAGCTGTCTGGTGCGTTGTCCCGCCTTCTGGTGGTGGCGGAAAACTATCCGCAGTTGAAGTCAGATGCCAACTTTCGCGACCTCCAGGCGCAACTGGAAGGCACCGAGAACCGCATCACCGTCTCCCGCAAGCGTTACATCGACGAGGTCGGTGAGTACAACAAGCTCGTGCGCCAGATCCCGTCGAACTTTACGGCCATGATCTTCAGCTACAAGGAGAAGCCACAGTTCACGGTGGAGGACGAAAAGGCCATCGCTGCGCCGCCCAAGGTGGATTTCAAGGCGAAACCGGCTGAGACTGCGCCATCCGCCGCGAGCAAGATCCCGGCAGCGCCCAACGAGTACACCAAGTAGCTCCTTCGCCACCTATCCAAACAGCAGTCCCGGCCCGCCGGGACTGCGAACTCATGCACAAACCGTTTCAATTCGTTTTGAGGCCAATTCGACAACTGCTCGGACTGGCCCGGCATGCCGTCTTCGGACTGGGCGTGTCCGCTTTCGTAGCCGCGTTGGCCGGGATCTCCCTCGCACACGCGGCAACAGGCGACTTCGCCGACATTCCGGCACTGAAGGGCCGGGTCACGGATACGACTGGCACATTGTCCTCCGCAGATGCGGCGCGAATCGAGGCAAAACTCAAGGCATTCGAGCAGCAGAAGGGCAGCCAGATGGTGGTGCTCATGGTACCCACGGTCCAGCCCGAAGCCATCGAGCAGTACAGCATCCGTGTCGCCGAGAAATGGAAGATCGGCCGCAAGAAAGTGGATGATGGGCTTATCTTGCTGGTCGCCAAGAACGATCGCAAGCTGCGCATTGAAGTCGGTTACGGGCTCGAGGGCGCCATACCCGATGCGATTGCAAAACGCATCATCAGCGAGGCCATCGCACCGCGATTCCGCAACAACGATTACGTCGGTGGCATTGAGGCAGGTGTCGACAGACTCATAGCCGTCGCAAGCGGCGAAGCGTTGCCCGCGCCTGAGGTGAAGCAATCGTGGTCCGGCAAACCCGACGGGCCGACAGGCGACTTCAACATCGAGTGGTTCGTTGTCGCATTCTTTGTCGCGCTCGGTGTGGGTGGATTTCTGCGCGCCGTGTTTGGTCGCTTCTTTGGCGCGATGCTGACCGGCGGAGGGTTGGGTGCCATCGTATGGTTTCTCTCCAGCGCGCTGGGTTGGGCGGCAATCATCGGCATCGTCGGCTTCTTCATCACTCTGTTTTCTGGCGGCGGCCGCGGGGGTGGTGGTTGGACATCCAGCGGTAGTGACTGGGGTGGCAGCAGTGGCGACAGCTTCAGCGGCGGTGGCGGCGACTTTGGTGGCGGCGGCGCATCGGGAGATTGGTGATGAATCTGAAGCGCACCTGGCGCCACATTCTGATGAACCGCCTGACGCTGTCGAGCGCGTTTACGATATCAACCCTGCAAGCGATTCATGCGGCCACGACACGCTGCGAACTGGCTCACCGTGGCGAAGTTCGCTTTGTGGTCGAAGGCGAACTGGACTGGGGCCCGTTGCTGGCAGACGTGTCACCCAGACAGCGTGCCATTGATGTCTTTGGCCGATTGCGCGTATGGGACACGGAAGAAAACAACGGCGTGCTCATCTACGTGCTGCTGGCAGACCACGATGTGGAGATCGTCGCGGATCGCGGTATCCATCGGCAGGTGGGCGATGCAGGGTGGCAGGCCATCTGTGATCGCATGCGTGTCGAGTTTCGCGCAGGCAGGTTCGAGCAGGGTGCCGTTCAGGGCATTGAGGCGATATCGGACTTGCTCTCCCGTCACTTCCCACCTGCTGGCGATGACCAGAATGAATTGTCGGATCAGCCGGTCGTGCTCTGATAGCCACGTGGCAAGGACTTGATTGCCGGTTAGTGCTTTGCCTCGCCGATTCGCGCTTCCACGTCTTCCTTGGACTTGTTGTAGAGGTGGCGATAGAGAACCAGGCACATGGTCATCATCACGAACATGCCAAAGCAGATGATGATGGTGTTGATGTGCCAACCTCCGGACAGGAGCACGGCGTAAAGCGCCAGCATCACCAGAATGCAGAGATTCTCATTGAAATTCTGCACAGCGATGGAGTGGCCGGCCGAGAGCAGCACATGACCGCGATGCTGCAACAGCGCATTCATGGGCACCACGAAGAACCCGGCCATCATGCCGATGATCACCATCAGCCCATAGACGACCGGCATATTGGTGGTCAACGTCATGGTCATGACCAGCCCGCCCATGGCGATGCCAAACGGAATGACCTTCAGCGCTTTCTTCAGCGGAATGAATCGGGCCGCCATGATTGAGCCAATGGCGATGCCGATGGCAAAGACACCTTGGAGCACTGCGGCTTTCGAAAGCGGCATGTTGAGGTGTTGATCCGCCCAGCGCAAGACGATGAACTGCAGCGTGGCGCCCGCTCCCCAGAACAACGTCGTCACGGCCAGCGTGATTTGGCCGAGCTTGTCGGACCAGAGCGTACGGAAGCAGTGGCCAAAATCGCTGACCAGGCGCAGGGGATGGGTTTCCTGCTTTGCATAGCGACTGCCTGTATCCGGGATGTAAAGATTGAAGCCAGCGGCAATGAGATAGAACACCATGATGACAGCGATGGCTGTCTCCGCTGGCGAGTCGATGCCGGTATTGAAGAAAGGCAGATCAACGGTCAACAGCATCGCGGACACCTTGGGGCCGATGAGGATGCCGCCCAGCACGGTGCCAACGATGATTGAGCCAACGGTCAGGCCCTCGATCCAGCCATTCGCCACCACCAGCTTTTCGGGCGGCAGCAGCTCGGTGAGGATGCCGTACTTTGCAGGTGAATAGGCCGCTGCACCCAGACCGACAATGCCGTACGCCATCAGCACGACAACGTAAGGCGTGATCCCGATCATCGCGATCCACTCATAGAACAGCATGGTGATGCAGCCGACGATCTTGATCGTGTTGGTGACGAACATGACCTTTCCCTTGGGCCAGGCATCCGCAAATGGCCCGACGAAGGGTGCCAGCACGACATAGGAAACGGTGAAGAAGAACTTGAGCAGCGGGGTCATCCACGCCGGCCCCTGCAACTGCATCAGCAGCGCGATGGAGGCGATGAGAAGGGCGTTGTCGGCGAGCGAGCTGAAAAACTGCGCCGACATGATGGTGTAGAAGCCGCGCTTCACAGGCTGGAACTCCCGCTAGCCTGTATCGCGGAGTACGGCCGCGTGGGGTAGCAGATGCACGATTCGGAGAAAATCAACGCAGGGAAGCCGTGCTTCATGGATTGAGCCGGGTTATTGTTGTGGGAGCCGCTACTGAAGCGTGCCGCGAGGATTGACCATCATTGTGCCACCTCTTGCGACTCGAGCCTGTGTTCGCTCTTCGAAGGTAGGTTCCTTTGCTGGCGGCGGCCCACCCAAAAACAGGCTCAGCGCAATCTGTGCGATTTGCGCTGGTGTCAGTGGGCGATCCGCGTCGAGCCGATCACTGAATCGCTGCATTGGCGTCTTCGGCGGGCCGGTCAATTCTTCAATCTGGCTGCCGTACACCTCGATTCTTTCGATGCGCACGTCGCTGGCGGAAGTGGGGGGCGTTGCCGGCTCAGTCTGCTTTTCTTTCGACGCAGGCGATAACTCACCGGGCTGGGCTGCGTCCAGCTTCTTCACTTTCTCGACCTGTTTGGGATTGATGCCCAGGTTGCGATTGGCGATATCGCTCTGTGCAGCCTCTGCCGTGAAGGAGAAGGACAGGAGCAGGGCGGAGAGCAGTATCGGGCGCACGGTTACAGCACCTCTGCTGCGTGATCGGCCAGACGGGAGCGCTCGCCACGCTGCAGGGTGACGTGTCCGCTATGTTCCCACCCCTTGAAGTTGTCCACCACGTAAGTGAGGCCGGACGATCCTTCGGTCAGATAGGGCGTATCAATCTGCGCGATGTTGCCGAGGCATACCACCTTGGTTCCCGGGCCGGCGCGGGTGATGAGCGTCTTCATCTGCTTGGGTGTGAGGTTCTGGGCTTCATCAATGATGAGGAATTTGGCGAGGAAAGTGCGGCCGCGCATGAAGTTGAGCGACTTCACCTTGATTCGGCTGCGGATCAGGTCAGCCGTCGCAGCTCGCCCCCAGTCGCCTGCCTCGTCATCGGTTTTCATCAAGACATCGAGATTGTCTTCGAGCGCACCCATCCAGGGCGTCATCTTTTCTTCTTCCGTACCGGGAAGGAATCCGATGTCTTCACCCACGGGGACTGTCACCCGGGTCATGATGATTTCGGAGTACAGCTTGTGCTCAAGGGTCTGCATCAGCCCGGCAGCGAGCGTTAGCAGAGTCTTGCCGGTGCCCGCCTGGCCCAGCAGGGTGACGAAGTCAATTTCGGGATCCATGAGCACATTGAGCGCAAAATTCTGCTCCCGGTTCCGTGCAGTAATGCCCCAGACATTGTTCTTCTGATGGGTATAGTCACGCAGTGTCTTCAAGGTCGCGGTCTTGGCTTCCTGAGCGACCACCAATGCGTAGAACGGCTTTTCGGTCTCCTTGCCTGGTTCCTGATAGACGAATTCATTGCGCAGGAAGCTGGGACAAAGCGGTCCTTTGATCTTGTAAAAGGTGCGGTTGTGCTCCTGCCAGGATTCCACGTCCTTGCCGTGCTTTGCCCAGAAGTCTTCCGGCAATTCGCGCATGCCGGTGTAGAGGAGATCCGTGTCCTCCAGCACCTTGTCATTGAAATAGTCTTCGGCGGCAACCCCGATGGCGCGCGCCTTGATCCGCATGTTGATGTCCTTGGACACCAACACCACGTCGCGCCTCGGGTACTCGTGTTGCAAGTCCAGTGCGACGGCGAGGATCTGGTTGTCCGCCTTGCCGGTGGCAAGCGAGTGCGGAATGTCGCGATTGATGGGATGGGTTTGAAGGAACAGGCGGCCACTGGCGTCCTTGGAGCCGAAGGACGCCAAGGCGATACCCTTTTCGATGTTCCCTTCATCCGAACTCACGATTTCATCGAGAAAGCGACTGGCCTGGCGTGCGTTTCTGGCGACTTCCGTCATGCCCTTCTTGTGATCGTCCAGTTCTTCAAGCGTGATCATCGGCAGATAGATGTCGTGCTCTTCGAACCGGAACAGACTCGTCGGGTCATGCATGAGGACATTGGTATCCAGCACAAACAGTTTGGTCGGGACTTCCTTGCTGGATTTGGGGTCGGGGGAACGGCGAGCGCGGGTGGCATTCATTGAGTGCGACGATCCTTTGAGGGCAAGAAGAGGGGGTTTGCAGGGATCTGACACAAGAACTGGCCTGCAAAAAGGGAAAAGCCCCCGACGGCGACCAAACCGAGGGGGGCTTTCAGATATTCAGATGCTGGAATCAATCAGGGCCGTAGCTGCATGAGGTTGTTCGAAGCTTAGCCGAGTGCTTTGGCGGCGTCCAGCACCACCTGTGCATGACCGGGCACTTTCAGCCCCCGCCACTCGCTGGCAATGGCACCATCCCGGCCAATGATGAAGGTTGACCGTTCGATGCCACGCACCTGTTTGCCATACATGTTCTTCAATTTCATGACACCGAAGAGCGTACAGGCGGCTTCGTCCGGATCAGAGAGCAGCTCGAATGGGAATCCCATCTTCTTCTTGAACTTCTCATGGGATGCGACGCTGTCCCGGGAGACGCCGAAAATGTTGTAGCCGATCCTGCGGAATTCCTCATGCAACGCCGTAAACTGAATGCCTTCATCAGTGCAGCCCGGTGTGTCGTCCCTCGGGTAGAAGTAAAGAATGAGGGGGTGCCCGGCAAAGGCGGACAACTGGAAGCGCTGGCCGCCGGTTGCGGCAAGCTCAAAATCAGGAAGGGGCGTAGCCATGAAAAACCTCTCAGGTGGCACATAGAAACGGGGTTAGAGATTGAAGGGGTAGAGCAAGCCACTACGGTCATCTTTGCGTCATCTGGATCAGGCCACCCACTGCCCCGGCCAATCATGGCCTTGAACAAGCAGGTTGCCACTGCGACCAGGAATCTCGCCAATTTCTGCCAGGCAATAGGGTAGCGCTTCACGGTTCGTGCTTTCATGGACCGAGCGTGTCGCAACCAGTTCAAACCCCTGGTCCTTCCAGCCGCGTATCAGGCTTTCCAGCACCGGCAAAAGCCGCATGCCCTCCAGCTCCGCGTGCAGCGTAAAAATCTGATCCACGCCCACATCCGCAGTGAGACCCAGAACATGTTCATGAACATTTGCTTCCGTGATGTGATGGAGGCCGATGAGTTCATCCAGGGTGGGTAGCGTGGAGGGAAACTGCGGACAATCGATGATCTCACCACGCCAGACAGGAAAGTGCGGATACCGGCCACGCCCGTCCGAGCAATAGTCGAATCCCATTCGCTGCGTTGCCCGCAGCGCATGCAGGCTCATTTGCCACCCTGCAGCCCCATGCGTGCGTGGCGGGTCCTTGAAGATGTCTGCATACCGATCAAAAGCGAGCTGCATTTCCCTCGTTGCCCAGGCCGCACTTCCGGCTTGAACCCCATCCTGCCAGCGCACATGGTCCCACGTATGGATGCCTGTCTCGAATCCTTCATCCCGAGTGCGTCGCAGGATGTCGGCACATTTCAGGCCGATGTCGGGACCGGGTAACAGCGTGCCATAGAGCAATGTCGGGAAACCATAATGCTGGACAACCGAGGTGCGAGAAACCTTGGTCAGAAATCCGGGCCGGAATACTCGCTTGATGGCGCGACCCGTGTGGTCTGGGCCGAGACTGAACAGAAACGTGGCCCCCACATCCAAACGCTTGAACAGGTCGAGCAAATGCGGAACGCCTTCCCGGGTTCCCCGGAATGTGTCCACATCCACCTTGAGTGCGAGCAACTTGTTTTTTCTTGTCATGGCGGCGGACTATAACAAAGGCGATGCGACGCCGCTTCTGCGCGTTCATGCGAATATTCGCACATGAGCAGTGACCAGCACATTGACCCGCAAAGCCTGTTACCCGATCCGGAAACCACGCCCTATGAATTGATGGGCGGTGATGCTGCGGTTCGAGGGCTCGTTGACAGGTTTTATGACCTCATGGATGAGGATCCGGACTACTTCGGCATTCGCAAGCTGCATCCCGAATCGTTGGCGGGCTCGCGTCAGAAACTGTACATGTTTCTGTCCGGCTGGCTGGGTGGCCCGGCACTGTACACCAATGAATTTGGGCACCCGCGCCTGAGAGCGCGCCATGGGCCATTTGCGATCGCAACGTCCGAACGGGATCAGTGGCTCGCCTGCATGAACCGGGCCATGGAAGACAGAGGTGTGGCGCCACGATTGCGCCAGGCACTGGCGCGGTCATTCTTTGGCACTTCGGACTGGATGCGAAACCGGGAGGACTAGCCTCCCGGTTTTCAGAGCATGACCCCGGCTGATGCCGAGGCAACCCACATCAGAAGTTTGCGGCTTTCTTCCAGCCACCCGAATTGGCAGCGGGTGCACCACGGCCTTCGCTGCTGAAGCTGCGCGGCTGCGATGCGCCGAAACCAGGCTTCCGCGGTCCGCTCCACTTCTTGCCTGCCGGCTTGCGATCATTGTTGCGCGGGAAGGCTTTCACTTTCGGCTCCAGGCCCTCGATGACGTGCACCGGGATCTGGTTGTTGGTGAAACGCTGGATGCGCTGCAGGAGATGTCCGTCACGATGCGCACAAAGGGTGAGTGCAACGCCCTTGTTGCCCGCACGACCGGTGCGTCCGATGCGGTGCACATAGTCTTCCGGCACTTTCGGCAGATCGAAGTTGATGACGTGGCTGATGCCTGATACGTCAAGACCGCGTGCCGCAACATCGGTGGCCACGAGCACCTGCACGTCACCACGACGCAAGCCCTGAAGCGTGCGGTTACGCTGACCCTGCTTCATGTCGCCGTGCAGTGCCGCGACAGCGTGACCATCCTGATGCAGTTCGGCTGCGAGCTGGTCGGCATCACGCTTGGTGGCCATGAAAATGATGGCCTGATTGACCGAGGCATCCACCAGGAGGTGGCGGAGCACTTTGTTTTTGTGGGAGAGGTCATCCACGAAGTGGAGACGCTGCTCGATGTTCACGTTTCGCTCGGTCTTGGTTGAAATCTCGATACGTGTCGGGTTCTTGAGGATGCGCTGGGCCAGGCGCGCAATGTCGCCTTCCATGGTCGCCGAGAACAAGAGGGTCTGACGCGTGGACGGCGTGGCGGCAATGATGCGCTCGACGTCGTCGATGAAGCCCATGTCCAGCATGCGGTCCGCTTCGTCGAGGATCAGCATTTCGAGACGGGAGAAGTCGATGCGGCCACGTTCCATGTGGTCAATGAGGCGGCCCGGTGTTGCAACCAGGACATCAACCCAGCCCGACAGCATGCGGTTCTGAACCGGGTAGGGCATGCCACCGAGAACGCTGACTGTCTTGATACGAAGGCCGTTGCCATATTTGCGCGTGGCTTCATTCACCTGCGATGCCAGTTCACGGGTCGGTGTCAGCACCAGTACGCGTGGGCCTTTGCCGGGGCCGATGGGCTTGGCCTGCAGCTTGTGCAGGGCGGGCAGCATGAAGGCTGCGGTCTTGCCCGTGCCGGTCTGGGCCGAGGCAATGATGTCAGCACCAGCGAGCACTGCAGGAATGGCTTGTTCCTGGATGGGCGTGGGCGTGGTGTAACCGGCTTTCTCGATGGCGGAAAGCAGGTTGGGGGAGAGATTGAGTTCTGCAAAATTCATGATTCACTTTCAAAGCGGTGCATGCGGGCAACAAAAAGCTGGGCATGGCTTCAAAAGGAAGCAGGCCGGGGTTGCCGTCAGCGCGACCCCATCTGGGGTCAAAACATCGTCGCTAACCGGAACAACAACCGAAACCTGAACTGCAGGAACGCGGAAGGGAGGGTCAGGGAACGACACGATGGTTTGGCTAGTTACAACGGAACCAAACCGGATTGGTGCAATGCAGCAGGCGCGAACTATACAGCAAATCTTTCAAAAGGCAAGAAACTTTACCGGCTATGCAGCCTTCGCATGCTAAAATCTGCTGCTTTGCAACATCAACCCATTCAAGGTTTCCAGCATGTCCCGCCCGCTCCGAAATATCGCCATCATCGCCCACGTTGACCATGGCAAAACCACGCTTGTCGACAAGCTCCTGCACCAAGCCGGTACGTTTGCCGCCCACCAGCACATCGCCGAACGTGTCATGGACTCCAACGATCTCGAAAAGGAGCGTGGCATCACCATTCTGGCCAAGAACACGGCCGTGGACTACCAAGGCGTGCACATCAACATCGTCGATACGCCGGGCCACGCGGACTTTGGCGGCGAGGTTGAGCGCGTCCTGTCCATGGTCGACAGCGTACTGCTGCTAGTGGATGCCGTTGAAGGGCCGATGCCGCAGACGCGTTTCGTGACCAAGAAGGCGCTGGCGCTGGGATTGCGCCCCATTGTGGTCATCAACAAGGTTGATCGCGACGGTGCACGTACGGATTGGGTCATCAATCAGACTTTTGATCTGATGGACAAGCTCGGTGCCACGGATGAGCAGCTCGATTTCCCCATTGTTTATGCATCGGCGTTGAATGGTTGGGCAAGTCTGGATGGCTCCGTCGGCGAGAACATGCGTCCCCTGCTTGATACTGTTTTGAAGCACGTGACGGCGCCCAATGCCAGCCGTGAAGGCGGACTGCAACTGCAGATTTCCGCGCTGGACTACTCCAACTTCGTCGGTCGAATCGCCATTGGCCGTATCACGCGCGGCGTGTTGAAGCGTAACTCCGAGGTGCTCGTCATCGCGGGCCCGGGCGCTGCGCCCAAGAAGGCCCGTGTCGGCCTCGTGCAGAGCTTCCAGGGCCTGGACAAAGTGGAAATGAATGAAGCCACTGCCGGTGAAATCGTTGCCATCACCGGCATCGATGAAGTCAGTATTGGCTGCACGATCTGCTCGACAGATGCGCCCGAGGCACTGCCCGTTCTGGGCGTGGACGAGCCGACACTGAACATGACCTTCTGTGTGAACACCTCCCCCTTTGCGGGCCAGGAAGGCAAGTACGTCACCAGCCGCCAGATCCATGAGCGTCTGATGAAGGAACTGCTCGTCAACGTGGCACTGAAAGTGGAAGAGACAGAAGACGCGGACATTTTCCGTGTGTCAGGCCGGGGCGAATTGCACCTCACCATTCTCATCGAGAACATGCGTCGCGAAGGCTACGAGCTGGCCGTGGGCAAGCCGCGCGTTGTGGTCAAGACCATCGACGGCGTACGCTGCGAACCCTGGGAAAACCTGACGGTGGACGTTGAAGACACCAATCAGGGCAAGATCATGGAAGAGCTGGGCCGCCGTGGCGGCGAGCTGCAGGATATGTCACCGGATGGCAAGGGACGTGTTCGCCTTGACTATCGCATTCCGGCACGTGGACTCATCGGCTTTCACATGGAGTTCATGACCCTGACGCGTGGTACTGGCTTGAAGAGCCATGTGTTCGACATGTATGCACCGGTGACCGGCGAACTGCCGGGCCGTCGCAACGGCGTGCTGATTTCCTCTGAGCAGGGGGACGCCGTGGCGTTCGCACTGTGGAACCTGGAAGACCGTGGCCGCATGTTCGTGTCGCCGGGCGAGCGCCTTTATGAGGGCATGATCGTCGGCGTGCACAGCCGCGACAATGATCTGATCGTCAACCCGGTCAAGGGCAAGAAACTGACCAACGTGCGTGCTGCCGGCAAGGACGAGAACGTCAACCTGACGCCGCCCATCCAGATCACGCTGGAATCCGCCATCGAGTTCATCGAGGAAGATGAACTTGTGGAAGTCACGCCCAAAACGATTCGTCTCCGCAAACGCTTCCTGCTGGATCACGAGCGCAAGCGCGCGTCACGGGAAACCGTCGCCGCTTAATTCACGCGGTCTGCGGCATACTTCGCGGCATGTCCGCAGACACGCTGATTCTATTGAGTGCACTAGCGGCCGCCATTCTGGCGGCCGCTGCCGCTTGGCTCGCCTGGTCCGCGGGGCAAACGCTCCGCCAGGACATTGCGAATATTCGCAATGACATTACGTCCGGCGATGCCGATCGCCACCGCGCTGTGCTCAACGATCTCCACGATGGTCTCAACAAGCAGGGCGACCGCCTGACCGGAAAGCAGAGCGAGGAAGCGGATCGCCTTCGCCGAGTGCTTTCTGAAGAACTTGCGCGCAACCGCGACCAGATGCAGGCGCTTGAGCGTTCGCTGGCATCCGTCGTTGAGAAGCGGCTCGATGACATCTCCGGCAAGGTCAACGAGCGTCTCGACGAGGGTTTCAAGAAAACCAACGAAACCTTCGTGAGCGTCATGACACGTCTTCAAACCATCGACGACGCGCAAAAGAAGATCGAGACGCTCACCACCAGCGTGGTCAGCCTCCAGGAAGTGCTGGGTGACAAGCGCTCACGCGGCGCGTTCGGTGAGATGCAGCTGGAGCAAATCGTGCGCAACATGCTCCCCGAGACCGTCTTCGAGTTTCAGTACACCTTCCCCAATCGCGTGCGGGCAGACTGTGTGCTCAAGTTCCCTGAACCGACCGGGCTCATCTGCGTCGATTCCAAGTTTCCGCTGGAGAACTATGAACGGATGTTCGCAGAAGGCGCCGAGCGCATCACGTCTGCTGCGTTCAAGGCCGATGTCAAGAAGCACATCGACGACATCGCTTCCAAGTACATCATCGCCGGCCAGACAGGCGATGGGGCTGTGATGTTTGTGCCGGCTGAGGCCGTGTTTGCGGAGATCCATGCCCACCATCGAGATCTCGTGGAGTTCGCGCAAGGCAAGCGGGTGTGGATCGCCTCACCCACCACGCTCATGGCCATCCTCACCACCGCCATGGCCGTCATCAAGGATGTGGAGACGCGCAAGCAGGTCCACATCATCAAGGATGAGCTGGGCAAGCTCGGTGCGGACTTCGGCCGCTTCCAGTCGCGCATGGACAAGCTTGCGACGCATATTGACCAGGCCAAGCGCGATGTGGATGAGGTGCAGGTCAGCAGCAAGAAAATTTCTGACCGATTTGCCAAAATAGAACGTGTTGAACTTGATTCACCGGCAGTATCCAAGACCGATCACCCCACCGCGCCTGTCTTGCCGGCTACGGAATAGAGGAGATGTATTTCCCATGTTGCGAATATTTGCAGTCGGTGCCATGAGTGCCGCATTGTTGTGTGCCGCCACCGTGGCAGCCCAATCAACCGCTCCCTTGAATTATCCCGTCACGCGCAAGGCCGAGCAGGTCGACACACTGCATGGTGTGCAGGTTGCCGATCCCTACCGCTGGCTCGAGGACGACAACAGTGCCGAGACCAAGGCGTGGGTGGAAGCGCAGAACAAGGTGACTTTGGGCTATCTGGAGACGCTGCCCAAGCGCGAGCAGATCAAGCAACGCCTGACTGAACTCTGGAATTACGAGCGCTTCGGCCTGCCATTCAAGGAAGGTGGCCGCTACTTCTGGAGCCGCAACGATGGCCTGCAGGCGCAGGATGTGCTTTATGTGGCGGACAAGGTCGAGGGGCCGGGGCGTGTGCTCATCGATCCGAACACATTCGAAAAGGACGGAACCAGCTCACTGGCTGCCTATGTCGTGAGCCCGGACGGCAAGCATGTGGCCTATGCCAAGTCCGGCGGCGGTTCCGACTGGCGCGAATGGCGCATCCGCGAGGTGGGCAGCGGCAAGGATCTGCCGGATGTTCTCAAATGGTCCAAGTTTTCCAGCGTGAGCTGGAGCCGGGACAGCAAGGGCTTTTTCTACAATCGCTATGACGCGCCCAAGGAAGGCGACGCCTTGAAAGGCGTCAACGTCTTTCCCAAAATTTTCTACCACCGGATGGGCATGGCCCAGGATCAGGATGTGCTCGTCCATGAGCGTCCGGACAACAAGGAGCTTTTCCTCAGCGCCACGGCGAGCGTTGATGGCAAATATCTGGTGATAGCCATCACCCGAGGAACGGATCGCAACAATGAGGTGTACTGGATGCCGCTGGGTGAGGGTGGCGCCTACAAACCCGGCAAGATCATCCCGATGCTGGAGGGCTTCAAGGCCATCTACGCCTATGTCGGCAACGTCGGCAGCAAGTTCTACTTTCGCACCGACGACGACGCGCCGCGCGGACGCGTGATTGCCATCGACGTGAATCAGCCGGACCGCAAGTCCTGGAAGCAGGTGGTCCCGCAGCAGAAAGAAGTCATCGACGACGACGACGTGACGAATCTGCTGACGGTCGAATCGGTCAACCTGCTCAACAACCAAGTTGCCGTGACGTATCTCAAGGATGCCCGCAACGTGGTGAGAATCTTCACGCTGGATGGCAAGCCCGTGCGCGAGGTGAAACTGCCAGGACTGGGCACCACCAAGGGATTCCTGGGCAAGGCCGGTGACAGCGAAACGTTTTTCAGCTTCACGAGTTTCACCTATCCGACCGCGAGTTACCGGCTTGACCTGAAGACCGGGGCGGTCAAACTGGTGCGCCAACCCAAAGTGTCATTCAAGCCGGATGACTTCGAGGTGAAGCAGCAGTTCTTCAGCAGCAAGGACGGCACCAAGGTGCCCATGTTCATCGTCCACAAGAAGGGCCTCAAGTACGACGGCAACAATCCGGTGTGGCTCTACGGCTATGGCGGCTTCAAGATACCGGTACAGCCCGGCTTCACGGCGTCGCGCATTCCGTGGCTGGAAATGGGTGGCGTCTACGTCATGGCGAATATTCGCGGTGGCGGAGAATACGGCAAGGCGTGGCATGAGGCTGCCATCAAGCTGAATCGCCAGAAGGCCTTTGATGACTTTGCCGCTGCGGCGGAATGGCTAATCGCCAACAAGGTGACTTCAAAGGGCCGCATCGCCATCCATGGCGGATCCAACGGTGGACTGCTGGTGGGAGCGGTCATGAATCAACGGCCGGAGCTGTTTGGTGCGGCAGTGCCCGAGGTGGGCGTCATGGACATGCTGCGCTTCCACAAATTCACCATCGGCTGGGCTTGGGCAAGTGACTATGGTTCGGCCGAGAACGCCGACGAATTCAAGGCGCTGTATGCCTACTCTCCGCTGCACAATCTGAAAAGCGGGGTCAAGTATCCGGCCACGCTGGTGATGACTGCAGACCACGATGACCGCGTGGTCCCGGCGCACAGTTTCAAGTACGCCGCGCAACTCCAGGCCTCCGTGGCCGGTCAAACGGATGCGGCACCTGCATTGATTCGAATCTCGACCAAAACGGGTCATGGTGCGGGCAAGCCGGTGCAGAAAGTGATCGAGGAACGGGCAGACTTTACCGCTTTCATCGTCAAGCACACATCGGCAGCCCGTTGACGAAAAGCAAGGGAACCGCAGGCAAGCAGCCCTAGAATCTGTCCATGAAAATCATCGCCATCGCAGGCTACTCCGGTTCCGGGAAGACCACGCTCATCGAGAAGGTCATTCCGGCATTGGTCATGGAAGGTCTCACGGTCTCGCTCATCAAGCACGCGCACCATGAGTTTGACGCCGACCACCCGGGAAAGGATTCCTGGCGCCATCGCGAGGCTGGCGCCACTGAAGTGATGGTGGCCTCCAGCCGGCGTTGGGCGCTGATGCATGAGTTGCGTGGCGAAGCCGAGCCGTCGCTGGACGATCTGCTGAAGCAGCTGGCCCCTTGCGACCTGGTGATCATTGAAGGCTGGAAGTTCAACAACCTTCCCAAGGTCGAAGTGCATCGCAAGCTGGCAGACAAGCCGCTGCTGTTCCCGCAGGATCGCCATGTTGTCGCGGTGGCCACCGATGAGCCGCTGGCCACCGAGTTGCCGCAATTTGCGCTGGACGATGGTGACGGTGTCGCGCAATTCATCATGCGCTACCTGGGACTGCGCCGGAACACACTTTCTGTGGTGAAGGGCGGATGAAGATCTTGTATCTCGCGCGCTTGCGCGAAGCGCTCGGACAGGCGGAAGAGCAGGTCGAGCTGCCGGGCGACGTGCGGACTGTGACGGATCTGCTCGCTTGGCTGCGCGAGCGTGGTGGTGCATTCGCGACAGAGCTCGCGGCAGGCCAGCGCTTCCGCGTCGCGGTCAATCATGCGATCGTGAATGACGACGCGCCAGTCGGCAAGAGCGACGAAGTGGCCATCTTTCCGCCTGTGACGGGAGGCTGACGTGCAGCCCGACATCCGCGTGCAGACAGCGGATTTCGATCTGTCAGCCGAGCTTGCGAATATTCGCAAGGACAATCCACGTATCGGTGCGGTAGCATCTTTCGTCGGTGTGGTGCGTGATCTCAACGATGGCAGCCATGTTTCCGGGATGACCCTCGAGCACTATCCGGGCATGACCGAGAAGGCGCTTGCGGATATTGCCAGCGAAGCGGCAACGCGTTGGGAAATGCTGGGCTGCACCATTGTGCATCGGGTCGGATTGCTCAAGCCCCTGGATCAGATTGTTCTGGTATTGGTTGCCAGCGGGCACCGCGGCGACGCCTTTGCCGCCTGCGAATTCATCATGGACTACCTCAAGACCCGCGCGCCGTTCTGGAAAAAGGAAGCCACGCCGGACGGTGAGCGCTGGGTGGAGGCGCGGGACAGCGACGACTCTGCTGCGGCGCGCTGGGAACGCTGAGTCACCGGTTCAGATTGAGCAAAAGATGTCCCGTGTCAACGTGATCATCTTCAAGACTCGCGCATCCTCTATCTTGTAGAGCACCTGGCGGCCTTCTCCACGTGACGTGATGAGACCCCGGTCCCGAAGAATGCCGAGGTGCTGCGAGACGTTACCCTGAGTCGTTCCGACGGCTTCCACGATCTCGCCCACGGCAAGCTCGCCGCTGCTCAGCAGACATAGAATCTTCAGCCGCATGGGATGCGCCATGGCCTGCATGGCCTCCGCAGCTTCTTCTATGTTCTCCGCTTTTCCGATCAGGGCAAAGATGTCCTCGCCCTTCGTTGCGGGCTTCTTGCGGGCTTTGCCTAGATTCGGCTTCTTGATTTCAGTCATGCCTGGCATGTTACTTGACGTGCAATGATTTGAGCATTAGCATTTGCTAATATTAGCAATTACTAATGCGATCCTGCACACGCAGGACACTTTGGAGGAGCAAACGTGCCACAGCACTTTCCCGGACAAATTCTCAAGGCCCCGGAAGGCTTTCTGGCGGCTGAACAGATTGCCGAGGTCTCCGCAGGACGGCGGGATTTTCTGCGTAGCGCATTTGTGGCAGCAGGTGCCGGGCTCACGGCGACATCGATCGGTGCCCGCAACGCCCTCGGTGAAGAGGCCATTCTCAAGCTGCCCGAGCACAGCAGGGGGTTGGGCCAGCCCGTTGCAGCGCGAGCCTATGGCCTGCCATCCCGCCACGAAGAAAATTTGCAACGCCGCGAAAGCCCGGGCCTGACCCGGGTGGGCGCTGCGTCTGTGTCGTTCGCGCCGCTACAGGGATTTTTCGGCATCATCACCCCGAGCGGTCTGCATTTCGAGCGGCATCATCAAGGCTGGTGGGATATTGACCCTGCCCAGCACCGCTTCATGGTCAACGGCCTGGTAAAGCAGTCCAAAGTGTTCACCATGGATGATCTGATGCGCCTCCCGTCAGTGTCGCGCATGCACTTCATCGAGTGCGGTGCGAACACGGGCATGGAGTGGGGTAACGTCGCGGTGCCAACGGTGCAGTACACCCACGGTATGTTGTCTTGCTGCGAATTCACCGGTGTGCCGCTTTCCGTCTTGCTGGACGAATGTGGTTACGACAGGAAGCGCGGCAAGTTCGTGCTCGCAGAAGGCTCAGACGGATCGAGCATGACACGGACGATTCCGATGGATCGTGCGCTGGATGATGTCATCGTGGCCTGGGGCATGAACGGCGAGATGCTCCGGCCCGAGAATGGCTACCCATTGCGCCTTGTCGTGCCCGGCATCCAGGGAGTTTCCTGGGTGAAGTGGTTGCGACGAATCGAAGTGGGCGACCAGCCCTACGGGGCCAAGGATGAGACGCTGCACTATGTCGACCTCATGCCTGATGGGCTTCACCGGCAGTACAGTTCGATCCAGGAATGCAAGTCCGTGATTACGACGCCTTCCGGCGGTCAGCAATTGTTGAAACAGGGCTTCTACAACGTGTCGGGTATCGCCTGGTCCGGTCGCGGCAAGATCAAGCGTGTGGATGTTTCCTTTGACGGGGGCAGGAACTGGCAGACGGCAAAGCTTGAAACACCCGTTCTTACCAAGTGCCTCAGCAGGTTCAACATCGGTTGGGAGTGGAAGGGCGGCCCGGCCATCCTGCAGAGCCGTGCCATGGATGATTCGGGCTATGTGCAGCCGAAAATTCGCCAGTTGCGTGATACCCGTGGCACCCGCTCCATTTATCACAACAACGCCATCCAATCCTGGCAAGTGGCTGAGTCCGGCGAGGTGTCCAATGTTCAGGTCTGAAAAGCAGGGGCTGAGGATTGGAGGTTGGGGCCTGGTAATGCTGGCGCTCTCGCTCGGCATCCAAGTGGCATCAGCTCAGTCCAAGTTTCCAGGCATCGGCCGACCGGCCACGCCTGCCGAGGTGAAAGCCTGGGACATCGACGTCCGCGCAGACTTTGCCGGTCTGCCGAAAGGATCGGGCAGTGTGGAACTGGGGCAGAAAGTCTGGGATGACAAGTGCGCCAGTTGTCATGGCACATTCGGCGAGAGCAACGAGGTCTTCACGCCCATTGTCGGGGGAACCACTGCGGCAGACATCAAGGCGGGCCGCGTTCGTTCGCTCACTTCGGGAGACTACCCGCAACGCACGACACTGATGAAGCTGTCGTCGGTTGCCAGCATGTGGGACTACATCAACCGTGCAATGCCGTGGAACGCGCCGAAGAGTTTGTCTGTCGAAGAGGTTTACGGGGTCACGGCCTACATCTTGCACATGGGAGATATCCTTCCTGCGAACTTCGTGATGTCGGATGCGAATATTCGCGATGTTCAGAACAAGTTGCCCAACCGCAACGGCATGACCCGTGCGCATGGGATGTGGGACGTGAAGGGGCAGCCCGATGTTCGAAACGTGGCGTGCATGAAGGACTGTGAAAAGGCGGTCACCATCAGCTCCTTTTTGCCGGACTACGCCCGCAACGCACACGGCAATCTTGCCGATCAGAACCGACTCATCGGCGCTGCCCGCGGAGTCAATACTTCGGCACCCGGTGCGACGGCAAAGGTACAAGTCGCTGCAAACCCCGCCAGGGCACTGGCGGACAAGCACGCATGCATGGCTTGCCATGGCGTTGCCAGCAAGATTGTCGGTCCCGGCTTCAAGGAAGTGCAGTCCAAGTATCAGGGCAAGCTGGATGCCGACGCGTTGGGAAAGAAGATTCAGGCTGGCGGTTCGGGTGTCTGGGGGAGTATTCCCATGCCTGCACAAGCTGGTCTGAGTGCAGACGATGCACGTATCCTTGCTAGGTGGATACTGGAAGGCGCTTCCTGAATCCGTAGTGGTTTTGAATTGAAAAGCTGGGCAGTGCAACCAATTTGATTAGAATGAAGTTGAACCCGCATCCGAGGAGAAGAGCATGAGCATGAATCGCAGACACTTTCTGAAGGGCACAAGCGGCGCCACGGTCATGGCGCTTGCCGCATCGGCAGGACTTTTGGGCACCCGCGCTGCAGAGGCCGCAGCGTGGAACGAGGCCGCTTTCAAAACCAAGACGTTGGCTGAAACCGTCAAGGCATTGGGCGGTCAGGCCGCCACCGAGTCCAAGGACATCCTGATCACCTCGCCTGACATCGCCGAAAACGGTGCCGTGGTGCCCGTATCGGTGACGAGCAAGCTGCCGAATGTGGAATCCATTTCGATTCTGGTCGAGAAGAATCCGAATTCACTGGCTGCCAGCTTCAATATTCCCAGTGGTACCGAGGCCTTTGTCTCCACCCGCGTCAAGATGGGACAGACCTCCAACGTGCATGCCGTGGTGAAGGCGGGCGGTCAGTACTACTACACCACCAAGGAAGTAAAAGTCACCTTGGGTGGCTGCGGTGGGTGAGTGCGGGGATTCGCGACGCATGCGTCGCGCTGCCGCATTTGGCATCCAGGCGACTGCCCGATGCAGTGGGCGGGCTGGCGATCGCTACAACGCTAATTTGAATTGATCAGGAGAAGAACATGGCAGATCCGATGCGCATTCGCGCAAACATGGTGGATGGAAAAGTTGAAGTGAAGGTGCTCATGGCCCACGAAATGGAGACCGGACAGCGCAAGGATGCAAAGGGGGCGACCGTACCAGCCTGGTTCATCCAGAGTGTCACGGCGTCGCACAACGGCAAGTTGGTGCTCGATTCCCAATGGGGCCCGGCCGTATCGAAGAACCCGTTCCTGTCGTTCCGGTTCTCGGGGGGCAAGCCCGGCGAAAAGGTGAGCGTGACCTGGACAGACAACAAGGGCGAAAAGCGTACCGACGAAGCAACGATTGCTTGATGACCTGATGCCTTGGAGGCCAAGATGCTGAATACAACAATGTGGTTTCGGCGTCTTGTCGCCGGCGTGATGGTTCTGGGGTTGAATGCGGCGGTATCTGCGCAGGATCAGATCAAGGTTGTCTATCACTTCGATTCCGGGCTTGAGCAGGCGACCAAGGGCCTCCGGAACATCAAGAATCACCTCGATGTGGACCCGAAAGTGAAGATTGTTGTCGTGGCGCATGCACAGGGCGTGAACTTCCTCATGGAAGGCGCGCAGAACCAGGCGGGAAATCCGTACAACATCCCGGTCGAGGAGCTGGCTTCAAAGGGTGTGGAGTTCCGCGTATGCGAGATCACGCTGAAGTCGAACAAGATCGATCCCAAGCGATTATTGCCGGAATCCAAGCTTGTCCCATCCGGTGTGGCCGAAGTCGCGAGGCTGCAGGCGCGGGAAAAGTTTGTCTATCTGAAACCCTGATTCCAATAAGAATGGCCGCACGGCCCATCAACACAATAATCCACGAGGAGGAAATACACCGTGTCCGTATCTACCGTATCTATCAAGCGTCATCTGCTGGCGGGACTGGCGATGCTGCTGTTGCCGTTGGCTGCCACGGCACAGCAGGATGCCATCAAGGAAATCGAGAAGTATCGTGCGGCGCTGGGGGATGGCAATCCCGCCGAGCTGTGGGAAGCCCGCGGCGAAGACATGTGGAAGCAGAAACGTGGCCCGAAGAAAGCCTCCTTCGAGCAGTGCGACATTGGCAAGGGCCCTGGCGTAGTCAAGGGCGCGTATGCCGTGTTGCCGAAGTACTTTGAAGACTCGGACAAAGTCGAAGATCTAGAGTCCCGCCTGGTGACCTGCATGGTGATGCTGCAGGGCTTCACTTACGATCAGGCGAAGAAGGACCCCTTTGGCGGTCCGGGCAAAAAGGCGGACATGGAAGCACTCGTGGCCTACGTGACGTCGCAATCCCGCGGGATGAAGATGGATGTCGGGCTCGCGCATCCCCAGGAAAAAGAGATGTACGAGATCGGCAAGAAGATGTTTTTCCACCGCGGCGGGCCGCATGACTTTTCATGTGCCACCTGTCATGCAGCAGACAACATCCGCATTCGCCTGCAGGATCTGCCCAATCTGACCAAGAAGGAAGCGGCACAGAAAGCCTATACCGCCTGGCCGGCGTACCGCGTATCCCAGGGTGAGGTGCGGTCATTCCAGTGGCGCTTGTTCGATTGCTTCCGCCAGCAGCGATTCCCGGAACTGGACTTTACGTCCAAGGGATCTGTCGCGCTGACCTTGTACCTTGCCCGTAACAGCAACGGCGGCACGTTCAACGCCCCGTCCATCAAGCGCTAGGAGACGACCATGAACAAGAGCGTATTGATCGCTGCAACATGCTTTGCCTGCATCGGCGTGGCACACGCGCAAGCTAAGAAAGAGGACCCAGCCGTTGCCCAGATGAAAGCTTCCTTCAAGGAACGCGGCCAAGCCAAGTTGGATCGCCTCGACCAGGATCCGACCATGGCACTTTGCTCAAAGTATCCGCTGGTGGTGCCAGCGAATATTCGCAAGCAGATTGAGACTGCCGAGATGAAGAACGTGAAGTTTCCGGCAGACGGGAAACTTCTCGGCGACTGGAAGCAAGGCGAACGCATCGCCCAGACTGGCGTCGGCAAGCAATTCTCGGATGACCCGAAGGTCCCATCAGGTGGCAATTGCTACGCCTGCCATCAACTCACCAAAGAAGAGATCTCCTACGGCACCATCGGCCCCAGCCTGTACAACTTCGGCAAGGTGCGCGGATATACCGACGACATCCGCAAGTACGCTTGGGGAAAGGTATGGAATCCGCAGGCTTATTCAGCCTGCTCCAACATGCCCCGGTTTGGTCATAACGGGATTCTGACCGAAGAGCAATTGCGGCATGTTGTCGCGCTCTTGATGGATCCAGAATCCCCGGTCAACAAATGACGATGCCAGCAATGCAATGCATTGCAAGCTTTGTCATCCCGGCGAAGGCCGGGATCCAGTGACGTTTCATTCTGGGCCCGGGGATGTCCCCGGGCTTTTTTTCGCCTGGAGGTATTCCATGTCACCCAAGTCCCTCGCTTTCGCTGCAGCGGCCGTTGCCGTCTCAATGATTGCTTCGCCGGTACTGGCCAGCAAGAGCGTGCCAGCCACCTTCACTATCAAAGTGCTGACGCCTGAAACCGCCCTGAAAGCGGCGCAGGCTGCACTCGCCCAATGCCGCAAGGATGGTTTCCAGGCAGCTGTGGCGGTTGTGGATCGCAGCGGCACGCCGCAAGTCATGTTGCGTGATCGCCTTGCCGGTGCGCACACGCCGGAAACAGCGACGTCAAAGGCATGGACAGCGGTGAGCTTTCGCGTGAACACGACAGCGCTTGCCGAAGAGACACAGGCCGGCAAGTCCATGAGCGGGATTCGACATCTGCCCCGAGTCGCCATGATCGGTGGCGGCGTGTTGATCGAGGCGGGAGGCTCCATTCTTGGGGGCATTGGTGTGTCCGGCGGCCCCGGCGCGGCGGCAGATGATGCCTGTGCGAAGGCAGGCATCAAGGCCATTGCAGACGATATCGAATTCTGACCCGCAGCAGAGAGTACGCAAACATGTCCCAGTTATCCCGTCGTGAATTCCTGCAGGTCATGGCTGCCGCCAGTGCGGCGGGTCTCGCGGTCGACGCGCCTTCTGCACTGGCCCAGACCACCAAGGGCTTTTATGACCTGCCGCGATTCGGCAACGTGCATTTCCTCCACTTCACCGACTGTCATGCGCAGCTTCTGCCGATCCATTTCCGCGAGCCCAATGTCAATTTGGGTTTGAACGAATCATCGGGCAGGCCGCCCCACCTGGTAGGTGAGACGTTGCTGAAGGCATTCGGTATTCGCCCTGGTAGCCGCGAGGCGCATGCATTCACCTACCTCGACTTCGACAAGGCGGCGAAGACCTATGGCAAGGTCGGAGGATTTGCGCATCTGGCGACACTCGTGAAGCAAATGCGTGCCGATCGCCCGAATGCCTTGCTGCTTGATGGGGGTGATACCTGGCAAGGCTCAGCCACCGCGCTGTGGACCAAAGGGCAGGACATGGTCGACGCCTGCGTGCAACTTGGCGTGAATGTGATGGCCGCACACTGGGAGTTCACGCTCGGCGCAGCCCGTGTCAAGGAGATCATCGACAAGGATTTCAAGGGCAAGATCGACTTTGTTGCCCAGAACGTGCACACGACCGACTTCAACGATCCGGTCTTCATGCCGTACACGATGAAGGAAATGAATGGTGTAGCCGTAGCGGTCATCGGCCAGGCCTTTCCCTACACACCCATCGCCAACCCGCGCCACTTCGTGCCCGAATGGAGCTTCGGCATCAAGGAGCAGGAGCTGCAGAAAACCATCGAGGATGCCCGCGGAAAGGGCGCACAGGTTGTCGTGCTGCTCTCCCACAACGGCATGGATGTCGATCTCAAACTGGCCTCACGGGTGCGCGGACTGGATGCCATTCTGGGGGGCCACACGCACGATGGCGTGCCGCAACCCGTGATCATCAAGAATGCCGGTGGCCAGACGCTGGTGACCAATGCGGGCAGTAACGGCAAATTTCTGGGCGTGCTTGATTTCGACGTGCGTGCGGGAAAGGTGCAACAGTTCAAATACAAGTTGTTGCCGGTGTTCTCCAATCTGCTGAAGGCCGATGCCGACATGCAGTCCGTGATTCAAAGGCATCGCGCCCCGCACGAAGCCAAGCTTGCTGAAAAGCTCGCGACCACGGAAGGCACGCTTTATCGTCGCGGAAACTTCAATGGCACCTTCGACCAGTTGATTCTCGACGCACTGATGGAAGTAAAAGGTGCCGACATTGCCTTCTCACCCGGCTTCCGGTGGGGAACCTCATTGCTGCCGGGCCAGGCGATCACGCTCGAGCATGTCATGGATCAGACTGCCATCACGTATCCGCAGACAACTGTCACCGAGTTCACGGGCGAGATGATCAAGACCATTCTCGAAGACGTGTGCGACAACCTGTTCAATCCCGACCCGTACTATCAGCAGGGCGGTGACATGGTGCGTGTGGGTGGCTTGTCGTACACATGTGACCCCAACGGCAAAATGAACTGGCGCATCAGCAACATGATGCTGAAGGGCAAACCCATCGCCGCGGACAAGAAGTACAAGGTCGCGGGCTGGGCACCGGTTGCGGAAGGCGCATCAGGCGAGCCGATCTGGGAATTGCTCTCAGGCTACTTGCGGGCGAAGAAGGTCATCAAGCCACGCAAACTCAACCTGCCGAAGCTCATCGGGGTCGATGGCAACGCGGGCATGGCCTGAGGCGGGGATGCGGCTGGCTTCGGTCGTTGTCTGGCTTTTCCTGGCGCTGCTTGCCAGCTCTCCGTCCTCGGCCGGCACCGATGGCAAGTTGCCGCTGGCCACCGATCTCAAGGCTGACGCTGACGAAGCCCGCAGACTGGGTGTGCCCATCCTGCTGTTCTACAGTCTGAAGGGTTGTCCCTACTGCGAAGTCATCCGGGCGAGCCACCTCCTGCCTATGCAGGGTGAGGCCAAGCGCCGGGTACTCATCCGCCAGATCAATCTGCAGGATGCCAGTGCCCTGCGAGACTTCTCCAGCCGTGCCACCACGCATCGCGAATATTCGCAGGCGCAGAAGATCAATTTTGCCCCGGTCGTGACACTGGTGAATGGCGAGGGCAGGGCGCTTGTGGACCCTTTGAAGGGTGCGATGCTGCCGGATTTCTACGGAGCACATCTGGATGATGCGATTGTTCAGGCAGGGACCCTGCTGAAAGCGTCCGCACAGAAATGAAAATGGCCCGGTAAAAACCGGGCCATTCTGAATCTGGCTCCCCGACCTGGGCTCGAACCAGGGACCTGCGGATTAACAGTCCGTCGCTCTACCGACTGAGCTATCAGGGAATAGTGCTGCAAAGCCGAGAAGTATAGCGATTCTTGAATTCCCGGTCAATTTGGGTAGCCCAAACGTGGTCAGCGTTGCAGGTCGAGGCGGCTACCTGAGCTGGTTTCGTCTACGGCTGGCTTGCTGAGTGCACTCTGGATCTTTGCTCTGGCTTGCATGAAAGGCGTTGTCGAAGCAGCCTGGCCGAGGAAAGCATCCAGATCGGGAAGCGACTTGCGCAAGCGGGTCACAAGTTCAATGAACAGCTCTGTCAGCTGCGGATCAAACTGAGTGCCACCCAGCCTGGCAATTTCATCCATAGCCTGCTCGAATGGCCATGCCTCCTTGTACGGTCGCTTGTGAGTCAGGGCATCGAACACATCTGCCAAGGCAGTAATACGCGCTGAGACCGGGATGGCGGTGCCGGACAAATTGCCTGGATAGCCATTGCCATTCCACCATTCGTGGTGATAGCGGGCGATCTCCTCAGCCATTTGGACATGTGGTGTATCGCTCTTGGAAAGCAGCTCTGCACCGATCACAGGATGCGCCCGCATCACCTGCAATTCCGCTGCGTTGAGCTTTCCTGGCTTCAACAAGACGGCATCTGGCACACCGATCTTGCCAATATCGTGAAGGCGGGCAGCCAAGTCGATCATGAAGCAGGTTTCCTCATCGCAACCAAACTCATGTGCAAGCAGTGATGCCAGCTTGCCAACCCGATAGGAATGCTCTCCCGTCGAGTCGTCTCGCAACTCGGCCGTGACCGCCATGCGCTCGAGCATCTCGATGCGAGATCTGAAGAGATCACGCCTCGCCCTGTCCTTCTCGGCGATGGCAAGTTCGGTCTCTGCCTCCTGCTTGATCAGCTCCTTTTGAGTGACTTGCTCCCGCAACTGCGCTTCACGCTTGGCAAATGTGCGTGAACCAACGGGATCGTCTACCAAGCCGCGCTCTAGCCGCTTGAGATATATCGAATTGTGCCGGAGAGCATTTTCCTGCTGAACCGTTCTGGTGTGATCCATGAGTTCGCGAAGATAGGAAAGTGCCCTCTCTGGTTGCCCGATCATTTCGTGGGCTTTCACCATGGCAATCAGCGCATCACGCAGCATGGCGCGGAGAAGTCTGGCCTTCTCAAGTGTGGAAGTCAGACGGGACAGGCCAACATCAATCCTTCCCGACTGCACCTCAGTCAGACCTTCAACAATCGATGTGATGATTTCGGCTCGCTCGGAATTTGACTGCGCGGTAAACCTGCGTGCTATCGCACAGCGCTCGCGAGCCTTATCAATACTATCGACTTCCAGCAGCAGGCGAGCGTAATGACTCTCGCAAAGCACCCGCGAAAGCACTTCAGCGGAATTTTTTGGCTCTGACCGCTCTGAAATCGATTGTTCAGCTGCTTCAAGCCCGCGGCGAAAATCCTCCAGATGCAATGAGCACAGCGCAATGTTTGAAAGTGCCGTTGCACGGTGTCGCCGAAGTGCAGCATTGTCTTCGGTCATCTGCAGTGCCCGCTCATTGCAGGCTTGAGCATCCTGATATTGGGCTGAGTACAGCAATGCGACCCCTAAATTGTTCCAAGTCGCACACTCGGCATCTTCGTCACGCAAAGCTCTGGAGAGATCCAGCGCTTCCGCATAGCACTCAACGGCACGAGCAATGCTTCCCGAGTCTGCGCTGACAATTCCCAGTGTATTGAGCGCACGACGCAACAAAGAACGATCGCCCGCAACCCGGGCAAGGCGCACAGCATCGGAAGCAGGATCAATGGCACTGAAGGGCTGACCGGTGATGTAGAAAAACTGACAAGCTGCGAGAAGGCACTTTGCCCGGTGCTCAGCATAGTCATTTGATGCGATTTGTCCGAGTTCCCGCGTGAGCTGCATGAAAAAGTCACTATTCGCGACATGACCTGAGGCCAATTTTTCGTTTGCTTCGGCCAGGAGTGCGGCATAAGCCTGATCCGTTTCCGTCCTTCCCAAGGGTTGGACGGAAAGCATGAGTAGGTGAAACCGGCTAAGAGCAGTCATGAGTTTTACGTATTGACTTCACGGGGCTACTACATTAATTTCTCGTTTCCTGTGAACTATTTCACAGTTTTACTTGAGATTCAACTTGAACTTCAAACTAGGAGAACAAAATGGAAATGATCCAACTGGAAGCTGATGTGTTGGTCCTCAATATCGACCACGGCGCCGATGCAGAGACTCAAGGTGCTGCCCTCAAAACACTGAATGAACTCGAGCTGCTTTTGGTCGGCGGTGGCTCCGGAGATGTCATCTTCTGATTTTTGCCGAATCTTGCTGATTTGTTACTTGCATACACTTAATCTGACTTTGGAGAGACAGCCATGAATACGACCCAAATTGAACTGAGCCAAGTTGAAATCACCGAAGGATCGACGATGGAGACCACAGAGATCCAGATCACGGAACTGAATCAATGGGAATTGATGCTTGTTGGTGGCGGTTCCGGCGACGTAATTTTCTGACCGCCCCATCATTGCTGCAACGCCATAGATACACAAAAAGTTACTGATCAACTGGAGAATTGCATGAACACCACTACTTTCGCCACCGATACACGTCTGACCAATGAAACTTCCTCAACTGAAAGCTACAGCCTCGAGCAACAGGCGGCCATTCGAGAGCTGGCCGAGCTTGAGTTGATCTGCGTTGGCGGTGGTTCTGGCGACGTCATTTTCTAAGCCGTCGGCCCAAGCACCACGGTCTTGAGCGCGCCGGATACCGACTCCGGTCGATGGCTCACAATCACCAGCCCAATCCCCAGTTCGGAGAGCCGCCTCTTCACCTTGTTCTCGTTATCCAGATCAAGCTGATCAAACGCCTCATCCAGGAACAGGATTTTCGGGCGGCGATATAGCGCGCGTGCCAGCAGGACGCGCTGCTTCTGGCCGCTCGAGAGTGTCATGCCCAGGCTGCCGACTATGGTGTTGTATCCCATGGGCGCAGCCTGGATTTCCGCGTCAATGCAGGCCATCCGGGCGCATTCCAGCACGCGCTCACGGTCGTGCTCGACATCGAAGAAGCTGATGTTGTCCTCAATGGTCCCGGCAAAGAGCTGGTCTTCCTGCATCACCGCCGCGACCTGGCGCCGGTAGTGGCCCAGATCCCCATCCTTCAAGTCCCGCCCGTTCACAAGCACTTGACCTTCCGTGGGTGGAAGCAACCCGAGCAGAACCTTGATGAGCGTGGTCTTGCCGCAACCTGACGGCCCCACGACTGCGAGCGTTTCACCCTTGCGAATATTCGCATTCACGCCCTGGAACACCATGCCCTCGGGGCCGTAGGCGAAGCCCAGGTTTTTCACGTCGATGTGCAGCGCATCGGTTTCGCCCATGGAGAGGCTGGTGCCTGGTGCATTCTCCGGCTCGGCCAACGCGATATCGGCAACGCGTTCGGCATGCAGGTCCAGCATGCGGAATTCATTCCACTTGTCGACCAGATTGTTGATGCGGGTGAGAAACACGAGCTTGAATCCCAGGAATGCGTACAGCATGCCGACCGAGAACACGCCATCCATGACCAGCAGCGCGCCCAGCCAGATGACGATCACGCTTTCCAGCCCGAAGATGAGGCCATTCGCGGCACGCTGGGCAATGCCCACGTTTTGCACCTTCACGCCGGCATTGATCTGGTCGACGATCAGGTTTTGGTAGGCCGAGCGGCGCTCTGGCTCACGCAAGTTGAGCTTGATGGCAAGCATCCCGCGCAGTGTTTCAATGAAGTGGGTGCTGGACTTGGCTTCATGTGCCAGTTGTTCGTCCGTCGCGTAGCGCTGAGGGTAGTAGAACATCCAGCGCAGCGCGGCATAGAGCAGCGCCGCGCCCACAACCACTGAAGTCAGCTTGACGCTGTAGAACACCATGACAGCCAGCGTGACCAGCACCATCACGCCGTCGATGAAAGTCTCGACAAAGTTGGTGGTCAGCGTCTTCTGAATGGCATCCACACTACGGAACTTGGAGACGATGTCGCCGATATGGCGCTTCTCGAACCAGGCCAAGGGCAGTCGCAACAAGTGATTGAACAATGCTGTCAGCAGCCGTAGATTGAATTGGGTACTGAGATACACGCCAACCCAGGCGCGTACCGCCATGACCGCGACCTGGATCAGCACGAGTGCGCCAAACCCAAGGCCCAATACGGTCAGGAACTCCCGGTCCCGGCCCACCAGCACGCGGTCCACCACCAGTTGGAGGAAGAACGGCATGGCGATGGCGAACACCTCCAGCGCAATGGACAGCACGACCAGCTGTGCCAACGCGCCACGCAGGCCACCGGCGACACCAAGCAGCTGCCAGGCACCGATCTTTTCGCGCTCGTCGGTCTTTCTGAAGTTGGTGCCGGGCGTGAATTCCATGGCCACGCCGGTGAAGTGCTTGGACGCCTCGGCAATGGTCAGCTTGCGCCGGCCCCGCGCCGGATCGTGAACGATGAGGTGCTTGGTGGACGCTTCAACCAGCACCACGAAGTGATTCATGTCCCAGTGAAGCAGGGCGGGACGCTGAAGCTTCGCGAGGCCCTCCAGGGGAACCTGCACGCCGCGCGCTGTCAGGCCCATGGTCTCGGCAATCTGCGCCAGATGCTTCAACGTCACGCCCTTGAGCGATGGCGATAGCCTGAGCCGCATGGCAGACAGATCGGTGAGATGCCCGTGGTACGACGCAATCATCGCGAGGCAGGCAATGCCGCACTCCGGCGCTTCGCTTTGGAGGATGACGGGAACGCCGCGCGAAAAGAGCCCGCTCATGGATGTGACCTCACAGGCGACCCTTGATCTTCAGCACCGGCTCGAACATCCACTCCAGCAGACTGCGCTTCTCCAGCAGAAGGTCTGCATTGATGAGCATGCCAGACCGCAGCGGAAACTCCTGATCCATGGCCGCCACGGACTGGCGCTCGAGTTCCACGGTGACGCGATAGACGGGCTCCCGGATGGCGCTTGGCCCCAGCTTCTCTCCGGGAGACCAGACCGTCCGGCTGATTTCCTTTACTTTTCCGCGATATTGTCCGAAGCGCTCGAATGGAAACGCCTCATAGCGGAGCATGACATCCTGTCCGCGTGTCACGAAGCCAATGGCGCGTGACGGCACCAGCAATTCCGCTTGCAGGCCGCCACCGCGAGGCATGACCGTTGCCAAAGGCATGTCATCGGCCACCGACTGCCCGGCATTGACCGCGATGTTGGTGACGGTCCCGGCGATCGGTGCGCGGATGAGATTTTCCCTGCGAGACTCTTCCTGCGTTTCTGTCTGCGTCAATTCCGAGAGCTGACGCGAGAGTTGATCCACCTGCGTGCGTGACTTCAACGCAACAGAAGGCTCATCGAGTTTTGCCGCTGACAGATCGCGGTCCAGCGTCGTTCGTTGCCGCTTGAGTGCCTGAAGACGGATGTCCTGATCGGTTGCATCGTCAGTCTTCTGGCGGGCCACGAGATCCGAAACAAATTTTTCGGCTGCCAGCTTCTGGAATCGTTGCGCCTGCTCGCGGGCCGAGGCAAGCCGTTGTTCCTGCAGCTTCAGCTCCCTGTCCAATTGGGACATTTCGTTCTGGAGATCCACTGCACGCTTCTTGACCTGCGCGACTTGTTGCGCGCCCAGCTCTTTCAGCTGTTCCTGTTCCCGCTCGATGAGTACACGCCGTTGTTTCAACTCCTGGGCGATGGCGGCGCTGGTGGACGTGCCGGCTGCATTGGACTTGTCGTAGGTGATGACGGCCATTGGCGCGCCGGCCGCGACTTCGTCGCCTTCTTTGACATGCAGCGTGCTGACCCGCCCCGCCGCAGGGATGAGCACCCGTGCAGCACCAGCATCCACTTCGAGGAATCCCTCCACCCGTTCCCGTCGCTGATACTGGCCCCATACCGCGATGACGAGAATGAGTGCGGCAGCTCCCGCCGCGAGCAGAGTGAATACCCAAACGGGCACTGGCCGCGCGGACGATGCCGCACCGAGGAATCGTTCGCGCTGGGCGTCGATCGCTTCCTGACGGAAGAGTTTGTTGCTCATTCTCCAGAACTGCCTTTATGTTTTTGAATCGGTGGCGTCAGCGGATTGTAATCGGTTGAATGGAACTGCGGGATGAGAATGGGCCTCCGAAGAGGCCCATTCATGCACGTCACCAGCAGTGCTCGATTGCAGCTTGATGCCGTGATCGAATTCCTGAGAGAAGCAGGGCCAGAGGAGTTCAGCTCATTGCCTTGGTCATGCGCGCAATGGCTTTCTCCAGGTTTTGCATCGACGTGGCGAACGAGATGCGCAGATAGCCATTCAGGCCAAACGCCGAGCCTGGCACTGCAGCCACGGCTTCATCCTGCGCCATCAGGTAGTCGCACAAGGCAATATCGTTGGCTGCAGGCAGCTTGCCCGACGCATGCAGGCGCTTGATGGCGTCGTTGCAATCCGGAAACACGTAGAACGCGCCTTGTGGTGGCATGCAGTTCACGCCGGGGATGGCATTGAGCCCCTTGGCAACGAAGATGCCACGCTCTTTGAAGGCTGCGAGCATGGGAGCGATGCATGCCTGATCGCCATTCAGAGCCGCCTCTGCGGCGTATTGCGAGATGGAGCAGGGGTTGGACGTGCTGTGCGACTGCACATTGTCCATGGCCTGGATGATGGCCTCGGGCCCACCGCAGTAGCCGATGCGCCAGCCGGTCATGGCGTATGCCTTGGAGACACCATTCAAAACCACAGTGCGGTCAAACAGCGTGGGATCGGCATCCAGAATGTTCACGAACGTCGAGCCGTCGAGCAAGATGTGCTCGTACATGTCATCGGTCGCGATGATAATGTTCGGATGCTTCTTCAACACTGCAGCCAGTCCCTTGAGGTCGTCCAGCGTGTAGATGGCGCCGGACGGGTTGGACGGGCTGTTCAAGAAAATCATCTTGGTGCGCGGCGTGATCGCGGCTTCCAGCTGTGCGGGCGTGATCTTGAATCCCTGATCCACACCGGCCGCGATAAACACAGGTGTCGCATTGGCCATCATGACCATGTCGGGGTAGGACACCCAGTAAGGTGCGGGGATGATGCATTCGTCGCCCTTGTCCAACACGGCAAGGCAAAGATTGAAGCAACTCTGCTTGCCGCCACAGGACACCAGAATCTGCTTCTCGGTATAGGCAAGATTGTTGTCCCGCTTGAACTTGGCAATGATGGCCTTCTTCAACGAAGGCGTGCCGCCGCCAGCCGTGTACTTGGTCATGCCCTTGTTGATGGCCTCGATGCCGGCATCCTTGATGAACTGCGGCGTATCAAAATCCGGCTCGCCGGCACCCAGCCCGATGATGTCTTTACCCTCTGCTTTCAGGCGGGCGGCCTTGGCAGACACGGCCAGCGTGGGGGAAGGCTTGATGGGGGCAAGGCGGGGTGCGACGACGGACATGATGTCTCCTGAAGGGCGGCGGTTGGGCTCGATCACGGCCTTGCGAATATTCGCAAGCGCTGTTTCACGCACATTCTAGCGAATGTTGCGCCGCAGCAACCTTGGCTGGCTCATGCTGTTGTTGCATGACACACGTCGTGATCACGCAACGTCATGCGCGAGACGCATCGGTCGGCTTGCTGTCAACCTCGCTCTGCGTGACGCGCCAGGCGATCCACACCGCCATGGCGAGCATCAGTCCGGCCAAAAGGAATGGCGCGCCCGGCAAGTCCCAGCCTCGCTGGCTGCTGATGAATACCGCGAAAATCTGGGTAAAGAGCAATGGCCCGACGATGCCCGAGATGCTCATGAGGCACGAATTGGCGCCCTGGAGCTGGCCTTGTTCTGTGGCGCTTACATGGCGGGTCATCAACGCCTGAGCCGATGGTCCGGCGAAACCCCAGAGGGACATGACCGGGATCGCCAACAAGAACAAGAGGCCGCTGGGTGCGAGCCCATATCCGGCAAACCCCAAGACGCCAAACACGAGGCCAAACACCAGCAGTCTTCGCTCGCCAAACTTCGCAATCGCGGGTTTCATGAGAAATCCCTGAACGATGATGGCGCACAGACCTACCAGTGCCAACGTGAGACCCACAGACATTTCGTCCCAGCCATAGCGGTAGCCCATGTAGAGCACCGCCATGCTGGGCAGCACCATGTGCGCGATGTTCATCAGCAGCAAGACGCCGGCCAGGCCAAACAACTCGGGATGCGAGCGCAGCAGCGTGAGCGCGCCAAGCGGGTTGGCCTTTTTCCATTGAAAACTGGCGCGTTTATCCAGCGGCAATGATTCCGGCAGAACGAAGTAGCCGTAGACCACATTGGCCAGCGCCAAGGCTGCTGCTGCCCAGAAGGGCCAGCGTGGATCGAAACCGCCCAATACCCCGCCCAGTGCAGGGCCAATCACAAAGCCGATGCCGAACGCCGCGCCCAACAAGCCGAAGCTGGCAGCCCGCTTTTCCTGCGGCGTCACGTCGGCAATGTAGGCGAAGGCAGTCGAGAAGCTGGCGGAGGTTGCGCCGGACAGTACGCGACCGATGAAGAGCCAGGTGAGGTCGGGTGCCAGCGCCATGAGGATGAAATCCAGCCCGAGGCCAAGACAGGAAATGAGGATGACTGGCCGCCGCCCGAAGCGGTCTGACAACATGCCGACTAGCGGCATGCAAAAGAACTGCATGACACCCCAAGAGAGCGTCATGTAGCCGTACATGCGTGCCGCTTCATCAGTCTTGCCGTCCATGAAGCGCTCCACCAGCTTCGGCAGGACCGGGATGATGATGCCGAACGCGAGGATGTCCAGCAGCACCACGATGAAGATGAAGATGAACGCAGCGCGGCGTGGGCCGCCGACTGGACTCGCGGGCAGGGCAGCCGGTGGAGCAGAAGAGTCAGGGGGCGTTGGCATGATTCACTTTGCGACTGGGGCGACCCGTGGTGTGAGCTTGGCCGACTCCGGGGACACCGGCAATCCAGCCTTCCAGCAGGTCAATGCCGGAAGGTAACCCAAATCCCGGAAACTTCCCGGCTTGCGCTGCCTGGAGCGCGCAGAGCAGGGCATCGAGATGATCACCGCTCTGGTCGTCGAGAATGGTGCGCTGCCAGAGCTTTGGCACTACCGCTCGCAAGCCTGCGGGTGAATCTGCGTTCGTGATGCTTGCGAATATTCGCAAGCGTGCTTCGCGGCGAGCACGATTCTGCTTTGCCACGGTGTCACTCTTGTAACTGTCGCGGGTGATGAGACGGGCGAGATAGCCTGGGTAGGCCTCCAGCGCGACACGGCTGGCATCGCCTGCGATCTGGTGCGCTGGCAGGTGAACGCCGCTTTCAAGTAGCCGTGGCGTGCCGGTGTGCAGCATGATGACCACAGGCGGATTGACCCATTTCATCGATGGTGATGAACCTGCCGGAATGTCTGTTGCCCGATGCGCAAACTTCTGTCCAACAGGTCGGGCATCACAGAATGCCCTGCAGCGTTCGCGCAGTGCATCGCGGGAAAGCGAGGCGACCTTCTGCGTGACGTCTGCCCAACTGCCTCGCCAGTTTTGCTCCCGGATGAAGTCGCGCGGCAGACCAAACGGAAAGTCAAAGCCGCCGACCCATGGGCCTGGTCGATTCAGCAATTCGCTGAAGGCTTCGAGGCTCACCAGGCACTCAACGCGATCGAGGTGGAACGCGTCATCCCGTACTGCACCGATCGCAACGGTGATGGGTTTGGACGTCCTCGGGGATGAGGTGAAATCAACGCCGAGAAGGGTGGCCGAAGTGTTCACTGCGAATATTCGCTGCCGGGGCGGTGTTCCTTACGAATGCGAAAGCCGCTGCCCGTGCTCCCGCGTCGCATGGAAGCCAACGCCCTTGGGCTCCCAGCGCTCCTGGGTGAGCTGCAGGTTGTACTTGTTACCGGACAAAAACACCGGGTTCTCATCCACATCCTTACCCATGTTGGCAGACTGCTCGCGTTCGAATTCCTTGTGCAGGTTATCGTTAGGAAATGTGAGCCAGCGTGCCGTGTAGATGCCACTGGATTCATACACGGCGTCAACTTTGTATTCGGTCTGCAGCCGGTGTGCGACGATTTCAAACTGTAGCTGGCCGACCGCACCCAACAACATGGTGTTGCCGAAGTTGGCTTCCAACACCTGGATCGCACCTTCCTCGCCCAGCTCCTGCAATCCTTTCTGCAATTGCTTGGCCTTGATCGGGTCACGGGCACGCACGGAGCGGAACATTTCCGGCGCGAAGTAGGGGATGCCCTTGAAGCTGAGGATCTCACCTTCGGTCAGCGTATCGCCGATCTGCAACTGTCCATGATTGTGGATGCCGATGATGTCGCCCGCCACTGCGTCTTCGCTTCTTACCCGTTCGTTGGCCATGAAGGTGAGCGCATTGCCTAGCTTCATCTCGCGCTTTTCACGGACGTGCTGGACCTTCATGCCGTGGGTGTAGCGGCCGGAGCAGACACGGAAGAACGCAATGCGGTCGCGGTGCTTCGGGTCCATGTTGGCTTGAATCTTGAACACGAAACCCGAGAACTTTGGTTCAACGGGTTGGACCTCACGCACGCCATCGTGGTTGACGCCTGCAACACGCGGCTTGGGCGGCGGTGCCCATTCGATGAGCGCCTGCAGGATTTCCTGCACGCCGAAATTGTTGATACCTGAGCCGAAAAATACCGGCGTTTGTTTGCCGGAGAGAAACTCCTGCAAATCGAACGGCGAACTGGCGGATCGGATCAAGTCCACTTCGTTGCGGGCTGCGTCGATTTCCTGCGGGTAGAACTCAGTCAGTTGGGGGTTATCCAGGCCTTCAATCATCTCCGCGTCATCGGTTCGCTTCTCCTCACCTGCAGTAAAACGCATCAGGCGGTCGTTGAGCAGGTGGAACACGCCGCGAAAAGTCTTGCCCATGCCGATCGGCCAGGTGATCGGCGCGCACTGGATATTGAGAACCGACTCGATCTCTTCCAGCGTCTCGATGGGATTCCGTACCTCGCGGTCCATCTTGTTGACAAAGGTGATGATGGGCGTGTTGCGGAGGCGACAAACTTCCAGCAGCTTGATCGTCTGGGCCTCAACACCCTTGGCCGCATCGATCACCATGACCGCTGCATCCACGGCAGTCAGCACGCGATAGGTATCTTCGGAAAAGTCCGAGTGGCCGGGCGTATCCAGCAAGTTGACCGTGTGGTCCGCGTAGTCAAACTGCATGACCGAGCTCGTCACCGAGATGCCGCGTTGCTTCTCCACCTCCATCCAGTCGGACGTGGCATGCCGCGAGCTCTTTCGCGCCTTCACCGTCCCCGCCATCTGGATCGCGCCACCGAACAGCAGGAGCTTTTCGGTCAGCGTGGTCTTGCCCGCGTCAGGATGGGAGATGATGGCAAACGTCCGCCGGCGCAGGACATCCTTGGCCAGCGGTGAGTTGGGATCATTGGGCAGTGCAGCGTTCATGAGCAAGTCAAACAAAAAAGCCGCCAGATTGGCGGCCGGGTGGATCAACGTGCGAGAATTATACAGGTTGCCCTTGCGAATATTCGCAGTGCTCGTCCGACTTCATGGTCCAGAAAGCGTCGCGAGCAAGCCCGAGTGGCGGGCGAGAAGCGCAACCGTAGCAAAGTATGTTGGGGTAGGCGGGAAAGCGTAGCGAGCAGGCTGCGAGAGCGGGCGAGAAGCGCAGGCGTACTTTTGTACGTCGAGCATCGCAGGCCGCTATCGCAGTCGCGCAGTAGCTTTACCGCCTGCCCCAAAGCCCGGATGGTGAAATTGGTAGACACAAGGGACTTAAAATCCCTCGACCCTCACCGGTCGTACCGGTTCGATTCCGGTTCCGGGCACCAAATATGAAGACGGCCGCAGGTCACCCTGCGGCCGCTGCGTTTTCAACGGGCTGGAAGAATCAGCTCTTGAACGCCTCAACCTGAATGGCCAGCTTCACGTCATCTCCCACACCCGGCACCCCGTACTTCATGCCGAACTCGGACCGCTTGATGGTGCCTGTCACTTCGGCGCCACAGAGCGGCTTCTTGTTGAAGGGATGCAGGCCGCACTTGAAGTTGTTGATGGCAAGCGTGACAGGTTTGGTCACACCCAACATCGTAAAGTCGCCTTCAATGGCCACCGGCTTGTCGCCATCGAACTTCATCTTGCTGCCCTTGAAAGTCAGCGTCGGAAACTTGGCCACGTTGAAGAAATCTTCATTGCGCAGGTGGCCATCCAGCTTGTCGCCACCCGTGTCGACAGAATTGGCATCAATGGTGACTTCCACGCTGCCGGTCTTCGCGGCGGTGTCGAGAACCACTTTGCCTTCAGTCTTGTTGAAGCGGCCCCGATGGATGGAGAAGCCAAGGTGGCTCACTTCAAAGCTTGGGAAGGTATGGCCAGCATCAAGGTTGTAGGTCTCCGGTGCGGCGAAAACAGGCAGGGCGGTTGCCGCGGTGCCGAGGGAAAGGGCGATGGTAGCGATGGTCTTTTTCATGAGGTCTCCTGTCAGGTGAGTCGATTTGAGTTGATAAACGTACGGCTTCTTACTTCTTGCTTGAAAACGTGAGGCGGTAGCGGACTTCGACTTCGTCGGCAACCGTGTCGGTGTCAGCCCACTGGCCTTCACCAATCTTGTAGGCCAGCCGCTTCAGCGGGAACTTGCCTTCCGCCACGCTGATGCCGGCGGCATCGGTCTTGACTGAGGCTACCGTGGTGATGTTCAAGGTTGTGCCCTTGATGATCAGTGGGCCCGTGATCTCAAGGCGGTCTCCGCCCAGCAATTTGACCGAACTCGACACGAACTTCGCCTTGGGGAACGCGTCCGTGTTGAACCAGGTCTTGCGCTTGAGCTCGGTGTCTGCCTCCGCAGTGCCAAGGTCCGCACTACCCAGCTCGACCTCGAATTCGACTTTGCTGGCTTCTGGTTTCCTGGCGTCGTAGCTCAAGATTGCAGAGAATTTCTTGAAGCGGCCCTCCACCGGCACATTGAGCTGCTTGGATACGAAGCGTATGAAGCTCTTGTCCATCTGGACGGTGGCAGGCGTTTGGGCTTCAGCCGCCAAGGGGAGCAGGGCGGCGAAAAGAGGGATTGCAAACAGGCGCATGTGCGGTTTCCTTGTTATCGAGAGTGGTCAGGGCCGGGATTTGGGACCAGGAATCATGCGTCCCAGAATGTCGTCACGGTCGATGAAGTGGTGTTTCAAGGCTGCCCCGATATGCATGAGGACCAGCGAACCCAGCAGGTAATTCATGCTTTTGTGTGCCAGTCGGATGAGGTCGGAAAGCAGAAAGGGCTTCTCCGGGTCCGTAGCCAAGAGGATGGCCTCGCCCATGTCCTTCGTGAGCAGGTCGGGCAAGGGAACGAGTCCAAGATATACGGTCGGGATGCCCTTGGACGAGCTGAACAGCCAGCCCGTCAGCGGAATAGCGAAGAACAGGGCGTACATCGCCACATGGGAATAGTGGGCAACCTTCCTCTGCCAGGCAGGCAGACTGGTTGGCAATGCCGGTGCAGGGTGTGTCAGCCGCCAAATCAGCCGAAAGGCAACCAGGGCGAATATCGTGATGCCTATCCACTTATGCCAGGAGTAGAACTTCAGCTTTAGAGGGCTGAAGGTCATGTCAACCATGGTGAGACCCAGGCCAAAGCCTGCGAAGATGAGCAGCGCGACCGACCAGTGCAGGAGCATTGCGGTGCCGGTGTAGCGGATAGGGTTCATGCCGCTTCCTTTTGCTTCGTTTTCTCTTGCTTGCTGACTTCGAGTTCCCGACGTAGCCGGATCAGTCCATCAGTCAATTCCGCCATGTGCTGTGCTGGCAGCCGCTGAAATGCTTGGGAGAGATAGTCTAGGTGAGGCTGAAACACACGGCGGAATTCCTGTTCTCCAGTCGGAGTCAGAACGACCTTGAAGCAGCGTGCGTCGCCAGGAAATTCATCGCGCCGTACGAGGCCCTTGTCTACCAGACGGTCAACTACGCCGGTCAATGTGCCTTTGGTAATCAGTGTCTTGTCGCCAAGCTCCCGGAAGGTCATGCCAGTGGTGTTCCCCAGTGTCGCAATGACATCGAACTGCGGGGGCGTGAGCCCAGATGCCCGGACATCAATGACCGAGTAGCGCTCAAATGCTTGATAGCAGCGAACAAGCTCGCGGATGAGGCTCAGGAAGGGTGGCTTGTCAGGCATGGCAATCGGGGGGATTCAGAGTAAAAAAGCATTGGAAGTAGTTCTAACAGGAACTATAGTAGTTCGAATAAGAACTAAATTCAAGCCCCCAGATTCAGGCACCAGCACGTCAAACCATAATGTTACATAATATACATTATAGGCTTTTAAAGGGTACCAATGAATATAGGCTTTATTAGTGTTATTAGTATGTTACGAAATATTTGCAATGTGATGTCTAGCTAAAAAAGTCTGCCGAATATAAAGGCAGTCACACGTCTTCCGCAGTCAGCCAAGCACCTGCAGGTTGGCTCCCTGCAGCCGAGCTACCTCCAGCCAATGCGATCCATGATCTGCTGGGACGCAGCCTGGTTCTTTCCAAACATGCCCACATTCAGCTGATCGCGCTTGAATTCGCCCAGTGCCTTGAGTGCCGGATTATCCGGCTGACCAACGACCGGATACTCGTTGTTGCCATTGGCAAAATACCGCTGTGCCTCATCGCTGGCCAGATACTCCAGAAACTTGATGGCGGATGCCTTGTTCGGCGCATATCTGGCCACACCGGCGCCGGATACGTTCACATGGGTCCCGCGATCTGCCTGATTGGGGAATGCAACACCAATCTTGCTTGCAATCTCTCTTTCCTCGCTTTTGGTGCTGTTTACGAGCCGCGCATAGTAGTAGCTGTTTGCGATGGCTACTGCACATTCACCTGCGGCCACCGCCTTTAGTTGATCTGTATCGCCACCTTTCGGCGACCGGGCAAAATTTGCAACAACACCCCTGCCCCATTCCTCGGCTTTGACTGGACCCATTGCGGCGATCATGGCGCTCATGAGGGACAAGTTGTACATGTGCGAACCGGAACGTGAGCACACCTTGCCTTTCAGCTTCGGTGAAGCCAAATCCTCATAGGACTGAATGTCTGCCCTGCTTACACTGGATTTGTTATAGAAAATGGGTCGGGCACGGATCGAAAAGCTGAACCAAAGCCCCTCAGGATGACGCAGCTCTGGTGCAATCCGCGCCAGCAGAATCTCGGATTTGACCGGTTGCAGCAATCCAAGCTGCTCTGCACGCCAGAGTCGACCGGCATCAACCGTCATCAGTAAATCAGCCGGGCTCCGGTCCCCTTCATTCTTCATTCGCTCGAGCAGGGCATCTTCGCCCGCCTCAATTCTGTTGACCTTGATACCCGTCTGGCGGGTGAAATTGGTATAGAGCGCCTCATCGGTCTGATAGTGGCGGGATGAATATAGGTTCAGCACTTTTTCTTGCGCCGCAGCCGGTGTGGCGAGGATCAGGACAAGCAGGGCAACGAGAGAGATGTACATGGAAGGCTCGGATTTAAATAGAGAAGTGGCGTGCTTCAGTTGGTTTGAGTTGGCGCAATGTTGAGCAAGAACGGTCAAATGAAATCCCGGAAGAAGGAACAAACTTGGGCTGAAACAGACCTTGTACAAGCGAATCATAGTAGGAATCATTCGCATTAGTCAATTCAATTGAAACAGAATGCGTTACACTTTTCCCATGTCTCCCATTCTCGCAATCGAGCACCTGCATTTTGCCTATCGAAACGGGCCAATTGTCTGTGACGATGTCTCCCTGACGCTTGAGGATGGCGAGATCGGCTGCTTGTTGGGGCCGAGCGGTTGCGGCAAGACGACAGTGCTCCGTTGCATTGCCGGACTGGAGCAAATTCAGTCTGGCAGAATCGCGCTCAACGGAACCTGGGTTGCTGAGGCCGGGAATTCCCTGCCTGCAGAGCAACGCAAGGTGGGCCTCGTGTTTCAGGACTATGCGCTCTTCCCGCATCTGACTATTGCAGACAACATCGGGTTCGGATTGCGGAAGGCCAACCGAGCGCAAAAGGCCGACCGCGTGAAGGAACTGCTGGATGTCATTCGGCTACCCGGATTGGCACAGAAATTTCCGCATGACCTGTCAGGTGGCCAGAAACAGCGGGTGGCGCTGGCGCGCGCGCTGGCCCCCAAGCCACGATTGCTGTTGCTTGACGAACCGTTTTCCAATCTTGACGTGGAAATGCGGGACAAGCTGGGTCAGGAAGTGCGACAGATTCTGAAGTTGCTAAATACCTCGGCGCTGCTGGTCACGCATGACCAGAACGAGGCATTCGCAATGGCCGACAAGGTCGGCGTCATGCGCAATGGACGTATCGAGCAATGGGACAGCGCCTACAACCTGTATCACCGGCCCGCCACGCGTTTTGTAGCCAATTTCGTTGGCCACGGTGTCCTGATTGATGGCCATGTGAATCGTGAAGACAGGATTGATACCGAGCTCGGCGCCTTGCCCCATTGCGCAAATTGCGAGCTGCATGCGGGGCAGGACGTGCAGGTATTGCTGCGGCCGGACGACATTCTTCACGACGATGACAGCGAGCTTGCTGCAGAGGTCGCACATAAAGCGTTCCGGGGCGCAGATATTCTGTACACGCTGAAGCTCCCCTCCGGTACACGCGTTCTCTCGCTGGTCCCCAGCCACCACAATCACGCGCTGGGCGAGAAAATCGGAATCCGGCTCGAAATTGACCACGTCGTCGCGTTTCCTGCCGGGCATGAACAGAGCTCTGCGGCAGCTGCCGGATTGGCAGTGGACTGAATGGCCGGTCGGGACCTCGGCTAGTGAATCGGACTACGGGGCGGCTGCTCAATACCCTCATTGCCGGCATCCTTGCCGCACTGCCGCTTGCGGCCACGCTGCTCATCCTGATATGGGCCGTTCGCTTTCTCTATGATTATCTGGGCCCTGGCAGCCTGGTGGGTAGGTGGATACAGGCACTGGGCCTGGGCATGGGTGAATCGGAAGTTGTCGCCTGGCTGATTGGCTTCACCATCGTCATGGCTGCACTGTTTCTGCTGGGACTGCTGGTCACCAGCGGGCTCAACCGGTTCATGACCCTGGCCATGAATGCCGTGGTTCAGCGTATCCCGATCGTTCGAAACATCTATGACGTTGCCCAGTCGCTCGTGGACCTGTTCGCCCAGCGGGACAGTGAGTCAATGAAGTCCATGAGCCCCGTATGGCTGCACTTCGGCGGGGCAGATGCCAAAGACGGGGGCGTTGCTGTTCTTGGGCTGCTATCGACGGCGGAGCCCGTCATGCTGAACGGGCTGCCCTACATGGCGGTGATTGTCCCGACAGCGCCGGTCCCGGTGGGTGGCGGTTTGCTCTACGTGCCGGCAGCCTGGGTGAGCAAAGCCGATGTGGGCATTGAAGGCGTCACCAGCATCTACGTGTCGATGGGTGTGACCTCGCATCAGCACATCGGCGATGGCAAGCGCATTCAGGCTGCGGATGCCGCCACATCCACATCGGCAGACGCACCGCCGCGAGCCTGAACTATGTGGGCTGGCAGCTTCAGGCTGCCATGGTTGGCCGGATCAGTCCGCCATCCATGGTGATCGCGCCGGACTTGGCCAAGGATGCAAGTGTCTCTTCGGCCAGTTGCGAATATTCGCATTTGATGAATCGCTCGTTCATGTCGCGGTAGACCGGAATCTTCTCGAAATAGGCGGGCAGCGAGTCGATTCGCAGGGATTCGCGTTCCAGCAGATTGAACACCAGCAGGACCTTCACCACGTGACGGGCGTTGCGGGAGGGGTCCGCCGCAAAGGCTTCCAGCCGCCCGCGTGCCCGTTGGACCGAATCGGTGATGTCGCTGAATGCGCTGCCATGACCAGGCAACACCACTCGAGGCTTCAGTCTTTCAATTTCAGAAAGCGTACGCAGTGCGGCTGCAATAGCCGGGTTCTCGCCTTCTGCGGGAAACACGACACCGAGGCCGTCCTGCCACAGCGCATCGCCGCTGATGAGGACACGTTCCTTCTCGTTCCAGTACATCAGGGCCTCATTGTCATGGCCCGGCGCGGCGTGCGCATGCCAGGTCAGGCCACCGGCCGAGAAACTCTGCCCGGACTTGATGGTATCGGCGAATTCGAATCGCGGCGCATGCTGATCTGCATATTTGAGCCAAAGCGCCTGGGAATTCCAGGGCCGCAGGTGGCGAACCTCTCCATCCGGGACGGTGATGCGGCAGCGAAACTCACGCGCGATCATGGCGTTGCCGCCCATGTGATCACTATGGCAATGGGTGTTGATAAGCCGGGTGAGTTTGCGGCTACCGAGGTGCCGTTTCACGATGGCAAGCGTGTTGCCGGCGTGGCGCCCGTAGCCCGAATCGATGAGCACGGCGTCTTTCGCGTTCATGAGCAGGATCTGGTTGCAATTGAGCCAGCCACGCTCGATGAGGGTCACGCCTGAGGGTATATTGAGGGTATGCATCCCCCCGATGGTAGCCCACCTCTCGATAGTCTTCGCATTGTCACGTTGGCACAGAACCTGCCGGGCCCGGTTTGCATACGTCGATTGGCGGACTGGGGGGCAGAAGTCATCAAGGTGGAATCGCCAGAGGGTGACCCATTGCGCGCCTACGCGCGCGACTACTACCGTGCCCTTCACGAAGGTCTCGATGTTCGAACATTGGATCTCAAGACCGATGGTGGCCTGAACGCGTTGTCTGGCCTGCTGGACAACGCCCATCTAATGGTGACCGCACAGCGCCCGGCTTCATTGAAGAGGCTCGGTCTCGACTTTGCGAATATTCGCAGGCTCTGGCCTCACCTCTGCCAGCTCGCCATCGTGGGATACGCGCCGCCCGACGAGGATGTGCCGGGTCATGACCTGACCTATCTTGCGCAGGCAGGGCTGCTTCAGCCACCCGCTCTGCCGCCCACACTCATGGCCGATCTGCTTGGTGCAGAGCGGGCCGTCAGCGCCGCGCTGCTGTTGTTGCGGCGGGCGGAGCACACGGGTGCGGGTGAATATTCCCAGGTGGCCTTGGCAGATGCTGCGGAAGTACTGGCCGGGCCATTCCGGTTTGGTCTGACTCATCCTGGTGGGTTGCTAGCCGGTGCCCACCCCGGTTATCAGCTCTACCGATCCGCAAATGGCTGGGTGGCGCTCGCGGCACTGGAACCCCGATTCCTGCAAGCGCTGACTGCCGCGCTGGGTATCGCGGAGCCCGCGCGGGATGCCATCGCCAGAGCCTTGTTGCGCCACGATGATGAATACTGGCGCAGCTTCGCACTGCAACATGGCCTACCACTGCAAGTGCTTCCAGTCACCCATGCACCCGACGCACAATGAGTCGAGACAGAGGAGATAGCATGCACATCAAATTTCGAACTTTGGCTGTCCTGGACTTTTTTGCCTTGTTGGCTCTGTTTGCCCTATTGGCCCTGTCCGGATGTGCAGCCGGTCCGCGCGCGACCGACGCTGTGACGGTTGATGCGACGCTCCTGCGTGACAGCGACTTCCTGCCGCGCACCGCACCCTCCCCTGACATCTTCGCCCTGAGCCCGTCCATGCGTCAGTTTCTTGGTGGCGAGGTCAGGCGTGCCAGCCAGTCCGATGGCAAGGTGGAGGGCCTCATCAATTCACTGTATGGCGGCGGCAAGCTCATCCTGGAATATGAGTCAAGCAAGACACGGGTTGCTGCAGAGGCCTTCGAGGCACGGGCAGGAAACTGCCTGTCGCTCGCGATCATGACCGCCGCGTTGGCTCGCGAAATCGGGCTCCCCGTCGAGTACCGGGAGGTGTTGAGCGAAGAGCTCTGGACGCAGGATCGCGGCTTCGTCATCGCCGCCGGTCATGTAAACCTCACCCTGGGCCGCCGCGACATGAATCGAAAAGTGATCGGCGGACACAATTCGGAACTGGTGGTGGATTTTCTGCCGCGACAGCTCTTGCAGGGACAACGCGCCCGAATTGTCTCTGAGGCACGAATAATCGCCATGTATCACAACAACCGCGCCGCCGAACTGCTGGTCGCTCACGACTGGCGGGAGGCGTACTGGCACGCACGGGATGCCGTGATTGCCGATCCCACGTATGCCGCGCCTTACAATGCGCTGGGCGTGATCTATCAGCGCATTGGCGTGCCGGTTGCGGCCGAGGCTGTGTTGCGCCACTCGCTTTCGCTGGAGCCGGACAACACCCGTGCGTTATCCAATCTCTCTGCGCTGCTGCAACAATCAGGGCGGACTGCCGAGGCCGACATCGTGACAGCCAGATTGAAGCAGGTGCAACCGGAGCCGCCGTTTCATCACTTCAGACTCGCCAAAGCCGCCCTTCTGCGAAGCGAATATTCGCAGGCGCGTGACGGGTTCCGCGAGGCACTGCGACGCAATGGTCAGTATGCGGAGATCCACCTTGGACTGGCCGCTGCCTATCTCGGCCTGGGCGAAGTACAGCGCGCGAAAACCGAGCTTGACTTGGCGTTGGAGAAAAGCGGCACGGCGCTGGACCAGCAGCGCTACAGTGCCAAGCGGGACTGGCTGCGACGCTTTGCCAACTGACAATATGAAGTCAGGAGACTTGGTGAACACCTGTCAAATAGAGGCGGGTGCCGAAGAATCATCTTTGCCTAACGCGCAGAGGTTGTCCGCAGCCGAGTCGCGCCGTCAAATTTTCACAAAGCGGCCGTCATGCATTTCCGCGGCAATGCGCACCCAGACCTGGCCTGTCTCATCGGACCGATAGACCACGGCGGGCTCCCGGGTCGCTTCAAGCAGTGCATGCATCAGCACGGCGTACGTTCCACCGGTCTTAAGGTGCCGCACACGATCCCCTGGCTCTAGCGGTACAACACTCATGGCCGGGCGGATGCCGCATTGGACGCACGATTCAGCCGGATCAGTTCCTTGCCCGTTCCGTCGGCCAGCACGAGTTGCCCGTCGTCGATGCGGACGCTGCGTGCATTGTCCAGCGCCCGGAAGAAGACGTCTTCCACATGCTGCGGCGGACCGATGCACATGCGCTTGGAAGAAACCAGCGGGCCAAGCAGAATGCGGCTGCCAGAGAGCTCCACCTTCCCCGAGAATGTATTGCAGCCACCCGTCCCGTTGACCGATACAGAGGTAATGAACTGAAGGCGGGGCTGATTGCCCCCGCTACCCGCGGGGTCAGCCCACGCCGAACCAACCAGCGAAGCGGAATCAAATGCCGGGGTCTGGATACCGCTCGGTTGATTGGCGCATGCGGCCAGTGAGCTGGCTGCGAGCAGTACGGAAAGTATTCTCTTCATGTTGTCGCTCCAAGGGTCAGTCGGGGTTTGAGACCACTATAATCGCGCCTTCACGACTTTTCAGGGTGTCTCATGCAGATCAAGGATCAAGTATTTTTGATAGCCGGTGGCGGATCCGGCCTCGGCGCAGCAACGGCGCGGATGTTTGCGGCGAATGGCGGCAAGGTCATCATCGCCGACATCAACCGCGAACAGGGCGAAAGACTTGTTGCTGAACTTGGGTCCGTCGCCCGCTACGTAGAGTGCAATGTCACGGACGAAGTTCAAGTCCAGGCTGCGGTGGATGCCTGCGTGAAGGGATTCGGCGGCATCCACGGTGCGGTCAACTGCGCCGGGGTGGCCACGGGCGAACGGGTCGTGGGCAAGGCCGGACCGGCAAACATCGCCAATTTCCGCCGCGTGGTGGAGGTCAACCTCATCGGCACGTTCAACGTGATCCGCCTTTCGGCTCACGCCATGTCCACTGCCCCTGCCCTGCCCTCTGGTGAGCGCGGCGTCATCATCAATACCGCATCGATCGCGGCATTCGAAGGCCAGATCGGCCAGGCGGCCTATGCGGCATCCAAGGCGGGCGTCAATGGCATGACGCTGCCCATCGCACGTGAACTCGCCAAGTTCGGCGTTCGCGTCATGACCATCGCACCAGGCATCTTCGATACGCCCATGCTGCAGGGCATGAGCGAGGATATCCGCACCTCTCTCGGGCAGCAGATTCCCTTCCCTTCGCGACTGGGCAAGCCTGAGGAATATGCCTCGCTGGTGAAGCACATCGTGGAGAACGAAGTACTCAATGGGGAAATCATCCGGCTCGATGGCGCCATTCGCATGGGAGCGAAGTGACGGCGAGACGAAGTGGTCCATCATCCCGACGAAAGTCGGGATCCAGCGTCCTTGCATGCGAATATTCGCAATACTGCAAAGGCCGGAGAACCAGAGGATAATTCGCCGCAAAGACTGCTCAACCCTTGGCGGCCGATCACCAGCGGTCACCAGGGCACTCAGCCACAAGCTGATTGAAGCCAGCCAAAACACCGTTTCGCGAGGAGCAACATGATTTTCGACACCCATATTTCGGACGACACCGATGCGCTCCGCGACAGCGTCCGCCGACTCTGTGACGATGAGCTGGCACCCCGCGCCGCGCAGATCGACCATGACAACGCCTTCCCCATGGACATGTGGAAGAAGCTGGGCGACCTGGGCCTCCTCGGCATCACGGTGCCCGAGGAATTCGGCGGCACGGGCATGGGCTATCTTGCCCACACCATCGCGATGGAGGAAGTCTCGCGCGGCTCTGCTTCGGTGGGACTGGCATATGGCGCGCACTCCAACCTGTGCGTAAACAATCTGTACCTCAACGGCAACGACGCGCAACGCAGGAAATATCTGCCCAAGCTCTGCTCCGGTGAATTTGTCGGCGCACTCGCCATGAGCGAGCCGGGCGCTGGTTCCGACGTGGTGGGCTCCATGGCCTGCCGCGCGGAGAAGAAGAGTGATCGCTGGATCGCCAACGGCAACAAGATGTGGATCACCAACGGGCCGCACGCGGACGTGCTGATCGTCTACATGCGCACCGCACCGAAGGAAATGGGATCGAAGGCAATGACAGCCTTCATCGTTGAAAAGGGTTTTGCGGGATTCAGTACCGCGCAGAAGCTGGACAAGCTGGGCATGCGCGGCTCCGACACGTGCGAGCTGGTGTTCGAGGACTGCGAGATTCCCGAAGAGAACGTGTTGGGCGAGGTCAACCTCGGTACGCGCGTGCTGATGAAGGGGCTGGACACCGAGCGCACCGTGCTTTCTGGCGGCCCCATCGGCATCATGCAATCGGCCATGGATTTCGTCTTGCCTTACGTGCATGAGAGGAAGCAGTTCGGCCAGGCCATCGGCACCTTTGAGCTCATGCAAGGCAAAATCGCCGACATGTATGTCGCGCTGCAATCGTCGCGCGCCTACAGTTACCGCGTGGCGCAGATGCTGGACATGGGTCGCGGCCGCGCTGCTCGCAAAGATGCGTCAGCCTGCATTCTCTATGCCTCCGAATCCGCTGTGAAGGTGGCGTTGGAAGCCATCCAGTGTCTGGGCGGCAACGGCTACATCAATGAATACCCGACCGGCCGCCTGCTGCGCGATGCCAAGCTTTATGACATCGGCGCGGGCACAAACGAGATTCGGCGCATGCTGATCGGGCGCGAATTGTTTGAGGAATCGGCCTGACTTGATGCGAATATTCGCAATGCCGCTTTGATGTTTGCCCGCTTTTGTGACTTTCCTGTATTCCTGACCCCCGGAGAACAACATGTCTGACGCAGTCGTCATCGTCGCAGCAAAACGTACCCCCATCGGTGCCATGAATGGGCAGCTGGTCGGCTTGTCCTCGCCGCAACTGGCCTCCATCGCCATCAAGGCAGCAGTCGCCGAATCCGGCCTGAAGGCGGAAGACATTTCCGAAGCCATCATCGGCTGTGTGCTCCCGGCTGCATTGGGCCAGGCGCCTGCGCGTCAAGCCGTGCTCGGTGCAGACCTGCTCAAGTCCACGACTTGCACCACCATCAACAAGGTGTGCGGCTCCGGCATGAAAGCCGTGATGATGGCCGCCGATCAGATCCTCGCAGGCTCAGCCGGGCCGACCATCGCGGGCGGCATGGAATCCATGTCCAACGCGCCGCATCTGTTGCCCAAGGCACGCCAGGGCTATCGCTACGGCCACATCAAGGCACTGGATCACATGGCATTCGATGGACTGGAAAATGCTTACGACGGCAAGTCCATGGGTATCTTTGCCGACGCAACTGCGGCCAAGTACGGGTTCACGCGCGAAGATCAGGACAAGTTCGCCGCCGAGTCAGTGAAGCGCGCGCAAGGCGCTGTCGCCAGCGGTGCCTTCAAGGCCGAGATTGCCGGCGTGACGGTGAAGGGCAAGGCGGGCGATGTCGTGCTGGATACCGATGAGCCGCCCGGCCTATGCAAGCCGGACAAGATTCCCGCGCTCAAACCCGCGTTCAACAAGGATGGCACGGTGACGGCTGCGTCTTCCTCCTCCATCTCCGATGGCGCTGCCATGCTGGTGCTGATGAAGGAAAGCGAAGCCACTGCTAAAGGCATCAAGCCAATCGCCCGCATCGCAGGCTATGCATCCAACGCGCATGAGCCGGAGTGGTTCACGACCGCACCGGTAGGCGCCATCGACAAGCTGCAAAAGAAGCTGGGCTGGGGTCCGGACAATGTAGATCTTTACGAAATCAACGAGGCATTCGCCGTCGTGACCATGGCAGCGATGAAGGACCTGGGCTTGCCGCATGAAAAGGTCAATGTGAATGGCGGAGCCTGCGCGATGGGTCATCCCATCGGCGCATCGGGCGCGCGTCTCATCGTCACGCTGCTGCATGCCCTGAAGGCGCGCGGCGGCAAGCGCGGCATTGCATCGCTCTGCATTGGTGGTGGCGAGGCGACGGCGCTTGCGGTGGAAATGCTGTGAACCTCCGGGCCGCAGCAGTGTGCCTGCTTGCTGCGGCCTGCCTGGCAGGTTGCAGCAAGAAAGAACCAGCCAAGACACCCGAGCAACTGCGGGCCGAACGTGAGGCCTTTGAGGAGAAACGCACCGAGCGCGCCATGCAGAACCCGGACAAAGTGTTCGGCAAGGCGCAGGGCACCCAGGAGCGGGCTGCCGCCAAGGCAGAAGCGGAGCGCAAGCGCCTGAGTGATGAATACGAGCGGAAGCAGGAAGAGGCGGCAAAGAATGCCAAGTAAAGCACTGCGAATATTCGCACTGTCCGCAGCGCTGACAACAATGGCTGCCTGCGGCAATAAGGAAGCCCCTGTCAAAACGTCTGAGCAGGTAAAGGCTGAGAAAGACGCCGCCACCAAGGCCAGCCGAGAGAATCCTGTCTACGGCAACACATTGCAGGCCCACGACAAGGCCAAGGAACTCGTGGACCAGGCCAACAAGCAGGCTGAAGAGACGAAGAAAAAGATCGACGAGCAAACGAAGTAACACGCGTCTCCCACTACTGCGAGAAAAACATGGCCAAGAAGCAAACCGGCACTATCGTTCCAATGTCTGTCCTGATCATCGGCGCATCCCGTGGCATCGGCTTTGAGATGGTGCGCCAGTACCGGGCGGCCGGATGTGTCGTGTCAGCAACGGTACGTCGCAAGGCAGACATGAAAAAGCTCGAAGCGCTGGGCGCTAGCGTGATGCTGTTTGACACGGTGAAATCCCCCACCGCGCCGGTTGGCCGTGCGGCCGCCAAGGCAGACATCGTCATCTACAACGCTGGTGTCAGCGGCAAACGTTCGAAGATTGGTGATGCCCAGAGCCAAAGTGATTTCGACCACGTCATGCACGCCAACGTACTGGGCCCGTTACGCGTGTCCGCTGTCGCTGCGGCAAAGGTAGCGAAACGCAATGGCAAGCTGATCTTCATTTCCAGTCGCATGGGTTCAATGGGGCTCATGACCAACGGCGGCAGCGTTGTTTATCGCGCCAGCAAAGCCGCAGTCAACGCGGTGGCAAAGGCCGCAGCATTGGAGTTCGGCCCGCAAGGTCTTACAGTGCTCACCTTGCACCCCGGCTGGGTGCGTACTGACATGGGTGGCAAGGACGCGGACATCGATGTCGCCACCAGCGTCACCGGAATTCGCAAAGTCATCGCCAAGGCAACACCCAAACAGAACGGTTCTTTCTTCGACTACGCCGGCCACAAGCTGGCGTGGTAGTTCACGAAAGTCATCCATGCTCATGAAGGCCACGCACGATTTCCTCACTGACGAACAGCGCATGATTCGCGATATGGCACGTGAGTTCGCCCAGAACGAGCTGGCGCCCAACGCCGCGCGCTGGGAAGCGGATTGCTGGATCGCTGACAGTGCAGTCGCCCAGATGGGCGAGCTGGGTTTGCTCGGTATGGTGGTGCCTGAGGAATGGGGTGGCACGTATTCCGACTACACCGCCTATGCGCTGGCGATTGAAGAGATTGCCGCGGGCGATGCCTCGACGTCGACATTGATGTCCGTGCATAACTCGGTGGGCTGCGGTCCTATCCTGACGTGGGGCACGGACGAACAGAAGAAGTTCTGGCTGCCTGATCTTGCGGCGGGCAAGAAGATCGGCTGCTTCTGCCTCACCGAACCGCAGGCCGGCTCAGAAGCCAATAACCTGAAGACCCGCGCTGTTCTGAAGGACGTGGATGGGAAAAAGCAGTGGGTGCTGAATGGTTCCAAGCAGTTCATCACCAACGGCAAACGCGCGGCCATGGCCATCGTGTTCGCCGTGACCGATCCGGACCTGGGCAAGAAAGGTCTCTCCGCCTTCATCGTGCCCACTGACACGCCCGGCTTCAACGTGCAGCCCCCAGAGAAGAAGCTCGGCATCCGCGCCTCCGACACCTGCGCCATCATCCTTGAAGACTGCGCGATTCCCGAAGAAAACCTGCTCGGCCCGCGCGGCAAGGGCCTTGCGATTGCGCTCTCGAACCTGGAAGGTGGCCGCGTCGGTATCGCAGCGCAGGCGTTGGGCATCGCGCGCGCCGCGTTCGAAGCCGCCCTGGCCTACGCCAAGGACCGCACGCAGTTCAGCAAGAAGCTGGTGGAGCACCAGTCCATCGCCAACATGCTGGCCGACATGCACACGCGCATCAACGCATCGCGCCTGCTCATCCTGCACGCAGCACGGCTGCGCACAGAGGGCATTCCCTGCCTTTCGGAAGCGTCGCAAGCGAAGCTGTATGCATCGGAGCTGGCTGAAGAGGTGTGCACAAAAGCCATCCAGATCCACGGAGGCTATGGCTACCTGCAGGACTACCCGGTGGAACGCTACTACCGCGATGCGCGCATCACCCAGATTTACGAGGGCACCAGCGAGATCCAGCGCATGTTGATTGCGCGGCAGTTGGCGGAGTAAGGAAGAAAGCATGCCAGCGATCGTTCGGCCTCAGCTGATAGCGGTAGCCATCATGTTTCTGGTTCTGATTGGGTACTACTGGTGTTCGGTCAGCCTGCGAATTCCAGGAGCGCAACATTTGCAATGGGCGATGCCTTTTGGAGGCGGCTTGGCAGCGTCGTTTTTCGCTGCAGAAAAGCACTTTGAATCGGGCCTGCTGGCAATCATCCCGGCGCTCCTCATAACGGTCGCTGGCGGATATTTTTTCGGTCGCCTTGGCGTCGGTGATTCGTTGGACTTCGAAGGCTTGGTGTTCCTGACGGGGGTTGGAGCGGTCGCCGATTTGGTATTGGTTTTGCTTGGTGCACTGCTGGGTACCCAGCTGGTACGAAGAAAACAGACTTCAAAGACTAGAACTCAATAACGTTAAGTGCAGGCACGACCTCCTTCGCGGCAATCAACTGACCAAGAAAAAACATTCATGCCGATCCTGAAATCCAAAATCGACACCCGTTCCCCCGCCTTTGCAGAAAACGTCGCCGCCATGCGTGCCGTCGTCGATGACCTGCGCGTCAAGGTATCAAAGGTCAGCGAAGGCGGCGGTGCCGAGACGGCAAAGAAGCACACCGCGCGCGGCAAGCTGCTGCCGCGTGATCGTGTCGCCGCCCTGCTCGACCCAGGCTCGCCGTTCCTTGAACTGTCGCAACTGGCCGCATACGGCATGTACGGCAAGGACGGTCAGGACGCGCCGTCGGCCGGCGTCATCACCGGCATCGGCCGCATCGAAGGTACGGAATGCGTGATCGTCGCCAATGACGCCACGGTCAAGGGTGGTACCTACTACCCGATGACGGTGAAGAAGCACCTCCGTGCCCAGGAAATCGCGTTGCAGAACAATCTGCCCTGCGTCTACCTCGTGGACTCCGGCGGCGCCTTCCTGCCCATGCAGGATGACGTGTTCCCGGACAAGGAACACTTCGGTCGCATTTTCTACAACCAGGCGAATCTTTCCGCCAAGGGCATCCCGCAAGTGGCTGTCGTGATGGGCTCCTGCACGGCGGGCGGCGCGTATGTGCCGGCCATGTGCGACGAGTCGATCATTGTGAAGAACCAGGGCACGATTTTCCTGGGCGGCCCGCCGCTGGTGAAAGCGGCTACCGGCGAAGTGGTGACAGCAGAAGAACTCGGCGGCGGCGACGTGCACTCGCGTACCTCCGGCGTCACCGACCATCTGGCCGAAAACGACACGCATGCGCTCGCCATCGCCCGCGAGATTGTGCGCCACATGAACCGCGACAAGTTCGTGCCAGTGCGCACCCAGCCGGTGGTGGAACCCGAATATTCGCAGGAGGAGCTGTACGGCATCGTGCCGAAAGACACGCGCCAGCCCTTCGACATCCGCGAGATCATCGCGCGCATCGTCGACGGTTCGGACTTCCACGAGTTCAAGGCGCTGTACGGCACGACACTGGTGTGCGGCTTTGCGCACATCTGGGGCTACCCGGTCGGCATCATCGCCAACAACGGCATCCTGTTCTCCGAGTCAGCACTCAAGGGCGCGCACTTCATCGAACTCTGCAACCAGCGCGGCATCCCGCTGGTGTTCCTGCAGAACATCACCGGCTTCATGGTGGGCAAGAAGTACGAGACCGGTGGCATCGCCAAGGACGGCGCAAAGATGGTGACGGCGGTGAGCTGCGCATCCGTGCCCAAGTTCACCGTCATCATCGGCGGCTCGTTCGGCGCCGGCAACTACGGCATGTGTGGCCGCGCGTTCAATCCGCGCATGCTGTGGATGTGGCCCAACGCGCGCATCTCCGTGATGGGCGGCGAGCAAGCTGCGAGTGTCTTGGCCACGGTGAAGCGCGACGGCATTGAGCTCAAAGGTGGAACCTGGTCGAAGGACGAGGAAGAGGCTTTTAAATCGCCCATCCGTGATCAGTACGAATCGCAAGGCCACCCCTACTACGCCACGGCCCGGCTGTGGGACGACGGCATTATCGATCCGGCCGATACACGCATGGTGCTGGGACTGGGACTGTCTGCAGCCATGAATGCGCCGATCGGCAAGACCGATTACGGCGTGTTCCGCATGTAGCGAGACAACCTCCCCCTTTGGAAAAGGGGGAATGAGGGGGATTTTGAGTGCTGCAATACGGAGAGGACCTGAAGACTAGATCGCGCGAACTGAGAGCGAGAATGACGGACGCCGAGCAAATGCTTTGGTCCAGGCTCCGCAGGAAGCAGATTGAAGGTGTGCAGTTCTATCGGCAGAAACCCATCGCCAAGTTCATCGTTGACTTCCACGCGCCGCGATGTGGACTCGTGATCGAGATTGACGGAAGTCAGCACATGGATCAAACAGAGAAGGTCCGAGACGAAATGCGCACGACTCTGCTAACAGCAATGGGTCTGAAAGTGTTGCGGTTTGATAACTTGCAGGTCCTCAAGGAGACGGATGCAGTGCTAGAAGTCATCTACAGAGAGGTTGTAGCCGCGCTAAAGTCTGCGCCGAAATCCCCCCCAACCCCCCTTTTGCAAAGGGGGGAGCAATCCTCAGCGCGCGGGAGCAAGCCATGAGCGCTCTTCTCATCGACATCGACCAACAGGTCGGCATCGTCACCCTGAACCGACCGGAGAAGCACAACGCCTTCGACGATGCGTTCATTCTTGAGCTCACTCAGGCGCTGCGCGATCTGGAAGCCAATCCCGATGTACGCGTGGTGGTGCTGTCAGCAATGGGCAAGTCCTTCTCCGCAGGTGCCGACCTCAACTGGATGAAGCGCATCAGCGAATATTCGCAAGCGGACAATTTCACCGATGCCATGGCGCTCGCCGAATTGATGCGCACGCTGCATGATTTGAAGAAGCCCACCGTGGCGCGCGTGCACGGTGCAGCCTATGGTGGCGGCGTCGGGCTCATTGCCTGTTGCGATATTGCTGTTGCGTCGGCTGCGGCGACGTTTGCCTTGTCGGAAGTTCGCATTGGACTCATCCCTGCGGTTATCAGTCCCTACGTCATTGCCGCCATGGGTGAACGTGCCGCGCGCCGCTATGTCCTGACCGGCGAGCGATTCGATGCGGCCGAGGCATACCGCATCGGACTGGTACACGAGTACGCGGTGGATGACGACAAGATGGATTTGCTCATCAACGCCATTGTCGAGTCACTATTGTCAGCCGGCCCTGTTTCGCAAACTGAAGCCAAGGCGCTGATCGATGCCGTGGTGAACCGGCCACTCTCGCCCGCACTGATCGAAGTCACCGCCCAACGTATCGCGCGCGTGCGCGTATCACCCGAGGGTCAGGAAGGCCTGTCCGCTTTTCTGGCCAAGCGCTCACCAGCATGGCTACCTGCCAAAGAGGAATCCTGATGAACAAGACACTGATCCTGTACCCGATGCTGGCCATGTTTCTGCTGATGGTGATGGTCGCGGTGACGATGCTGCGGCGTCGCATTGCTTTCTACAAATCAAATCGCGTCCATCCGCAAAAGACAGCACTCTCGGCCCAGATGTCGGCCGTCATGGCCGACTCCCGCGCACCCGACAATTTCCGCAATCTGTTCGAGCTGCCTGTGTTCTTCTATGCCGCCCTGATCACGCTCTACGTCACCAATCTGGCCAACATGACGTTTGTCGTCCTTGCATGGGGCTATGTTGCGGCACGTTTTGCGCACAGTCTCATTCATTGCACGACGAATGTGGTCATGCACCGTTTCTATGCCTTTGTCACCAGTTGCACGCTACTGCTCATCATCTGGGCGATGATGGCCTGGCAGCTCCTGACCCTTTCCTGAGGCCCCGGCGCCATGTTCTCCAAGATTCTGATTGCCAATCGCGGCGAAATCGCCTGCCGAATCATCCGCACCTGCCAGCACATGGCCATTCGCACGGTCGCGGTGTACTCCGAGGCGGATGTCGATGCACAGCATGTGCATCAGGCGGATGAGGCATACCTCATCGGCGGACCGCGTCCGGTGGATTCCTATCTCAAGGGTGATGTGATCATCGCGGTTGCGAAAAAATCAGGTGCGCAGGCCATTCATCCAGGCTATGGCTTCCTGTCTGAGAACGAAGACTTTGCGCGCGCAGTCGAGGCTGCCGGTATGGCGTTCATCGGGCCGACACCTGAAGCCATCGAGAAAATGGGCCTCAAAGACCAAGCCAAGATCATCATGCAGGCCGCTGGCGTACCCGTGGTGCCTGGCTATCTTGGGGACAATCAGGACCCGGCGTACCTTGAACAGCAGGCTGGAATCGTTGGATACCCGGTGCTGATCAAGGCCGTGGCGGGCGGCGGCGGCAAGGGCATGCGTCTGGTGGAGGCAGCCGGTGAATTCGCTGCACAGCTGGAGGCTGCCAAGCGGGAAGCGCGTAATGCGTTTGGTGACGATCGTGTCCTGATCGAGCGCTTCGTGAAAGGCCCGCACCACATCGAATTTCAGGTGTTCGGTGACACGCACGGCAACTATGTCCACCTGTTCGAGCGTGAGTGCTCCATCCAGCGCCGCCATCAGAAAATTCTGGAAGAGACGCCGTCGCCGTACCTGGATGAAGCCATGCGCACCAAGATGGGCGATGCCGCCGTCGCGGCTGCAGCGGCCATCGGCTATCGCGGTGCGGGCACCATTGAATTCATCGCCGGTGAGGATCGCGAATTCTTCTTCATGGAGATGAACACGCGCCTGCAGGTGGAGCATCCCATCACGGAGATGATCACGGGCGAGGATCTGGTCGAATGGCAATTGCGCGTGGCGGCGGGCGAGCCATTGCCGCTGCTGCAGGACGAGATTATCACCGGCGGCCATGCGATCGAGGTGCGCATCTGTGCCGAGGATCCGCAGAACCAGTTCCTGCCGGAAATTGGTCGACTGGATCGCTTTGTCCATCCCGAAGGGGAAGATGATGACGTCAGACTCGACACCGGCGTGACAGAAGGCGATGAGATCAGCATTTACTACGACCCGATGATCGCGAAGCTGATCGTGTGGGGCGAGGACCGCGACGCTGCAATCCGCCGTATGCAGCGCGCGCTGTCGGATACAGCGGTCATCGGCTGCAAGACCAATCTCGGATTCCTGCAGCGTCTACTGCACCACCCGGCTTACGCGTCGGGCAACACGGCGACCAGCTTCATCAGCGAATATTCGAAGGACCTGTTGGCACCGCAGGCTGCATTGCCCGTCGATGTGCTGGACCTCGCGTGTGCGCGCGTGATCGTGGACGAATCCGATGAGATGGCGGACCATGCGACCGAACAGAATTCGCCCTGGAACAGCCTTGCGGGCTGGCGCGTCAACGCAGCCCCATCGCGAATATTCGCCATGCGGGCCGCCAAGGATGGCGAAGAGATCCGGCACCTTGTCGATCCCTATGCCCTGACAACTCGGCAGGACGCGACCGTTCTGCGTGCTGGCGACGAGCTGCAGGTGATCCTGCCTGATTGCCGCTATGACCTGCACTACGCTGACCCGCATCACTACGAGGCGCCGGAGGCGGCCGCAGACGGTCGTCTCACTGCGTTGATGCCGGGCAGAGTCGTGAAGCTCTTTGTACAGGCTGGCGATGCGGTGAAGAAGGGACAGCCGCTACTCATCATGGAAGCCATGAAAATGGAGCACACCATTGCCAGCCCGAAGGACGGCGTGATCGAGCGCGTGGCCTATGCGGTCAACGACATGGTTGCGGCGGATGCCCTCTTGTTTGCGTTTGCGGAGTAGCTGACTGCACCCACTGCACGCGAATATTCGCAATGGCAGAAACCATGCAAAACGCCCGGCAGTGTGAACTGCCGGGCGTTTCGTTTGCTGCGCTGAAGCGAACGTTCAGAACCGGCGATACGTCGGCACCGGCTCCCGATACGGCCCGCTGACCGGGGCATTTGCGCCGCGCGGACGTACATTGACTTCGATCGGCAACGTCGGACCCGGATCGTAGGCGAGGCGGGTCGAGTACTCCTTGCCGTTGAAGCGATACACCACGTCATAGGCGCTGATTTCTTCACGCGTGTCCTGCACGGTCTGGCAGCGCTGCACATCACGGGTAACCGGGACACGCTGGACCTCGACCACGTCACGCGACGTGCGGTAGTAGCCACTGTCACGGCTGTTGCCACGCTCGATATCGTTGCCGATCAGGCCACCAATGACAGCACCGGCGGCAGTGCCACGGTCCCTGCCACCCGTGGAGTTGCCAAACTGACGACCGATCGCGCCGCCGACGATGGCGCCCAGCAATACGCCGGCACCGGAAGACTCACGCGACTCATGCTGAACCTCGTTGTACTGGGGGCGGCGCACGCGTTGCTCTTCATAGGCCGAGACCTGCTCGGTCCAGCACTCGCGACGTGGTGTGGCCACGCGGTTGTAAATGGGCGTGGCGGACACCACCGTGGCCACATCCTGCTGCGCGGCAAACACGGTTCCAGCGCCGGTCAAGGTGGCGAGCACTGCACTGGAGAGAAACACTTTGGTCAACGTTTTCATGAGCTTGCTGCTCCTTTCGGATGGTTTCGGGCGTCTCGGAATACGACTACCCTGCCTCAACAACGCGTGATGGACCGCAGCGTTGACGGAAATGTCTGTAACAGATTGAAAACAAGTTTCAATCGAACTTCATGATGATTGGACATGATGGTATGAACAGCTGTCATTTCACTGGCAGCAGCCGGCGATGAATAGGCCTAAAATTCATTCAACTATTCCAATCGGCGCATGCCTGCGCCCCGCCACCGCATCGAGGAGACATTCATGGCTGCCGTACCTCAAACTCAACCCGCCCCCACCGTCAAACTGCTCATCAACGGCAAGTTCGTTGAATCGAAGGCCAAACAGTGGCGCGATGTCGTTAACCCTGCCACGCAGGAAGTGCTGGCCCGCGTGCCGATGTGCGATGCCGACGAAGTGGATGAGGCCGTGAAGTCCGCCGCCGAAGCATTCAAGACCTGGAAGAACACCCCCATCGGTGCTCGCGCCCGCATCATGCTGAAGCTGCAGGAGCTGATCCGCCGCGACATGAAAAAGCTGGCCGCCTGCCTCACTGCAGAGCAGGGCAAGACGCTGCCGGATTCCGAAGGCGACGTGTTCCGCGGTCTCGAAGTGGTGGAGCACGCGTGTTCCATCGGCTCGCTTTCGCTGGGCGAGATGGCGGAGAACGTGGCCAATGGTGTGGACACGTATTTCATTCGCCAGCCCATCGGTGTCTGCGCAGGCATCACGCCGTTCAACTTCCCTGCGATGATTCCGTTGTGGATGTTCCCCATGGCCATCGTTACCGGCAACACCTTCGTGCTGAAGCCGTCCGAGCAGGACCCGATGACGCCCATGCTGCTGGCCGAACTGGCGCTGGAGGCGGGTGTGCCGCCCGGTGTGCTCAACGTCGTGCATGGCGGCAAGGAATCCGTGGACGCCATCTGCACGCATCCCGCCATTCAGGCCGTGTCATTCGTCGGTTCCTGCCATGTCGGCGAGCACGTCTACAAACTTTCCAGCACCCACGGCAAGCGCGCGCAATGCATGATGGGTGCCAAGAACCACGCCATCGTCATGCCCGATGCGAACAAGGACCAGTCGCTGAATGCACTGGTCGGTGCAGGCTTCGGCGCTGCCGGTCAGCGCTGCATGGCGACGTCAGTCGCCGTCATGGTAGGCAAAGCCAGCGAGTGGATTCCCGACATCGTGGCGAAAGCAAAGTCGCTGAAGCTCAATGGCGGCACGGTAGCCGGGGCGGACTTGGGCCCTGTCATCAGCAAACAAGCCAAGACGCGCATCGAGGGCCTCATCGCCAAAGGTGTCGAGGAAGGCTGCAAGCTCGAGCTGGACGGCCGCAACCCCAAAGTGCCCGGCTACGAGAATGGCAACTTCATCGCGCCCACCATCTTCTCCAACGTGAAGCCGCATCACGCGGTGTACAAGGAGGAGATCTTCGGGCCGGTGCTGGTCATCGTCTCCGTCGATACGCTGGATGAAGCCATTGCGCTCACCAACGCGAATCCTTATGGCAACGGCACGGGCATCTTCACCCAATCTGGTGCCGCTGCGCGCAAATTCCAGAACGAAATCGATGTCGGCCAGGTCGGCATCAACGTGCCGATCCCCGTACCGGTCCCCTACTTCAGCTTCACCGGCTCACGCGGCTCCAAGCTCGGCGACCTCGGCCCCTATGGCAAGCAGGTCATTCAGTTCTACACGCAGGTCAAGACAGTGACGGCGCGGTGGTTTGATGACTCGGTGACGACGGGTGGCGTGAATACGACGATCTCATTGAAGTAATGCTCTAGTCAGCATGGGACTGGTATTCCTGTTCTACATCGCTTGCTATTGGATGTTTGTCGTCGCTCCAGCATTTGTACTATTTATGACGGCCCTTTCAAGAACGAAGAATCGCGCCCTTTTTTTGCGCCGTACTGTGATCTCTTCTGTCGTATCCATTGCACTTGCTTTGGTACTTCCACTCGATGTCAGCCGAGGACAATATGGGAATCTTGCGACTGCCCTGGAAAGCCATCAATCGCCAATTGCGTGGTTGGCATTCGCAACCGTTGTGTTGATGAGCTTGCTTACATTCGCTCGAGCCAGCTCGTCACACCCAATCTTATTCTTGAATGGGCCAGTGCTAGCATTTTCGATTGCGTGGTCGATACGCGGTTTGTCATATTTGTAGTCGAATGCGCTGTCAATTCCAACGCCCCAATGCTACAAAGCGAAATATCTGCTCGATAGACATCAAGAAGCGGCCATCTCACAAAACGGAAGTAGAGCACAAATGAAAATCGGATTCATCGGCCTGGGCCACATGGGCAATCCCATGGCCCGCAACCTGCTGAAGCACGGCCACACGCTGAAAGTATTCGACGTGGTGCCTGAGCTTCTCAAGAAGTTGACAGACCTCGGCTGCGAGGCCGCGACCTCTGCACGCGACTGTGCAACTGGCGTGGAGCTAGTCATCACCATGCTGCCCTCCTCTCCGCACGTAAAGCGTGTGTACACCAGTGACCACGGCGTGCTGGATGGTGTGGCAAAGGGCGTGCTGCTAATCGACTGCTCCACAATCGATCCACTCACTGCGCGCGATGTGGCGATGGACGCCAAAGCCAAGGGCAACCCAATGGTTGACGCGCCCGTCTCCGGCGGCACGGGTGGTGCTGAAGCCGGCACGCTGACCTTCATGGTGGGTGGCAGCAAGGAAGACTTTGAGCGCGCCAAGCCTGTCCTGCAATGCATGGGCAAGAACATCGTCCACTGCGGCGACATCGGCAACGGTCAGGTCGCCAAGATCTGCAACAACATGATGCTGGCGATCGAGATGATTGCCACGTCGGAAGGCATGGCGCTGGCGGCCAAGCTCGGAATGGACCCGAAGATTTTCGCGGCCATCGCCAATACATCAAGCGGACGTTGTTGGAGTTCCGATACTTACAATCCTTATCCCGGCGTGCTGGAGAATGTGCCGTCTTCGCGGGGATACAGCGGGGGATTTGGTTCTGATCTGATGCTGAAGGATCTGACGCTGGTAACTGAAGCAGCCAAATCGGCCCGGCAGCCAGTGGTGCTGGGCAGCGTGGCTCAGCAGCTTTACCAGATGCATTCGACGATGGGCAATGGCGGGCTGGACTTCTCCAGCATCATCAAGATGTACATGAAGGATTCAGCCGAATGATCGAACATCGTATAGAGGGCCACACCGCCGTCATCACCATCAACAATCCGCCGGCCAATACCTGGACGCCGGAGAGTCTGGATGCATTGCGTGCGCTGGTTGGTGAACTGCAGGCCAACGACAACATCTACGCCGCCGTCATTACCGGACAAGGCGAAAAGTTTTTCTGCGCCGGTGCGGACCTGAAGCGCTTCCAGAACGGCGACGCAGGCGAGGCGCGCCGCTTCATCACGTCGTTCGGCTATGCGTTCGAGGCGTTGATGGAAGCCCGCTTCGTGACTATCGCCGCCATCAACGGTTACGCCATGGGCGGCGGACTGGAATGTGCACTGGCCTGTGACATCCGCATCGCCGAGAGTCATGCACAGATGGCGCTGCCCGAACCGGCTGTTGGCCTGCTCCCGGGTGGCGCGGGCACGCAGACGCTGCCATGGCTGATCGGTGAAGGCTGGGCCAAGCGCATGATGCTGACGAATGAACGCGTGAATGCTGAAACAGCGCTGCGTATCGGTCTTGTTGAGGAAGTCGTAGAAAAAGGCAAAAGTTTGGAGGCCGCTTTGGCCATGGCAGAACGCGTTGCCGGACTTTCGCCCAAGTCGGTCCAGTCCTGCAAGTCGCTGATGCACGCCGCGCGCAATGGCGTGCCGCGTGGTGCCGCGCTCGCGCAGGAGCGTGAGCGTTTTGTTGACCTCTTCTCGTTTGCAGACACCCAGGAAGGCGTTGCAGCGTTCCTGGAAAAGCGCAGGCCGGTTTGGAAGAACGGCTGATCGTGTCGGGCAAGAGTACACCGCTGATACGCGAATATTCGCAAGGGGAGTTGCTGGTCGAGGTCCGCAACAAGGTCGCGCATGTGACCCTGAATCGGCCGCAGGCACTCAATGCGCTGTCGTTCGGCATGATTGAGGGCCTTGGATCGCTATTCACGGAATGGGCGCATGACGACAGCGTGCAATGCATCGTGCTGCGTGGGGCCGGTGAAAAGTCCTTCTGCGCAGGCGGTGATATCCGTGCACTGCGTGACTCGGCGCTGGCAGGTGGCACGCTGCACCACGACTTCTTCATCGAGGAATACAAACTCGATTACCAGCTGCATCGCTACGTGAAGCCCTACATCTCGCTGCTCGACGGCATCGTCATGGGCGGTGGCATGGGTATCGCACAGGGCTCCGGCTTTAGGCTGGTTGGCGCAAAGACCAAGATGGCGATGCCCGAAACCGCGATTGGACTGTTCCCCGACGTGGGCGGCAGCTATTTTCTGTCCCGCTCCCCGGTTGGACTCTACCTGGGTCTCACAGGGATCACCTTTCGTGCGGCCGATGCGCTCTTCGCCGATCTTGCTGACCGGTACCTCGATGCAGATGGATTCGTCGAACTGCTGGCGCGATTGGATCGCCTCCTGTGGACAGGCGATGCCGGCAAGGACGTAGCCCGGCTCATTGACGCACTGACCACGACGCCCGAAGAGCCGTCCACGCTTAGCCCGATGCGCGGCGCGATCGATCATCACTTCCGCTATGACCGAAGTGTTGCAGAGATCGTCGAGTCATTGCGAAACGAGCGCCGCACGGAATGGCAGGACTGGGCCGCCACCACAATGGCCACGCTGGAAAAGCGTTCGCCCACGATGCTGTGCGTGACGCATGAACAGCTCAAACGCGGGCGTGACATGTCCCTGGCAGACTGCTTTCGCATGGAGCTGGGCATTGTTCGTGCCTGTTTTGCCCATGGCGACCTGCTGGAGGGCATCCGTGCCGCCGTCATCGACAAGGACGGCAAGCCGGTCTGGACGCCGAAACACCTGGTTGACGTTGATGCCGATTCAGTCGAAGCATTCTTCTCGCCAATTGCCAACCTGGATACTCACCCGCTGTCCCACCTCGAATCCCGATACGGATAACGCCCATGCGACTCGTCACCTACCAACTGCTCGACACCACACAGCTGCGCACGGGCATCCAGATCAATCAGTACGATGTGCTTGATGTGGTGCGCGAGGCAGAGGCGAGGCAAAGCGCACTGAATGTGTCGACGATGCTGGACATCATTGCTGGCGGTGATGCGGTCATGAGCCTGTTGCGGGACATCGAGGCCGCGCCGAAGCTACCCCCGATTGCGTTGAATGCAGCACTGCTCAAGGCCCCGATTCCGCGGCCGACCAAGAATGTGTTCTGCGTTGGCTGGAATTACCTGGAGCACTTCGAGGAAGGCGGCAAGACGCTCGAAGACAAGCGGGAGCTGCCCAAGTATCCCGTGTTCTTCACCAAGGCACCTACGGCAGTCAATGGCCCGACTGACCCGATACCGTTTCAGGGAGATGCTTCCATCCAGCTGGACTGGGAGGTCGAGTTGGGTGTCATCATCGGTACCGGTGGTGCGAATATTCGCGAAGAAGATGCGATGCGTCACGTCTTCGGCTACACGGTCATCAATGACGTCACCTGGCGCGACATCCAGCGTCGTCATGGTGGCCAATGGTTCAAGGGCAAGAGTCTGGATGGCACCTGTCCCATGGGACCCTGCATTGTCACGGCCGACGCACTTGATCACACAAACCTTGACGTTGAGTGCCGCGTCTCAGGCGTGGTGAAGCAGAAATCGAATACGCGGCATCTTTACTTCAAGTTGCCACGCCTGATCACTGAACTGTCGCTCGGCATGACCTTAGAACCCGGCGATGTCATTTCCACGGGCACTCCGGAGGGAGTCGGGTTTGCCCGCACCCCGCCAGAATGGATGCGTGAAGGAGATTTGCTGGAGACTGAGATTCAGGGAATTGGCGTGATACGAAATCCCATAGGCAAGCTCTGAGCGGACAGTTCGCAAGAGTTGGCCCGGGCAGTCACGGGTGCTATGCTCCAAGCAAGACTATTCATTCAACTGGATGACCCGGACCGGCATCTGGTTGCGCACAACCCATAACGATTTCAGGACCCGGCGCATGAGTTTTCGTTTGCAACGTCCCTTCAATTTCTATTTTGTCCGGCATGGCGTGACGGAACTCAACTTCCGCGGGTTGCGCTGCGGCGGTGATCTCGACATTCCGCTGACTGATATTGGCTGTGATCAGGCGTACTTGCTCGCAAAACAGATCCAGAAGATGGAGCTTGGCATCGACTGCATTCTCAGCGGGTCGCTTATCCGGGTTAGGCAGACCGCCCTGATCATCAATGGTGTACTGGGCGGGTTACCGATGGAGATTGTTCCCGAGTTGAACGAACGGGCTATCGGAGACTGGAACCGCCGTTCGATTGCCGAAACAGAAGACTTCATCGCACGAAAGGTGCCGCCGCCAGGCGGCGAAACAGAGACTGATTTCAGTCAACGGGTTTCCATCGCCATGGCACGCGTATCCGCCTACACGGATCAACGCCCCCTCGTTGTCAGCAGCAAGGGGGTTGGCCGCATGATCAACAGCCTGCTGGGTGGAGAAGGCAACATGCAGGTGTCCAACGGCGAGATCGTTGAATTTCTGATTTCGTTAAACGGTGACGGGGCTCAAGCATTGGGAGTGCGCCGCCCAAGCTTTGTCTGAAGCCCAGGCTTCCCTGCTTCGGGCGGTGCCGCCCGGTCAACGCAGTTGGGTGCTTGCCGAGTCGCCCCGCACTGGAGCGTGCAACACAGTCCACTCGTTTTCCACGTTGGTGCCACTGCGCAACCAATAGCGAATGAACCAGCTCTGATTGCGATCCGACAGGACCGGGGTGTGCCCGGTATCGGGAACGTGCATGACCTCAAGGGAACGGTTCTTGCGCATGCGGTCGATGGTCCTTGGTTGCAGCGCATCGGACAGCAAGCCATGAATCAACAGCACAGGACAGCGGATCTTGTCCCAGAACCTCCACTGTTCGAGGCTGTTTTGGGCATCCGTACGAAAGGCTTGAAGTGCACGCACATCATGCCGATACACCCTTCCACCTTCTTCATCGGACCACTTTGTCTGATGGAAGGTGATGTTGAAACGGATATCGTCACTGACCGGGCCATCGTTTTTCTGGGAAGCGCCGATTTTGCGCAGCAGATCAGCCGGGTCGCGGAAGACGTAGTGACGGGCAAGGGTCTCGGAACGACGCTTGCGCCGCTTCTTCGGAATATACGGGCCAATATCATTGAGAATGAGTTTGCTCACCAGGCTGGGGTAACGCGCCGTGAGCTCAATGGCAGCGCTGCCACCCAGAGATGAGCCCAGCACGATGACCGGCCCACAATCCAGGTATTGAATCATCTGCCGAAGCTGCTCGACATAGGTGGACAGGGAGTAGTCCCGTTCATCAGACATCCAGCCGGAGCGGCCACGCCCCACCCAATCCATGCAGACGATGCGGAAGTCGCCCATCAAGTCAGAAGCAAGATAGTTGAAGCGCATGGCGGAATTTGCCACGCCACCACAGCAAACGATCGTCGGCCTGTCAGGCTTGCCCCAGTCGGTAAACGCCACCTTGACGGAGTAAGGCTTTTTGAACCTGCGAGGCACACCCTTTTGCAGCCGCACAGGGTGCTCGTAGTCAAAAAAACGCAGATCGAATTCATCGTGGAAACGCCCGACGATACGCCGGGCCAGCGCCATGTACTGTTCCCAGTTGGTCACAATATGGCGTATCCCCGGAATAGGAGGTTCCCATCCCGGATTGGGGGCTGCCGGCTTTCTGGTGTTGTTCGGTAGCGGCGAGGAAGGGGATTTGGCAGGCCGGGGCTTGCTGGCCATCAGGACTTCGTCGCCTTTTCGCTGGACCGTTTCGCCTTTTTCGAGCTGCGCTCACGCTCACGCTGTCGCAAGACGTCGATCATCACGTTAAAGGTGCGAGCCAGTCTCCCGATCTCGTCGTTGCTACGTACCGTGAGGTTGGCCGAGTCATAGTCACCGCTTTTCAGTGCATGTGCAGCTGCTTCAAGCTCCTCAATCGGACGCACGATGCTGCGGGCGAACAGCAAGGCAATCAGAACAAAAATCACGCCTACCAGCGCAACGCTGTAGAGAACGGTTTTGAACAGAAGGTTGAGCGGCGCCGCAAAATACTCCTTGGATTCGGTCACTACAACGACCCATTTATGGCCCAAGACCGGCGCGAATCCAGCAATCTCTTCATTGCTCGACATCGTCGATTGATACGTGATGTTGCCGCCTTGGCGGTTGCCCATTACGGCCGTAGCGAGTGCAGGCATATTCACACTGTCGATTGTCGTCTTGCGAAAGCGCTGATCGGTAATGATCTCGTCCAGCACGGCCTTTTCAAGAGGTTTCAGGCTTTTGTAAAGGTATTGGGGGTCAGGATGATGAATGATGACGCCGTCTTCATCGAGCAGGAATGGCATGCGACTAGACCCGATCTGGGTCTCATTCAGCATCTTGGCAATGGGCGCAGCATAAATCCGCATGACCACTGCACCGATGACCTTTCCCGTCGGATCCCGCATCGGATTGGAAAAGAAAACGCCGGCCTTACCGGCACCAGCTCCGACGAGGATGCCGGTTGTGAATGGCCTGCCCTCCATCGCCTCCTTGAAATACTCGCGAAACTCGAAGCTCCGACCCACGAGTTCTGGGGCGGTGGACACGATCGCGGTCCCTTCGAGGTTCATCACCATGACCAGCTGCACATCTGGGTTGGATTTGGTCAGACCCTCCAGTTTGCTGCGAATCTCCGCCTTGGCCTGTTCAGTAGGCTTCATCAATAGAGCAATGAAGTCTTGGTCAGTCCCCAGATAGTTGGCGAGATTCCGGCTGTCTCCCAGTAACTGGGAGATACGACCTGCAGTACTTTGTGCGAGTTGTTCCAGGTTGCGCAATTCGCTGCGCGAAACGCTGTCGATGCTGCCATTCAAGTTGTATTGGGCCGTGATCACCATGGGCAAGAGCGCAGTCAGGACCATGGCGAGAGACATTTTGATGGCAATGGGCCAGGACGAAGGCTTCCACAGTCCCCGTCCGAACCGGATCAGTTTTGCCTTCAGCAGCTTGGGCTGCGTCAGCGCAGCAATCCATCCTTCGCTGTGACGTGCATCCGTGGTCTCCCGATCTTCACCAGCCTGCAAGGCTTCCGACAGTCCGAGGCTTGAGGCATGCGCGGCATAAAGCGCCGAGCGGAATTCGTTGATGTCGCGCGGCCGATCTTCAGGCTGAACTTTGAGCGCCCAGTCGATAGCCTTGAGAAACTCTTCAGAATACTTGCCCTTGCCAATTTCGACCGCAGGTGGCAAAGGATCGACCTCAACCAATCGGGCGGATGCCTCGATGGGTTTCTTGCCGGCAACCAGCCAGAACAGGGTTGCACCCATGGCATAAATGTCGGTCCAAGGTCCCTGCCGCTCTACACCTGCATATTGCTCAATCGGGCCATAGCCCGGGGTAAAGATACCGGTCTGGTCCGTACGGGCACTTGCTGTCTGGCGGGCAGCGCCGAAATCCAGCAACACGAGACTGCCGTCTTCATCGCGTACATAGATATTGTCCGGTTTGATGTCCCGGTGCAGGAAACCTGCCTCATGCACGACAGCCAGACCTTCCAACAGCGGCCAAAACAGGGTGAGCAAGTCCTTCTCAGAAAAATTCGGGTGACTCTTGCGCCATGCCTTGAGCGACTGGCCGCGCTCATACTCGAGCACCATGTACGCCGTGCGGTGTGCCTCAAAGAACCGGGCAACGCGAACGATGTTGGGATGGCGAAATGTAGCCAGCGTACGGGCTTCGACCAGAAAACTGTCGAGACCCATCTGATAGAAGTCCACGTCGTCTTCACTGCGTGCCGATACGGATCGATCATCGCACCGATAGGCAAAGTCTTCTGGCAGGTATTCCTTGATCGCGACTTTGGAGTCAAGATTGACGTCTTTGGCCAAATACGTGATGCCGAAGCCGCCCTGACCCAGCACAGCATCAATCTGATACTCAAACAATCGGAAACCGACAGGCAGCGAGATCGATTCTGCCGCAGGCAGCGGGGTGTAAGCCGCAGCTCGGGCTGCAGCATCACCCGAGAACATTGTCTTGCTGGTGGAAGGCGAAGGCGCCGACGGGGAAGTAGGTTCACGCGTGACGGGATGCCCAGCGTCAGCCTGATGGAGCGGTGAGGCCGGATCGATCTGGGTTTTGTCAGTAATTGCGGGCTCGGCACGATGCAAAGGCGAGTCTGGGTCGACAACCGTACGCTGGTCATCCTTGAATTCACGCAGCCTCGCCTGCGCCGACGGATCAACCAGCGTCCTGTCCGGATCGTCCTGGTCTGTACCTTGAGTGCCATCCGGTGGCAGCTTGCCTACCATTGTTTTCCCCCTGCTGATATGCCCTCTCGCCCTGCAGGCAGAACACTACCATACTTGGCGCGCCAGAAAGCATGACTTCCAGCAATCTGACAGGCACTTGCATCACATTTCTGATGAGAAATCGCATGATTCGAGTCGATTCGCGTGCTAATATTCACGCATAACCTGTAGGCATTTCTGCTGCGCAGCGGGACGATAGCGACGGATATGATCTGCAAACGACTTGGACTGGTCCAAGCGATATTCTTCCTTTCCCCGGCACACTTCTAAAACCGACCCTGTCTGGATGGCGCAAGATGAAATCAACTCGCGCGAGATTTGTCATTGTGGCCCTGATGGTTTGCACGTTCGCCGTCGGCATGGCTACATTCCTCAATTATTTCAAATACAAGGCTGCTGTCGGAGAGACAGTGAGGTCACGCGTGCTCGTGGTGACCAACCCCATTGAAACCAGTGTTCAGGCTTCGCTTGCATTGGGGCTCAACTTCGCTGAACTGGGCATTCTCAACGGCTTGCTTGCCCGCCAAAAGGCGAGTGATACGCTGATAATCGGAATTGATGTCTTTGATCCCGCCGGCAAGGTGCTCTACAGCACCGAAACGGGACGCGCCGGCCAAGCCGCGCCGAAGAGCTGGCTTGATGCGTCTCGACTCATGAACAAGAAGGACGAATGGTCAGTGGAGGAATCGCAAGAGCTGGTGACAGGAACTGCGCTCAAGAACAACTTCGATCTCACCGTTGGATTTCTGGCTGTACGGTATTCACGCGCCTACGTGGATTCTGCCACGGGCCGCGTCGCCAATGAACTGCTGCTGACGGCGCTGGCGGTACTGGTCATCGTGGTTTTGCTTGCGCCGCTGGCGCTCATGTTGATCATGCGGCAGTTTGACCGAGACATGGCGGTCGTCCAAAAAGCACTTGAATCCGACGCTCCGCCGGAGGGCCCCTTCGGTGAAGCTGTTGCGCAAATGAAGTTGAATCTCCGTGAAGCAGATAGTGGGTTGAGCTCTGCCCAGGCAGAGCTCGCGAGGCTCACATGACCACGGAAAACACCTACCTCAAGAAGATCTATTGGCGCATCAGCAGCGTCACGATGCTGCTGGTGATACTTGCACTGGCCGCAAATTCCTACTTTTCGCATCGGACGTTTGAAGCCGAGCTGGTCCCGGAAACGGCCAAGAAAGCCGTAACGGTTGGGGCCTCCGTCAGTAACCTGATACTGAAGGCTGTTTCAGCGGGTGTCGACTACAAGGCCCTGTATGGCGTCGACAAGGCATTCACGGAAGTCTTTGCGGCCAATCCTGAGTTTGCCTATATGGCGGCTACCGATATGGCCGGGAAAGTCCTGTATCAGGCAGGCAAGCAGCCTGAAGGCGGTGCGGCTCACTTTGCATCGCCTCTTGTACTGGCGAGGCTCAAACAGTCCACGCCGAACCAGGACAGCACACTGGTCGGGGGGCAATACATCGTCACACTGCCCCTGGCCTCGGAGAGCGGCCCCCTTGGCTTGCTCCATATCGGTATCGATCGAACCTTCGTTGATCGTATCGTGATGGAGATTCTGCTCGACATCCTGGTGGTGCTGGTTGTTGCCTTGTTCTTCACGCTTGAACTCCTCAACTTCATGGCGGGTGCGAGGCTTGAATCCGGCCTTCACAACCTCTCTCAAACACTGGGCCGAATCCGGAGTGGTGACTTCACCTCACGGGTTGCCGGCAGCAGTCAGGACGAGATTGGCCGCATTCTCATGTCCATCGACGCCTTGGTGGTGAAGTTGAATTCCCGCTACCAGATGCTGACCCGGGATCTGCAGGCCGCACTCAAGTCAGCATCCTATGGCCAGCGTGCGGAGCTTCAGGTTGTCGTGGGGCAATGGGAAGCACTGCGCGCCAAGTTTCGGTTTGGCTCGTCGGCCGATTCGCCGACAGGCACAGATGCCGGGCTGAATCGCATTCGCGCACCGCTATTCGTGTTCATCATGGCCGAAGAGCTAACCCGGTCCTTCCTGCCTGGCTACATCAACACTCTGTTGGTGCCCATTCCCGGGTTGTCCCCACAAATTGTGATTGGTCTTCCGATTGTGCTGTTCATGTTGATTGTGGCACTGGGTCAGCCCTATCTGGGTGGGTGGAGCGAGCGGGTTGGCCGACGCCGCGCGATGATGATTGGCGCGTTCACGGCGACCATCGGCTTCATTGCCACGGCAATGGCGAATACGCTTTATGACTTGCTGCTTTGGCGTTCCATCTGTGCTGTCGGGTATGCCATGGTGTTCGTCGCAGCCCAGGGCTATATCCTTGATCACAGCGGTCCGCGGGATCGTGCAAAAGGGTTCGCACTATTCATAGGGGCCATCATGGTGGCAACCGTCTGCGGGCCATCCATTGGCGGCATTCTCGCCGACAACATTGGCTACAGAATGTCGTTTGCGGTGGCGGCGGTGCTGGCTGCACTCTCGATCGCGATAATCCAATTGTTGCCGCTCGACAGACACAATGCTGAGTCCAAAGACTCCAAGCTCCCTGCGATGAAGGAAATATTGGGGCTCCTCGCCAACCGCCGGTTCATGACATTGACGGGGCTGGCGGCCATACCGGCAAAGGTGGTTCTGACCGGGGTTTGCTTCTATCTCGTACCGCTCTACATTGTGTCGATTGGCAGCACGCAGTCGATGGCTGGCCGCATGCTGATGGTCTACGCAGTGCTGATGGTCCTGATCGTGCCGATTGCTGCGGCGGCTGCCGACAAAGGATCTTCGCGCGAACGCCTTGTCGCAGCGGGGCTGTGCATCTCCGGCCTCGGGGGATTCCTGCTGTTGTCTTCGGCCAGCTTCTGGGTGATTTTTGGTGTGGTCTTCACCATGGGCGTCGGGCAGGCACTTTCGATAGCCGCACAAAGTGCGCTGGTCGCGGATCATTGCCATGACGAAATTCGCCAATTTGGCAGCGATGCTGTTTACGGTGTTTATCGGCTGCTTGAACGTCTCGGCAATGCCCTGGGACCGCTCCTCGCCAGTATCCTTGTCATCTACTATGGCTACCAGGGCGCATTTGTCGCCATCAGCGCATTCGTATTGGTTTGCGGAATAGTGTTCGCCTTGATGATCCGTCTGGATCCACCCTCCAAGGAGGCTGCCGCATGATTCGCTTGTTGATTGTTTTCCTGCTGGTTCTGCTGCCGCTGGGAGATGTCCTTGCGCAAGCTCAGAGACCATTTCGCATTTACGCCATTACTTTTCGCGGCATGACAGATGTGGAAAAGGGGTTTCAGGACTACTTTGCTTCCCGTAAAATTCCGGTCGAGATCACTTTCCGGGACCTTAATCGCGACAACACTCGCATGCCCGGATTCCTCGATGAGATCCGGAAGACGAAGCCTGACTTGGTATATACCTGGGGCACATCGGTCACACTGGGTGTCGTAGGCGCTTTGGACAAGACCAATCCGCAGTCTCACATCACGGACATTCCTGTGGTCTTCACGCTTGTTGCCGCGCCGGTGCTTGCGAAAATTGTCCCCGGCCTCAAGTCTTCAGGGCGAAACGTGACGGGCGTATTCCATGTGGCACCAACGGAAACGCAGATGCGCGCAATGGCGGCCTATCGACCCTACAAGAAAATCGGCGTGTTGTACTCGCCCACCGAACGAAACTCGGTGGTGACTCTTGAAGAGATACGTGAAGTTGGAAAGAAGATGAACTTCACGGTAGTCGAGAAGAAGTTCCAGCTGGATTCTGCCAACAAGCTCACATCCGAAGGTGCGGCCGAGATGATTGCAGAGATGAAGCGGGAGAATGCGGAATGGCTCTATCTACCGCCCGATTCCTTCCTGGGAACGCAGGCGCAGAAAGTCATTATTCCGGCAGCGCTCGAAAATGGGCTGCCGACCTTCGCGTCGACGGAGCAGTTGATGCAGGCGGGTGCGCTTGCTGGGCTGATCAGCCGATATCACAGCATCGGCCAGTTTACGGCGTACAAGGCTGAACAGATACTCGTGAAGAAACAGCAGCCGAAGAACATCCCGGTGGAAACACTGACAAGATTTTCATTCCAGGTGCAGCTTGAATCCGCCATAAAGCTTGGCCTTCCGCCGCCTTTGCCGATGTTCAATTACGCTGACTTCGTGGAGCCGCCCGCCCCCTTGCCCGCAAGCTGAAGGACCTTACCTCGCGAAGTGGTCGAGCAGCGCGCCAACGACGTCTACGATGCCCTCTGACTGGAAGCGGAACAGCGTGTTGCCCTTGCGGGTCTTTGCGCGAAGTCCATCGCGGTAGAAGTAGAACTGCTCTACCTCCTTGATCACGAGACCATGATTGTGGCCCTCGGCGCGAAGCAGCATGCGAAAGCTGGTCATGAGGAACACGCCGGCGTCTTGAGGGAGTGCGGATTTGAGCGGCAACTCATGGCCAGTGCCGGCGCCGAGCACATAGGCTGTCCCTCTGGTGTATCGAGAACCGAGTTCTGTCCCCGGATCAGTCAGTGAAAGGATTTCTGCCGGCACGCAGTAGTGTGGCACTTCACCGTCCAGCAGCTTCAGGCCCCGCAGCGCATTGTGTGTGGCGCTGACCTGGGGTAGCCGACCTTCGCGAATGTCGGTGAATGTCTTGAGGCGCACCAGATCCCAACGGGTCTTCTCGATCTGGTCATCTGACAAGGCCAGGAATTTCTGGATTCGCGCCAATTCGCGCGCTTCATCCGCGGTCAGCTTGCCGCCAGCCTTCACCGCACTCACCGCTTCGTTGTAGGCCTCCCGGCGGAATTTGGTTCGGTCGTCGGATGCATCGTCGACGTCCAGCGTCTGCCGGGTTGCCTCAAGTTCGGCAATCTTCTCGGGCGTGAGTCGGCCATCTGAGACGGCCTCCTTCACCTTTTCCCGGAATTCGGTTTTCTTCTTGTCGCCGCCAAACCAGTCCTTGATACCCATCCGGGTCAATCAACCTTGAACTCGACGAGCTCGCTGGCGGTCTCGCGACTCTGCCCCAGCGTGATCACGCCCGCTCCACGCAGAATCGCTTCCTCGCGCCGAAGCACCATCTCTCCCTGGCCTTCGACTGACACGTAAGTCCCGTTGGCACTGCGGTCGGACAGGACAAACTTGTCACTGCGCAGCTCGATTTCACAGTGGATACGGGAGGCCATTCGATCGGCTACAACCATGTCAGCTGCTGCATCGCGGCCCAAAGTGATACTGGCTTTGTCCCGAGGCAGCAACAACTCTCGGCCGTCGTAGCGGAGGGACAGGGTCGTGACGGATCGAGGTGCTGCCTTTCGTGGCGCCGCCACTGTCGTCGCGTCATCACTCTCCTGCCACAACATTTCGCAAATGCCGACCTCGTCGGCCTTGCCCTTTACCGGAATGGAATAGAGACGACGGAAGTCTGTTTTCAAAAGTGGTGCCAGGCCCTTCACCGTTTCGTCATCCGTGATGATCTGGCCTTTCGAAGCGAGTCCGGTCAATCGTGCCGAGAGATTCACGGAGTCTCCGAAAACATCATTGTCCCGGGGTACAACAGATCCGAAATGAAATCCGATCCTTGCGCCGAGTTGAACGCCTTCAACCGGTTCAGGCATCTCGGAAATCTCGTTTTGCATGGTGTGAGCGGCGCGCGCCGCCTGGTCGCCACTGGGAAACGTTGCCATGACTTCGTCGCCGATGGTCTTGATCACGGTTCCGCCGTTGTCCAGCGTGACCTTCTTGAACATGTTGACGCACTTTTCAATGGCGGCATGGGCAATGGTGTCGCCCACCCTGTCATACAGTTTTGTGCTGCCACTGACATCTGCAAAAAGCACGGCTGCCTGAATCTGCGATTCCATGTTGCTCCCTGACTCTTTCCGAAGCTGCGCAATACGCCCTGTTAGGCTACCGAATCTTGAGGTTCAGCAGCAGACTTGCCCTGCAAGTATCTGAAAGTTTGCCACAAATGCCTGCGACGCGATAGGGTTTGCGGGTTCGGCTACCCCCTGCCCGCCATGGTTCACAAGGTTGCCACCCGCCCTGTTTGAGCGATGTACCGGGTCAGCCTGGTTCTGTCAGGGAAACGCTGGCGCGTCACTGGGTTGCGCAAAGCTCTCCTTGAGTCTACGGCTGATGGGGATTTTTCGTTCGCTGTTCACGAACCAGCGATTGTAGATTCGGGCCGCCTCCCCACTCGTATACATCTGGGCAAGCGTTCGGTTGACCACCCGCAGGAATGGCGCATCACCCTTCCGCATCATGACGGCATAGGGTTCGACGGACAGGTACCTGCCGACCACTTCATAACTTTCCGGCTTCGCAGACTTGGCGATCAGTCCGAAGAGAAGGATGTCATCGGTCACAAATCCCTGTGCGCTGCCGGCCTCGACCGCCGCAAAACTTGCGTCATTGCTGTCGAGCACCTGCAGCACAAGATTGAGGCGGTCCTTCTCATTGGCCTCCTTGACCAGACGTTCACCAGTCGTGCCCTTGGTGAGGGCCACCGTCTTGCCGCGCAAGCTCTCGATACCAGCAACCTTGTCCTGCTTGCGCGCCATGACGCGGGCACCGGTCATGAAGTAGGTATAGGAGAATGCGACCTGCTTCTGGCGTTCGATGGTGTTGGTTGTCGACCCGCATTCCATGTCCACGCGACCGTCCATGAGCGCCGGGATGCGGTCTGCAGACGCAAGCACGACAAACACCGGTTTGATGGCCGGTTGTTTCAGATTCTTTCGGATCTGGTCAACAACCTTCATGCACAGATCGACCGCATAGCCTGCGGGCAATTTGTCGGCATCGAGGTACGAGAACGGGATGGATGCCTCGCGGACGCCCACCAGCACTGTCTTGGTTTCGGCAATGCGTTTCAACGTGTCGGCAGGCGCGCTGCTGACAGGGGCGGCTGTTTGGGCCATGACGGCCACGCCGGCGGAACAAAGCACCAACATCGATGCGGCTGCGACGAAGCGTCCCATGGCAACCCCGGCAGTTCTGGCAATCCTGGCAATCATGGCAATCTCCTTTCAATCGGGGCAGGCCCCGTCCTTCGATCAGCGCTACATCAGAAAGCGCTTTCCGGCATGGCCAGCACGCTATCCGCACCCACGATCACGGATTCGGCAAGCCCGTTAGCCTTGGTCAGAATGTGATCAGCAAAGAAACGCGCCGTGATGATTTTGGTCTGCGAATATTCGCGATCTCCCTCGCCCGCCTTGAGCTGTTTTGCGGCAATCAACGCAGCACGCCCCATCATCCATCCGCCCAGGACGGCACCCATGAGCATGAGGTAATGAACACAGCCGGCATTGACTGCGGCAACATTGGTCGGAAATACCGTGACAATCCAGTCTGTGGCACGCCGGGCTTCTGCAACCCCCGTCGCGAGCTGCCTCGCGATCGCGGCAAGATTCACGTCATCGGCCGCCTTGAGCGCGGCAACAGTCTTGTCCACTTCCTTGAGCAGTGCAAGCGCAGTTTGTCCGCCTTCCCTGCCGACCTTTCGGCCAACAAGATCGATTGCCTGAATGCCGGTGGTGCCTTCATAAATTGCCGAGATGCGAGCATCGCGAAGGTATTGGGCAGCACCCGTTTCTTCGATATAGCCCATGCCGCCATGTACCTGAATGCCCAGGGATGCGGCTTCAATGCCGACTTCCGTGCTCCAGCCCTTCACCACGGGAATCAGCAGGTCGACCAGCGCCTGATTCATTTTCTTCAATACCGGATCGGTGGAGCGCTCAGCGATATCCAGCGCCGCCGAGGCATAGTAGGCCAGCGCACGGGTCGACTCGGCATAGGCCTTCATGGTCAGCAGCATGCGTTTTACATCCGGGTGGTGAATGATCGGCACGGATTTCGGATTGCCCGGCATTGGCACCAGCGGCCGACCTTGAACACGCTCGCGTGCCCAGACCAGCGCATGCTGCAGGGCACGTTCGCAGACAGAAACACCCTCCAGGCCGACGCCGAGGCGTGCCGCGTTCATCATCACGAACATGTACTCAAGACCCCGATTGGGCTCGCCGATGACATAGCCCGTCGCGCCGCCCTTCTCGCCATACATCATCACGCAGGTCGGGCTGGCGTGGATTCCCATCTTGTGTTCAATGGACGCACACTGCACGTCATTGCGTTCACCGAGCGTGCCATCTTCGTTCACCAGAACTTTGGGCACCAGGAACAGCGAAATTCCCTTCACACCCTCCGGGGCACCTTCGATCCGTGCGAGCACCATGTGAATGATGTTCTCGGTGAAGTCATGCTCGCCGTAGGTGATGAATATCTTCTGTCCACTGAGCTTGTAGCTTCCATCTGCCTGTGGAATGGCCTTGGACCGAACCAGTGCCAGGTCGGATCCTGCCTGCGGCTCGGTCAGGTTCATCGTGCCGGTCCACTTGCCGGACGACATGTTGGGCAGATACTTCGCCTGAATTTCTGCGGACGCATGCTGATGCAGCGCCTCGATGGCACCGCCAGTCAGCAAGGGGCACAGCTTGAAGGCCATGTTGGCGCTGCCCCACATCTCGCCTACTGCCGTGGCGACGACATGCGGCAAACCTTGGCCGCCGAACTCGGGTGGTGAGGAAATTTGTGTCCAGCCGGCATCGGCAAATTTCCAGTACGCATCCTTGAAACCTTGCGGGGTCGTGACCTGCCCGTTTGCAAGCTTTGCGCCCTCCTTGTCGCCAATCATATTCAGCGGGGAGAGCACCTCGTTGGCGAACTTTCCGGCTTCGCCAAGGATGGCTTCCACCAGATCATCGGAGACTTCTTCACAGCCGGGGAGCTCTGCGATCTGGTCGAGACCCACCACATGCTTCAGCACGAAATTCATGTCCTTCAAGGGGGCAACGTATTCACTCATGGCGATGCTTTCTTCGGTTTCAGTTTGGCGAGTTGGTGTGGGGTTACAGCGAGGCAGTCAGCTCGGGCACGATCTGGAAAAGATCACCCACAATGCCGTAATCGGCAATCTGGAAAATCGGTGCTTCGGGATCCTTGTTGATGGCGACAATCACCTTGCTGTCCTTCATGCCGGCCAGATGCTGGATTGCGCCTGAAATACCAATGGCAATGTACAGGTCGGGGGCAACAATTTTTCCGGTCTGACCTACCTGGTAGTCATTGGGCACGTAGCCCGCATCCACAGCGGCGCGGGACGCACCGATGGCAGCGTTCAGCTTGTCAGCCAGGGCGTCGAGCATCTTGAAGTTTTCGCCGTTCTGGAGTCCGCGCCCGCCGGATACCACCACGCGTGCCGCAGCCAGTTCAGGGCGGTCCGACTTCACGATCTCCTGCTTCAGCAACGACGATAAACCTGCGTCCGCGCCGCCGGTGATGATTTCAACCGTTGCGCTGCCCGTCTCTGCAGCTGCATCGAAGCCTGTAGTACGTACCGTAATGACCTTGATCGGGTCGGTCGACTGAACCGTGGCAAATGCATTGCCCGCATAGATGGGCCGAACGAAGGTGTCGGGCGATTCAACGGCAATGATGTCCGAGATTTGTGCCACGTCCAGTAGCGCGGCCACGCGCGGCATCAGATTCTTGCCAAACGCGGTGGCTGCAACGAGCACATGCGAATATTCGCGAGCACGCTCGGCCACGAAGGGCGCGATGTTCTCCGCGAGGCCCGAGTTGAACGCAGGGTTGTTGGCCAGCAGGACCTTGGCAACACCTGCAAATTTGCCTGCCGCTTCTGCTGCGTTGGCACCGTTTCCCGTCAGCAGCACGTGGATGTCTCCGCCGATTTTGGCTGCAGCCGTGATGGCGTTGCCCAGACCGGACTTCAGCACTGCACTGTCGTGTTCCGCAATGACAAGAATGGCCATCAAATCACCTTCGCTTCATTCTTCAGTTTGTCGACGAGTGTCGCCACATCGGGCACCATGATGCCGCCCTTGCGCTTCGGCGGCTCGACAACCTTCAGTGTTTTCAGCCGCGGTTTCACATCCACGCCCAGCACTTCGGGCGTGAACGTGTCCAACGGCTTCTTCTTCGCCTTCATGATGTTGGGTAGCGTCGCGTAACGGGGCGTGTTGAGACGCAAATCTGTTGTCACCACGGCAGGCAGCTTGATGGAGAGTGTCTCCAAACCGCCATCGATCTCTCGGGTCACTTCGGCTTTGCCCTCCACAATGACCACCTTGGACGCGAACGTGGCCTGCGGCCATCCCATCAGCGCAGCCAGCATCTGGCCAGTTTGATTCGCATCATCATCGATAGCCTGCTTGCCGACGATGACCAGTTGCGGCTGCTCTTTCTCGCAGAGCGCTTTCAATAATTTGGCGACCGCCAGTGGCTGCAACTCCTCGTTTGATTCAACGAGGATGCCCCGATCAGCGCCGATGGCCATCGCCGTGCGCAGCGTTTCCTGGCAGGCAGCGACGCCCATCGACACCGCAATCACTTCAGTGACGATGCCGGCTTCCTTCAACTTCATGGCCTCTTCAACCGCAATTTCGTCGAAAGGATTCATGGACATCTTGACGTTGGCGAGTTCCACACCACTTTGATCCGCCTTCACGCGGATCTTCACGTTGTAATCGACCACGCGCTTTACCGCGACCAATGCTTTCACGCTTCCTTGCTCCTGCTTTTCAGAAAATGTTGTATTTCGCCGACGATGCCGCGGCGGAATGCCAGCACGCACACGACGAAGGTGGCACCCATGATGATGGTGACCCAGGATCCGAATCCGGACAGGTAGTTCTGCATGGCGATGATGACCGTTGATCCCACTACCGGCCCGGCGATGGTGCCCATGCCGCCCAGCAGTGTCATCAGCACGACCTCGCCCGACATTTGCCATTGCACGTCAGTGAGTGTTGCAAGACCCAGTGCCAGTGCCTTGGTGGCACCCGCCATGCCTGCCAGTGCCGCGGAGAGCACGAACGCGAGCAGCTTGTATTTGTGGACTTCGTAGCCCAGCGAAAGTGCCCTTGGCTCGTTCTCGCGGATGGATTTGAGTACCTGGCCGAACGGCGAATGGATCACGCGATGAATCATCCAGTAGCCGAACACGAAGATGGCGAGGACAAAGTAGTACATCGCCCGATCATCCGCGAGGCTGAAGATGCCGAAGAGCTTGCCGCGTGGCACGCTTTGGATGCCGTCTTCTGCATAGGTAAACGGCGCCTGCACGCAAATGAAATACACCATCTGCGACAGCGCCAGCGTGATCATCGCGAAGTAGATACCCTGGCGTCGAACGGCAAGCCAGCCGGTCACGTAGCCCAGTGCGGCTGATCCCAATGTCGCTGCAATCACGGCAACTTCCGGTGTCCAGCCCCAGACTTTGGCAGAGTGCGCGGCAATGTAGGCCGCCATGCCGAAGAACATGGCGTGGCCAAACGAGAGCAGACCTGTGTAACCGATCAAGAGGTTGAATGCGCAGGCAAACAGTGCGAAACAAAGGCACTTCATCAGGAACAACGGATAGCCGCCGATGAACGGCGCAGCGCAGGCAAGCGCCAGCGCCGCGATGTAGAAAATAGAAGTTTTGTTCAGACTCATTTTTCCCGTCCGAACAGACCTGCCGGCCGGATCAGCAGCACGATGGCCATGATGATGAACACCACGGTGTTGGAGGCTTCCGGATAGAACACTTTGGTGAGACCCTCAATCAAACCCAGCGCCAGGCCGGTAATGATGGACCCGAGGATGGAACCCATCCCGCCGATCACCACGACTGCGAACACGACAATGATGATGCTGGAACCCATGGTCGGATTGACCAAGTACACCGGCGCTGCCATGACACCGGCTAGACCGGCCAGCCCGACGCCGGCACCGTAGGTCAGCGTCACCATGAGCGGGACATTGATGCCGAATGCCTGCACCAGCCGGGGATTCTCCGTACCAGCGCGCAGGTACGCACCCAGCCGCGTGCGTTCGATGATGTACCAGGTAGCGAGGCAAACCACGATGGACATGACGACCACCCAAGCGCGGTATTTGGGCAGGAACATGAAGCCCAGATCGAACGTGCCACGGAATATTTCCGGTAGATCGTAGGGTTGGCCGGATGATCCGTAGTTGTGCCGGAAAATACCCTCGATGATGAGAGCCAGCCCGAACGTCAGCAGCAGGCCATACAAATGGTCCAGCTGGTACAGCCAGCGCAGCATGGTGCGCTCGATGAGGATGCCGATCAACGCCACGCCAATGGGCGCGAGGATCAGCGCGAACCAGTAATTCAAACCAGCATATTTGAGCAGCATCCACGAGAAGAAGGCGCCCACCATGTACAGCGCACCGTGGGCGAAGTTGACAACATTGAGCATGCCAAAAATGACGGCAAGCCCCAGCGACAGCAAGGCGTAAAAGCAGCCGTTGACCAGCCCGATGGTGAGCTGGCCCATGAAAGCCTGGATGGGGACGCCGAAAATTTCAGTCATGTTGCGGGCAAAGGGTGATGAGCGATGGGTGATGGGTGGTGCGGTGCTGGCGACAAGCCAAGGCTGATGGGCCATGGGAAAGGGCAACAGCCGTCGTATGCGAATATTCGCATCCGACACCCATCCCCCATCGCCCATCCCCCATCACCAGTGACTTACCCCTTCTTGAACTGCGGGCACTGCGACTTCTCAAGCGACTGGAACGCCTCTTCACCCTTCACGGTGCCCATCAGCTTGTAGTAGTCCCAGGGACCTTTTGACTCTGAAGGCTTCTTCACGAGAAAGAGATACATGTCATGCACCATGCGACCATCGGGACGCAGCTTGCCGTTCTTGGCGAACACGTCGTTGATGGGCGTGTCCTGCATCTTCTTCACCACCGGAGCAGTGTCGTCGGTACCGGCGGCTTGCACGGCCTTGAGGTAGTGGGCCACGGCTGAATACACGCCAACCTGGTTCATGTTGGGCTTCTTGCCGTTGTTGCGGGCCTCGAATTTCTTGGCGAATGCACGGTTTTCGTCATTCATGTCCCAGTACCAGCCCTCAGACAGGTACAAGCCCTGCGCTGTGTTCAGGCCCAGTGCATGCACGTCCGTAATCAGCATGAGCAGCGCAGCCAGGTTCTGGTTCTTGGTGATGCCGAATTCTGCAGCTGCCTTGATGCTGTTCACCGTATCACCACCCGCATTGGCCAGACCAACCACCTTGGCTTTCGAGCTTTGCGCCTGCAGCAGGAACGATGAAAAGTCAGTGGCATTCAGTGGATGCCGCACGGCGTTGATGACCTTGCCACCGTTGGCTTTGACCACATCACCCGTGTCCTTCTCCAGGGAATGGCCGAACGCGTAGTCGGCGGTCAGGAAGAACCAGCTGTCCCCGCCGGACTTCACCACGGCCTTGCCGACCACATTGGCCAGCGCGATCGTGTCGTACACCCAGTGAATGCTGGTGCCAGGCTGGCAGGAGTCGTTGGTGAGTCGCGAGGAAGCGGCACCGGTGACCACAGTCAGCTTGTTCTTTTCTTTGCCCAATGCCGTCACGGCCAGTGCCACGCCGGAGTTCAGATTTTCGAAGGTGGCATCGACGTTGTCGCGATCAAACCACTGCTGGGTCAGGTTCTTGGCAACGTCAGGTTTGTTCTGGTGATCAGCGCTGACGACTTCAATGGTCTTGCCGAACATCTTGCCGCCGAAATCCTCCACCGCCATGCGGGCGGCGAGTACGGCACCAGGGCCGCCGAAATCGGCATACAGGCCGGACATGTCTGTCAGCACGCCGATCTTCAATGTGTCATTGGAAAGCTTGCCTTGCTGGGCCGCAGTTTGGCCGTGTGCCAGGCCGGTGAAGGCCAACGATGCGCCTACGAGTGCGGAAAGCAGTTTGCGTTTCATGATGTTTCTCCTCTTGTGTCGTTATGTGCAACGTCGCGAATATTGTTCTGAAATCGCTTGGTGCGATTTCAGAATCCTTTCAGGACCGCCTTCGGCGTCCGGCCGCAGTCCACTGGACTGCGGCTCGTCGCAATAGGGGCCACGCTTACTAAACACCTAGATACTCATGCAGCAATGCAGTCTTGGCAGCGAGCTCGGCCTTGTGGACCACCTCTGCCACCTTGCCGTGTTCGATCACGTAATGTCGATCCGCCAGCGGCGCGGCAAAACGGAAATTCTGTTCGACCAGGATGATTGTAAAACCCTTGTCCTTCAACTGGCGGATCACGCGGCCCAATGCCTGCACGATGACCGGTGCCAAGCCCTCGGTCACTTCATCCAGCAGGAGAATGTCGGCACCACTTCGCAGGATGCGCGCCATGGCGAGCATCTGCTGTTCACCGCCGGAAAGACGTGTGCCCTGGCTATTGCGTCGCTCTTTCAGGTTGGGGAACATGGTGTAGATCTCATCCACCGACAGGCCGACCTTGCCCACTACGGGCGGCAACAGCAGATTCTCTTCACACGACAGGCTGGAAAATATTCCGCGCTCTTCCGGACAATAGCCCAAACCCAGCCGCGCTATGCGGTGCGTCGCAAGTCCGATTGCCTCCGTACCGTTGATGCGCACCGATCCGGTGCGTTTCCCGGTCAATCCCAGAATGGCCTTGAGGGTAGTTGTGCGCCCTGCGCCATTGCGGCCCAGCAAGGTGATCAGCTCACCCTTGCCGACTTCGAAATTGATGCCATGCAGAATGTGCGATTCGCCATACCAGGCGTGCAGGTCGCTGACCTTGAGCGCCAATTCACTCATGGACTTCTTCGCTGCCGACGTAGGCCTCCAGCACGCGCGGGTCCTTGGACACCGTCTCGTACGGTCCTTCCGCCAGCACCGCACCACGTTGCAGCACGGTGATCGTGCTGGACAGATTGGCAACCACGTTCATGTTGTGTTCAACCATCAGCACCGTGCGATTGGCTGATACCTTGCGGATGAGCTCGACTACGCGGCCCACGTCTTCATGACCCATGCCCTGGGTCGGCTCATCCAGCAGCATCAGCTCGGGATCCATCGCCAGAGTGGTCGCGATTTCCAGCGCACGCTTGCGGCCATAGGGAAGCTCGCCAGCCGTCAGCGATGCAAACTGGGTCAAGTCCACCTGCTCCAGCAATTCCATGGCACGGCTGTCGAGCTTTTCCAGGACCTTTTCGGATTGCCAGAAATGGAAGCTGGTGCCCAGCTTGCGCTGCAGTGCAACCCGTACGTTTTCAAGGACCGTGAGGTTCGGGAACACCGCGGAGATCTGGAAGGATCGGATCATCCCCTTCTGCGCGACATGCCCCGGTGATTCCTTGGTGATGTCCTGACCGTTGTAGAGGATCACGCCTGATGTCGGCGGCAGAAACTTCGTGAGCAGATTGAAGACAGTGGTCTTGCCAGCACCATTCGGGCCGATGAGCGCATGAATGCTGCCACGCCGAACCTGGAGATTCACCTTGTCGACAGCGGTGAATCCCTTGAAGTCCTTGGTGAGATCGCGCGTCTCGAGTATGAATTCGCCCGTCATCGGGTAAGTGCTCTCCAGTTGGCGTGCGAATATTCGCACACGGGGCGCCTGGCGGCGCCCCGTTTTGCATCTGGTAGATGTTACCGCAAACCCGCGGACATCAGCACACAGGAAGCCCTTCCGTTGAAGGAAAGTCCCCGCGTCATCATGGCGTGCAACCGCTCCCGCCCCTGCGCGCATCCCGAATGTTGAACAAGCGACATCCTGTTGCTTCCAACGGAATCACCGTCGGGCTGCCCTCCGCATTGGATTCGATCACCAGGGTGCCGAATCGTGAGCCCGGCACGACCGGCGCAGCACCTGGCAGCACATTGCAACGCCCACCCGCTGGCAGAACGTTCGGACAGTCATGCTGAACAAAGAAGTCGCCGGTGGGATAAATCGCCGAAATGGTTACCGGCAACTGCCCGGTATTGCTGACCAGAAGCGACTGGGAGCTGCCCACACCAAGCCCACTCTGGCCAAATCCAAACCGCGTTGCGGAAAAACCCAACAACGGCACAGGACTTGGAATACCTCTTCCATCCACCGGCACCAGACGGGTGCCACCTTCGAAGTCTCCGCGAATACGCACATCCGCTGCGCGCGGTCCGAGCGCGGTGGGGCGGAAGCGGACTGTGCCAGTGCAGGTGGCTGAGGCGGCATTGCTGGACGGGGTCGCGGCGGGGCCGGTACAGGTTTGGTTGAGCGTGAAGTCCACCACCTCGGCAGTGTTTGCCCCAAGCCCCGCCACCAGATCGACCGATGTCAGCGTGACCCGATCAAAGCCCGTGCTCGTGACCGTGAAGGTCAGGGGCGCGCTCAACTGATTGACCACCGTCTCACCAAAATTCAGGGTTGATGGGGCCACGGAAATCGTCTTTCTTGCGCCTACTTGCGCTGACAGCGGGACGATAAGAGGCAGGGTGCCATTGACCACGTTTGCAATGCCCCTGAAGTTGCCCGCTACGGCCGACTGGAACTTCACACCGAAGGTGCATGCAGTCCCGGTATTCAGGGTGAATGCACCGGATGGACACGCAAACACAAAACTTGCCTTCGCGCCAGCAAGCGGTGGCGGCAGCAATGGCATGAATCCAGCCAACTCCAGTTCGAACGGCGGGCCCGTCGTGATGCCGTCCACAGCCAAGGCACCCGTACCCGTGTTTTCCATCGTTACCTGGACTGTCGTCGACACGGCACCGGGCTGGAAAGTACCGAAGTCGACGCTGGCGGGATCGAACGAGATGTTGGGGACCAGCGCTACGGTGCCTGTACCGGACAGGGTTGCCGAGAAGTTGCCCGCATCCGTCATCACCGTCGCCGTGCCGGTGGCCGCACCGATCGCGATGGGATTGAAGCGGACGGCAATCTGGCAGGTGGTGAGCACCGCAAGCGGCACCACCGTCGTGCAGGTTGTCCCGGCGACAAAGCTGAAAGGTCCGGTTGCAGAAGCGCTGCTGATATTGAGCGGTGTTGTCGAACTGGTGTTCGTCAATGAAAGCAACTGCGCGCCGCTGTTCGCGGCCACGCTCACCGGGCCAAAGATGAGCGATGCTGGCGTCAGGCTTGCTGTGGGCGGAGGCAACCCCACATTGAGCGCGGCACTGGCCAGTGCGGCATTCGAGCCAACCGCATTCGCGATCGCCCCGGCAAGAACGCTGACCGTATAGCTGCCAGCCGATGCTGAGGTGATGGACACCTCGAGTCGGCAGGTTTCGCCGCCGCCTATGCCGCCGCCCGTGGTCACCCAGGCGAACGAGTTGCCGCCAGCGGCTGCAATGATGTTGCTGTTGCTGGCACACAGGCCGTTGCTGGCAGAGGCCGCCGGTACAGCGGCATTCACAACACCGGGCGGATACGTGAGAGTCAGCGACCAACCTGCCACGGCCACAGCGTTAGGGTTGGTCACGTCTATTTGCAGGACTGACGTGCCGCCAACCAGAATGCTTCCGGGAGCAAGACTGAGCGCAACCGTCGGCGGTGCTGACGCCGCGCCAACCGTCAACGTACCAGAGGCCGTGAGCACGTTGTTGCCAATGTTGCTGACTACACTTCCCGCCGAGACATTCACGGTGTAGTTTGCGGCCAACGTCGACGTGACACTGACCGACAGCAGGCAGGATCCGCCTGGCGCGATGGTAATGGCGGTACCCCAGCCCACCGAGCTACCACCTGCCGCAGCGCTTGGCGTACCGCCGCAGCTCGAATTGACCAGAGGCACGGCCGCATTGACCAGCCCGCCAGGATAGGTAATGGTCAACGGATTCACGATTGCGGCGCCAGCATTGCTGTTGGTGAGCAGGATCGACAGCGTGGACACATTGCCGACCGTCACCGTGCTGGGTGCGAAGCTGACCGTAGGCTCAACACCGGCCGCAGCACCCAGGCCGCTCAGCGTGATGACATGCGGGCTGCCCGGCGCATCGGTGGTGATCGTGAGCGTGGCAGAACGCGTTCCCGTGGCAGTTGGAGTAAAGGTGAACGTGTGCGTGCAACTCGCCGCTGCCGAAAGCACGGCGAGACAGGTGGTGCTGTTGGAGAAATCGCCAACACTCAGTACCGCACCGGTTGCAGTGATCGCGCCAGTGCCCGTGTTGGTGATGGTGAGCGTCTGCGTTGCCGCAGAAAGTCCAATCGCGGTGGCTGGGAAGGTGAACGAGGTGGCGGAGGGAGTGAAAACGGGTCCGCCCAGCACCGCCACGACAGGCAGCGAATATTCGCTGGTGTCAATGGGTCCCGCAGCACGTGTTGCAGTTGCGGTGATATTGTCGTGCAGGCCCACGATGACCCGATTGAAGCTAATCAAGCCATTGACATCCGGTGTCATGAACACCGAGTCGATGAAATTCTCGCCTTCGCGCAGACCTGTCACCGCACTGTTGCCAAAAAACTCGATGGCGTAGTTCAGACCAGGCTGCGACTTCAAAGTACCTATCACCGTCGTGTTTCCTGCGCCATGTATGACGGACGTTATGACAGGATGATTTTGCCAACCGTTGGGACCGCCATCAGTGTCGTACGGGACCAGGAGGCTGTCCTGTACCACGCCGCTGGCGCAGGTGCTGCCATTGAACAGGCACACAGCCGGCTGCCCGAAAACGTTTCCGTGAATGCGGTTCTGGGTAATCAGCACACCGGTGGCCGCACCTTCCACTTGGATACCAGGCCCGCTGTTGCCACGAATGTAGTTACTTTGGAAATTGGTTGCCGAGCCCGAAATGCGCGCCCCACCCAGGGTATTGGCAATGGAAAGACTGCCGTTGCGGTCACCGCCAATGAGGTTGCCGCCAATACTTGCAGCCGCACCCGGTTCCACCTCAATGCCATGAATGCCGTTGCCGGTGATGAGATTGCGCTCGGATGCGACAGTGGATCCCAGATCGCTGCCGATAAAGTGACCCGTCCCGGAAGCAATCTTGACGCCGGCAAAGCCGTTGCCCAGCGCGGCAGTACCACCTGGATCAGTACCAATGTAGTTGCCCTGTATCCGCGAGCCCGTGCCACTAATAAACACGCCCTCCCAAGGGAAAGAGTAGATGGCCAAGCCTTTTATGGTGACGTTGTTGGCGGCAATATCGATCCCACGTCCACCGCCAGTTATTGGCGCGCCATTCAACCCTACCTTCACCACTGCATTGTCGGAACCGTTGCTCTGCGAATTGGCTGCATAGGCTGATTGAGTTGTTGCGTCGATGATCAGATCGTTGCAGCTAATGGTTGGCAGAGGCGTTGCAAGCGTGATCAGGTGCGGGCCGACGCCCACGATATTGAATGCAATGGTTTGCGGGCCGCCACAGTTGGCGTTGGCGTAGGTAATTGCAGCACGAAGCGAGCAGACCCCACTATCGGCGGTGTTGGTCACCTCGGTGTTGCCGCAGGTCGCACCCGCCGTGATCAGCGTAGGGAGCGAATATTCGGAGGTGTTGAATGGCGCGGCGGCGCGCACCGCCGTGACCGAAATGGGCGGCCCCACGGTACCGGGGAAGGCAAAGGTGTGGCTGAACGGGGTTTCACCATTCACGTTCGTGGTGACCGAGACAAAGCCGAGATAGCGCCCATCGCGGGATGAGGACGACGTAGCCTCGAAAAACTCGATGAAGTAATTGCTGCTGGTGCCGTCGGTGCGCAACAAGCCCGTAACGGTGAGCATGCCGCCGCTGAGCGCTGCCGCAGAGATGACGGGATGGTTTTGCCAGCCATTCGGGCCAGTGTCCTGATCGTAGGGACCGATTGCATCGTCTTGCGGCAAGTTCAGATAGGCACAACTGAATGACACCTTGTTGAGGCAAAGTCCGTTGCCGCCTGTGCTCAAGACGCTGTTCCCGCTGATACGTACATCCGTCGGGTCGCTGCCGCCGTCGCCAACCACAATTTGCGGGTCTCCATTGTCGCGCATCCGGTTGTCAAGGATTTGCACGCCGCTTGCTTCCACATTGATGGCATGACTGCTGTTGCCAAGGCCTGACAGGCCACCTCGGGTGCCGCCAATGAGGTTGTTCTGAACGGTTGCCCCGGCGGCGAGCAGTCGAACACCGAATCCGAAGTTGGCGCTGATGAGGTTGCGATCAGCAGCAGCCGGTCCGCCGATCATGACGCCGTTACCGGTGTTGTCGTACACCCCTACACCATTGCCGAGTGCGGTGTTTCCGCCCGGATCGGTACCGATGTAGTTGCCCTGTACGAAGGCACCTGTCGCCGCAGCGCCGATGCCGATGCCGTAGAGCGAAAAGCTGTGCACCGCCAGGCCCTTGACCGCCGTACCGGGGCCGCCCAGATAGATTCCCGTATCGCAATCGCATAGCGAACCGTCGAGGATGATGCGCAGATCAGCGTTGCTGGTCGGCCCGGCGTCAGTGTTGACTGCAGCGCCAGGTTGGCTGTAGCCGTTGATGCTGGAGCCACTGCAGGTGAGCCAAGGCAGGGCTGTCAACAGCTGGATGCTGTGCGGACCCGCACCCGCGATGCTGAACTCGATGGTGTGCGGCCCGGAGCCACAAGCGCTGTTGACATCTGTGATGGCCTGCCGCAGCGAGCCTGCACCAATGTCTGCCGTGTTGGTCACGCCGAAGACCGCTGCGTAGCTGCTCGATGCAGCGGCCATTCCCAGCACCAGCAACCATGCATGGATCTTTGGAATTTTCATATCAATTCCTCCCTTGCGAATATTGGAAGCACACCAAAGCCCGGCCGCTGTATCGGCCGGTCGTTCGTACGGCGCGAAGCATGCTTCGCGAAACCCCGTACTGGCTCCGCCCCAGCCCGGCCGTTGCATCGGCCGGTCGTTCGTACGGCGCGAAGCATGCTTCGCGAAACCCCGTACTCACCCACCTCTTCGCGCCAAAGCGACGGCACCGCTACTGCCACCAACGTGGTACATCATCCCGGCACCCTGGCCGCTGCGGCCTGTGAAGAATCCATCCACCGCACCCCGAGCACCCTGTCCGCAACTCGGTGTGCAACTGATGTTGAGCTGGGCTGGCAGTGGCACACCAGGTAGGTTCGCGCCTGCGTAGGCACCAAAGGTCATGTCGCGATAAATGGGTACGCCATTTGCCGATGCATTCCAGGTCTGGCCGTTGTTGGTGAAGTTGACACCAAAGTCCACGGTGCGGGCCGTGAAATTGGCGTTGAGCGTCGCACTGTTGAACGTGCCCACGTTGGTACCGTTGGTGGGGCGGGTGGAGCCCATCACGTCATAGCTTGCGGTTCCGGTAAGCGGTAACGACACTGGCCCGGATTGCGCACCGGCGAAGACATAATGCAGACTCTGCCCGGACAGGGATACGGATTGGCTGTTGCCGCCTGCGGCAACGGTCGCCGCGCCACCGGACCAGCGTCCCCAGCTGAGTCCCGTCGCCGGATCAAATCCCCCATCCAGGACATTCGCAGTGCCAATGCCATAACCGGCATACGGCGTGTAGCCGACCGACTGGACATTCACCGGCGCGGAGAATCCGCGTATCTGGCCATTGACCTGGTCCTGAGTGACTTCACCACTGCGATTGAAAATCAGCAGATTGCGCAGAAAGGGTGATTCGGCCAGCACACCTGCCGCGTCTGAAATCAAGCCGACCCGGAACGCCGCCGTGGAGGCCTGGGCATTGCCGGTGAGTGCCGCGATACCGGAGATCGTGTTGAACGTGGAGGGACCGGAACCGGTCTGATCGGTGAACGCATAGCCCAGGATGGCACCATTGAGGCCTGTCCCGACAAAGCTTCCTTCGATGCTGCCGAACAGACGGCTGTTCGTCCGCGAATTCTGCCCGGCTGCATTGCTCACCACCAGCCGGTCGCCTGACGACGCAAAGAAGCTGTTCAATGAAATGGGGACATCGGTGGCAGTGAGATTCCAGGAGCCCGTGCCCAACGCCACGGCGAGCGTGGCATTGAGTGTCCGGTTGGAGAAATTCACATTGAGTGTGGCGGAGCCGAGTGTGCCGGTGGCACCGGCTTGATTGGTGGGGCTGGTGGCCGCAGCCAGCGTGTACGTTGCCTCGCCGGTCAACACCTCTGACAAGTACGCCGGAAACCCGGCGCTGGCATAGCCGTAGTGCACACCGCCCGGGTTGCCGAGGGTGCTGCCCAGAACAGACAGATCCGCACTGGCCCAGCGACCGATGTTGATGGTGGTGCCACCCACCACGACGGACCGGGATTCAGCCAGCCCGCCGCCGCTGATGCCTACGCTGACGCCGCTTTGAAGCCCCGCATAGCTTGTGAAGCCACGCAGCGCACCGGTCGCGGCATCGATGGTGAGCCCGGCAGCGGTTGCCTGGCTTGACAGCGCGAAGCCACCAGCGATGACCACGTCGCGAATGCCGAGCGGATCGGCGCCGACGATGTTGCCGGAAGCATCGGTCACCGAAAATCCAAGCCCATTGTTGCCGACTACTGCATTGCCGGTCGGCGGTGCGCCGCCACCGCCGGCATTGGGACCCGGCGCGCTGACATTGCGGCCCTCCTCGGGTGGCGTATCCGGCTGGTTGCTTTGCTTTCCGGACATGATCCGCCCGGCCTCCAAAATCACGTTTGGCGTCGCGATAAAGCGCGGGGGCTGCCCCTGGTTGATCTGAACCGTCTGGCCTGGACCGGTCACGACTGGCGCGATGTTCATACCCAGCGTCTGGACATGGTGACTGCCTTCGATGGTGTGGTTGAAGGTGGTGTCAGGACCTGGCTGGTTGCCGCCCTCCACGGGCGGGCAGTCTGTGTCGCAGTGGTACAGGATGTTTCCGGATCCGCGGATACCCACTGTGGCCACCTTGGTGCGCATTGCATATTTCTCGCGGGAAGTCGGCGAGACGAGACCGGTGAAGGTTCGCATCGTGCCGCGCACCAGATTGAGGATGGCCCCATCGGTGCCCTCCCGTGTGCGCGGATAGGATTCGATGCGCATCTGCGATTGCGATCGCAAGCTGAGTCGGGCGGAATCGATCATCGCGAGCTGCGCCATGCCGTCGGTGCCGGTGACGATGAGATCGCCGGGATTGACCTCCATGCCCTTCGTTGCAGGCACCGTTCGATTGGCCGCAGTGACGACCCTGACGTCCCCGGTGACGAAGGTGAACTGTCCGCTTGCCGCCCGGGCCTGGGTGGCGCCCGCTGCAGAAACAATGGCCAACGTTGCAATCAGAAGGTGGCGCGCAAACTGCTTGGTCTTGTTCATGGTCGGGCTCCTGTGAAGCCTCATTCAAAGTCACAGCGAATGGCCGACGACACCTCGCTGCGGGTGTAGTCGTAAATGGCAATGTTGGAATCGTTGCGGGAATACAGCCACTGCGCACGCAGCGTGCAGGTGGGCTGGAATTTCCAGTTGAGTCCAATCGAGAGGTCTGCCATGCGGTCACGACCGAACTCCACCTGGGTGGCCCGTGCAAAAGCAGAACTGTCACGCCGCTGGGTGTAGCCCAGCCCGTTGAAAAACTGCAGCGTGGGCGTCAGGGAATACTGGAGATAGCTGCGAAGCCCGGCTACGCGCTTGCTCTTGTCCGACAGGCCATCGGGCAGCTTTCTTTCTGCCTCGTCACGGCTATGAAATGCTGTGAGGTAGAGGAGCGGTACACCCTTGGCCTCGAAGGAACGCAGCCACGATGCGGAAACCAGCACCTGGTCGAAATCCTCAAGATCGTTGTCGGGGAAACGCTGGCGCGATAGCTGCACTGCTGCGCCAATCTGGTTGCGCTGATCCAGCGCCAGTCGCCAGTCGGCGGCAATACCCGCTGAATTGCGATCATTGGTGGGCTTCGGTTCGCCGGGCGCCTGGCCCTCCTGGCGGAACTGACTCGCGTTTGTCAGCAGACGCCACTGCTGTGCCCCCTGATTGAGCGTCACGCCCGCACGCCCCTCACCGCCCAGCAGGTTGAAGTCGGACGCCTTGCGGTACGCCCTGCTTCGACCTTCCAGGCCAGCAAACACACTGAACCCCCGCGACAGCGGCTTGAAGTAATCCAAACCACCCTGCGCGCCGACGAAGGGCGCACGGCGCTTGACTGAATTGCCGGTAGGGTCCACCCCGGGAAGGCCGAAGGCGTTCAACACTGCGCTGGAAAAGTCGCCCGGCACGCCGGTAAGGTTGGTATCAAACCCGAGGCTCAACTCCCCATAGCCCACCAGTCCGCTGCGGGTCAGCTTCTTGCGTTCCTGAATGGCAGCCAGGTAGCGATTGATACTCTGCAGCGCCAACGGCGGCGGGTTGGAGAGTTTCAGGTTTTCGAACGTCGCTTCGGCCAGATCGAATGCGCCTGCGGTGTAGTACGCACGGGCGAGGTCAAGCTTGGCACCGGCATGATTCGGATTCACGGCGAGGACACGCTCGAAGGCAATGATGGCTTCGTCAATCTTGCCGCTGTCGAGCGCTGCGACGCCCAAGAGGTAGTCAAACTCAATGTTGCCCGTCAGCCTGTTGGCGGCAGCCATCAATTCGGCGTAGGCCTCTTTGGGATTGCCAGCGGCCAGCAGGCGCTGGGCGGATTGAATGACCTTGGGATCGGCGAAGGCCGGCAAAGCCCATGATGCGCCGGCGAAAATGGCGGCGCACAAGAAGGTTCGAGCGGGCATGATTCGGGAAGACAAGCGGTGGAACATCAGAAATCCCCGGAAATAGTGGTTGATCGGCTGCCGGAGACCGTGCCATTTTGGTCTTGATGTCTGTTTTTATTGAACATTTTCATGCTCCGGCAATCGATACAGTCTATGCCGCAGGCGGGCGATTGTAAACGTCGCAAAACCAGCCCTTGCGTCCATGTCCGCCCAGGATTCAACATCTGTTTACCCTACTCCCATTTCTGCCTGACGGATGTGACAACAACCATGTCTACCTTGATTACGGTATCCGGTGCCGAAACCGGCCAACGACCCATCCTGATGGAAACGCAAGGCCCTGTCGCCATCCTCACGCTGAATCGTCCTGACAAGTTCAACGCGCTGTCAGCTGACCTGCTTTCGGCGCTGCACGCTGCGCTGGACCAGCTTGCGGAGGATGCGAATATTCGCGTGGTGATCCTGGCTGCGAACGGCAAGGCGTTCTGCGCAGGACACGACCTGAAGGAGATGCGCCGCGACTCAACCGAGATCAGCGTGGCGGCACTTTTCAAGTCCTGCAGTGAAGTCATGCTGAAGCTCACGCGATTGCCGCAGCCAGTGATCGCGGAAGTCAATGGCATGGCGACCGCCGCAGGCTGCCAGCTGGTTGCACAATGCGATCTGGCGGTTGCCGCAGACCATGCCCGCTTCGCGGTGTCCGGTATCAACCTGGGATTGTTCTGCTCAACTCCCGCCGTGCCGCTCACCCGCGCCATCGCGCGAAAGCGGGCTGCGGAAATGCTCTTCACCGGCGACTTCATCGATGCATCGACAGCGCTGGACTGGGGGCTGGTCAATCGCGTGGTGCCTGCCGACCAACTGCGCGCTGCGAGTCTGGCGCTGACCGCCAGGCTGACCGTCAAGCCGCGTGCGGCGCTTGCGACCGGTAAAGCCCTCTTCTATCGCCAGATGGATCTCAGCCTTGAAGCAGCCTATGCAGATGCGTCGGAAACCATCGCCTGCAATTTCCTTGCGCCGCACGCGATCGAAGGTGTCGATGCGTTCATTGAAAAGCGCGCGCCAAAGTGGGATTGAAACAAAGAAGGGAATGGGCAATAGGGGATAGGCCATAGCGACCCCGCCCCTTTGCCTTTGCCATTCCCTAGCCCCTATTCCCGATTCCCTATCCCCCATCCCCTGCGCCTTCAAGAGTCCTTCAAGATTTCCCTCGCGCAATTGTGTCCCGGCACACCCGTGACACCCCCGCCGGGATGCGCGCCTGACCCGCAGAGATAGAGCCCGGGCACAGGCAATCGATAGTTGCCATAGCCCAGCACCGGTCGTGCGCTGAACAGTTGATTCAGCGACAGCTTGCCGTGGAAGATATCGCCGCCGATCAGCCCGAACTTGCGCTCCAGATCGAGCGGCGTGTGCACCTGTCGCGCGATCACACTTGCCTTGAAGTTGGGCGCAAAGCCATTGACGGTGTCGATCACGCGGTCTGCCACCGTCTCACGTTCGTCATCCCAACTGCGCGCCTGCCCTTCGCTGTCATCCGGCAGTGCGTAGCGAAAGTGCTGACAGAACAGACTCGCCACATGCATGCCTGGCGGCGCCAGCGAATCATCGACGGTACTGGGGATGAGGATTTCGACAATGGGTTGGCGCGACCAGCCATGCGCTTTGGCATCGGTGTGCGCACGATCCATGTAGTCCAACGTGGGTGCCATGATGATGCCGGATGAATGATGCGGGCCCGGCTCGGGTGAACAGGTGAAGCGCGGCAGCGCCGACAGCGCCACGTTCATGCGCAGCGTGGCCGATTCACAGGCGATGTTGTCGAATCTCTGACGCAGCTCTGCGGTGATCTCCGGCATTTCCGTGAGTTTCTGCATCAACAGACGCGGATTGAGATTCGACACCACGCGCCGCGCACTCAATGTGTCGCCATTCGCCAGCGCCACCTCGAACTGGGTGCCAACCTTGCGAATGGTCGCCACATCACAACCAGTGCGAAGTTTCGCACCACGCAACGTCGCCTCCTTTGCCATCGCCTGTGTGATGGCACCCATGCCGCCCACGGCATGGCCCCAGATGCCTGGCTTGCCATTCACCTCGCCAAAGACATGGTGCAGCAGGACGTAAGCGGAACCCGGTGTCCACGGTGACGCAAAGTTGCCGACGACCGCATCGAAGCCGAAGCAGGCCTTCACCGGTTCGCTTTCGAACCAGCGTTCCAGCAGATCGGCGGCCGACATCGTGAACAGGTCGAGCACATCCCGGCGGGCCGCCATGTCCAGCTGCTTGAATCGTTTGCCTACTTTCCAGGCGCTGAAGAGATCCGTGATACCACCGCCAATGTTGGGAGGCGTTTCCAGCAGCAGGTCGCGCAACACGTCTGCAACCCGGTCGAGCATGGCGTAGTAATCCGCCAGACGTTCAGCATCCCGCTTCGAGAAGCGCGCAACTTCTGCTTGCGTGGCTTCCAGACCGCCGCCGATCCGGATACAGCTATTGTCTGACAGCGGCAGAAAGTTGGAGAACGGTCGCTCGACGACACGCAGGCCATGCTCCCGCAGCTTGAGATCGCGGATGATCTTGGGGTTGAGCAGGCTGACCGTATAGCTCGCCGTCGAGTTGCGGAAGCCGGGATGGAATTCCTCGGTAACCGCGGCACCGCCGACAATATCTCGCCGCTCCAGCACAGTGACGGACTTGCCTGCGGCGGCAAGATAGGCCGCACAGACCAAACCATTGTGCCCGCCGCCGATGATGGCGACATCCACTGCGGCTGCCATCAAGGGGCCAGCAGAAAGTCGCGCACTATGCGGATCTGGCCGGCATCCATGAACATGGGTGCGTGGCCCACACCCGGAAATTCAACGCCTTTCACGTTGGGTTTCGCACACATGGCCGCATAGGTCTCTGGCAGCAGCAGATCGGAGTCCGCGCCTCGCGTGAGCAACACCGGGCACTTCACATTGTTCCAGTAAGCACTGAGGTCGATGTCGCCTGACACGGCACTGGCGAGTCCCTCTGCAATGCCTGGGTCATAGGAGGCCGTCCAGCGGCCGCCTTCCAGCCGCCGTGCGCCGCTGGTGGCAACGTGTGTCCATTGGGTATCGGACAGGGGTCCAAACGGGCTGACCGCGCGGACTGCCGCCACCAGCGCCTCCTCGTTCTCGAACTCCATTTTCTTGCCCACATAGGTCGCTATGCGTTCCAGCGAAGCCTTTGGCACCAGCGAGCCGACGTCATTGATCACGAGCCGCCGGATGGGAGAATTGGGCATGGCTGCCAGGATCATCCCGAGGATTCCCCCCATGGAGGTCCCCACCCAGTCCACCACCGGCGCGGCGGTGCGGGCGATGAGCGTATTTGCATCGGCGGTGTACTGCGCGTAGCCGTAGTCGGCCTTGTTCGCCAGCCAGTCGCTCTTGCCCCGACCCACCGCGTCAAAACACAACACGCGATACTGGTCATAGAGCGAGCTCGCCAGATCATCGAAGTCGCGGGCATTCCGGGTGAGCCCGTGTGCGCAGATCAGCACACGCTGATTGCCCGGATGGCCCCAATCCCGGTAGGCGATTCGGTGGAAACCCGCTTGAGACAGGCCCAGGCAGTGCAGTTCTCTCATGTCGATTCCCATATGGATTTGCTCTTTTAATAGTTGACTACTGAAACGCATCCGTGCTGCGCGCCCATTCGCGCAGTACGAACTTCTGGATCTTTCCCGTCGAGGTCTTGGGCAGCAGCCGAAAGATTACGTGTTTGGGCACCTTGAAGCGCGCAAGACGCGTCCGGCAGAAGTCGATGATATCCGCCTCGGTCGCCACCGCCCCATCTTTCAGTTCGATGAATGCGCAAGGCGTCTCGCCCCACTTCTCATCCGGCTGTGCCACGACAGCGGACAACAGCACCGCCGGGTGGCGCGACAAGACATCTTCAACCTCCTGTGAAGAAATGTTTTCGCCACCGGAAATGATGACATCCTTCGCCCGGTCCCTGATCTTCACATAGCCATCAGGGTGCAGCACGGCCAGATCACCGGAATGGAACCAGCCGCCACGAAATGCCGCGTCGCTGGCTGCCGGATTCTTGAGATAGCCGCGCATGGTGATATTGCCCCGGAACATGATCTCTCCAATGGTTTCGCCATCTGCGGGCACGGGCACCATGGTCTCCGGATGCATGACCGTCATGCCCTCCTGCAACAGATACGCAACACCCTGACGGCCGTTCAGCCTCACCTGTTCCTCAAGCGGATGGTCGGCCCATTCCGGATGCTTGGCGCACACCGCTGCGGGTCCATAGGTTTCAGTCAGCCCGTATACATGCGTCAAGTCGAATCCCATGTTTGCCATGCCTTCGATGACGGCAGCGGGCGGCGGTGCGCCGGCGACCAGGCAATGTACCGTGTGCTCAATGTCGGCCTTCTGTTCTGCCGGCGCGTTGATGAGCAGGTTGTGCACGATGGGCGCGCCACAATAGTGGGTGACCTTGTGTGTGCGAATAAGCGACAGGATCAGCTTCGCGTCGACCTTCCGCAGGCACACGTGGGTGCCAGCTGCTGCCGTGACAGACCAGGGAAAGCACCAGCCGTTGCAATGAAACATCGGCAGCGTCCACAGATACACCGGATGCTTCGGCATCGACCAGTCAAGAATATTGTTGATGGCGTTGAGGTAGGCGCCGCGGTAGTGATACACCACGCCCTTTGGATTGCCTGTCGTGCCCGAGGTGTAGTTGAGGCAAACGGCCTCCCACTCGTCCGCTGGCGGTGTCCAGGCAAACGCCGGATCGCCTTGGGCGATGAAAGCCTCGTACTCGATGTCGCCGATGCGTTCGCCACTCTCCCGCATCACATCGTCCACGTCGATCACATGGGGCTTCTGCTTCACCAGCGTCAGCGCCTTGGCGATGGTGGGCGAATATTCGCAGTCCGTGACCAGCACCTTCGCTTCACCATGATCGAGCATGAAGGCTATGGCTTCTGCATCCAGACGGGTGTTCAGTGTGTTCAGCACGGCGCCGATCATTGCCGGACCGAAGTGCATTTCCAGCATTTCGGGTGTGTTGGCCAGCATCGCTGCGACCGTGTCGCCCTTGCGAACGCCGTGCAGTGCCAGCGCCGAGCCCAGCTGCCGCGCCCGCGCGTACACGTCGCGCCAGGTGCGGCGGGTGTCGCCGTGAATGACTGCAATCCGGTCAGGAAACGTGTGCGCCGCCTTCGCCAGAAAGCTCACTGGCGTCAGTGCCGTGAAGTTGGCCGGGTTCTTGTCCAGCCCGGTTTCGTAGACGTTACCCATCGCTCTCCTCCTGATGGCCTGTTGGCCCCAAGGCCTGTCAGCTCGATTTAATGCGAATATTCGCACATGAACGTCCAACTCATGATTTCCCGAACGCTGATCTGCCTCTCCATGTTGCTCTCGGCCTGCACCGGCCCATCCGACCCTGCCGCGCGCCTGGCCGAAGATATCAAGCAGGCCACCAGGCAACTCGCCGCCCAGGACGGTTCCCGGCACACCTTGATTCACCGCACCCCATCGAAGCCGGGAGAATGCGCGGGACCCTTCAACGTGCAGATTGACCAGTCCGGTCTGGTGTTTGTGTGGTGCAAGGATGAGGCGACCGCCGAGACCCGCACCACGCATGAAGGCAAACTGGACAGCGGCATCACGGCGATGGAGTCGTTTATCCTGAGCAAGCGACCTGCCGAAGACCTCATCATTGAACTTGCCCGCAGCCAGAACAAGATCCTCATTGTTTCCGTGAAGTAGCCCATGGCCCTCAAATCCACCATTTACAAGGCCGATCTGTCTGTTGCAGATCTGGATCGCAATATCTACGCAGACTTCCCGCTTACGCTGGCGCTGCATCCGTCCGAGACGGAGGAGCGGCTCATGGTGAGGCTGGTCGCCTTCGCACTCTATGCCGATGAACAGCTCTCCTCCGGCCCCGGCATCAGCTCACCCGGCGATGCGGACTTGTGGCAGCGCGACCTCACTGGCCGCATCCAACGCTGGATCGAGATCGGCTTGCCGGACGACAAGCAGGTCGCGCGCGCAAACGGTCGGGCCGACGAAGTGGTGGTCGTGGCCTATGGACGTGGCGTTGACATGTGGTGGCGGGGCATCGAGTCCAAACTCACGCGCTTCAACAAGCTCACCGTGCTGCGCATCGCAGACGACCAATGCAAGGAACTCACCAGACTGGCCCACCGAAACATGAAGCTGGCTGCGACGATTCAGGAAGGTCATGTACTGATCGCCGGCAATGCGGGATCGGTGGATGTCGCCATCGAGGTACTCAAGGCGAGCGAGGCCGTGCGATGAGTGGCAAGACACTGACACTGAAGAAGAATGCCGCGCCCGCGACAGCGCCCGCAACGCCCGTGGCCAAGCCATCCAATCGGAGACCCAAAGCCGGTGACGGCCTGCCGCCAACGCGATCGCGCTCTGGTCCGGTAGCCAAGTCGCCCGCCCGCGCAAGCGACCCTGCAGTCGACCTCGACAATGTCACGCCGCGCAAGCCTCCTGAAGTGCCATCAACGCCATCAACGCCTTCAACGCCTGCATCAGCACCGGCCAGAGGACGCTCATCCTCCGCTCCATCCCGCCCAGCGCCCGACGGCAAACGCGCCTTCCGGCCGCCGCCACGCACCTCGCCTTCGGCTGCACGATCGACAACCAAGCCTGACATGGCAGATCGTGGAAAGACCTTCGCCTCACGCTCAACGACCGGAACATCGCGTCGATCGCGCGACACGGAGCGGGCATCACCCAGCGCGCAGCGCTCAACACTGCCTGAAACGCAGCGCCAGACAATGCATAAAACGCAGCGCCCGCAACTGCCTGAAACGCAGCCCCCGAAAAGGGATCAAACGCAGCGACCAAAACAACACGGGGCGCAACGTAACAAGCCATACGAAACAAAGCGTCCACCGAAACCTGAAGCACAACGTCCCACCCAACCCGTCTCCCGCACCGCGCCCGACGATGGCCAGCAGCGTGTCTCCAAACTCATGAGCGAGCGTGGCCTGTGCTCGCGCCGCGAGGCCGATGCCTTCATCGAGCGCGGCTGGGTGTTTGTGGATGGGGTCAAGGTCACCGAGTTGGGCACGCGAATATTCGCAAACCAGACCATCACGCTCGCGCGCGATGCCAAGTCGGCGCAACTGCAAAGTGTGACCATCCTGCTCAACAAACCCATCGGATACGTGTCTGGCCAGCCGGAGCCCGGCTATACCCCCGCCGTCACCCTTATCCTGCCGGACAATCAATGGAACGAAGACGAGTCCACACAACGATTCAACGGTGTGCATCTGCGCGGGCTCGCCCCGGCCGGGCGCCTCGACATCGACTCCACCGGCCTCATCGTGTTCACTCAGGATGGCCGCGTCGCCAAGCAGCTCATTGGCGAGGATTCCAACGTCGAGAAGGAATACCTCGTGCGAGTCGAGGGCCAGCTCTTGGAAGGTGGCTTGAAGCGGCTCAATCACGGTCTCTCGCTGGACGGCAAGGCATTGAAGCCCGCAAAAGTGAGCTGGCAGAATGAGGATCAGCTGAGGTTCGTGCTGCGCGAAGGCAAGAAGCGCCAGATCCGCCGCATGTGCGAGCTGGTCGGCCTCAATGTGGTCGGGCTGAAGCGCATCCGCATCGGCAGCGTCGCGCTGGGCAAGCTGCCTGTGGGGCAGTGGCGGTATTTGCGAGAGGACGAGCGGTTCTAGATGCGCCCGCACAATCACGCGAACACAAACACGCGAATATTCGCAATTGTTGAAACAGGATGACAGCCATGTCCAACGAACCGAAAACCCGCCCCACCTACGCGAGCGTGCCCGAATTCATCGCAAACATTGCGGAGTCGCAACGCCGCGAGGACTGTCACGACCTCTGCGCGCTCATGGAGAGAGTCACCAAGACCAAGGCGGTCATGTGGGGGCCCGCCATTGTCGGCTTCGGCTCGACGCCTCTGCACTACGCCAATGGCAAGTCACTCGATTGGCCGATGGTCGGCTTCTCACCGCGCAAGGACGCGCTGACGCTGTACATCATGTCAGGCTTCGATGGCTACGATGACCTCCTGGCCAAGCTGGGCAAACACAAGACCAGCAAGAGTTGCCTGTACGTGAAGAAGCTGGCGGATATCGACCAGAAGGTGCTGAAGCAGCTGGTTGAACAATCCGTGAAGCACCTGAAGGCAACGCAGAAGCCGTCGGTTCAAGACTGTTGAGCGCCTCTCTATCAGGCTAGATGCAGTTGCCGTAAAACATCCCGGATCAGTGGCCTGACTATTGAGCTTGCTTCAAGCGCATCAACACCTGCTTGTCCAGAATGTCCTTCTCGCGCCAGTCAGTTTTGCTCAGCAGAAGGCCGTCGACATCCAGCAACTTCACCGTCACGCCGCCTGCATCAACATCCCGGATGTATGGCTTGAGTGCCACGTAGTCGAAACCATTCGCCGCGAACAGAACATCGACGACCATCTCGTCGGCGATGCGGATATTCTCCAACGCGCAACCTGACTGTGGCGTAAACCACGCTTCGTCAATCTCTGCAGAAGCAGAAAGGTGCGCCAGGGCACGCTTCAGCCGTGCGCCATTCTCGATTCCGGGCGATACCAACAGGTCCACATCCTCGGTGGCGCGCAAATAGCCATGAAGCCGCAGAGCCTGCCCCCCGATCAGCGCGTATTCGACCCGCTCCTCGGAAAGCCTCCGGAGCAAGTGGCGCAGCGAATCCTCAGTCAGCGAATGCACGCGGTGCCTGCACAACGCGTCTGGCCGCAGCAAGCATGCGCGCTTCGTCCATCGCATTGAACCAGGCATGGGTGCCGCGAAAAACACCACGGGGATGTGGTGCAGTGGTGTCACGCAGCATTGCGTCCAGCGCGCAACCCCGCCGCAGAGCCTCGGCAGGATCCAGAATGAACTCGGGCAACAAACGATTTCCGACGGTCTTCATGATTGGAGTGTAGGGACTGTGCCCATCGAATTCAAGTCTCCTGCGTCAGCACAATCGCTGTCTCACTCTTACGCTATCCGCGTTTCCGCATTCGTATCCCGAACACCAGCAGCCCGCTCTGCAGCCTTGATGGTGTTCGAGAGCAGCATGGTAATGGTCATCGGCCCCACCCCACCGGGCACGGGCGTGATCCACGACGCGACTGCTTTCACCGCTTCAAAGTCCACATCTCCCACCAGCTTGCCATCCGGCAACCGGTTGATGCCAACGTCGATCACCACGGCACCCGGCTTGATCATGTCCGCGGTGACCATTCGTGGTTTGCCCACGGCAGCAACAACAATGTCACCCTGCCGCACCATCTCGGCCAGGTTGCGCGTGCGCGAATGGCATACCGTCACCGTGGCGCCAGCATGCAGCAACAACAGTGCCATGGGCTTGCCGACGATATTGCTGCGTCCCACCACAACGGCATGCTTTCCCTCCACGGCCACGCCCGCGTATTCCAGCATTTTCATGGCGCCAAACGGTGTGCAGGGCGGAAACATCGATTCCCCCACGACAAGCTCGCCAATGTTGCTGTAGGCAAAGCCGTCCACATCCTTGGCCGGATCAATGGACTCAATGACCGCACGGCTGTCAATCTGGCGCGGCAGCGGCAACTGGACGAGGATGCCGTGGATGGATGGCTTGGCATTCAGCCGACGGATGAAAGCGATGAGATCCGCCTCGTCCGTGGTGCTGGCCAGTTCATGCACCTCCGACACCATACCGATGGCTTCGCAGGCACGGGCCTTGTTGCGCACATACACCTTTGATGCGGGATCTTCCCCCACGATGACGACAGCCAGCCCGGGCGTGACGCCGATGGCGCGCAGACGATCAACACGCACGCGAAACTCCGCACGCAATTCCTGGGAAAGCTGGTTGCCGTCAATCAGTTTTGCAGTCATTGGTGCGTGGTATCCGGTCGGCAAATCAAGGCGTCGGGTTATCTAAGAGAATATAGCGATGTTCTCACAGCTAGAGACCATTGATGTCCGTTCAGAGCTGGGCGTCGGGGGCATGACTACCTGCTACACCTCTGAGAATCCAATCCATCAACGCGAATATTCGCGTGACGGCGTGATGACGGCGTCGAGCGGCACGTCCGACATTCCCACCGGGACTTTCGGCACAATCTGGCAATCGAACGCAACGGCCAGCCTGTGTGGCAATTGGCCAGGACAGTCGGTGAACAGGCGGTCATAGAACGCCTTTCCATAGCCCATGCGGTTACATTGCGCGTCGAATGCGAGGCCCGGCACGAGGACAAAGTCCGCTTCACGCAATGCGAATATTCGCGATGGGTCAGGCTTCGGTTCGAGGATGCCCCACTGGCTGGACTCGAGGTCATTGTCCAAGTCTGCCACGCGGTAGAGCACCAGTACATTGTTGGCCTTGTCGACGCGCGGCAGCGCCAGGATCTTGCCGTCTGCCAGAACCTGCTTCAAAAAATCGCCTGTATCGACTTCACTGCCGAAGCCTGCATAAGCGAGTACGGCCCGGGAACGCTGATAGCGAATATTCGCAGCGAGCCGGCCACACAGAATCATCGAATCCAGCTTGCGCTGCGAGGCGGGCATCGCGTCACGAGCCACAAGGACTTCCTTGCGCAGCGCGAGCTTGGCAGCGTGGATCGGACTCATGGTGATTTCCCAACCAGACGGCCCAGACCCAGCCATATTTCTTCGCGCCAGAAGCGTGTGGCGAGACCGGATGGTGAGCACAGCACATAGATGCGCGTGGTGCCGAAACGCTCAGGCTGTTCGCCGTAGTCTGTTGCACGGCAGAGTGCTGTCTGTGCGGCATTTTTGCTGGTGAACGCAATCCACGCAGGCTGATGGGCCTTCACCTTGGCTAGAAAAGTGTTGACGTCGAATGCGTTGTCGGGCAATTCCGCGTCCGTGCCGGCGTGATGTTTGCAAAGGTCAGTGAGCCCGATACCAAGCCCCAGCAGCTGCGAATATTCGCGCGGTGCGAACTGGCGGGGTGTCAGGCCTGCTCGATGCAACGCAGGCCAGAACCGGTTGCCGGGTTTCGCGTAATACGACAGGTCAGCGGCGGAGGCGCGGCTGGGTGCCGTCCCGCAGAAGACGAGGCGGAGCCCGGGTGCGAGCAGGTCTGGCACCAGCGGTGCGGGCTGTGAACGCCCAGGGTGGGAATGGGCTGAGGTGGCGGAGGTGGCGGCTGTCACTGGTGACAAAGATACCAGTGATGCCAGCTGGCTGGCTGACGCTCAATGAGCTGGGTGAGCTCACGCGCGAGATGATCAGCCGCCGCCTGTTCATCATCGAACCGTTCAGGGGGCAGGATGCGCAGGGCAACGCCGCCAGTCAGCATGTCCGGCTCGGCATGAAACACAACCAGCGGAACACGACGGCTCGCCGCCATCGCGGGCAGGCCCCGCGGCAAATGCAGCGTTCGCCCGATCACCGTGACCGGAAGTGTTTTCTCGTTGCCCTGCTTCGGTGAGTCATACAGGCCGCATATCGACGTGCCACGATCCAGCGCCTGCAGCAGATGGCGCGCAGCGCCGCCGGGATATACAAGTCCATCACCCAGCAGGCGGATGGTGACCCAGGTGCGTACCCGCGCATACAGGAAGAGTACGGGCCGATGTTTGAGTGCGGCCCAAGGCGGCGGGGCGGCAACCCCTGCGAAGCCACCGGTGGCCTGGCGAAGACTGTGCAATCCCCACAGCCCGCCGCCCCAGTGGAACGTCACGACGACATTGGGTGCTGCGGGCCAGTCGCCTTCCAACCGTACATTGCGTCGATACCACCCATTGCCCCAGAACAGCCAGAGGTAGAGATCAACGTGATCTCGCAGGCGAATGAGTCGATGGCGAAACTGCCACTGCGCACTGTTCGCATCGGGTTGGAACGCAGCGGCCTGCGCCCAGATGTCCCGCGCTTCGGTCGCATAGAGCGGCGTGTTGCGCACAAGCCAGCGCGACAACCGCATGCCAAACCGCGCCGGAAACAAGGCGACAAACGCTGGCACAACAAAATGGGCCAGCAGGTCCGTGAACAACGACCGGATCATGCAGCAGCGCGGGCAGGCGAATGCCGCCGCCTGAACGGCCAGCGCATCACTTCAAGACTGCCTTGATCTGGTCCAGTGCTGAAGGATCTTCGATCGTCGTGAGGTCACCTGGATCGCGACCCTCGCAAAGCGCCTGGATGGACCGGCGCAGCAGCTTGCCGGAGCGTGTCTTGGGGAGCAGGGTCACGAAGTACACGCGCGACGGTCGAGCGATCGCGCCAAGCGCCTTGTCCACGGTAGCCATGATGGCTTTCTCCTCCTGATGGCAGCCATCCGGCGTGGCTACTCTGTCTACGTTCTTGACGACCGCAAAGGCCATGGGCACCTGGCCCTTCAGCGGATCGGCCACGCCCACGACCGCCACTTCCGCGATGTTGGCGTGCATCTGGATGGCTTCCTCGATCTCGCGAGTACCCAAACGATGGCCGGCAACATTGATGACGTCGTCGGATCGGCCCAGCACGGTGTGATAGCCCTTGTTGTCCTTGGTTGCCCAGTCGAACGTGGAGTAGACCATCTCGGTCTTGAATGACTTGAAGTAGGTGTCGACGAAGCGGTTGTCGTCGCCCCAGATGGTGCTCATGGCGCCGGGGGGCAGCGGCGGCACGATGGTGAGAACGCCCTTCTCGCCCGGCCCGACCTCCATGCCGGTCTCTTCGTGCAGCAGCTTGAGCTTGTAGCCATAGGCGGGCACACCCGCAGCACCGAGCTTGGTCGGCATTTTTTCCACACCCTGAAATGTGGAGAGAATGGGCCAGCCGGTCTCGGTCTGCCAGTAGTTATCGATGATCTTGACGCCCAGTCCCTTCTCGATCCATTCGGACGTAGGCTCATCCAGCGGCTCTCCCGCGAGGAACAGGAGCCGCAGCGATGACACGTCATATTTCTTCAGCCAGGCAGGATCCTGCTTCTTCAGCACCCTGATGGCGGTGGGTGAAGAGAACATGGTGGTCACCTTGTGCTCCGCCACGATTCGCCACCACACACCCGGATCGGGCTTGATGGGTACGCCTTCGAACATGACCGTGGTTGACCCATTGAGAAGCGGGCCGTAGACGATATACGAGTGCCCTACGACCCAACCGATGTCGGACGTGGAGAAATAGACCTCGCCCGGCTTGCAGTCGAAGATGTGTTTCATCGATGCAGCCAGCGCCACCGCGTAGCCGCCCGTGTCGCGCTGCACGCCCTTGGGCTTGCCGGTGGTGCCGCTGGTGTAAAGGATGTAGGACGGATGCGAAGATTCCAGTGCTTCGCAGGGCACCTCTGCATCCAGATGCTGAAGACGGACGGCAGCGTAAGGCACGTCACGTCCCGGCACGTGCTTCCCCGAGTAATCCAGCCCGCGGTGGATCATCACCACTTTCTCGGGCTTGTATTTGGCGAGGTCAATGGCCTCATCCGCCAACGGCTTCAGCGCAATGATGCGGCCCATGCGCAGGCCTGCATCGGCGGTGACCACCACCTTGGGCTTGGCATCGTCAATCCGCGCAGCCAACGACGCAGCGGCAAAGCCGCCGAACACCACCGAGTGAATCGCACCAATCCGCACGGTGGCGAGCATGGCAAAGACGGCCTCGGGAATCATGGGCATATAGATGAGGATGCGATCGCCCTTCCCCACGCCCTGCGCTTTCAAGATGGCGGCAAACCGATTCACCTCCGCATGCAGCTCGCGATAGGTGTAGCGGACGGTCTGGCTGGTCTCGGCAGACACAAAGATGAGTGCGTCCTGGTCACCGCGCTTGGCAAGGTGCCGGTCGAGCGCGTTGTGGCACAGGTTGGTATGCCCACCAACAAACCACTTGCAAAACGGCGGCCGGCTGTAGTCGCGAACGTGCTTGAATGGCTTCATCCAGTCGATGGACTTGGCCTGCTCGGTCCAGAAGGTTTCCGGCTGCGTCAGGGATCGCTGGTAGAAGCTGGTGTATTTGCTGGCACCCGCGCTCGATGTTGTGCCGGGAATTTTGACCTTTGATTTCATACGGGCCTCGTGCTCGAGTTCATTGATCGTTGTGGTTGCACAATCTTACTCCGCCATTCAGGCGCGAAGCCGGTCCGTTCCTGCTCATCGCAACGGCTTCTGATTTGCGTCAATCCGCAATCGACACCACCAGTCGGCCACGTACTTTGCCTGCCAACAAGTCTGCCGCGGCGTCGATGCTCTCTGAGAGCTTGATCCCGCGGGTGATGGCATCGAGTTTTGACCTGTCCAGATCAGTCGCCAGACGCTGCCAGGCAGACGTTCTGACGGGCAGAGGCTGATAGACGCTGTCGATGCCGGCCAACACTACGCCGCGCAGGATGAATGGCGCAACGCTCGCTGGAAAATCCATGCCTTGTGCCAGGCCACAGGCCGTAACCACACCGCGATACTTTGTCTGGGCACAGGCATTGACGAGCGTGTGGCTACCGACGGCATCCACGACACCCGCCCAGCGTTCCTTCTGCAGCGGCTTGCCCGGTTGCGAATATTCGCTGCGGTCGACAACCGACTTCGCACCCAAGGATTTGAGGTAGTCCGCCTCATCCAGCTTCCCTGTCGACGCAACCACTTCAAAGCCCCATCCTGCAAGAATTGAAATGGCGATGCTGCCCACGCCGCCTGAGGCACCGGTGACCAGAATTTCGCCTTGAGAAGGCGTGACGCCGAACCGTTCCAAGGCCTGGCAACACAACATCGCGGTATAGCCCGCCGTACCGATGGCCATGGCCTGGCGCGTGTTGAACGCCTCCGGAAGTCGAACCAGCCAATCGCCCTTCAGTCGTGCAAGACCGGCGAGGCAACCCCAGTGGGACTCCCCCACGCCAAATCCGTTCAGGATGACCTTGTCACCCGGCTTCCAGGACGGATGGCTGCTTTCCACCACCACGCCCGCCCCATCGATGCCCGCGACCATCGGCCACTTGCGCACGATCGGGCTCTTGTTGCAGATAACCAGCGCGTCCTTGTAGTTCAACGTCGAATACTCGATCCGGACGAGTACATCACCTTCAGGCAGACGGGCCGGATCAATCTCCGCCACCGTTGCACTGAACGCATCGTTGTCCTTCGATAGCAGCAACCCCTTGAACATGAATCCGGCTCCTTCGTCAGACTGTGACGTCAAATGGTGGCACCTGCGAGTACCGTCGGGTTGCTGGCCGATGCATGGCGACGCGAGAAGTAATCACGCGACTGCATTTCGCGCAATCGGCTTGCCGTGCGCGCGAACTCCGCAGACACGAGCCGGGTGAGATCCCCGCCTCCATCCTGCGAGTTGCGCGCGGCGCCACTCACCGGGCGGACACCGCGTGGATCCAGCACCAGCTCTTCCGGTTCCACGGCCGAAGTGGCAATCAGCTTGACCCGCATGTCGTAGAAAATGTCCACCATCCAGGTAAACCGCCGCACCTGGTCGGACTGTGATTGTGCATCGAGCTGCGGGATGCCGGAGACGAGTACGGTGTGGTATTGCTGTGCGAGTTCGAGATAGTCCATCTGTGACCGCGGCTTGATGCAAAGCTCCGCGTAGTCGAACCAGATCACGCCTTTGGTACGCCGGCGAAAGCTGAAGGGACGGTCGGCAATGGTGACCGTGCCAAACTCGGCATAGCGGGCACGGGAAAGGCTTTCAAAAGCCTCGGCAAGCTTTGCATCCGCACTGTCGCCCGGCGGGATGTGATAAACATTGAGACCTTCGAGGATGCGGCGGCGATGGTCGGTGTGCCCGCCGATCTCGACCACATCGAGTCGTGACTTGAGGATCTCGATGGCGGGCAGGAATCGCTCGCGCTGCAATCCATTGGGGTAAAGATCATCCGGTCCGTAGTTGCTGGTGAGCACGATGACCACACCCTTGTCAGTCATGAAATCGAGCAGGCGGCCAAGAATCATCGCATCGGCGATGTCGCTGACATGGAACTCGTCGAAGCAAAGCAGTCGCAGCTTTTTGGCAACCTGGTTGGAGATCACATCCAGCGGATCTTCCACGCCGGAAAGCCGCCGCATCTCCTCATGCACCCAGCGCATGAACTCATGGAAGTGAATGCGACGTTTGCGTACCAAGGGAACCACGTTGTAGAACGCGTCCATGAGCAACGATTTGCCGCGGCCTACGCTGCCCCAGATGTACATGCCACGCGGCGGCCGTTTTCCCCGGCCCATGTTGGTGATGACCCGGTTGATGGTGCCGGCGCGATAGGCCTTGTAGTCGACCAGGTCCTCGTGCAGCGCCTGCAGCTTTTGCAATATGGCAAGCTGGGCCGGGTCAGTCTCGAAGTCGGATCGCTGAGAGTATTGCCAATACCACTCCAATGGGCCGGAAAACTGGCTTCCGCCGGCGACCTGCTCCTCCGCAACGGCGACGTCGTCGAGTTGATCAGTCGACGCGGTTTCGCTCACGCCGTACCCCTGCGGGTGGCTACGGCCTCATGCAACCACAGATGAACACGGATGAACACAGATCGTTCTGCGAATATTCGCCTAATAAAGGCCGTCATGCAGATCTTTGGGAAACCGTCGCCATGACTTGAAATCACGAACGGACAAGCTGCTGTAGCGGCTTTCGGAAACACGTCGGGCGCGCCAGGCAACGTTGAGATGGTGATAGGCGTGTTCCAAACCCAATTCAAGAGAGACTTCATTTCGTGTCTTCTCAACAGCCAATTTCTCCAGTGCCTCCAGTTCTTCTCTTGCCTCGCGAATATTCGCAAAAGCCAAGCGCCAATTCATTCGTCCCCCTTTTGCCATTGCGCGGACCCTATCTGTGTTCATCTGTGTTTGCGTTGCCCTGAATCTCACATGTTCAAGGTACGTTTATCCACGGCGAGCGCAGCCTCGCGCATCACCTCCGACAATGTCGGGTGGCCATGGGTGATGCGGGCGATGTCCTCGGATGCGGCCTTGAACTCCATGGCCACCACGGCTTCCTGAATGAGTTCGGAAGCATTGGCGTGAACGATGTGCACACCGAGAATCCGATCAGTATTGGCGTCTGCAATCATCTTTACAAACCCGGAACCCGTCGCCATGCCGAGCGCACGGCCATTGATCTGAAACGGCACCTGGCCCACCTTGACGGCCACACCTTCAGCCTTCAGCTGCTGCTCGGTCTTTCCCACCCAGGCCACTTCCGGCGAGGTGTAAATGATCCAGGGAATGCAGTTGTAGTCCAGATGCGGTTTCTGGCCGACGATCATTTCCGCGACCATCACACCTTCATCCTCGGCCTTGTGTGCCAGCATGGGGCCGCGAACCACGTCGCCAATGGCGTAGACATTGGGCAGGTTGGTCTTGCAGTGCCCATCAACGTCGATGAATCCACGGTCGCTGACCTTCAGGCCGATGGCGGCAGCATCCAGTCCGTCGGTATTGGGGATACGACCCACGGACACGATGAGCTTGTCGCACTCCAGCTTCTGCGCGAGGTCCTTGTCATCCCGATACTCGACGGTGATGCCGCTTTTCTTTTGGGTGACTTTGTCAATCTTCACGCCCAACTTGATGTTGAGTCCCTGATCCTTGGTGAATGCCTTCCAGGCTTCCTTGGCAACGGCCTCATCAGTCGCCGCAAGGAAATTGGGCAGTGCTTCCAGCACGGTAACCTCGGCACCCAGGCGCCGCCACACGCTGCCAAGCTCCAAACCGATGACACCGGCACCGATCACGCCCAGCTTCTTTGGCACAGCTGTCAGTGCCAGCGCGCCTTCGTTGTCACAGATGAGGTCATTGTCCACCGTGATACCAGGCAGGTGGCGCGCCTTGGAGCCTGTGGCGATGATCACGGATTTCGCGGTGATGGTGTCCTTCTTGTCACCGTTCATCACTTCGATCGTGTAGAGGTCCCCGCCAGAGACAAACTTGCCGAAGCCCTGCAGCCACGTCACCTTGTTCTTCTTGAACAGGAACTCGATGCCTTTGGTGAATTTGGAGACGATGCCATCCTTCCGCGCCTGCATTTTGCCCAGGTCGAACTTGGCACCTGCGACACTGATGCCGTGCACGTCGAGATGGTGGCTGACCTTTTCGAACTCCTCGGACGACGCCAGCAGGGCCTTCGACGGTATGCAGCCGACATTGAGGCAGGTACCACCCAGCGCCATGTCGCCCTTCGCATTTTTCCAACCCTCGATGCAGGCAGTCTTCAGGCCCAGCTGACCTGCACGATTGGCGGCAGTGTAGCCGCCGGGGCCGGCACCGATGACCACGACATCAAATTGTTGCGACATGTTTCGTAATCTCCATTCTTGCTTTATCTTTCCGTACGCGACTAACGGAAGTCCTGTGGACTTCCGCTGGACGCCGCAGGCGGTCCCGAAGGGATTCGATTGTCGCATCAAGCGACAACCGAACAATATTCGCAGAGTTACTCAGTTTATGGCTTGAACTCAGCGTAGCCTGAAGCGGGCGAGATGCACGCCCAATCCGGCGCAAAATCCCGCCACCCACGGCGAAACACTTTTCATGAAAATTGGGGATTGCTTTACCAGCTTCATCACCGCCAAGCCAACGGCCACACCCAAGCCTACGCCAAGTGATACCGAAAAATGCTTGGGGACGTACCAAGAGAGCAGCCTCTCGAACAGAATGATGAACAGGCCGATGAGCAGCGAACCCACAACGAAAAAGAAAGCCCGCTTGAGAATATTCGCGGGCTTCCATGGCTTCCTTCGTGCCAAGTTCAGACTTCAAGCAGCAGACGCGCCGGATCCTCAAGGGCTTCCTTGATCGCAACCAGCGTCAGCACGGCCTCGCGGCCGTCGATGATGCGATGATCATAGGACATGGCGAGATAGTTCATCGGCCGAATGACGATCTGTCCGTTCTCGACAACAGCCCGCTCCTTCGTGGCATGGACGCCCAGGATCGCGCTCTGCGGCGGGTTGATGATGGGTGTCGACAGCATGGATCCGAATACGCCGCCATTGGATATGGAGAACGTGCCGCCGGAAAGATCGTCCATGGTCAGCTTGCCGTCCTTGGCCTTCTTGCCAAAGTCGGCAATGGTCTTCTCGATCTCGGCGATGGACATGAGGTCGGCATTGCGCAGGATGGGCACGACCAGCCCACGCTCGGTACCTACCGCGATACCGATGTCGTAATAGCCATGGTAGACAATGTCGTTGCCGTCGATCGATGCATTCACGACCGGAAACTTCTTCAGTGCGTAGGTCGTCGCTTTGACGAAGAACGACATGAAGCCCAGTTTCACGCCGTGCTCCTTCTCGAACTTGTCCTTGTACTTGTTGCGGAGCTCGATGACCGGCTGCATGTTTACTTCGTTGAATGTGGTGAGAATGGCCGCAGTGGATTGCGACTGCACCAGACGTTCGGCAATGCGTGCGCGCAGCCGTGACATCGGCACACGCTGTTCGGCGCGGTCACCTGCAGGCATGGCAACTGTGGCGGCAGCAGGCTTCGCAGCGGCGGTTGTTGCCGGGGCGGCCGTTTCCGATGCACCAGCCACCTTGTTCACAACGTCTTCCTTGGTGACACGGCCCCCACGACCGGTACCTGTGACGTCGGTGACGTTGTTCTCAGCCGCGATTTTGGCGGCGGCGGGACTCATTGCGGCTGCGCTGGATGCTGCGGCAGGGGCCGGTGCGGTGGCGGGTGCCGCCTTCTCGACACGGGCCGCACTCACGGAAGCGGTCGCGGAAGTGTCGATGATGGCAATGATCTCGCCACTGCCGACGGTGCTGCGATCTGCCCTGATGATCTTGACCAGCACGCCATCGGCGGGTGCCGGCAGCTCCATCACCACTTTGTCGGTCTCGACGTCGATGAGATTCTCGTCTCGCTTGACGGCTTCGCCTTCCTTTTTGTGCCAGGAGACCAGCGTCGCTTCCGAGACGGACTCCGAGAGCTGCGGTACTTTGACTTCAACTTGCATGATGATTTCCTTGTTGTACGCGCTCGGCACTACGCGCTATTTTTTGGCCGGTGCCTGGTCCCAGGTCAGCGCGGCTTCAATCAGCTCCTTTTGCTGCTCGTTGTGCTTCGCAAGATATCCCACTGCCGGCGAAGCGGACGAGAGGCGTCCGGCGTACGTGAGCGTCTGGTCCGCGCGGAGCGGCCGCTGCAGGTAGTGCCGAATGCGATGCCAGGCACCCTGGTTTCCTGGTTCCTCCTGTGCCCAGACCACCGATTTGGCATTCGGGTAGAGGTCGAGCTGCTGCTGGAACTCTTCGTGAGGGAAGGGATACAACTGTTCGACCCGCACCACTGCGACGTCGTCAATGCCACGATTGGCGCGCTCGGCCACGATGTCGTAGTACAACTTGCCAGAGCAGTAGACGACCCGCTTCACTTTTTTGGCGTTGACCTTCTCTGTCTCGCCAATGACGACTTCGAATCTGCCATTGGCAATTTCTTCAAGTGTCGACGCGGATTCCTTCTTGCGCAACAGCGATTTGGGCATCATCACGATGAGCGGCTTGCGCAGGGGTCGCACCATCTGGCGGCGGATCATGTGGAACAGCTGACCTGCCGTGGACGGCACCACGACCTGCATGTTGTGCTCCGCGCAGAGTTGCAGGAAGCGCTCGAGACGGGCGGAAGAATGCTCCGGCCCCTGACCTTCAAACCCGTGCGGCAGGAACATGCAGAGTCCGCACATGCGGCCCCACTTTGCTTCACCGGAACTGATGAACTGGTCGATGACAACCTGGGCACCGTTGGCAAAGTCGCCAAACTGGGCTTCCCAGATGACGAGCTCGAACGGCTGCGCGGTCGAGTAACCGTACTCGAAGCCGAGGACAGCCTCTTCTGACAAAAGCGAGTCGATCACCACGAACTTGCCTTGCTTGAGCGCAATGTTTTGCAACGGCACGTAGGTGCCAGCGTCCCACTTCTCTCGATTCTGGTCGTGGAACACTGCGTGGCGATGCGCGAACGTGCCGCGGCCGCAGTCTTGCCCGGAAATACGCACCGGCGTGCCAGCCGCAACCAGCGATGCATAGGCGAGGTTCTCTGCCATGCCCCAGTCGAGTGGTATCTTGCCCTCACCCATTTCGCGGCGTGCGGCGAGGAGTTTCTCTACGGTCGGATGAGCCTTGAACTCGGACGGCAACTGGGTCAGGCGCTTGCCATACTCCTTGAGCGTGTCGAGCGGCACCTTGGTTTCCACTTCGTGCCGCCAGGTGACACCGATATAGGGTGCCCAATCCACGGCCAACGCGGGCTTGATGCCGTACAGAATGTTCTTGTTGGTGCTCTTGCCGGCGTCGAGCGACGCACGCAGGCTGGTCACCAGTTCGTCCGCATGGCCAGCTGCAATCACGCCTTCTGCCGTCAGCTTGTCCCCGTACAGCTTGCGTGTGCCGGGATGCTGCGCGATTTTCTTGTACATCAATGGCTGGGTGACGAAGGGTTCATCCTGTTCGTTGTGGCCCAGCTTGCGGTAGCAGACCATGTCGATCACGACGTCCTTGCCGTACTTCATGCGGTAGTCGAGCGCGATGCGTCCGATCGTGACGAGCGCTTCGGGATCATCCGCATTGACGTGGAAGATCGGCGCCTCGACCATCTTGGCGATGTCGGTGCAGTAGAGGGATGAGCGCGTGTCGCGCGTATCGCTGGTGGTGAATCCGATCTGATTGTTGACGATGATGTGGATGGTGCCGCCCGTCCGGAAGCCGCGCGTTTGCGACAGTGCCAGCGTCTCCATGACCACGCCCTGCCCCGCAAATGCCGCGTCACCGTGAATGAGCATTGGCAACACCTGCTTGCCCTCATGGTCCTCACGTCGCTGCTGGCGTGCACGAACTGAGCCTTCCACGACGGGATTCACGATTTCGAGATGAGACGGGTTGAACGCGAGTGTCAGGTGGACGCTGCCACCCTTGGTTTGAATGTCGGAAGAAAATCCCTGGTGATACTTCACGTCGCCCGACGACAAATGATCGTTGTGCTTGCCCTCAAATTCGCTGAACAGGTCAGACGGAACTTTGCCCAGGCTGTTGACGAGAATATTGAGGCGGCCGCGGTGCGCCATGCCGAGTACGACTTCCTTGATGCCTTGCGCGCCTGCATTCAGAATCAGGTCGTCGACCAGCGGGATCAGGCTGTCACCACCTTCCAGCGAGAAGCGCTTCTGACCCACGTAGCGTGTATGCAGATATTTTTCCAGGCCCTCAGCAGCGGTCAGTCGATCCAGGATGAACTGCTTCTCTTCCGCATTGAGATTGGGTGTCGACAATGACCCTTCCATGGCTTTCTGGATCCAGCGTTTCTGCTCCGTCGAGGCGATGTGCATGTATTCCACGCCAACCGTGCCGCAGTAGGTACGTTTGACTTTGGCAACGATGTCGCGGAACCGTGCCTTGTTGACGCTGCCCTGCCAGGAGCCCATGGAGAACTCGCGGTCCATGTCGGCATCCGTGAAGCCGTAATACGCAAGCTCCAGCTCGGGCACGGGATTCACTTCCATGCGCTTAAGCGGATCAAGCTGTGACTGGCGCGATCCCAATACCCGGTGAGCCCGGATGAATTGCAGTACCTTCAGCTGCTTGCCGTCATCCGTTGACGCCACGGTGCGGACCGCGCCCAGCTTCGCGCGCTCGGTGAACGCCGCAATGACGGGCGTGTGAGCCACATCTTTCCCGGCATTGCCGGCGACGTTGGGCAGCGCATCAAACTGGCGGCGCCAGCTCTCTGGCACCGAGGACGGATCGAGGAGGTATTGCTCGTACAACTCCTCGACGTAGGGCGCATTGGCTCCAAAAAAGGAGGAGGACTGCTGGAATTCGCGCATCATGAAGACACCTCGACTATTCAGTGGGCCGTGCTACTTCACGTCACGCCGTTCGGCACCGACGTAAAGTTGACGGGGGCGACCAATCTTGTACTCGGGATCAGCAATCATTTCATTGAGCTGCGCAATCCAGCCGACTGTGCGTGCCAGCGCAAAGATCGCCGTGAAAAGCGGGACCGGAATACCGATTGCCTTTTGCACGATTCCTGAATAGAAGTCGACATTGGGATACAGCTTGCGGGAAACGAAGTAATCGTCCTCCAGTGCAATCTTCTCCAGAGCCATGGCCAGCTTGAACAGAGGATCGTCCTGCAGGCCGAGTTCCTGCAGCACTTCATGGCAGGTCTCTCGCATCAGCTTGGCGCGCGGGTCGTAATTCTTGTACACGCGGTGGCCAAAGCCCATCAGCCGCACGTTTGAGTCCTTGTCCTTCACCTGCTTGATGAACTCGCCAATTTTCTCGACACCACCCTGCTTCTGGATGTCGTAAAGCATGTTGAGCGCCGCTTCGTTTGCGCCGCCATGCGCCGGGCCCCAGAGGCAGGCCACACCGGCAGCGATTGCCGCAAACGGATTGGTGCCCGAGGATGCACAAAGGCGAACTGTCGATGTTGATGCATTCTGCTCGTGATCGGCATGCAGAATGAAAATGCGGTCGAGCGCACGCACCAGCACGTTGTTGACCTTGTAGTCCTCGGCCGGCACGGCGAACATCATGCGCATGAAATTCGAGGTGTAGTCGAGGTCGTTGCGCGGATAGATGTTCGGCTGGCCGACGGTGTACTTGTAGGCCATGGCCGTCAAGGTGGGCAGCTTGGCAATGAGACGGATGGCAGAAATGTCGCGCTGGCTTGAATCATGGAGATTGATCGAATCAGGATAAAACGCGGACAACGCACTGACCAATCCTGTCATGACAGCCATGGGGTGTGCATCACGACGGAATCCGCGCAGGAAAAACTGCATCTGCTCATGGACCATCGTGTGATTTGTCACCCGCGCTACAAAGTCAGTGCGCTGTTGCGGCGTTGGCAAATCACCATAGAGCAACAGATAGCAGACTTGCAGGAAGTCACACTTCGTCGCGAGCTGTTCAATGGCGTAGCCGCGATAGAGCAACTCGCCCTTGTCACCGTCGATAAAGGTGATACGGGAATTGCATGACGCAGTCGACATGAAGCCCGGATCGTAAGTAAACATGCCCGTCTGGCCATACAACTTCCGGATATCAATCACATCCGGGCCATGTGTGCCGCCGTAGACTGGCAGATCGAAAGACTTGCCGTCGTAGGAGAGTGTGGCCTTGCCTTTTTCGCTCATTGTTCTAGCTCCCGATCTTGAGTTTGATCTTGTGTTTCACCAACACTACACGTCCGGCCCATTCGCTCCCGCTTCGCGAATATTCGCAACCATCTGATTGATATCTGCATCGTTGCTCATCGAGCGTCCCATGAGCAAGTCCAACAAATCGTTGTCCTCCAGGCGCAGCAGCTTGTCCAGCATTCCCATTTCTTCCTGCGACATCCCTGCCAGACTGCGATCGAGATAACGAGTCAGCAACAAGTCATTTTCCAGAAGCCCGCGCCTTGCATGCCAGCGCAGCCGATCACGTGCCCGGTCGTCCATCTCAAACCGCCCGCTTGACCATCATCTCCTTGATCTTGCCGATGGCAAGCGTGGGGTTGAGCCCCTTGGGGCACACGTCAACGCAATTCATGATGGTGTGGCAACGGAACAGGCGATAGGGATCTTCCAGGTTGTCCAGCCGCTCATTGGTGGCCTGATCGCGCGTATCGGCAATGAATCTGTAGGCGGCCAGCAGGCCCGCGGGACCCACAAATTTGTCTGGATTCCACCAAAACGAAGGACAGGCGGTCGAGCAGCACGCGCAGAGGATGCACTCGTAGAGCCCGTCCAATTCAGCCCGTGCCTCGGGACTCTGCGGACGCTCCTTCTCGGGCGTCGGATCGAAATTCTGCACATACGGCTTGATTGAATGGTACTGCTTGAAGAACTGTGTCATGTCCACGATGAGGTCGCGGATGATGGGCAGGCCCGGCAGCGGCTTCAGCACGACAGGTTCGGTGAGGTCTGCGATCTTGGTGATGCAAGCCAAGCCATTCTTTCCGTTGATGTTCATGGCGTCCGAGCCGCAGACGCCTTCCTGACAGGAACGGCGAAGCGCCAATGAGTCGTCTACGGCTTTGACGCGAATGAGTGCGTCGAGCAACATGCGGTCGCTCTCTTCGAGCGTGATGTCGTAATCCTTGAAGTAAGGCTTGGCGTCCTTGTCGGGATCGAATCGGAGGATGCTGAGTTTCATGATGTGGGACCTGGGAATTGGAGAGTAAAAGCTGCAAGCAATGACGCTATGTTCACACTCACGCGATGTTCAATAAACCCTTGCCTTGGGTACGAATGACTCGACGGTAAGTGGCTTCAGGTTGACAGGCTTGTAATCCAGCTTGTTGTTGTCCCGATACCAAAGCGTGTGCTTGAGCCAGTTCTGGTCATCTCTGCCGGCGACAAAGCCAGGCCGATCATGGAAGTCTGCGCGGTCATGCGCCCCGCGGGTTTCCTTGCGTCCTTCGGCGGAAATCATGGTGGCCTTGGCGACTTCGATCAGATTCTGCAGCTCCAGCGCCTCGATGCGGGCGGTGTTGAATACCTTGCTCTTGTCCTTGATCTCCAACTTGTCGGCACGTTCGGCCACCTGCTTGATCTTTTCCACACCCGCTACCAGCATGTCCGGAAACCTGAACACGCCGCAATGGGCCTGCATGATTCGACGCATGTCGTCACCCACTTTGGCAACATCCTCGCCATTGGTCTGGGTCTCCAATTTGGCCAGGCGACTTTGCGAATATTCGCCAGCATCCTTGGGCAGTGGCTTGTGGCTGGCCTCGCCTTTGATAAAGGTGACCATAGTCTCGCCAGATGACTTCCCCATGACTAACAGGTCGGTGAGCGAGTTTGTGCCTAGACGATTCGCGCCATGGATGGACGCGCAACCGACCTCGCCTGCTGCGTAGAAGCCCGGGACGACGGCGTTGGGGTTGCCGTTCAAGGGAACAACCACCTCGCCCTTGTAGTTGGTGGGAATGCCGCCCATCTGGTAGTGGCAGGTCGGTACCACCGGAATCGGATCCTTGACCGGATCAACGTTGGCGAATTTGATGGCAGTCTCGCGGATACCGGGCAGGCGCTTGTTGATGACCTCGGGGCCGAGGTGGTCCAGCTTCAGCAAAATATAATCGCCGTTGGGCCCGGCGCCGCGGCCCTCCTTGATCTCGGTTGCCATGGCCCGTGACACGACATCGCGAGAGGCCAAATCTTTCATGGTCGGCGCATAGCGTTCCATGAACCGCTCGCCATTCTTGTTCAGCAGGATGCCACCTTCACCACGCACACCTTCAGTGATGAGCACTCCTGCGCCCGCCACACCGGTCGGGTGGAATTGCCAGAATTCCATATCTTCGAGCGGAATGCCTGCCCGTGCCGCCATGCCCAAGCCGTCGCCCGTGTTGATGAAGGCATTCGTGGAGCTCGCATAAATCCGCCCCGCCCCGCCTGTGGCAAACAAGGTTGCCTTGGCATGGAAAATGACTGACTCGCCAGTCTCCATTTCCATTGCCGTCACGCCGAGCACGTCACCCTTCGCATCGCGGATGAGATCCAGTGCCATCCACTCGACAAAGAACTGGGTATTGGCACGGACATTGCGCTGATACAACGTGTGCAACATGGCGTGCCCGGTCCGGTCCGCTGCACAGCAAGAGCGCTGCACCGGCTTTTCGCCAAAATTCTGGGAATGCCCACCGAACGGACGCTGATAGATGGTGCCGTCGTCATTGCGATCGAACGGCATCCCGAAGTGTTCCAGTTCGATCACCACTTCAGGCGCCTTGCGGCACATGAACTCGATGGCGTCCTGGTCACCGAGATAGTCGGAACCCTTGATGGTGTCGTACATGTGCCAGAGCCAGTTGTCCTCGCCCATGTTGCCCAGTGACGCGCCGACACCTCCTTGGGCGGCGACAGTATGGGAACGGGTCGGGAAGACCTTGGACAGTACGGCGACTTTGAGCCCGGCCTCAGCCAACTGCAGCGCCGCACGAAGGCCGGCACCGCCGGCACCAACAACCACTGCATCAAACTTGCGAATCGGAAATGACATGGAAATTGTTCAGCCCCAGAGAATGGCTACAGACCAGATGAAGTAGAAAATCAGCAATAGTGCAGTGGACGCCTGGAGCGTAAGGCGCAATGCCGTACTCTTGATGTAATCCATCCAGATGTCACGCATGCCAATCCAGGCGTGATACAGCAGTGCAGCGATGAAGAGCAGCGTCAGGGGACGCAGAAAATTGCCTGTAAACATCTGTCTCCAGTCAGCCCATCCTTGCGGGGGACACCAGATGAGCAGCCCGGCAAAAAACAAGGTCCAGATGATCATGACCACGGCTGTAATTCGCTGCAACAGCCAGTCCCGCAGTCCGTAATGGGCGCCTACGGGCGCTTGCTTCACCATAGCCAGACTCCGATCAGAAATGCACCGATGAAGCCCGCTGCAATGACTGCTCTGGCAGAAGACCGCGCCGAAACCTTGTCAATGCCGACATGAACGTCAAGGAGCAGGTAGCGAATACCAGCCAGAAAGTGGTGCAAATAGGCCCAGATGAATCCAATCAGAATGAGCTTTGCCATGGGGTGACCCAAGTGGGCTTTCCAACGCTGGAAATCCAACTCTGACTGCAGGGTCTGTTGAAGGATGAACAACAGCGTCGGTATCAGGATCAGAAATAGTGCCGCGCCCGTTATCCGGTGAAGAATTGACAGAAGTCCCGGTGCGGGAAGATTGGCGAGGTTCAGGTCGTAGTACTTTGGGCGCTGCCTTGCGGGCTTTGCGTCTGAGGAGCTCATTGGGAGTGATGGAAGGTTGGTTTGGCAGCTGAAATACGGCATGTTCCGCAAATGGCGAAGGATTTCAACCATCGCAGCAACGCCTGATTTTAGGACTTTTGTTGCGCCCGCACAAACGACCAACGTATGTACAGAGCCTGCAGGAGTGTACGGCTATCTTGCTGCAGACCGAATCTTACAGGTCAAGCGATCAAAATCCCGGTGTCGCTGTCGCAAGATTGGGATGTAGCAATCAGGTCGGTAGACAATCGACTACTCAGGCAAGTTCATTGAAATACGCATAACCATCCGTGTTCACCAGCCCGCGGCGCCACTCGACAGGCTTGTCACCATACGTGAAGGCAATGCGATCAATCGCCAGTAGCGGTGAGCCCACTGCAACACCGAGTTCGCGAGCAGCGAATCCGTCCGCAGCAACAGCTGAGAGGCGCTCCTCTGCACGGATCATGCGGATATCGTAGCTTGTCTCAAAGAAACTGTAGAGCGATCCCTTTGAGGATTCGGCAAGTTCGAGTGTCAAATTGGGAAACAAGGCTGCAGAAACCACCACTTCATCGAGAATATGCGGACGACCTGCGAAAATCAGGACGCGCCGAATGGTGAGTACAGGGGTGCCAATCTTGACATCCAGAAGTCTGGCAGCGTTTGCATTGGCCTTACCCTTGCGTACGTCGATAAACCGTGTGGTCGGGTGGTGCTTGTCGCCGTTGTTGCCGAAGATTCGGAGAAACCGGTATTGATGCTGGGGTGCTGTATGCGTGGCGACAAAGGTGCCCTTGCCTTGGCGCCTGATCAGGATGTTTTCCGCAGAAAGCTGGTCAATGGCCTTTCGGACAGTTCCCTGGCTGACTGCGAACCGTTGCGCCAGCTCAGTTTCGCTGGGAATAGCTTCTCCGGGCTTCCATTCGCCGGCAATCAGACTCTGTGTCAGCAGTATTTTTATCTGGTCATAGAGCGGCCGGAAGCTGGGTGCCAGCGGCAGGGGAGTCGGCGTTGTCATAGGCAGAATGTTAGCATGCGCGCTACAACATATGTCTTATATAAGATACATGTTCTGATTGACAGCGCCTGCCTGCCCGCCTAAACTGTGCACTGCAGCATTTGGCCTATCAGGTCACCCACATCAAGCCCAACTTCTTTGCTAACCATATGATTTATAGGAACTGTTAGCCTTCCCAGATGAGCCCATATCTACGTCCCCGCCGCTCAATGCTGTACGTACCGGGTTGCCTGACCCGATATCTCAACAAGGCCAGAAATCTCAAAGTTGATTCGGTTATCTTCGACCTTGGCGATTCTGTCCTCATTGAAAACAAGGAACTGTCCCGGCGCAACGTGGTGGAGGCGGTGCTGCAGGGCGGATACGGCCGCCGCGAACTGGTGGTGCGTGTGAATGATCTGGACTCCCCTTGGGGCCGGGATGATGTCAAGGCTGTTGCACGAAGCGGCGTCGATGCGGTGCTGTTCCCCAACATCCAGTCGCGGAAAGATGTGCTGGAAGCATTGGCCGAGCTCGACGCGGCTGGCGGTGCACATCTGCCCATCATGGTCATGATTGAAAGCCCGCTTGCAGTCTTGCGTGCTGAAGAAATAGCGGCCGCCTCCGACCGCATCGCCTGCCTCATCATGGCCACCAGCGACCTTCTGACCCAGCTGCACGGCCGCAAGACGCCTGATCGCATTCCCCTGCACTACAGCCTGTCACATGTACTGCTCGCCGGTCGGGCGCACAAACGCGCCGTGGTGGACGGAATCAGTGTGGACATCAAGGACATGCAGAGTTTTGAACAAGCCTGTCGCCTGACCCGCGACATGGGGTTTGACGGCAAGTCGCTGGTGCATCCCAATCAGCTGCCCTATTGCAATGATGCCTTCACGCCCAAGGCGGCCGACGTGAACTTTGCCAACGAAGTGATTGAGGCGCTGGAACAGGCCCATCGTGAAGGACGCGGCACGATCATGCTCAACGGCAGGCTGGTCGAGCACCACCACGTGGGTGCCGCCAAGCGCGTTCTGGCGCTGGCGGACATGATCAAGCAGCTGGAAGCAGCCTGAGCCGTTGCCATGAAACGCAATCTGGCGAACTTGAACTCATGAAGCCGGTTTCGGTCCCCGTTCGAGGGCTGTCCGGCTATTTCTTCGAGGATTACCATCCCGGCCAGCGATTTACCCATGCTATACCGCGCACCATCACGCAGGGCGACACAGCGCTTTATCAGGCCCTGACAGGATCGCGCAGCGTGCTGCATTGTGCCGAACCAATCGCCCAGGCGCTGGGTTACCCCGCCATGCCCGTGGATGATTTGCTGGTCTTTCACATCGCTTTTGGCAAGACCGTGCCGGACATCAGCTACAACGCGGTCGCCAATCTCGGTTATGCGGATGTGCGCTTTCTGCTCCCGGTCTACATCGGTGACACGCTGCATTGCGTGACCGACATTCTGGGTGTCAAGGAGAACTCCAGCGGCAAGAACGGCAATGTCTATGTGCGCTCGACAGCATTCAACCAGTCAGGCCAGCCGGTGCTGGGCTGGATACGCTGGGTGATGATCAACAAGCGGAGCGCTGCGTCCCCCGCGCCGGCTACAGCCGTGCCCGAACTGCCCGATCATGTGGCACCGGCACACTTGCGAATATTCGCGGGCCTCAAACCGTCTCGATTGAGTTCTGACGACACGGGCAGCCATCGCCGATTTGATGACTTCTCTGTCGGAGACACCGTCTCACATCCCGCCGGCATGACGTTGGACGAAACCGATCACACGCTCGCGACCAAGCTCTACCAGAACACGGCACGGGTGCATTTCGATGCGCGCCATATGGCTGACACTGCATTTGGCCGGCGTTTGGTCTATGGGGGGCATGTCATATCGATTTGCCGTGCGCTCTCCCATGATGGGCTGGAAAATGCACTGGGCTGGGTGGCCATCAACGGTGGCACGCACAAGAACCCAACCTTTGCCGGCGATACGCTCTATGCCCGCACAACCGTGCTGGAAGCTTGGCCACTACGCAAAGATCTTGGCGCCCTTCGTCTCAGAATGACAGGATTCAAGAATACTGCACCGGAGTCGGTGCCCATACCCCCGGAACTGATTGTCCTTGACCTAGACTACACGGTGCTCATGCCTCGCTGAGCCCGCACCAGGAGAAACCCATGTCCAAACATCCCGACCAGGTACTGTTCCAGGGCGAGAAGCCCTTCCCGATCATCCCATCCTGTGAGCACTTCGCCGGATCGGAGAAGCTGATCGGGAAGGCGCTTGAACTGCAAGGCAAGCTCGGACCCATCTTCGACATCACCTGCGATTGCGAGGATGGCGCACCGTCAGGACAGGAAAAGCAGCATGCCGAGATGATTGTGAGCCTGCTCACCAGCGATGCCAATGCACACAAGATGGCCGGGGCGCGCATTCATGACTACACCCACCCGCACTGGAAGAAGGATCTGGACATCCTGATCGGCGGTGCCGGAAAAGAGCTCGCCTACATCACGATCCCGAAGTCGACCTCGGCTGACCAAACCGCCGAGATGATTGCCTATGCGCAGGCAGTGACCAAGAAGAAGCGGATCAAACGCGAGATTCCCATTCACATCCTCGTCGAAACCCATGGCGCGTTGCGGGAGGCATTTCAGCTTGCGGCCCTGCCCTGGGTGCAGGTGCTGGATTTTGGTCTCATGGACTTCGTTTCCGGTCATCATGGTGCCCTGCCCGCGTCCGCCATGCGGTCACCCGGCCAGTTCGACCATCCGCTGCTGGTGCGTGCCAAGACTGAAGTTGTGGCAGCAGCCTTGGCAAATGGCGTGGTGCCCGCGCACAATGTCTCGCTGGATCTCAAGAACACTTACAACGTGTTCCGAGATGCTTGGCGCGCCCGCAACGAGTTTGGCTTCCTGAGAATGTGGAGTATTTATCCTGCGCAGATCAACGCGATTGTCGACGCCATGAAGCCTGACCTTACCGACGTGGCCGACGCCGCCAACATCCTGCTGGCCGCCCAACAGGCGGCATGGGGGCCGATTCAGTATCAGGGCGAGCTGCATGACCGTGCGACCTATCGCTATTTTTGGGAGCTGCTCAAGAAGGCCCGAATCACCGGCGTCCGGGTTCCGGAGGAGGCCATCGAAGCGTTCTTCTGATCAGTGTCAGGAAAATCTGTACCAGCTTGTCTAGAATTGCATGCTGACAATCCGTCCGAAGCAATCAACCCAACCGACCCACAGCAAGGCCAGCTCATGACCGCAATGACCGCCGGACAGAAATTCCGCCAGGCACTCAAGGATGAGGTGCCGCTTCAGATACCCGGCGCCATCAACGCCAATCATGCTCTGCTGGCCCAGCGGGCCGGTTACAAGGCGATCTACCTTTCCGGGGGCGGTGTTGCGGCAGGTTCGCTGGGATTGCCAGACTTGGGCATCAGCAACCTGGATGATGTGTTGACAGACATCCGCCGCATCACCGATGTCTGTGATCTGCCGCTCCTGGTGGACGTGGACACCGGATTCGGCGCATCGGCCTTCAACGTGGCCCGCACCACCAAGTCACTCATCAAATTTGGCGCGGCCGCGATGCACATCGAGGACCAGGTCGGTGCCAAGCGCTGTGGTCACCGGCCGGGCAAGGAAATCGTGAGCAAGGAGGAAATGGTGGATAGGGTGAAGGCCGCTGCCGACGCGCGCACCGATGCGTCGTTTGTCATCATGGCCCGCACCGACGCATTGGCTGTTGAAGGCTTGGACAAAGCAGTGGAGCGCGCCGTGGCCTGCGTGGAAGCGGGTGCCGACGCCATTTTCCCCGAGGCCATCACCAGCCTTGAGATGTACCAGCAATTTGCCGAAGCGGTGAAAGTGCCGATTCTGGCCAACATCACGGAGTTTGGTGCCACACCTCTATTTACCGTTGACGAGCTGAAGGCGGTCAATGTGGCGATGGTGCTCTACCCGCTCTCCGCGTTCCGTGCCATGAACAAGGCTGCGGAAACCGTGTACGAAGCCATCCGCCGCGATGGCACGCAGAAGAATGTCGTGGGCACGATGCAGACACGGGAAGAGTTGTACTCCCGCATCAACTACCACGACTTCGAGACGAAGCTGGACGCGCTCTTTGCGCGTGGCAAGTAGCCGCCGCTCAGCCCGCTCATGTCCTTGTTCCGTGTTCCCCCCCGTCGAGCCTCACAGGCCAACAAAGGCTATCTGCGCACGCGCCGTCCCAAGCAGCGGTTTGTTCCATGGGATGCGGGCTGGATGGATGCCAATTGGTACAGCGCGCGCAATGAACTGCGCAATCGCTTCGAAGCCCTGCGCTCCGGCGAATATTCGCAAGCGCAGGTACTCAATGAAAACTGGATGACACCCACACGCTGGTACTCACAGAAGAACGAACTGCGTGAGCGCTTTGAGAGTGTGTTCCGCAGCGAAGATGATTTGAGTTCCCCGCACAGTCCCAAGAAGGAGCAACCATGACAGCAGAAGCCGCGCCCGCCCCCTCCGGCCCCAAGCCAAAGAAATCAGTTGCCTTGTCAGGCGTGACTGCAGGCAATACCGCCCTGTGCACAGTGGGGCGTACCGGTAATGACCTCCACTATCGCGGCTACGACATTCTGGACGTGGCAGATGCTTGCGAGTTTGAGGAGATTGCGTTTCTTCTGGTGCATGGCAAATTGCCGACGCACCCTGAGCTGACCGCTTACAAAACCAAGCTGAAGTCGCTGCGCGGCATCCCGGTTGCGGTGCAGGATGTACTGGAGTCCCTGCCCGCCTCCGCCCACCCCATGGATGTGCTGCGTACAGGCTGTTCAGCTTTGGGTTGCAACCTGCCGGAAAAGGATGACCACAACATCCAGGGAGCCCGCGACATCGCGGACCGCCTCATGGCGTCATTCGGATCCATGCTGCTGTACTGGTACCACTTCGCCATCAATGGCAAGCGCATCGATGTGGAAACGGACGACGACTCCATTGGCGGTCATTTCCTGCATCTGCTGCACGGCACGACACCGTCCGATCTGTGGGTCAAGTCGATGCATACGTCGTTGGTGCTGTATGCCGAGCACGAGTTCAATGCGTCAACCTTCACTGCTCGCGTCATTGCAGGCACCGGCTCGGACATGCATTCCGCCATCACCGGAGCGATCGGTGCACTGCGTGGCCCCAAGCATGGCGGCGCCAACGAGGCAGCATTCGAGATCCAGTCCCGCTACGACAATCCGGATGAGGCTGAAGCCGACATCGTGAGGCGTGTGTCGGAGAAGCAGGTTGTCATCGGCTTCGGCCACCCCGTCTACACGATCTCCGATCCGCGCAACAAAGTGATCAAGGAAGTCGCCCGCAAGCTTTCGAAGGACGCGGGCAACATGAAGTTGTTTGACATTGCCGACCGCCTGGAAGCAGTAATGTGGCGTGAGAAGAAGATGTTTCCCAACCTTGATTGGTTCTCGGCCGTGTCGTATCACCAGATGGGTGTGCCCACCGCGATGTTTACGCCGCTTTTCATCATCTCGCGCACGTCCGGATGGGCGGCGCATGTGATCGAGCAGCGCATCGACGGCAAGATCATCCGTCCCTCGGCCAACTACACGGGGCCGGAAGATCTCGAGTTCGTGCCAATCAAAGATCGCCGCTGATGCGGCAGTGAGGAGTCAGGTGTGAGGAGTGAGGAGACAACCTCTGTCCTGCGCCTTCCTCCTCACTCTTCACACCTCACTCCTCACTAGCAATGAACACCCAATACCGCAAACCCCTCCCCGGCACGGCGCTGGATCACTTCGATGCGCGGGAAGCCATCAATACGCTGCAACCCGGTGCCTGGGACAAGCTGCCCTACACCGCCCGCGTGCATGCCGAAAACCTCGTGCGCCGTGCCGAGCCGGACAAACTCAATGCCTATCTCGGCCAGCTCATTGAGCGGAAGCGCGAGCTTGACTTCCCTTGGTTCCCGGCTCGGGTGGTGTGCCACGATATCCTTGGCCAGACGGCACTCGTCGATCTCGCGGGACTGCGCGATGCGATCGCTGAACAAGGCGGCGACCCGGCGCAAGTGAATCCTGTGGTGCCGGTGCAGCTCATCGTCGACCACTCGCTGGCCGTTGAGCACGCAGGCTTTGAGATAGACGCATTCGAGAAGAATCGCGCCGTTGAAGATCGCCGCAACGAAGACCGCTTCCACTTCATCGACTGGACGCGGCTTGCGTTCAAGAACATGGAAGTCATTCCGCCGGGCAACGGGATCATGCATCAGATCAATCTGGAGCGGATGTCACCCGTCATCTTTTCCAAGGATGGTGTTGCTTATCCCGACACGCTCGTCGGCACGGACAGCCACACGCCGCATGTGGATGCGCTGGGCGTCATTGCAATCGGCGTCGGCGGACTCGAAGCTGAGAACGTCATGCTGGGTCGTGCGTCGTGGATGCGTCTGCCCGACATTGTCGGCGTTGAACTGTCAGGCAAGCTGCAACCCAACATCACCGCTACCGACCTGGTGCTGGCCATGACGGAATTCCTGCGCAAGGAAAAGGTCGTTGGCGCGTATCTGGAGTTTTACGGCGAAGGTGCTTCAGCGCTCACGCTGGGTGACCGCGCCACGATATCCAACATGGCACCGGAGTATGGCGCCACGGCTGCAATGTTCTTCATCGACCAGCAGACCATCGACTATCTGAAGCTGACGGGGCGCGAAGACGCGCAGGTCAAGCTCGTCGAGACCTATGCGAAGCACACGGGCCTGTGGGCCGATGCACTGAAGACTGCCGAGTACGAGCGTGTACTCAAGTTTGATCTCTCCACGGTCGTCCGCAACATGGCGGGGCCGTCCAATCCGCACAAGCGCCTGCCGACGTCGGCGCTGGCGGAGCGTGGCATCGCCGCAGCGTGGAAGCAGGAAGAAGGGTTGATGCCGGACGGCGCGGTCATCATTGCTGCCATCACGTCCTGCACCAACACCAGCAATCCGCGCAACGTGATTGCTGCTGGGCTGCTCGCACGCAATGCGAATATTCGCGGGCTGACCCGCAAGCCCTGGGTCAAGTCGTCACTGGCACCCGGATCCAAAGCGGTACAGCTGTATCTGGAAGAAGCCAAACTTCTGTCCGAGCTGGAGCAACTGGGCTTCGGCATCGTGGCCTTTGCCTGCACTACCTGCAACGGCATGTCTGGCGCGCTGGACCCGGTCATCCAGAAGGAAATCATCGACCGCGATTTGTACGCAACAGCAGTGCTCTCCGGCAACCGCAATTTCGATGGCCGCATTCACCCCTATGCCAAGCAGGCATTTTTGGCCTCGCCGCCGCTCGTGGTGGCCTATGCCATTGCCGGCACGGTGCGCTTCGACATCGAGAAAGATGTGCTCGGGATCGATAAGGAGGGCAATTCAGTCACATTGAAGGACATCTGGCCCACCGACTCGGAGATTGATGCCATCGTCGCCTCCAGCGTGAAGCCGGAACAGTTTCGCAAGGTGTACGAGCCGATGTTTGCCATCCGACAGGACAGCGGCACCAGGGTGAACCCGTTGTATGCGTGGAGACCGCAGAGCACATACATCCGCCGTCCCCCGTATTGGGAAGGTGCACTGGCTGGCGAACGCACGTTGCGCGGCCTGCGTCCACTTGCAGTGCTGCCAGACAACATCACGACCGATCATCTCTCTCCATCGAACGCTATTCTGCTGGACAGCGCGGCTGGCGAATACTTGGCCAAGATGGGTTTGCCGGAAGAGGACTTCAATTCCTACGCCACGCACCGCGGCGACCACCTCACCGCACAGCGCGCCACGTTCGCCAATCCCACGCTGATGAACGAAATGGCTGTGGTCGATGGTCAAGTGAAGAAGGGTTCGCTCGCCCGACTGGAGCCGGAGGGCAAGATCGTGCGCATGTGGGAAGCCATCGAAACCTACATGGCGCGCAAGCAGCCGCTCATCATCATCGCAGGCGCCGACTACGGCCAGGGCTCGTCGCGCGACTGGGCGGCCAAGGGCGTTCGACTGGCAGGCGTGGAGGTTATCGCGGCAGAGGGCTTCGAACGCATTCATCGCACCAATCTCATCGGCATGGGCGTGTTGCCGCTTGAGTTCAAGCCCGGCACCAACCGCCTCACTCTGAAGCTCGACGGCAGCGAAACGTACGACGTGATGGGCGAACGCAAGCCACGTGCAGACCTCACGTTGGCCATCACACGCAAAAGCGGTGAGCGCGTTGAAGTCATCATGACGTGTCGCCTCGATACCGCAGAGGAAGTATCGATTTATGAAGCCGGCGGCGTACTGCAGCGCTTCGCCAAGGATTTTCTTGAAGCGCGCAAGGTGGCTTGAACATGACGTCTGCCTCGCAAATCAAAATCCCCGCCACTTACATGCGTGGCGGCACCAGCAAGGGCGTGTTCTTCAAGCTGACTGACTTGCCCGCCGTCGCACAGGTGCCTGGCCCGGCGCGCGACGCGCTGCTGCTGCGCGTCATCGGCAGCCCTGATCCCTATGGCAAGCAGATTGATGGCATGGGCGCAGCGACCTCCAGCACCAGCAAGGCGGTCATCCTCTCAAGGAGCACACAGCCGAATCACGATGTCGACTATCTCTTTGGTCAGGTGTCCATCGACAAGCCCTTCGTCGATTGGAGCGGCAATTGCGGCAACCTGTCGGCTGCTGTCGGTCCCTTTGCGATCACCAATGGTCTCGTTGATGGGTCGCGCATTCCGCAAGACGGCGTCGCGACCGTTCGCATCTGGCAGGCGAATATTCGCAAGACCATCATCGCCCATGTCCCCATCACCCATGGCCAAGTACAGGAAACCGGCGACTTCGAGCTCGATGGCGTGACCTTCCCCGCTGCTGAAGTGCAACTGGAGTTCATGGACCCGGCCGCAGAAGAGCCCGGTGCCGGGGTTGACAACGGCGGTGCCATGTTTCCCACCGGCAATTTGGTCGATGACCTTGAAATTCCTGGCCTTGGCACGCTGAAGGCCACGCTGATCAATGCGGGCATTCCGACGATTTTCGTGAATGCCGACGCCATTGGCTATACCGGCACCGAGTTGCAGGACGCCATCAACGGCGATCCACGGGCGCTGGAGAAATTCGAAGCCCTGCGCGCACAGGGCGCCATCCGCATGGGTCTCATCAAATCCGTGGATGAAGCCGCCAAGCGCCAGCACACGCCCAAGATTGCATTCGTGGCACCGCCGACAGATTACGTCTCCTCCAGCGGCAAACCTGTTGCAGCCAAAGAGGTGGACTTGCTGGTTCGCGCCATGTCCATGGGCAAGTTGCATCACGCCATGATGGGGACTGCTGCAGTCGCCATCGGTGCTGCTGCCGCTATTCCCGGTACGCTGGTCAATCTGGCTGCGGGCGGCGGTACGCGGAATATCGTGCGCTTTGGCCATCCTTCAGGCACCTTGAGCGTTGGAGCCGAGGCGGCACAGGTGGAAGGTGAATGGGTAGTAAGGAAGGCTGTAATGAGTCGCAGCGCCCGCGTACTCATGGAAGGCACTGTGCACATTCCCGGCGTCGCAACCTGACCCGCCTCTTCTCCATAATTGACGCCTTGCCCACGCACGCATCCCCGTACAGAAAAAGCCGCTACCATTCGGCTCTTCAAGTACTTGCAACGCCAACCGGCGTGATCGCGCTGCGCGGCCCAACAATCTCCTGAAAGGCTGACTTTCGACCATGGCCCACAACACTTTCAATACGCTGCAATCTTTCTCGCTTGCCTCTGGCAAGACTGGCCAGCTCTATTCGCTGCCCGAACTGGCCAAGTCCTTCCCGAACGTGGGTAAGCTGCCAGTTTCCATCCGCATCGTACTGGAGGCCGTACTGCGCAATGTGGATGGCAAGAAGGTGTCCGAGGAGCATGTCAAGCAGCTGGCCAGCTGGGGCCCCAACGACAAACGAGAAAACGAGATTCCCTTCATCGTTGCGCGCGTGGTGCTGCAGGACTTCACCGGCATTCCCTTGCTTGCAGACCTGGCCGCCATGCGTGGCGTAGTGAGCAAGATGGGCAAGAATCCAAAAGTGATTGAACCGCTGGTTCCGGTGGATCTCGTGGTGGACCATTCGGTTCAGGTCGACCACTACGGCAACAAGGATGCGCTCGATCTCAACATGAAGCTCGAATTCCAGCGCAACGAAGAGCGCTACCAGTTCATGAAGTGGGGCATGCAGGCGTTCGACACGTTCAAGGTCGTGCCACCCGGCATCGGTATCGTGCACCAGGTCAACCTCGAGTATCTGGCGCGCGGCGTGCACGCAAAAGACGGTGTGTACAACCCGGACACGCTGGTCGGCACCGACTCACACACCACCATGATCAACGGTATCGGCGTGGTGGGCTGGGGTGTGGGCGGCATCGAAGCGGAGGCCGGCATGCTGGGCCAGCCTGTCTATTTCCTGACACCGGATGTAGTGGGCGTGAACCTCACCGGCAAGCTGCCGGAAGGCGTCACCGCGACTGACCTCGTGCTCACCGTGACCGAGATGTTACGCAAGGCAAAAGTCGTGGGCAAGTTTGTCGAGTTCTTCGGCGAAGGCACCAAGACGCTGGCCCTGCCCGACCGCGCAACCATTGCCAACATGGCGCCCGAATACGGTGCCACCATGGGCTTCTTCCCGGTGGATGAAACCACTGTCGACTATCTCAAGGCCACTGGCCGCACCGCCGACGAAATCGACGCGTTCGAGAGTTATTTCAAGGCGCAGGGTCTGTTCGGCGTCCCGATGCAGGGTGAGTGCGAATATTCGCAATCCCTGGCGCTCGACTTGTCGACCGTGACAGCATCGCTCGCAGGCCCGAAGCGTCCGCAGGATCGCATCGAACTGGGCAACATGAAGTCGCAATTCACATCGCTCTTTTCCAAGCCGGTGGCGGACAACGGCTTTGCCAAAGCACCAGAGGATCTGAACAAGCGCTTCACGTCAAAGGACGGCGTCGAAATCGGCTCAGGCGATGTGCTGATCGCAGCCATTACGTCCTGCACCAACACCTCCAACCCGGGCGTGCTGCTGGCAGCAGGTCTTCTTGCCAAAAAGGCGGTCGAGAAGGGCCTTACCGTCAAGCCCCACATCAAGACCTCGTTGGCACCGGGATCGCGTGTGGTGACCGACTACCTCACCAAGGCTGGTCTGCTCACCTATCTGGAAAAGCTGGGGTTCTACCTTGCGGGCTACGGCTGCACGACCTGCATCGGCAATGCCGGCGACCTGCGGCCCGAGTTCAATGAGTCCATTGTTGCCAATGACCTCATTGCTGCGGCCGTGCTGTCAGGCAACCGCAACTTCGAAGCGCGCATCCATGCGAATATTCGCGCCAACTTCCTGGCCTCACCACCATTGG
>JANNSU010000046.1:0-9426 GCA_031394355.1 Betaproteobacteria bacterium | reverse complement strand
CGGCAACCCGCCTGAGGTGGGAATGGCGACGTTGCCACCCGCCAGATTGGTGCCGTCCAGGTGCCAGATGTAGTTCGAACCGTTCTGGTTACGCAGCAGGACGTCGCTCTTGCCGTCGCCGTTGAAGTCGGAGCGCTTGGGGGCAAGAGGTGCCACCCCACCAAGATTCAACCCTACCAACACCGCATCATGGTCAGATGACCGGAACGGAGTCGCGGCCCAGTAATCAGGCGTAGTGCAGTTGTTGCCGGAAGGTGTGCCGATGATGCAACCCGTGACATTGCGGTTTTCGACGTTGTAGTCGAGGTTGAGCGGCTCATCGGCATTGATGTTCCATTTGCCCTGACCCGTGACCTGCGGGAGCACGCTTGCTGTGCCCATGGCATGGTCGAGCGAGCCGAACTGGCCATTGAATGCATACGAGTAACCTTGACTGATCTTGGTCATACCGCCTGCGCGGAGGATGTCGATGGGGTCTTCTTCCTCGTAGGCATTGAAATCGCCCAGGATGATGACGTCATCGTCGCCCGAACTGACCTTGAGGCTGTTGATGAAGGTGACCAATGCGGCGGCCTGCAGCTTGCGGCGATTGTTGAACGCGCCTTGACCATCGCCCTGATCGTTGTCGAGCCCGCTCGCACCGGATGAGCTCTTCGACTTGAAGTGGTTCATGACGACTGTGAACTTGGCACCGTTCTGATTGAGCGTGAAGGTCTGTGCGACCGGTGCGCGACCGTTAGAGAACGCTGCATCGTTGACAGTCTGCGACAGGCCACTCGGGGTCACCACCGCGGACTTGTAGATGATGGCGGGCTTGATTGCGTCCGTGCTGCCGTTGATGGAACCCGCCTGCCCGACCGGCCCCCAGGGGCCCGCATTGACCGGGTCCGCCACGAAAGACCACGTACCGGGGCCTGCGGCGGCGTTCAGTCGCGTGACCAGATCAAAGATGGCCGAGTCGTTGCCAATGCCGTCGTTCTCGATCTCCAGAAGGCCGACCACATCTGCACCCATGCCATTGATGGCCGCAACAGTCTTGGGCCACTGGCGGTTGAATTCAGCCAGGCTGTGCGCGCCACGCTGGTCGGAATTGCCCGAATAGGGCTGCCAGCCGCCGGAAGGATTTTCCAGCAGCGAACCGTTGCCGTTGAAGTAGTTAAGCACGTTGAAGCTACCCACCTTGAGAGTGGCGGCACCCAGGGGCGGCGGTCCGGCCGGACGGGCAGCGTAGCCGTAGGTCGGGGTCGCGGTGGGCAACACCCGGAACAGGCTGAAGTCAAAGGCGATGATGCCGGTCAGGTTGTCGACCGTGGAGCCCGAACGCAGGGTATTCACCGCACCATCCCAGAACGGAATCGGGCTGGGGTAGCTGGTGTTGTTGCCGTCGTCCATGACGATGCGGCTGCGCGCGTTGAGATCGGCTTGCGCGGTCACGGCTGCTACGTTGGACGTGCCCGTGCTGGTGGTGCCGGATGCGACCGTGTCGTTGGGGTCGATGAAGCTGGTCGGCTGCAGCTGGCGGCCACCGGATGACAACACCACCTGGCCGAACTGGGCCAGCTGGAAGTGCTCCGTCACCGTGAGCTGTTGCGGGAAGGTCACGCGCATTCCCTCCACGCGCTCGAGGAAGGCCACACCGCCGACGTCCGCCGGGACAGGAAAGCTGACGCTGACCGCCGTCGGCAAGGGATTGCCGCCGCCCACGATGGTGACTGAAGTCACGGGATTGATTTTGGTCTGGTTGAACTGCTCTTGGGCCGCACCTGTGACCCGGACCTTGTCGCCGACCGCGACAGTTGTCGCCGTGGTCAAGATAAGGATGCCTTCGGAAGTTGTCGGGTCCGCATCGGCGTCCACGTCTTCTTCCTGCATATAAAACCCGCCCAGGCTGCCGGCTGATTGATAGACACCTGTCACGATGCCTTCGATGGTGACAGTCTGGCCTGCCAGCGGGCTCAAGTTACCGCTGCCCTGCACCTGGTGAATCTTGTAGGTGCCGGCACCCAGCGCAACGATGTCGCTGCGGAATTTCTTGTGGTTGGCGATCAACAAGTCTTTGGCTACAGGACCGCCGGGATAGAACACCGTGTCACCGTTGTCGGAAAGGATGGAAATCGACGCCACATCAGTCAACGAGGCGGGAACTTCGACAATGGACTCGATGCTGCCCAGCGTCTGCAGCGCGGTGAGGTCGGCGCTGCGCAGGATGGGCGAAGTGGTTGCAACACCATCCCAAGTGTAGAAGCGGAAGTCTTTCGGTGCGTTGCCGGTAGCTGTGTCATGCGGGCCGGCCACGATCAGATACTGGTTGGCTGCGTTCTTGCCGATCTCGCGGATGCCGCGACCACCCAGATTGAGGAGTATCGGCGCGCCAAAGACCGCCGAACCCGCCGTGCCACCATTGACTGCACCGTCCACCAGCGCTGCAAAGTTGTTCACCGGCACGATCAACGCCTGCGTGCGGGCGCTGGCCGGAGAAATCGGGGCACGGAAGGCGATGTAGGCCGTTGTACCGTCAGGCGCCAAGACAACACCTTCGATATTGAATCCATCGCCACCCGCCACTTCCGGCGCGATGCCCGGGGCTGCGCTGGCAACGAACCCGAAGTGGTTGGCACCCAGTCCGTGGGCATTGCTGCTGTCCCAGTTGAGCAGGTCGGTACGCAGATGGTCGTAGCGGCTGACATAGGTCAACGTTGAAGCCGCACCGCTGCCGCCCACCTCCGTGGAGAAGATGCGCGAGCGGTTGGGTGCCGCATTGCCGTTGGAGCGATTGCTGTGGGAAGCCACCCAGTAAATGCGGCTGCCGACTTTCATCGCTGCTTCGATGTCGATTTCGCGTGGCACGCCACCATTGATGTCGGTCAGACCCAGCGGCGCATCACCCGATCCATTGGTTGGCGTGAAGTTGAAGGTGGCAAGTGGCAGCCCGCTGTTGGTGCGGCTGTACAGGCGGATGACCTGGTCCTCATCGTCGGCCACAAACATGTGGTTCGCATCGATGGCCACTGCTGTGGATGCATCGCTTTTGCCAATATGGAAACGCGATGTGGCAGGCGTCAACGAAGCGGCTGAAGACGCATAGTCGATCGTCGTCTGCGCCGTGCCGAGGCTCGCGTCGGTGACGGTGAGCGTGATCGGGTTGGCATAGCCCACACCAGTCGGAACGATAGACACGGTGACGGTGCCATTCACATTGACCGCTGAGATGTTGGCATTGGGCACGACAGCCGGATTGGCCGATGTTCCCGTTACCGTGAGCGCACCCACTGCCGTTTCCACATCAGTCACGGTGCAGGAGAAGGTGGGGTTGGTGGGATCGGATACCACGCCCGAGAAAGCACTGACGGCACAGGCAATCGTCGGCAGATTGTTGGCAGCGCCGTCGTTGTCGATGATGTCGATGTTGCGGGTGATGTCTCCTCCGAGGACCAGGCCAGCTGAAGGCGTGTTCAACGTGAGGACGGCTGTCTCGGTCGCTTCAGTCAACGCATCATCAGTGATGGTGAAGGTAAGCGCGCCCTGGGTCTGGCCGCTCAGGATGGTGATCACGCCCCCATTGGAAAGCGTGTAGTCCCCAGCGGTGATGTTGGTGCCGGCCACGCCGACTTGAACGGTCTGGTTGCCGTTGACCGGCCCACTGGCAATGGCCGTCACGGTGATGCTGGTGGCAACGGGGCTGGTCTCGGCACCGCTTGGCGCACTGACCTGGATGAAGACCGACTGTGCCTCGTCATCAAGGAGCACCACGGACTGCTGGACCGTGGCGCCGAGCTGGATGCCAGCACTCGGTGCGGAAATGGTGATGAAGGACGTCTCAACCCCTTCTACATCGCTATCGTTCTGGATGGTGAAGGTGAACTGGGCCGAACTGGTCCCGTCCGTGAGGGTCAGCGTGTTGCCGGACAACGCAGCGCCGCCCAGCGTGTAGTCGGTGGGCGTCACGTTGATGCCGCTGACATTGACCGTCACGTTCTGATTGCCTACGACGTTGGCCGAAGCGGTCACGGTGCAGGTGATGGCCACTGGTGCAGCCTCGGTCGCGTTGTTGCCGGCGCAGGCGAGTTGCACAGTGGGCGAAGCTGGTGCTTCCGGCGTCATCGCAACGCCGCGGAAGGCCGTGTTGGTCGCGGCAGTGGCGAGCAGGACGGGCGTTCCCAAAAATGCACCGTTGTACCCGCTGCTGTCGGTCAGACTTACCAATTCACCGCCGCCGGTTGCGCTGCTACCCCCCTTACGCACCGCGAAGAGTGCGACAGTGCTCGGCCCGGTTTGACGACATGCCAAGCCACGGTAGTCGTCTGCGTCCACGCCGACGACGCCATTGGAAACCCAGTTGCCCCCTACAAGAGAGTACTTCGTCAATGCACCTGCACCATCATCTGCCACGTACGCGGTATCAACACCGGCAACGGCAACATTGAGATCCATGAGGCAAAATTGATACGGGGAGACGGTGGCAGGCGTGAACAGTAGAGTCGCCATCTGGCCAGTAGTCGTTGGCGCATCTACGCCAAACGATGAAATACCCTGAAACGGCGAACTGCCGGACGTGAGATATAACTTGGTTCCAATGACTGCCACCTGACGAATATTCGTTGGCGTTGTCGCCAATTGAACCGAGGTCGTTGGAGCCCCAGCACCTGCGCCAAAGGTCGTGTAGCGAACGCCGCCTGCACCGCCCCCCACCCAGATTTCACTTCCATCAAGACTGGCTGCGCTTCGCGGGTTGTTGCCGGATGCGAAATCGGTGAGTGCGGTGCGGGTGTCCACATTGCCCAACGCATCCACCCTGGCCACGATTCTCGGTACAGTTGCACCTGTTGAAGCGCTCAGACTGGAGGCAAACGGCACGGTCACGCCATATCCGCCCATGATAAGAAATTTGCCGTCTGCAGAGCGCGATAGCAATCCCTCGGAAGTCGATGTACCGCTGGCAGCAAATGGCTTGTTGTCGCCGCTGGCCGCAGTAGGAAGCACAATCGATTGGACCAACGTGCCAGCAGGCGAGTACTCATCCAGAAAGACGGGGTTACCTGTATTTACCAGCGAACCGGTGCCTGTACCCACTCGGTAGACTACGATATTGCCCGGTGTGAATGGTGCCGCAGCGGCGAAGTTGGCGGCGACAGCAACGAGGAGCAGCGCAATACGCGCTAGCAGGCTGGAAATTTTCATGAGTCCCCCAAGTGAATGCGTCTCCATGCGATCGGGCGCATGGAATGAAGACCGGAGAGTACCGACGCTTTATGACCGCCGGATGAATGATGCGCGACGATCTGGCGTGACGGTAGGGCGCACGATCCTTGCCTGCCGCAAGCACAGGACAATTCCCTCTCGAAAGTACAAACATTAGTGGGTCTTAGCTGAGGCCCATTGGGTCTTGATTGAGTTGCGAATTGTCGCAAGCACTTCGGCTTGCTATCGCCGCGAATATTCGCGTCTATCGCGGAAGCGAGAACAGGCCGCATCGCGGCCTGTTCTCGTTGGTGTGTGTCCTGTTGCGTGGATGTACTCGCTACGGCCTCCCTAGAATCTTCCAGTCATTGTTGGGCTGGGAGTAGACGAAGCCTTCCTGGAAGATGGCCAGTCCGTTCAGAAGCGTCCGTGGCGTCGTTCTTCCACAAGAGATCAGCCCTGCCGTCGCCGTCATAGTCGCCTGTCCCCACCACCTTCCAGTCGAGGTTGGGCTGAGTTTGGATGAGGGCTCTACGCGGCCCATCTTTCCCGATTCGAGACTCATAGCACTGCTCTATTCACAAACCGATTTCGCCTAGGCAATCCCGGCCAACTTCAGCAACACCGGCTTACTTCGGATTCGGAAAGCTCCAGGTGTTGTCGAAGCTGGGGAGAGCGCCAAAGGAGCTCACGGTGATGTTGCCACCCACGATCTGGGTGCCATCCAGGTGCCAGATGAAGTTGAGATTGTTGGTGGTGTTGCGCCAGAGGATGTCGGCCTTGCCGTCTCCGTTGAAGTCGCCCATCCCGACCACACTCCAGCTCGGATCAACCAGTGGCAGGTTGCCGGAGGTGGGGATGGCGACGTTGCCACCGGCCAGATTGGTGCCGTCCAGGTGCCAGATGTAGTTGGTGCCGTTCTGGTTCCGGAGCAGGACATCGCTCTTACCGTCACCGTTGAAGTCACCGACCCCGGCAAAGCTCCAGGTGTTGTCAAAGGTGGGGAGTGCGCCAAAGGAGCTGACGGTCACGCCGCCATTGACGATCTGGGTGCCATCCAGGTGCCAGATGAAGTTGAGACCGTTGGTGTTGCGCCACAGGATGTCGGCCTTGCCGTCTCCGTTGAAGTCGCCGATCCCGGCCACACTCCAGCTCGGATCGACCAGCGGCAGGTTGCCTGAGGTGGGGATGGCGACGTTGCCACCGGCCAGATTGGTGCCGTCCAGGTGCCAGATGTAGTTGGTTCCATTCTGGTTACGCAGCAGTACGTCACTCTTGCCGTCACCGTTGAAGTCACCGACCCCGGCAAAGCTCCAGGTATTGTCAAAGGTGGGCAGTGCGCCGAAGGAGCTCACGGTCACGTTGCCATTGACGATCTGAGTGCCATCCAGGTGCCAGATGAAGTTGAGACCGTTGGTGTTGCGCCACAGGATGTCGGCCTTGCCGTCTCCGTTGAAGTCGCCTTTGCCAGCGACACTCCAGCTAGGATCGACTGCCGGCAACCCGCCTGAGGTGGGAATGGCGACGTTGCCACCCGCCAGATTGGTGCCGTCCAGGTGCCAGATGTAGTTCGAACCGTTCTGGTTACGCAGCAGGACATCGCTCTTGCCGTCTCCGTTGAAGTCGGTGCGCTTTTTCGCCAGTGACGGAGTGTTGTTCACGGCAGCCTGGGCATCCAAAATTCCATTACCCCATGCGATATTCGGCAAGCCCGTTGAGAATGCGTTGGACTGAATGCTGCTGAAGAGAATTCCCTTCACTTGCTCAGGAGTCAGATTCGGATTCTTCTGCAGCATCAAGGCCACGGCACCTGATACATGCGGCGTTGCCATGCTCGTGCCGTTGTAGGCAACATGCTTTCCATCCGCCTCTGTTGTCCCATCGCCGGGAACAGGGGCGTCCTGACCGAGTGCGGACATAATCAGCGAGCCGGGTGCAGTGATTTCAGGCTTAGCGATGACGGGACACTTCGCCAGGTTTGAGCAGTTACGGCGCGGGCCTCGGCTAGAGAAGTCGGACACGTCACCGATTGGGCCGGCACCACCTGCAGTAAACGGATTGCCCCCTAGTGAGGTCCAGGTGTAATTCGTGTTGTATGCAGCCACACCTATGGTGCGGGTCGCACTTGCGGTGTCGGTCAAGATCTGTGTCGTCACCGCAGTGGTGTTAGACGTGAAGAGGAGGCCGCCACCATCCTCCCCACTAATCAGCGAAAAGGGGGTACTTGCTTGCGCAACCACATCACCGCGGATTTCCACTGACCAAGCGCCCTGCGAGCCTGCTACCGGACTGGCCGGCGTGAAATTTGCAAGGATCTGCCGATCATCGTTGCTGGCCTGCTGGACTGTGGAAGTGATTTCAAGGGTTCCGCAGGGCAATGTGTAGGTGTTCGTCGTTCCCGCTGTGTGGTACCCGGTAGTGCAGCCACCAGGCCCATTGAACTTGATCGCATATTGATTTGTTCCCGGGTACCAGATTTCCATTCGCTGTGCCGCTGTCACAGTGGCACCCCAGTTGAAAGTAACGGTCTGTGTTTCACCCTGGGAAATGTTTCCACTCGCTCGAATCGCGTCCTTGCCCTCATTCCCCGCAGCGGCGACCACGATGACACCAGGTGCTCCCGCATTGGAAAGTGCCTGCTCGAAATTCGACGTCCCATCACGCGAGCCAAAATACGAACCAAGACTGAGGTTGATGACGACCGGCTTTCCAAGAGACTGCGCACGTGCCTTCATCCAGGCAATTGCATCAACGACAGCGTTCCCGCCCGTACCACCAGCGATCGAGTTTGCTGCGAGAATGTCTGCATAGGGTGCCATGCCGCCAAATCGATACGCTGGCTGGCCATTTCCGGTTTGTTGGCCATTTCCTGCGGCGATCCCACCGACGTGCGTTCCGTGATTGCCAGTTGATGGTTGGGTACATGCGGCACCATTTCCACCGATAGCATCATTCAGCATTGCAGGCGTGCACTCGCCGCCATAGTTAAAGCCAGCAGGAGGCGTACCAGCAGCTCCATTCACACGTTGATCCCACAGACCCAGCAGTCGTGTGGAGCCGTCCGGCTTGCGAAAATCAAGGTGTCGAAAATCAAGTCCGTCATCAATCACCCCGACTATCACGCCTGAGCCTGTGGCGCCGGTGAAGTTTGGCGCCGCTCCGGAACGAATCAGACTGGCTCTCGTTGCCGGAACGCTTACATTGAGACGACCGATCATTTGCCGCTCTGCTTCGATATACGTCACTCGCTCTTCCGCAACCAGACTACCGATGGAACTCAGCGGCACATTTGCAGAAACGATGTTTCCCAAGCGGCTGCGAATCTGCACACCCATTTCTTCGAGATATGAAACATCTTCTCCTTGGATCCGAATGAGCACTGGAATGCTGTTTTGGCGGGCTGCCTTGGCCATCAGCGGATTCCCCGACTCTGCGCCCGACCTCAGGACCGAACCAATTGCGGCATCAAACTTTTGGGAACCGACTGCTGAGCCACAAGCCAGCGATGCCACAACCAACATGCTTAGCTTCCACATTTCCATTCTCCCCTAATTGATTTTCGGCTTTTCTAAGGTTCTGACCTGCCGTGTTGAGCAACGGTCTCGTCAGCAAAAGCTACTGCCGAAGCAGCAAGACTGTCAATAGCACCTTTGCGCCATTGCCAATGATGCACGCTGAATCTGGGCGCAAGCTGATGATGTGTGAACGCTGAGATGGGCAAAGTGAACATTCGCACACTTTCACCGATGCGAATATTCGCCTTACTACTTACGGCTACTTCGGATTCACCACCGTCCACTCGTTGCCGAGGCTGGGCAGAATGTCCTGGCTCTGAATCTGCAGGAGCCCACCGGCGATGACCGCTCCGCTGACGAACGAGAGGTAGTTCTGTCCTGCCCCGTTCCGCCAGAAGACATCGGCCTTGCCCGCTCCGTGAAGTCACGCATTCATGCGAAGACCCAGGCGGGATCGACACTAGGCAGCAGGCCCGGCTAGAGACGCTGCAACTTGCGCACCTAGTAGGTCATGACCGAGGCAGCTTTGATGTCGTTATGGCGAATATTCGCATTCCCAATGCCCTACTTCGGATTCGGAAAGCTCCAGGTGTTGTCAAAGCTGGGCAGTGCGCCAAAGGAGCTCACGGTGATGTTGCCACCCACGATCTGGGTGCCATCCAGGTGCCAGATGAAGTTGAGATTGTTGGTGGTGTTGCGCCAGAGGATGTCGGCCTTGCCGTCTCCGTTGAAG
>JANNSU010000089.1:0-29673 GCA_031394355.1 Betaproteobacteria bacterium | reverse complement strand
GATATGCATATCAAGCAAATTTTGGCCGGCTGCTATTGCGAATATTCGCAGGCGGCGCTGGCCAGCTGGCTCGCAAATACTCGCCAGCCGGAAAACTAATCGGGCACCCGCCAATCCCGCCGCGAAGCGACGACGAGCTTGGTGCCCCGGCGACGAGCGTCCTCGCGTACTTCACGGATGGCCTTCCCCATGGCGTTACGGATATTCCTGTCCATCTCCGCCATCTCCGGGTCCAGAAATGGGGACTCGTGTGGTGCGACTGGCATGCGCAATGTGTACAGACGGGCACGTCTCATTGTCCGGACTCCTTGACCGCACCGAGCCACCAAAGTGAGCCACACTCAAACAGATCGGTGGACTATCGATACACATCCTTGCGGTCGCCAACCCGCACCACCAGCACGCGCAGCGCCTTGTCTTCGATGCTGGCAACAATGCGGTAGTCGCCAACGCGGTACTTCCAGAGTTCACCAAGTGTTGAACCTTTGAGCGGCTCACCCAAGCTGCGAGGGTCGTCCGACGCGGCCACGCGGTGGTACAGAAACATGAGCAGCCGCTTGGCAATTTGGGGGTCAAGCTTGTCTAGATCGCGCTCTGCAGCGCGATCAAACTCAACCCTCCAACCCATAACGCTTCATGACGTCTTCGAGTGGGATGGATTTGGATTTTCCCAATCGGTTCTTCTCGAGCCGCTGCTCTGCCAGATAGAGATCCTCAAGGTCGTCGATGTGCTCGCGCACCGCTTCGAGAATGTAATAGGTCTTGCTGCGCCCCGTCTGTTCGGCCAGATGTGCCAGGCGATTTGACAGGTCTTCGGGGAGTCGGAGTGACACAGCCATGAGAGTTCCTTTCTGATTGCGATACAAGTATCGCAGGACAAGCCACCCTGCGCAAGAGTCTGCCGGCGGCTACGGACGATCACCGCAAGATCATGTCGAATCCCCATGCTTGGGCGAGCGACCATCCGCAAGAGCGGCGTGGGCGCAGAAAACTGATCGTGGTCTGTTACCGACTGTACATGAGGGCTGCGAATATTCGCAGGAATGAAAACGGCACACCGCAGTGCGCCGTCCCCTTGAACCCCGTCAATCGTCGATCAATCCCTGAAAGAAGTCGTGGCGGTCGCTGCCGTCGAACTCGCCGCTTTGCATGCAGCAGTTCTTGAAATCTGCGACCGGAGTGACATGGGCAGGGATCGTTGCGGCCCAGCTTTTCCAGCAACGCCTTGTTGCCGTGCACGACTCGCCAGCGACCCAGTGAACGCATCACGCCGGTCTCGGACGGGAAGCCCTTCTGGCGTTTGCTGGTCTTAACCCTGGCGGGCTCGAAAGCAGGAAATGGCGAAGGGGTCTGCGGCCTGATGCTTTTTCATGATGGCCTCCAAAAAATGAAAACCGCCGGAATGGCGGCGGGCGGATTGTACTCGGAGGCTAGGCTATTGCGAATACTCGCGGTGGCAACCAAAGAGATTCGTGGTGTGTTCCCTATTGTTGCTGATGAGATGCCGCGCCCCAGTGCCTAGGCTGCCCCCTGCAAACCAGACTCTGCTTTCTGCAAATCATCGCCCGGCGTTGGTGCCCTCGATCATTTCCACCGAAGATCGTCGTTTTCGTGCGAGTGGAGGGGGACGGTATGAAGACAAGACTTGTAGCAGTGACGGTAGTCGCGCTTTTGTATCAAACATCGGCGAATGCCCAGCCAGCCAACGACGCCGCTGAACGCGTCACCGAAAGCCTCACACCTGCCATTGTCATCAAGGGAGCTAACCCGCCCCGCCGAACGCTGGCCGAACGCATGGCCGCGCAGAATGTGCCGGGAATATCGATCGCGGTCGTGGAAGGCGGCAAGATTGCCTGGGCGAAGGGATTCGGAGTCAAGGAAACGGGCACCAAGGCAGCAGTGGACGCCGAAACACTCTTCCAGGCCGCATCCATCAGCAAACCCATTGCGGCGACGGCGATGCTGCGTTTAGTCGAGCAAGGCAAGTTCACGCTCGATGCGCCGGTTAACGATTCCTTGAAGAGTTGGAAAATTCCCGATAACGACTTCACCAAAACCGAAAAGGTCACCCTCCGGCGATTGGTGACACATTCAGCAGGACTCAATGTGCATGGCTTTCCGGGCTATGCCATCGGTGCGCCAGTTCCGACTGTGCCGCAACTGCTCGATGGCCTGTCACCGGCGAATACAAAAGCGGTACGGGTGGAGAAAACACCGGGCGCTGAATGGAAGTACTCCGGCGGCGGCACCACCATCATGCAGCTCGCCATGACCGACGTGACGGGTGAAGCATTCCCCGCGCTCATGCAGCGCTTGGTACTTGACCCTGTTGGGATGGGGAACACCGCATTCGAGCAACCGCTATCCGTCGCGAAGCAAAGGCGCGCCGCCGCAGCGCACCAATCAGACGGAAAACTCGTCCCCGGTCGTTGGCATGTTTATCCGGAGCTCGCCGCCGCAGGCATGTGGACGACGCCGACAGATCTCATGAAGTGGGCAATGCACATTGCTGATGCGCGAGATGGTCGTGCAGGGTCAGTGTTGTCGCAAAAGATGGCGCGCGAAATGTTGACGGTGCAAAAGGAGCCATCTGGACTTGGCCCTATGGTCCACGGCAAGGCTGAGGGTGTGCGGTTCCAGCATGGCGGCGGTAACAAGGGCTACGCTTGTTTTGTCGTCTACTTCCCTGAGCTCAAAAGTGGCGCGGCGATCATGACCAACAGCGATGCAGGATTCACCGTGGCTACAGAGCTGCTCATCGCACTAGCCAAAGAGTATCGCTGGCCCGGCATTGGTCCCCGCGAAATTGAACCGGTCAAGCTCGATACCGCAATGTTGGAGCAACTACTCGGCGAATACCCATCGCCCCCTGCGCTCACCAACGGAAAGCCGACGTCACTCTTCCTGACGCTGGAAGGCGGCAAATTGATGGTTGAAGTGCCCGGCTTTGTGCCCAAGACCGAGATTGTGGTGTTGGCCGACGGCGAATTGATCGCGCCGGAAACCGGCTTTCAATCCACGCTGATGAAGGACAAAGACGGAAAAATTATCGGTGTTGATATTGGAAGTGCGAAGCTGACGAAGAAGCCAAAGTGATCTGTTGCGCTTCTCACCAAAGCACACCAAAGGGGCCTCATTTGTTTTGCAGGCAGCGGAAATATCGAGCCTGGCCCCTAAGTCGCGGTCTGCCAGCGCAAGCGTCACAACACCGATCAGCGCCAGGCCCAGCGGCCACCCGATGTCGACATAGGACAAGCGCCCTGTTTTCCAGGCCGGGATGCAGACCACCAAGGCAAACAGCACCAACTGCGCAACACCATTGACCCAGCCGAGCTGGGACAGGTCGGTCGTGAAGAACAGGAGCGACCAGCCTGCGGAGAATGGTAGCAATGGGGTGAGGAAGTGCATTGCCTTTGATTTGCAGAGAAATGGGGCTGAACCAATCTACCTCTTGGCCACTAGAAATATCGAACTGGGCGCCCTAAATCACTTAATTCGATTGCTGCCCTATTGTTGCACCTAAATTTATCCATTTATCCGGCCCCACTTATCCCTTGATCCAAGACACCCCTGTGATTTCTCACGCTGCCGCGCTAGGCTAGAGGTGCAGCTTCCAAGATCAGGCAAAAAAATTGCGCATACTGAAGCTTTGTTCAATGTGGTTCACTTTTAACCAATAGGAGATCAAATCATGTCTGACGCACGAACAATTCAGGGAACTATAAAAGTCGAGTCCACCGGACGAGAAGCAGTTGCTCTTGATCTTATGAGCAAAATCGCTTCGCACGAGGACCGAGAGAAATTTGTTAAGGACAGAGCTTACTGGATTACTCTTTACGCCCAGAGTCTCAAAGCAGTTTCCGGGTACGACGCCAACACAATTCTCCAATCCAAGTAGCGGCTCCAAAGTTGTTCAAGCACGATCAAGAGTTATTGATATCAGAATGAATTGGCGGCTGCCTCAATGAACCGTTGGATTGGATTTCTTTCGAAGCCAGCGATCGAACTTCGACTTCCCCGCGATTTCAATAGGGAGACGATGTACCCATTTATCGCTAGCGCTATAGATTGCGAAAGGATGGAACCACGCTGCTCTAGGCTGAAGTTCGACTTTGAGCAACTCAAGTTCATTGAGCCTGTCGGGGTTGTAGTCCTTAGCAACACGATTGAATGGCTAGAGGAGCGCGGCGTGGCAATTTCAATGGTCAGCCATAACAATCTGACTGCCGCAATCCAGTTTCTTGATGACTTTGGCTTTTTTGAGCGATACATAAAGAAGCGACTTAACCCTAATAGCACTACCAGAAGCACAACGCGACCACTGCAGCTAGTCAGTCACGCGAGAAGCTTTGCTTACATCGAGGAGCTGATTCATTGGCTTTCTCCGCGATTGCACCTCTCAACAGCGGCCCTAACGGGATTGAAAGTGTGCCTTTGGGAAATATTCAACAATATTCGAGATCATGCAGATTCGGACACTGGCTGCATATTTGTGCAGCACTATCCGCGCAGAGAGGAAATTGCTATCGCAATTTCAGACTTCGGCATCGGCATACCTAGGAACGTTTGCCAAGTTGCCCCCGACCTCAGCGATCACGAAGCAATTCTTATGGCAACCGGTGCTGGATTCACAACCAAGCCTGGTGGCAGAAATCGCGGTGCCGGTCTGGACATATTGCTCAACACAGTTGTCGGCACAAACAAGGGAACCGTTAGCATCCATTCAATGCGTGGCATCTTAACTTCCGTTCGCAGTGGGGAGGGCATTGAACGTCGAGCAAGGCCTTCAAGACAAGGTGCCTATCCAGGGACTCTCGTGTCACTAACGCTTCGTACCGACACTTTTGACATGTCCATTGCTGAAGAGGAGGCCTTCGAATGGTAGTAGTTCGGCCAATGGATTTTCTAAACCAATGCTACACAGCTGAAGATGGGGCTCAGCTTTTCAAAAGAATCGCGCCCTTAATTCGAAAGAGGCAAAATGTGGCGGTTTCGTTTGAGAGAGTTGACTCTGTCCCCTCTTCTTTTGTGAACGCTGCATTCATTCGCTTGTTGGATGAGATGCCCTTTTCGCAGATCAAGGAGCATTTACGGATAGTCAATTCGACGCGGCAAATTAACGAGATGATTCGAGATCGTTTTGAGTTCGAGGAACAAAGGAAGCAGGGATAGGAGGGATTCCTAGCGCGCCCCTCGCAATTTCCTCCCACCCCAGGCTCCGTCACCAACGGTACATCCAGCTTCGCCTCGCCGGTCATCAGCTCCGGCGCCTCCGCCTTCACAACCTCCAGCTCGAACTCGGGCACTTCTATTAAATGTTCGTGCACCTACATGACGTGCAGATTCTTCAGTTGGGCGACGTCCAGCCAGTCCTTCACCTTGATCATGGCGAGCAGATCGGAAGTGGTGTCTGAACCCGCTTTCTTGAGTTGAATGCAGCGAGTACTCGCGTAGGACGGCCCACGTGAACGCGACACACTGATATGGGCCACATCTTTAAACCAGCAAATTGGGTGAAAGCTTGAGGGCGGTGGCGCCCAGTTCTATCTGCTCGTTTATCGCGTCTAAGCCCCCTTCTTACAATCTACCCCCGGAGCACCGAGCACATAGAGCCCATGAGCACATAGCACATCGAGCACCGCAGCTTAATATTTTATTATTGAATATCATATAGTTATAAAGTTTTGTTGCGCCAAATAGCGCGTATACACTATACTAAATTTACCTATTAAAGCGTAATTCAATTGGTAATAATCATGACTTGCCTGATCTAGTAACATTTATTCGGCGGAACTCAACCAATCCTGTACTTAGTTTCGCTGCAATTGGAGAATCTCGTCATGACATTGTTGGAGTGAAGCATGCCAAACGTAAAACAAGCCGGAACACGTCGTCTAAAGATGGCGGAGCGTGCGCAGCAAGCGATGGAAATTCATTTTCCGGGAATCGCACCGGCATGGATTTGGCGGCGCAAAACCAACGACGGCTACACGACGCTTCCGCGAACCCTTCCGATTGTTATGCAGGTCATCGACGCACAATCAAAGGGGCAGCCTGCCGGTCACGTGCTATTTGGACTGTGGTCACGCGCCCCTGATCATCCGCTCGTAACAATTGAGAATCCTGCGACGTTCGCGGCGGAGGCAGGATTCAGCGGAGAACGAGCCGTTGATACGTGGCGGAAGCGAATGAAGCGCCTGAGAGATCTCTCATTCATCCAAACGAAGTCCGGACCTTCCGGTGAATTCCACTACGTTCTGCTTCAGAACCCAAATGTGGTAGTGGAGTATTTGTGGCGTAACGCGAAAGTGCAGGATGGGTTGTATGCCAGGTTCAGAGATCGCTTGATCGAGGTTGGTGGCTTCGGCGACATCGAGACAATTGACAAGCACTGGGTTGATGAAGCCGCAAAAAAGGCTGCCGAGGAAAAGGCAAAGGCGGCAGTGGATACTGAGCCTGTCGGAAAGTCAGCGGGAAAAGCATCATGAGCGCCCCCACCGGACGCAACGGCCGCGATAAGCCCGACCCCTACACGTCGTTCAAGAATGATCGCGCGAGACTCTGGGCATTGGTATCGCGCGATCTGAGGCTAGTACTGTGTACGGTCGTTATCGCGATTGGCGCCCCATCAATCAGCCCTTCGATTGCAAATTTGCTACTGAAGGCTTCTGGGTGGTGACAAGATCTGTGCACACATTTGTGAGGCGCCAAGTGGTCTCTAAGCCGGCCATCAAAGGTCCATCAAAGGGGCCAGGCTAGTTTGTTTCAATTGCGAATATTCGCAGGCGGCGGAAAGTTTTCGTGGTCCGTCCCCTATTGTTCGTCCTTCGGCAACCATCTAACAACGCCTTCTTTCACTCTGTGAAAGTGAATCGAAATTTTGATGAGAAAGACATAGAAAGCTGTCTGCGTCAGAGTGAAAAGCTTAGCTCTATCGCGTGCCAGGAAGTTTGCAAGCGGATGTCTATGAATATCGTCCAACAGAATGATCAGTTCTTCCTGTGTTCCAGGTTGCTGAGGAAGGTAAAAAATGTCCGTGATTCTTTGCTGCCTGATCAGGTCCATCTTCTGATCAACAGTTTGAACAGCAATGCCACCTTCAATTAAGCAATTCCGAAAGCGGGCCAAAGAAAGCAAGGGCGCGAATAGTATGTTTCGCTCGTGATCTTCTCGATTATTGGGATCGATGTCGCAGCTATTTGAAATGATGACGCCAGACACCTGTTGCCTCTGAAGCGTTTCAAAGTCGATCGCCACAAACCCGGACCAACCGTCACCCTGGAGAAATTCATCGCGGAACTGTTCCGTGCCGTCATAAAACTTAAATCCAACCGGAACCTTTTCCAACTCCCGAAAGAGTGATCCCTTCTGCTCATTCGACAGCCATTGAGGGAGGAACGCAGCAATCTCCTCCAGAGACGGCGCGATCATCTACTCAGATGTAGAGGTCGCGGAGATTACGCCGCAGAATGCTTGATTCTTCCGGAGAGAGTGCAGTCTGAGACTTCAAAACACCGTCGTAAGCGGACCTTAATGCGTCTACGAGTTTCGTCTCGATCGAAGCACTTTGAATACGCACGGTGTGATATGAATCAAGGATCGCTGTGCTTGGATACCCGCGGGCTTGCCAAACAATCGGCTCTGCGGTTTCCGCTTCTGGCCCTGCAGCCGCAGGTACGAACATCAGAGCAGCAATAGCCGCTGCTGTTAGCGGTCCTGAGTGAGTTGAACTGAAGGAGGGTTGCTCTCCTGCCGGGCGAATCATGCGCAATACCATGGCCTATTCTCCGTAGATTGGACCAAATGCATCAATGGTTTCTGGAGTGAGCATGCTGAAAAATATCCGCTTCTCTGTTGCGTGTGCCGCATCAATTCTGGTTTCAAAATTAGCCCAAAAATCCTTGGTGTCAAAGGATATTGTGTCAACATTCAGGAGGACGCCAGTAAGTTTCTGGCCCGGCGCTTGAGCCGTGCTGTTCGGAAGCATTTCGATAATATTTGTAAAGCCGCCCTCTTCAAACTCCGACCGAATATTCGTTAAGCAACCTAGAAGATTTCGACTGCCAAGGGTTGCGGACAATTGAGTCATCGAAAACTGCTTGGGAACGGAGTCAGCCTGCAGCAGATTTACGTACTTAAGCGAGAAGCGATCGACCGTCTCAATTACTCCTGACTCCTTTACTAAATTCAATGCGCCCACAATGGTGTCCCGAAAGCCGGTCTTCCACCCAGCATAGGGGTCCAGAGCCGAGACCATCATTGAATGATCACCCAACAAGATGGCGAATTGCTTCCCGAATATTCGCATCCGCGGCTGAAAGCGCAAATTGGGGTCAAGTTTGAGCAATTCAACAGGAAGCTCAGAGGCAGCAAGCCTCTCTAGCTTGGGAAATTCAGTCCTAAGCGGCGAATACAGCGTTGCCAACAGTCTGTCTGCAGCCGCAGTATCAGCAGACCGAAACCGAAGCTCGAAAATTGCCTCAAGAATTGGGTCCGTCTTGAGCTTTACTGGAATTTTTTCCAATGGTCGCCTATACCTGTAAGAAAGAGCTGCGTCATGATTATACTCACTCAGCGCATAGGGAATCAGGCCAATTCCGCCTTCTCAATGCGCCTCCTCCCAATTCCCCCCCACCCCCGGCTCCGCCACCAGCGGCACCTTCAGCGTCGCCACCCCTGACATCAGCTCAGGCACCTTCGCCTTAACCACTTCCAGCTCAGACTCCGGCACCTCCAGCACCAGTTCATCATGCACCTGCATGATGAGCAGCGTCTTCAGCTTTTCACGCTCCAGCCAATCCTGCACCGCGATCATGGCGAGCTTGATCAGGTCCGCCGCCGTGCCCTGCATGGGCGCGTTGATGGCGGCGCGCTCTGCGCCTTGGCGGCGCGCCTGGTTGCCGCTCGCGATATCCGGGAGCCACAGGCGGCGGCCGAACACGGTCTCCACATAGCCGCGCTCATGCGCCTCGGCCCGGGTGCGCTGCATGTAGTCGGCCACGCCGGGATAGCGCTGAAAATATTTGTCGATGTAGCTGGCGGCGGCGCTGCGCTCAATGCCCAAGTTGGCGGCGAGGCCGAACGCGCTCATGCCGTAGATGAGGCCGAAGTTGATGACCTTGGCGTAGCGGCGCTGCTCGCTGCTGACCTCATCGCGAGCGACGCTGAACACTTCTGCCGCGGTGGCGCGGTGCACGTCTTCGCCGTTGTGGAAGGCATCGAGCAGGCCCTTGTCGCCGGAGAGGTGGGCCATGATGCGAAGCTCGATCTGCGAGTAGTCGGCGGAGATGATCTTGCTGCCGGGCGGCGCGATGAAGGCTTCGCGGATGCGGCGGCCTTCCGCCGTGCGCACGGGGATGTTCTGCAGGTTGGGATCGTTCGATGACAGGCGCCCGGTGACGGCGACGGCCTGGCCGTAGTTGGTGTGCACGCGGCCGGTGCGCGGGTTCACCATCTTGGGCAGCTTGTCGGTGTAGGTGCTCTTGAGTTTGCTGACGCTGCGGTAATCGAGAATGATGCGCGGCAACGGGTGATCCTCGGCCAGCTTTTCCAGCGTCTCTTCATCCGTGCTGGGCGCGCCACCGGGCGTCTTCTTGAGTGGCTTGATACCTTTTTTGTCGAAGAGGATTTCGGCGAGCTGCTTGGGTGAGCCCAAGTTGAAGGGCTGGCCGGCCTCGGTGTGCGCCTTGGCCTCCAACTCCAGCATTTTCTGGCCCAGCTCGCCGCTCTGCCGCTCCATCTGGCCCGCGTCGATGAGGACGCCGTTCCGCTCAATGGTGAGCAGCACGCGCATGGTGGGCATCTCGATTTCTTCATACACATAACGCAGCTTCTCGTCGGCCAGCACTTGCAGCGTGATGGCGCCGTGCAGCTGCAGCGTGACATCGGAATCCTCTGCCGAATATTCGCAGGCACGTTCGATATCCACCTGGTCGAAGCCGATCTGCGAGGCGCCCTTGCCGGCGACCTCTTCATAGCTGATGGTCGTAGCACCCAGGAAGCGCGTGGCCAGCGAATCCATGTCGTGGCGCTGGTGGGACTCCAGCACGTAGTCGGCCAGCAGCGTGTCGTGCGCATAGCCCTGCACGGCAATACCGTGATTTGCGAAGACGTGGAGATCGTACTTGGCGTTCTGGCCGAGCTTGCCTTTGCTCGCGTCTTCGAGCCAGGGTTTGAGTTTGTTCATCGTCGCTTCAAACGGGAGCTGGTCCGGCGCGCCGGGATAGCGGTGCGTGAGCGGGATGTAGCACGCCTCGCCGGGCGTGACGGCAAACGAGAGGCCGACGATCTGTGCGGCCATCTGGTCGAGGCTGGTGGTCTCGGTGTCGAGACAGGTGAGGTCGGCGGCGTTGAGTTTTTCCAGCCACTTGTCGAGTTGCTCGTTGGTGAGGATGAGCTCGTAGTTTCTTGTGTTGATGAAGGGGACTGTCTGAGGCGTGTCGCCCGAAATCCCCCCCGGCCCCCCTTTTGCAAAGGGGGGAGGTGTTCCGCCGGCGGACCAGCGGGTGGCGGCGGTGTCTTTGGCGGCTTGCTTGAACACACCCTCACCGTCTGCCGTTCCCGAGCCCCCAGCCCCGAGCCCCGAACCCCCGGCGGCAGCGCCGCTACCCTCACCCTTCAAGGGCGTGAGCAAATTGGACACGCGGAAACGCTCATGCAGCGCGCGCAGCTTCTCCGCGTCCGGCGCCTTCCACGCGAGATCAGGGAAATCGAATGGCAGGGGCACATCGCATTTCACGGTGACGAGCACGCGGCCGGTGGGCAGCCAGTCGAGCGCCTTGCGCAGGTTTTCGCCGACGACACCTTTCATGGTGGGCGCGGCGGCCATGACGCCATCGAGCGAGCCGTGCTCCGCGATCCACTTGGCGGCGGTCTTGGGGCCGACTTTCTCGACGCCGGGCACGTTGTCGACGGTGTCGCCCATGAGGGTGAGGTAATCGATGATGCGGTCCGGCGGCACGCCGAATTTGGCGACGACACCGGCGCTGTCCAGCGTCTCGTTGCTCATGGTGTTGACGAGCGTGACCTTGTCGTTCACCAGCTGGGCGAGATCCTTGTCGCCGGTGCCGATGATGGTCTCCACCCCGCGCGCGCTGGCGTGTTGGGCGAGTGTGCCGATGACGTCATCGGCCTCCATGCCCGGCACTTCCACGATCTGCCAGCCCAGCGCCTCGGCCGCCTCGCGGATGGGTTGTATCTGCGCGGCAAGGTCCTCCGGCATGGCGGTGCGGGTGGCTTTGTAGTCCGCATAGATTTCGTCGCGAAACGTGGGGCCGTGGGGGTCGAAAACGCAGGCGCTATAATCCGATGGGTAATCCTTCTTCAGCTTCAGGAGCATGCCGACCACGCCACGCAGGGCACCCGTGGGTTCACCCGCGGGGCTACGCAGATCAGCCTGACCCAGTGCGTGGAAGGCGCGGTAGAAGAAGGATGAGATGTCAACCAGGAGGAGGCGGGGCATTTAGTGCTTTCTTGCGGATTGCGACTAATCGAAGTCCATTGGACTTCGGTTGGACGCCAAAGGCGGTCCCGAAGGGATTCAGTATCGCTCAAGGCGATAATGAACAATATTCGCATAGGCACAGGACGATTCCTACCGGTCCCGAATACGCTCCCGACAACCAACACATCGACACAGGGTCCCTGCGCGGTTACGCAACCTGGCAGGGACGACAACCATGACAACGAAAATACCCAAACTCTCAGACCCCGAAAAAGTCATCCAGGCGGCCAATTCGGCACGCGAATCGTGGCGCATGTTCGAGATCATGTCCGAATTCGTGCAGGCGACCGAGACGCTGGCGCTGATCAAACCGGGGGTCTCGGTGTTTGGCAGCGCACGCACGCCAAAGGACCACCGTTACTACGCGCTCTCGGAACAGGTGTCGCGCCTCTTGTCTGATGCCGGCTTTGCGGTCATCTCGGGTGGCGGGCCGGGCATCATGGAGGCCTCCAACAAGGGCGCCTTTGCGGGCAAATCGCCTTCGGTGGGTCTCAACATCCGGCTGCCGCATGAGCAGAATGCCAACCCGTATCAGGACGTGGCGCACACGTTCCAGCATTTCTTCACGCGGAAGGTGATGTTCGTGAAGTCGTCCTCGGCGTATGTCGTGATGCCAGGCGGCTTCGGCACGCTGGATGAGCTGTTCGAGGCGCTGACACTGGTGCAGACAGGCAAGACGCGGAAGATTCCGATCATTCTCATGGTGGCCACGTTCTGGGCACCCCTCCTGGAATGGTTCAAATCCACGCTGGTGGCTGAGGGCATGATCAATGCTGAAGATCTGGGCCTGATCAAGGTGATCGACGAGCCGCAGGCCGTGGTGGATGCCATATTCGATCACTATTCGACGCGCGGATTCGATCTCTCGCCGACAGAGCGGGCGATGGAGATGAATCTCTGATCGGTGATGGGTGAAGGGTGAAGGGTGAAGGGTGATGGGCGATGGGTGGCGGACTGCGTGGAAGACGGGGAGCGATACGGAACAATATTCGGCTCTGTTTGATGTCCAACAAATTGGGGTATTAACCGGGTGCTACACTCGTAATGACCGGCCCAAGGAGGGCCACGCCATGAATCGCATCACTGCTGCAACCCGACTTCAACTTCCTGCCGCCGTCATCGCCGCGCTGCTCGCAGCCACACTGGCGCTGCCCGCGCTGTCACAATCGCCTGCACCCGGCACAGACAAGGCCAAGGCATCCGCCGACACGCCTGCCAAGCCAAAGCGCCCGGCCAATCTGGAAAAACTGGAAGACATTCCCCCGCCTCCCAACACTCTGATTGATCCGAAGGTCAAGCCGGAGGAGACGATCCGCGAGGAAGGCGACAAGAAGATCGTGGAATACCGCATGAAAGGCCGTCTCTACAAAATGAAAGTCATCACCGCCGACGGCAAGTCTTACTGGCTGATCGACCCGAAAGGCGACGGCAAATTCATCGCTGATGAAAAGGGTCTTGCGTCCAACAACGCCGTACCGATGTGGGTGGTGCTGGAATGGTGATGGGCGATGGGGAATGGGCGATGGGTGGGCTGCTTACGTCTGCGAATATTCGCGTGATGGTGGTGGCGAGCCGAATTGCGAAAATTGTTTGCCCCTGCGGAATGCACATCGCCCCTCACGCATCGCCAATCACCCATTCCCCATCGCCCTTCACCCGAAAAGCATGAGCGTCTTCACCCCTGTATCCGACGACGAGGCGCGCGCATTCCTGCGCGACTATGCACTGGGCGATCTGGAGTCGCTCTCGGGCATCGAGTCCGGCGTGGAGAACAGCAACTTTTTTCTCACCACGACCACGGGTGAGTACATCTTCACGATTTTCGAGAAGCAGAGTGCCTCGGACCTGCGCTTCTACCTGGAGCTGATGGAATATCTGGCTGCCAACGGCTTTGCATGTCCGCGGCCGCAGCCTCGCTTTGGCTCAACCAAGCAACCGGAGCGATTCGGCCTGTTGCATGGCAAGCCGGCCGCCATAGTCAGCAAGCTGCCGGGCAAGGCCGTCACGAACCCGTCGCCGGATGATTGCCATGAGGTGGGGCGGCTCTTGGCACACATGCACGACCTCGCGGTCGACTTCGACATGAGCATGGACAACTGGCGCGGTGCCGAGTGGCGCGAGTTCTTCGCCATCCAGGCAGCCCCCAAGCTGTCGCCGGAAGAAAACCTGCTTATCACCAGCGAGAACGACTTTCAGGCCCGCATCGACGAGAGCGCAATCCCGACCGGCATCATCCATGCCGATCTGTTCCGCGACAATATCCTCTGGCCGGACAAAGATGATCCGGACAGCGAAGGCGCCGGACCAGGGGTGATCGACTGGTACTTCGCCTGCGACGATCTGCTGCTTTACGATCTGGCCATCGCCGTGAACGACTGGTGCATCAATCCCGATGCAACCCTCGATGCAGCGCGGCACGATGCGATGGTTCGTGGTTACCGAGAGGTACGCGAACTGGAAGCCAATGAACCCGCACTGTGGCCAGCCATGCTGCGCCGCGCCGCGCTGCGCACCTGGCTGGGAAGGCTGGGCTACAACCATTTCCCGCAGGCAGGCGAGATGGTGACGCAGAAGGATCACGCGTTCTCCGAAAGGCTGCTGCGCCACCACATCGCGCATGCGGAACCGCTGAAGTGAGGGTGATTGACGTCCCGGTACGGGACGCACTCCGCTGGTACAAGCAGGCCTGGCAAGACCACTTCATCAAGGCACCCCTGGCGTGGCTGGCACTGCTCGGGCTGTGGCTGATGTCAACGATCTTTTTGCTGATCATCCCGGTTGTGGGTCAGGTCGCCGCCAATGTCCTTCAGCCAATATTTTTTGCGGGCATCATGCTGGCCTGCCGCGCGCAGGAGGCGGGCGAGGTGCCGAAGATGAATGCAGTCTTCAGCGCATTCCGTGAAAACGCCCGCGCGCTCATCATCGCGGGCTGCTTCATCTTCTTCATCGAAGTTGTCGTCATCATGCTGGTGCGATTGCTGGGCCTGCCCGACATCACCATGACACCGGACGGCAAGAGCCTCGACTTCGCAGCCTTCCAGAAGGCGATGGAAGGCAAGGAATGGATTGCGTTCCTGTTCTTCTTCCTGGTGGCAACGGTGAAGGGCGTGTTCTGGTTTGTGCCCCCGCTGCTCGCCTTCCACAAGATGTCCGCAGGGGCTGCCATCCGCTGGAGCCTGTATGCGTTCCTGTCCAACATGGGCGCAATCCTGCTCTATGGCCTGGTGGCAGTCTTGCTCCTCGCAGCGGTCATCGCAACCTTCGGTGCCGTGATGGTCTTTGCCTTGCCCCTGATGGCAATCAGCAACTACACCGGGTACAAGGCGATGTTCGAGGAAGGGCCGTCGCAGATGGCTGATCCGCGAACGGGGATTGAAGCCTGACAGCTTGGCCGGTACGGGGGCTAAAGAGTAGCGCGGGTGGTGGGTGAGGGTTGGCGGTGGGTTGAATGTCGACCCGACACCACCGTGCCTGGTGAGGCTGTCTCACTTCCCCCTTTGGAAAAGGTGGCCGAGGGGCGGATCGCCTGTAGCGTCGCCATCGACATCGATTCCCTTCCCCCTTTGGAAAAGGGGGACCGAGGGGGATTTGGAGTCGTTGCCAGTGCGACACGCTCAAAATCTCCCTCAATCCCTCTTTGCAAAAGAGGGAAGCACCCCGGAGCAGGCTCGCTTCGCTGATGCATCTCAAATTTCAACAACCTGCCAGTGTCCCTCGCACAAAGGCGACAGATCAGCGGTTGCGCGAGTGACTACCTGCCGCGCGCTCATTTCCGCGCTTGAAATTCCCCGTGATCTTGGCAAGTGCCAGCTGAACGTCCTGCGGGCTTGCATTGCTCAACTTTGCCAGCAAGCGCGCCGCGTCCTTCCCGGCGATGACACTCACCGTGCGCCCGCCATGCATGACCGCGACTGAACCATCCTTGCGCTCGGTGTACGCGAAAGGTTGCTCATCCAGACGTGCGCCAATAGCCATGCCGCCCTCAGATCGGCGTGAGCTTCGCGTATTGCAGCGCGAGGATCTTGGTGCCGACCTCGCGGAATTTCACCTGCACCCGCGCATCCAGGCCACTGCCCTCGACATTGATGACGACCCCTTCGCCGAACTTGGCATGCATCACGTTCTGGCCAATGCCATAGGGATGGGTGTCGGGCCGCGTCGTCTCGAAGCGGGCACGTTGCATGTCTTCGCGGGAGATGGTGGTGCGGGGATTGTGGCCGGCCGAAAACAGCGAGTCGGCCTCGTGCTGCAAACCGCCGCCCACCTGCGGACGATAACCACCCGCAGCGCCCCCAACTGAACGTCCGGCCCAATCCTTTTTGGCAAACATGTCGCCCTGGCTACCGCGCGAGTAATTGCTGAACGCTGCTGCCTTCTCCGGCAGCACGATCCATTTGCACAGCTCCGAGGGAATCTCGTCGACGAAGCGCGACACGACGCCATAACGCGGCTGGCCATGCAGCATGCGCGACCCGGCATAGGATAGATAGAGCCGCTTCCGCGCCCGCGTGATGGCGACGTACATGAGGCGGCGCTCCTCCTCGATGCCATCGAGCTGGTTCATGCTGTTGTCGTGCGGGAAGAGACCTTCCTCCAGACCGGAGAGAAACACCGCATCGAACTCGAGCCCCTTGGCCGCATGCACGGTCATGAGCTGCAGCGCGTCGTCACCGGCACCCGCCTCGTGTTCGCCCGCCTCCAGCGACGCATGCGTGAGGAAGCCGATCAACGGTTTGTCCTCGCCTTCGTACTCTTCGTTGAACAATGCAGCCGCGTTGGTCAATTCAGCCAGGTTCTCGATGCGCTCCGCACCTTCACGTTCTGCCTGGTAATGCGCCTTGATAGTGGACCGCTCGACCAGCTCGTCCACCAGCTCGGACAGCGTGAGCGTTTCGGCGGATTGCTTGAGACCTTCGACCAGCGAGACAAACGCGCCCAAGGACGCGGCCGCGCGACCGCCCGGCGTGAAGTGTTTCGCCGCCTGCATGAGCGAGCAGCGATTGACGTTTGCGGCCTCCTGCAATTGCTCGATGGAGCGCGCGCCGATGCCGCGCGGCGGGAAATTCACGACACGCGAGAAAGCGCCATCGTCATCCGGGTTGGCGGCAAGCCGCAGATAGGCTAGCGCATGCTTGATCTCCTGCCGCTCGAAGAATCGCAGGCCGCCATAGACGCGGTAGGACAATCCGGCGCGGAACAGCGCATGTTCCAGCACGCGAGACTGCGCGTTGGAGCGATACAGGAGCGCCATGTCGGTGAGATTCATGCCCTCCCGATGCAGCGACTTCACCTCATCGACGATGAACTGCGCTTCCTCGATGTCATTGGCCGCTGCGAATATTCGCAAGGGCTCGCCCTTGCCCGCCTCGGTCCACAGGTTCTTCCCGAGCCGTGCCTGGTTATGCTTGATGACGGCGTTGGCGGCGTCAAGAATGGAACCGTGCGAGCGGTAGTTCTGTTCGAGCTTGATGACAGTCTCGATATTGAAGTCGTGCTGGAACTCACGCATGTTGCCCACCTCAGCGCCGCGAAACCCGTACACACTTTGATCATCGTCTCCTACCCCGAATACTGCCCCCGTCGAGCCCGCCAAAAGGCGTATCCAGCGGTACTGCAGCTTGTTGGTGTCCTGGAACTCGTCCACCAGAATGTATTTGAAACGGTCGCGGTAATGCTCCATGAGCGGCGCATTGCGGCTGAGAAGCTCGAAGCAACGCAAGAGCAGCTCGGCAAAATCCACCACACCCTCGCGCTGGCACTGCTCGTCGTAGACCTGAAAAATTTCGACCTGGCGGCGGGTGAATTCGTCGTGCGCCTCCATGTCCTTGGCACGCAGGCCTTGATCCTTGCCCGCGTTGATGAACCAGCACATCTCGCGCGGCTTGAACTTCTCTTCGTCGACACTCATGGACTTCATGACGCGCTTCACGGCCGAGAGCTGATCGGCAGAATCGAGAATCTGGAAGGTCTGCGGCAGCATCGCGTCGCGATAGTGGGCGCGCAGCAGGCGGTTGCAGAGGCCGTGAAAGGTGCCGATCCACATGCCGCGCGTGTTGATGGCGATCATGCCCTCAAGACGCGTGGTCATTTCGCGCGCGGCCTTGTTGGTGAAGGTCACCGCGAGGATGCCGGCAGGGCTGGCCTGGCCGGACTGGATCAGATGGGCGATGCGGGTGGTGAGGACTCGGGTCTTGCCGCTGCCTGCACCGGCCAGCACGAGGGCCGATACGCGGGGAAGGGTGACTGCCTGGAGCTGTTCGGGATTGAGATTGCCGAGAAGAGAGGACATGCGGACCCGCAAAATGAAACAGCGGCGATTATACGCGGCACCACTGACAATTCCGACCACGATGTGCAGCCGCGATGAGTCCTGCAACACCGAATTCGCTGAATGATTTCCCGCGAAGTGCAGGGGGAAGGGCACCATTCGACGGGTATAATTCCGTTTTACTTCAAACCATTGCCGTTTCATGGACGCTCGCGACAACCACTATCACCCACAGGCCATCGAGCCCGCATTGCAGGCCGAGTGGGACTCAGCCAATGCCTACTGTGCATCGGAAGACGCGACCAAACCCAAGTTCTACTGCGTGTCCATGCTGCCGTACCCCTCCGGCAAGCTGCACATGGGCCACGTGCGCAACTACACCATCAGCGATGTGATGTCGCGCCAGCTGCGCATGCGCGGGTTCAACGTCCTGCACCCCATGGGCTGGGACGCGTTCGGCCTGCCTGCGGAAAACGCGGCCATGAAGAACAACGTGCCGCCCGCGAAGTGGACGTACGAGAACATCGCCTACATGAAGAAGCAGTGCAAGGCGATGGGCTGGGGCCTCGACTGGTCGCGCGAAGTGGCCACCTGCGACCCGGCGTACTACAAGTGGAACCAGTGGTTCTTTCTCAAGATGCTGGAGAAGGGCATCGCATACCGCAAGACCGGTGTCGTGAACTGGGACCCGGTGGACATGACGGTGCTGGCCAACGAGCAGGTCATCGACGGCAAGGGCTGGCGCTCAGGCGCGCCGGTGGAGAAGCGCGAAATCCCGATGTATTACCTGCGCATCACCGACTACGCCGACGAGCTGCTCGCGAACCTCGACAAGATGGACGGCTGGCCTTCGGAAGTGCGGCTGATGCAGAAGAACTGGATCGGCAAATCGGTCGGCGCGGAAATTCATTTCCCGTATGACGAAGATTCCATCGGCAAGTCAGGCGTGCTGAAAGTGTTCTCCACACGGCCGGACACGCTGTATGGCGCGACCTTCATGGCTGTGGCGGCGGAACATCCGCTGGCGCTGCAGGCCGCGCAACACAACGCGGGATTGACCGCGTTCATCGAGGAATGCAAAAAGGGTGGCGTGACCGAGGCGGAGATGGCCACTCAGGAAAAGAAGGGCATGCCCACGGGCCTCTTCTGCCTGCATCCGCTCACGCAGAAAAAGCTGCCCATCTGGGTCGGCAACTACGTGCTCATGGGTTACGGCGAAGGTGCCGTCATGGGCGTGCCAGCGCATGACGAGCGCGACTTCGCGTTTGCGAAAAAATATGAATTGAGAATTCAGCAGGTCGTCTCCTGGCCGCAGCGAGAAATCCCCCCCAGCCCCCCTTTGTCAAAGGGGGGTGCCGAAAGCGGGGGCTTTGCCGATCAATGGCAGGACTGGTATTCGGACGATGGTGTCGCCATTGCATCGGAAGACTTCACCGGCCTCACCACGGCGCAGTTCAAGGAGAAGGTCGGCGCGGTGTTGTCAGCCATCGACCTGGGCGGGCCGCGCACCACATTCCGGCTCCGCGACTGGGGCGTCTCGCGCCAGCGATACTGGGGCACGCCTGTACCCATCATTCATTGCGCCGATTGTGGCCCGGTGCCTGTGCCATATGCAGACTTGCCGGTGGTGCTGCCGGAGGACTGCGTCCCGGACGGCTCGGGCAATCCGCTGAACAAGCGTGATGATTTTCTGAAGTGCGCCTGTCCCAAGTGCAGCAAGCCCGCGCGGCGCGAGACGGACACCTTGGACACATTCGTGGATTCGTCCTTGTACTTCATGCGCTATGCCAGCGCCGGTGCGCCGACGATGGTGGATGCACGCAACGATTACTGGAACCCGATGGACCAGTACATTGGCGGCATCAGCCACGCCATTTTGCATCTGCTCTATGCGCGTTTCTGGACGAAGGTGATGCGTGACATGGACTTGCTCAAGTACGACGAGCCATTCACCAAGCTGCTGACGCAAGGGATGGTGCTGAATCACATCTATCTGCGCAAGAACGACAAAGGCGGCATCGATTATCACGCGCCGGATTCCGTGGAGGCCAAACACGACGAGCACGGCAAGGTCGCGGGCTACGTCTCAAAGCTCGATGGCAAGCCGGTCGAGTACAACGGTGTCGGGACCATGTCCAAATCCAAGCTCAACGGCGTGGACCCGCAAGAAATCGTCGACAAGTACGGTGCGGATTCTGCACGGCTCTTCGTCATGTTTGCAGCACCACCGGAGCTCACCATCGAGTGGTCGGATGCGGGTGTGGAAGGGGCGAACCGCTTCCTCAATCGCGTGTGGCGGTTTGTTTCCGGCGTCACCGACGTCAAGGCCACCTTCGACTGGAAGTCTTCAGATGCGACTAATCAGAGTCCAGTGGACTCTGGTTGGACGCCGCAGGCGGTCCCGGAGGGAGACAGGGATCGCCTCAAGCGAGACTTGTCCAATATTCGCAATGCCCGCCTGGAGCTCCACAAGACGCTGTCGCAGGCCACGTTCGACTACGGCCGCGCGCAATACAACACGGTGGTGTCAGCCTGCATGAAAATGCTGAACACCCTGGAGAAGGTGCCGACGGATTCACCGGCCGGAGTCGCGCTGCGCGCCGAGGGCACGTCCATCCTGCTCCGTACGCTCTATCCGGTGACACCGCACATCACCACCGCGCTGTGGCGCCAGGTCGGCTACGAGAAGTTGCATGGCAGCCTGCTGGATGCGCCATGGCCGGAGGTCGCGGCCGATGCGTTGCAACAGGACGAGATCGAGCTGGTGCTGCAGATCAACGGCAAGACCCGCGGCAAGGTGACCGTGCCGTCCAAGGCCACGCGCGAGGAAGTGGAAGAGCTGGTGCGCGCGGATGAGACTGTCCTGAAGTATGTTGGCGACGCGACCATCAAGAAGGTGATCGTCGTCCCCGGGAGGCTCGTCAATGTGGTCATCTGAATCTGGTGATGGGCAATCGGCAATGGGCAATGGGAAGGGCGCACCGAGCTTCCAATCACACAACCCATCACCCATCACCCATCACCCATTGCGCGTGATGATTGCGATAGCAGTCATCACGTTCCTGGCCAGCTGTGGCTTCCAGCTGCGCGGCGATATCGTCATCCCGTTCAAGGATCTGCATGTGGCGGCAGCAGCCAACTCCCCCATCGCCGCAGACCTGAAGAAGAAGTTTGTCGCCGCACAGACGCCCATGGCTGCCGATGCGGGCAAGGCCGATGGCCGCATCAACATTGCCGAGGAAGCGCGGGACAGGATCATCCTGTCTCTGTCCGGCGCCGGCCGCGTGCGCGAGTACCAGTTGAAACTTCGCGTCGTGTACACCGTCACCGATTCCAAGGGCGCGGTGCTGATTCCGCGCACGGAGATGAACCTCACCCGCATCATGTCGTACGACGATGCGTTCGTGCTGGCCAAGGCGCAGGAAGAAGTGCTGCTGTATCGCGACATGGACAACGATGTGGTGCAGCAGATCCTGCGGCGCGTGTCGCAAGTGAAGCGCAGCTGACGGGCGACGGAAACGCAAACACAGATGAACACGGATAAACACAGATTGGATCTGTGCAACGTTGCGACATCTGATCGCGTTTCGTTCGACGCGATGCATCCGTGTTCATCTGTGTTTATCTGTGTTTGCGTGGGCCTTTTTCCCGCCCGATGAAAATCCTCGCCGACCACTTCCTCGCCAAGCCGCCCAGGCAGCTGGCACCGCTCTACACCATCTACGGTGCGGAACCTTTGCTGACGCTGGAGGCGGCGGAAAAGCTGCGCCTGCTCGCACGCGCGGCCGGCTATGTGGATCGCGAAGTGCACACGGTCGAACCGGGATTTGACTGGAACGCGATGCTGATGGCGGGCAACAGCCTGTCGCTCTTCGCGTCACAGCGGCTGATGGAGATCCGCATCCCCACCGGCAAGCCTGGCCTGGAGGGGAGCAAGGCGCTGGAGGCGTTCACCCAGCGCCTGCCGGACGACACCATCACGTTGGTCACCCTGCCCGACATCGACTGGACCGGACAAAAAGCGAAATGGTTTGCTGCACTCGCAGCCGCTGGCACGATGATCGAGGCGCGCGCCATGGAGCGGGCAGAGCTGCCTGCATTCCTCGCGGCACGGCTCGGCTTCCAGAATCAGACGGCCACGCAGGAGGCGCTGGAATTTCTGGCCGATCAGACCGAGGGCAACCTGCTGGCTGCCGTGCAGGAGATCCGCAAGCTGGCGCTGCTGGCGCCGCCGGGTGATGTGTCGCTCGCGACCATGCAGGACTGTGTGCTGGACGTGTCGCGCTTCCATCCCGGCCAGCTGGCTGATGCGGTACATGAGGGCAATGTGGCGCGCATGTCGCGAATCGTGGAGGGGCTCAAGGCTGAAGGCGAGCCGCTGCCGCTCATCCTGTGGCAACTCGCGAACGAATGCCGTCTGATGCTGCGAGCAAAAGGACTCACCAAGGGTGGACGCCCGCTGCATGCGTCGCAAGAAGCGCGCTTTGCCCGGACCCTGCGCCGTCACTCCGCCGCCAGCCTGAACGCTGCGCTGATGCAGGCGGCGCGTGTAGACAGGATGGTCAAGGGCCTCGATCCCAGCGATCCGTGGCTGGGCCTGCTGCAGCTCGGGATGCTGATGAGCGGGAAGCCTGCGCTGAAGGATGCGGCATGATTCGCTGCATCAAGACAATGCAAACACAGATGAACACAGATTGGCTCTTCATGTTTCCCGCCGCTCGGATGCAGTCGCATTGCATCCGTCTTTATCCGATTCTTATCTGTGCTTATTTGTGTTCATCTGTGTTCCGCCTTTGATTTTGAATTGATGCAGCGTGATTCGCGCAGAGCCAGGACAATGCAACCACAGATGAACACAGATGGACCCCCGAATACTCTCCCGGCCCGGGTGTTTTCGCATTGCATCCGTCCTTATCCGATTTTTATCCGTGTTCATCTGTGTTCATCTGTGTTCCGCCTTTGACTTTGAACTGATTCATCCCCATGCCCAACGACCTGAACCAACTTGCCCAGACCGACCTCGCCGCCTACATGACGCAGGTGGGGAAGAATGCACGCGAGGCCAGCCATGCTTTGGCGCGGGCATCGGCTGACGCCAAGAACGTGGCGCTGAACGCCATCGCCTACGCGATCATCGCGGGCACTGCGAATATTCGCAGTGCCAATACGAAGGATGTGGAGCGGGCGAAGGCAGACGGCCGTGATGCGGCGTTCATCGACCGGCTCACACTGACGGAGGCCGGCATCATTGCGATGGCCGAGGGCCTGCGCGATGTTGCCAACCTGCCGGACCCGGTGGGCATGGAGACGGACAGCGTGACGCGGCCCTCGGGCATCAGGCTTTCGCGCATGCGCGTGCCCCTGGGCGTGGTGGGCATCATCTATGAGTCGCGGCCCAACGTGACGGCTGATGCGGCAGCGCTTTGCCTCAAGTCGGGCAACGCCTGCATTCTGCGGGGCGGCTCCGAGGCGCTGGAAACCAATCGAGCCATCGCCCGCCGCGTGCGTGCGGGCCTCGACCAGGCTGGCCTGCCACCCACCGCTGTGCAGGTCGTCGATGTGGCGGATCGCGCCGCCGTGGGCCACCTCATCACGATGCGCGACTATGTGGATGTGATCGTTCCGCGTGGCGGCAAAAGTCTCATCGAGCGCATCAGCAACGACGCCCGCATTCCGGTCATCAAACATCTCGATGGGCTCTGCCATGTCTACGTGGATGACGCCGCCGATCTCGATATGGCCGAGCGCATCGTCGACAACGCCAAGACCCAGCGTTACGGCACCTGCAACACGGCAGAGTGTTTGCTGGTGGCGCAGCGTGTTGCCACCGGGTTTTTGCCACGGATAGCGCGAATATTCGCAACGAAGAAGGTGGAGATGCGCTGTGATCCGGCGGCGAAAGCCATTCTCGATACCGCCGGCATCGAAAGCGTCGCCGCCACACCAGCCGATTTCGACACCGAGTATCTGGCGCCCATCATTTCCATCGCCATCGTGGCTGACATGGACGCTGCGATGGACCACATCGCGCTGCACGGCTCGCAGCACACCGATGCCATCATCACGCAGGATGAGGCGCGCGCCGAGCGCTTTCTGAAGGAAGTCGATTCTGCATCCGTGATGGTGAATGCCTCCACCCGCTTCGCCGATGGCTTCGAGTATGGGCTGGGCGCCGAGATCGGCATCTCCACCGACAAGCTGCATGCGCGCGGCCCGGTGGGGCTGGAGGGGCTGACGTCACAGAAGTGGATTGTGCGGGGGGCGGGCCACATTCGTGGCGACGCGGGCGGCGGGGCTGGGGGCTCGGGGCTCGGGAACCCTTCGTGACGATCCCGAACCCCAAATCCCAAACCCCGAGTCTAGGCATCCTCGGCGGCACCTTCGATCCCATTCACAACGGTCACCTGCGATTGGCAGAAGAAATGCGCGAGCATTTCGGGCTGGCCAGCGTCCGCTTCGTCCCGGCCGGCGACCCGTGGCAAAAGACACGCGTCACGCGGCAGATCGTGAAAGCAGAGCATCGCCTCGCGATGATCCGCGCCGCCATCGCGAGCAATCCGCATTTCTCGGTGGACGACCGCGAGATCCATCGCGCAGGCCCCAGCTACACGCTGGATACCCTGCTGTCGCTGCGTGCCGATGTGGGCACCTCGATTCCGCTGGTCTGGCTGATGGGTAGCGACACCTTCCTCGGCATGCCGACCTGGCACCGCTGGCACGAACTCTTTGCCCACGCGCATGTGGCTGTGGCCGAGCGCGCGGGCAACACGGGCTGGCGCAACGCCCTGGCGGCGAGCCTGATGGATGAGTTCGAAGACCGTGTTGTGGCCGATCCGGCTCTGCTCAACACCACGGCGGCAGGACGAGTGGCGGTCTTCACCATGACCGCGCTGGACATCTCGTCCACCGCTGTACGGTCGCACCTTTCTGCCGGGCGTTCGCCGCGGTATCTGGTGCCGGACGCCGTACTGGATTACATTGCCGGAAACCAACTCTATACAGGGACTGAATGAACCCCAAACAAATGGGCGCGCTGGTGATCGACGCGCTGGAGGACATCAAGGCCAAGAACATCGTGATGATCAACGTGAGCAAGCTCACGTCACTGTTCGACTACATCGTCGTGGCGAGCGGCGACTCCAATCGCCAGACCAGGGCGCTGGCAAACAATGTGCGCGACAAGCTGAAGGAAGCCGGTGGAAAGGTATACGGCTCGGAAGGCGAGGAGACCGGCGAGTGGGTATTGGTGGACCTGGGTGACGTTGTGGTCCACGTGATGCAGCAGGCCACCCGCGAGTACTACCGCCTGGAGGAGCTGTGGCGTGACGGCAAGATCGAATTCCCGAAGCCGGTGAAGGAGACTGAGACAGGCCTGCCCGCAACGGTGAAGGTGAAGGCGCGGGTCGTGGCGAAAGCCAAGGCCAAAGCGACTGCAGAACAGGACGCCGGGGAATCCACGGTGCGAAAGCCCGCTGCAGATAAGTCTTTGACGCGGAAGTCTTTGACGCGCAAGCCTGTGACGCGGAAGCCTGTCACACGCAAACCCGCAGCACGCAAGCTGACGGGAGCGGGCAAAGTGAACGCGACATCGCGCGCCAAGACAGGCGGAAAGACTACCGCCACAGCTACTGCGAAAGCTGCTACCGAATCCACGGTCAAGAAAACTCCTGCAGCGACCGCAAAGGCCACCGGCAAAGTCACCGCAAAGGCCCGCACTAGTGCTAAAACCACCACCAAAGCCAACACCACCACCGCTGCATCGACCACCCGCCGCCGCACGACGATGGCGACACCGGCCGGCACGAAGTCAAAGGCGAAGTAATCCCCTGTTCAAGCCGCCTGTCTCATCGCCATGAAGCTCACCATCGTGGCACTGGGCCACAAGATGCCGGGCTGGGTACAAGCTGGCTTTGACGAGTATGAGAAGCGCATGCCGGCCGAGGCGCGCATTGACCTTATCGAGCTGAAGCCCGAGGACCGGGCCAGCAAGACGACAGAAAAGGTGCTGGAAGCCGAGCGGCTACGCATCGAGACCGCATTGCCAAAGCAGGCGGTTCGCATTGTCCTGGATGAACGCGGCGAGCTGTGGACCACGAAGCAACTGTCTGAGGCGATGGCAGGCTGGATGGCCGACGGTGCCCATCCGTGCTTTCTCATCGGTAGCGCCGATGGTCTCGCCCCACAGCTGAAGCAGTCCGCCACGCGACTATTCGCACTATCGAAACTGACCCTGCCCCACGGCATGGTGCGGGTCCTGCTGGCCGAGCAGCTCTATCGCGCCTGGTCGCTCCTGAAAAATCACCCGTATCATCGCGAGTAGCCTCGCCGAACATCCATCGCACATGAAGACCATCTACCTCGCCTCCAAAAGTCCACGCCGCAAGGAGCTGCTGCGCCAGATCGGTGTCGGCTTCGAGCTGCTGCCACTGCGCGAGTTCCCTGTCGACCGCCGCGATGTGGACGAGACGCCCTTGCCTGATGAGGCAGCAGAGGACTACGTGCGCCGCATCGCCCGCATCAAGGCCGAGGCTGCTGTTCGCATCATGGTCTCGCGGCGGCTGCCGCAACGGCTGGTGCTGGCGGCGGACACGACGGTAGTGCTGGATGGCGAGATCTTCGGCAAGCCGACAGATCCGGCTGATGCGGCGCGGATGCTGAGGCGGCTTTCCGGCACCACACACCAGGTGCTGACCGCCATCGCGGTCGCCGATGGTCGCGACATGAAGGAAGCGCTCTCCACGAGCGACGTCACCTTCCGCACACTCACCGACGCCGAGATCCAGACCTATGTGGCTGGCGGCGAACCGCTGGACAAGGCAGGCGCCTATGCGATTCAGGGCAAGGCAGCCATCTTCATTTCCAATTTGACGGGCAGTTTCTCCGGCGTGGTCGGCTTGCCCGTGGCCGAAACCTGGACACTTTTGCGAGAGCTCGACCCTACATGAACGAACAGATACTCATCAACGTCACGCCGCAAGAAGCGCGCGTGGCCATCATGGAACAGGGCACGACACAGGAGCTGCATATCGAGCGCAGCACCAGCCGCGGACTGGTTGGCAACATCTATCAGGGGCGCGTGGCGCGCGTGCTGCCAGGCATGCAGTCGGCATTCATCGAGATCGGTTTGGCGCGTGCGGCGTTTCTGCATGTGGCGGATATCTGGACACCCCAGCGGAACGGCGAGCAAAGACCGATCGAGAAGATGCTGCAGGAAGGGCAGACCCTGCTGGTGCAGGTGATCAAGGATCCCATTGGCAGCAAGGGCGCCCGGCTCTCCACGCAGGTGAGCATTGCCGGCCGGCTGCTGGTGTATCTCCCCGGTGATGGACACATTGGCATATCGCAGCGCATCGAGGACGAAGGCGAGCGCGAACACCTTCGCGAAAAGGTGCACAGCCTGCTGCCGCCCGGTGAGACAGGCGGGTTCATCGTGCGCACAGTGGCAGAGTCCGCAACCGATCTGGAGCTGACCACCGACATCAACTATCTCATCACCCTCTGGCGCGGCGTCGCCGAGGCGGCCCTCACCGCGCCGCCTCAGTCGGTGCTGTACCACGACCTCGACCTGCCCTCGCGCGTGTTGCGCGATCTGGTGACGGAGGGGACCGAGCGCATCATCGTTGACTCACGCGAGACGCACCAGCGGCTGCTCGAGTTTGCGCAGAAGTACACACCTCGCGCGCTGCCGATTCTCGAACACTATCTTGGCGAGCGGCCCCTGTTCGATCTGTTTGGCGCAGAGGACGAATTGGAAAAGGCGCTTGGCAAGCGGGTCGATCTGAAGAGCGGCGGCTACGTGATCATCGACCAGACCGAGGCGCTGACCACCGTGGATGTGAATACCGGCGCATTCGTGAGCGGCCGCAACTTTGATGACACCATCTTCAAGACCAACCTGGAGGCCTCACAGGCCATTGCGCGCCAGCTCAGATTGCGCAATCTGGGCGGCATCATCATCGTCGACTTCATCGACATGGACACCGATGAGCATCGCAACGCCGTGCTGGCGGAATTCAACAAGGCCCTGTCTCGCGACCGCACCCGGATCACCGTCAACGGCTTCACCCAGCTGGGCCTCGTGGAGATGACCCGGAAACGTACCCGGGAGAGCCTCGCCCATGTGCTGTGCGAGCCCTGCGCCACCTGCGCCGGCCGCGGCCAACTCAAGACTGCCCAGACCGTGTGTTATGAGGTATTGCGGGAGATCTTGCGCTCTGCCCGCCAGTTCGAAGCGAAGGAGTTTCGCATTCTCGCTTCACAATCAGTCATCGACCGCTTTCTCGATGAGGAGGCACAGGGGCTCACCATGCTGGAGGATTTCATCAAGAAGCCCATCCTGCTGCAGGTGGAGACGGCGTACACGCAGGAGCAGTTTGACGTTGTGCTGGTGTGACCTTCGCAGACCGGTGCGAATATTCGCAGCAAAGAAGGTCAACGACATGACGCCGATGAACGCAGATGAAAGCAAGTAGCCCGGATGCAGCAACGCGAAATCCGGGATCGTGGTGCGTGGAACATCCCGGATTCCACTGCGTTGCATCCGGGCTACGGTTGCTGACCAAGTCCTGCGAATATTCGCAAAAAAAGGGCGGCATGTGCCGCCCCTTCTGGCTCTTCTGCAGCGCGTCCCGCTAGTCCCCGCCCACCGGCCCGATATCCTTCACCTTGGACATGAGTCCGTTGATCATGCCGAACTGCGTCATGAGCTCGGCACGCATGGCATTCATCTTGCCCATTTCCGCATCGATGGTGCCCTTGCGGTCGTTGACCTTTTGCAGGGAATCGAGGCGCTGCTGAATCTGCTCCTTGTGCGCCTGAATCTGGTGCTCGAGCGGCTGCGGGACCTGGATGAGCCAGCGCTCGGTTTCACTTCTGGCCTGACCAAAGGAGAGTCGAGCCGCCTCCACGAGGCGCGTGTAGAAGCGACCGATCATGAACCGCTTCTCGAGGCCCACCACATTGATCGGGTCTTTGCAAAACTTGTCCGTCTCTTCAACCAGCCGCTGCAAGCGGGCGCGCGGTCCCTCGAAATCCAGTGGCGGGAATTGCATTTCCTTGAACTTGAACTTGACGTGGAAGGTGTTGTACACCGCCGCCATCATCTTTTTCACGTCCTCACCCGCAGTGCTCACGCGGTCAAACTCGTCGGTCATCATGTTGATGAGTTCACGCATGGCACGCGTCAGGGTGATGGTTGTCCAGGATTCGTCCATGCCCTGCCGCGACTTGGCGCACAGTGCGTCCATCTTCATCGGGTTCAGCATTTCCAGCAGTGCTATGCGCCGCTGGTTGAACTGGTTCTTGTTGACCTTGTATTCGGCCAGTGCGTTGTTGTAGGCATCCTTCTCTTCACTGATCGCGGCCCAGAGCTTCATGACCAGATCGCGGCTCTTGCCCTGGATGCTCGCCAGTTCGCTGATGGCGTGCTGGTTGGCAGATAGCTTCTGTGACAGCGTGACCTTGGAGGACGCCATCATCGTGCCGAGCTCGTTGGTCACCGCCTTCGCGAGCAACTGGCGCTTGATGGGAATGATCTCTTCGGCGAGGTACTTCTCCAGCGTTTCGATGCCCGAACGGCGCACCAGATCATGTTCTTCACGAATACGACCCAAGAGCGCCTTCTGCGCGGAAAGCGCGAACACCTTGTCCGGTTCGAGCCCGAGTGTTTCGGCCGTGGACTCGATCATCCGCATCTTTGCGGCCTCGATTTCCTGCGGCGTCTTCAATTCATCCCACAGCAGATCGATCTTGTTCAGCACCGCGATCTTGGCAGGCAGCCCGGCCTTCACATAGCGCTCCCAGATCTCCAAGTACATTTTAGCAGCTAATGGACAAGATCTGATTTTGGAGCATCACTCCAATCTCACGCCCAGTGTTGATACGGAGTCAAATCGTTTACTAG
>JANNSU010000082.1:0-36822 GCA_031394355.1 Betaproteobacteria bacterium | reverse complement strand
GATGCTTTGCAATCGCTGCGACGCAATCCTCGGCCTTAAGACACTCTTCAACGACCGCCTGCTTGAACGCCGCTGTGTACTTGGACATGAAAACACCCCAAAAGAATGGACAGATGTCCAACTTCTGGGGTGCAGTTCACTTCACGGCGCCCCCGCCGAGATAGGCGAAGTGCCCGCGCGGGTCCAGCATCACGTAGCCCGATGCGACGGGCTGGTCTCCGACCATGACGATGAAAACACGCAACTGCTCTGGCGAGGCGTCCAGCGCATCGGCCAGCACATCAACCCAGCCCCCGTTCTGATCGGGCCACACCGCATCCCACACAGCGCCAAGCAAACCAATTTCTGCAGGGGATGTCAGTTTGCGAATGGCCGCATCGGGCGGCAACCGCGGTGCCTGCGCCACAGCCACCGCAGGGGCAATCATCAAGGCATCCTCGACACCGCGCTCCACCTCCATGCCGGCGGCCTCCAGCACGGCGGGCAGATTGCGCGGCTCATCCTCGGCGTACACCTTCCAGGTGAAGCCGCCGGCACCTTGAAAGTAGTCGAGCTCGCGGCGCACGATGGCCTCGGCATCTTCTGCAGGGAAGCGGTGCCACATGATGAGCACTTCGCGGCGCTCAGAATCGTGATAGCGGGACACATCGGCCAGCTTGTGCACCGGCAGCCCGGGCACCCGGGCATCGCGCCGCATCTCGGCCTCGTACAGCGCAAGCAATGCTGCGCGCTCCGCGTTGGTCACGGCGCTCGCGAATACGTGATGCGAAAAAGCTGGGTATCCGGCTTGCTCTCGAATGCCAGTGGCCGGGTAGCACCGGAGAGGTCGTAGCAGATCTCCAGATCTTTCCCGCCTTCGCCGGTGAGTCGATAAATCGCCATGAGTTTCCGCCCCGCAGTCGGGCCTGCGTCGCCGATCACGTCGATGCCTTTCGGCGTGCCGAGGTGAAACACCAGCTGTCCCGCATCGGGCCGCGCGCCATTCTTCGTCACGAATCGCATGCCCTGGATTTCCAGGGTGAAATCCTTGGGCAATCTGAAATCCCGCCCGCCGATTTCCGCCTTGCCTGCCACCCAGTTGCCGACGATGGCCAGATCGACGAACGGCAGCGGTGCTGGCGTGGGCGCAGGCGCGGGCGGCGCGGGTACCGTGGCGCAGGCGCCCACCAGCAAGGTCAATGACAGCAGCAAACAGGTGCCCAGCGATCGCGCCGAACCACGGCCAACGCCTGCGATGGAGCAGGAAAAGCAATTCATGGTGGTGGGTTTCTCATAGCGCTTACGTTGATCAAAGGGCCAGACGCATGATGATTTCATCCTCATCCATGTCGCCGGTAGGTTCAAAACCGAATGACCGATACAGGGGATCGGGGCTGCCCCCGCCAGGCACGTACGACAGCAACATCTGCGGCACGCCGCAGTTCGCGCGCACATGATCAATAGTCAGTTGCAACGCCTGCCGACCGAAGCCCAGCCCCTGCCAGCGACCGTCGATCATGAATCGCCAAAGGCCGACGTATTGCTCGTCGCGGTAGAGATGCGCGGCCCGTTCTTCCGGGAAACGCGTCCAGTCCTCCAGCATGACAAAGCCCACCAGGGTGTCGTCAGCAGCGATGGCGCGAAACCAGGCTTCCTTGTGGAAATGCGCCTGCGCAATCGACACGGCATTGGGCGCCACAAAGCGCTCTTGATACGGCGTGGGTTTGAGTCGGCAAATGTCACGCACTGTGTCCGCCGTGACGTCTCGCAGGGTGACGACAGATTCGCGGGTGGGACCTGTCATGCACCGCCCCCCAGCACGGCGACCGCTTCGACCTCCAGCTTCATGCCGTAGTTGAGCGACGGCACCGGCACGACGGCGCGCGCAGGCTTGTGCGCGCCGAAGACCTCGGCATAGATGCGGTTGAACTCGGGCCAGAGAGCGCCATCGGTGATGTACACATTCACCTTCGCGATGTCGGTGAGATCACCGCCTGCCGCCTCAAGCACCGTGCGAATATTCGCAAGGACGAGCCGAACCTGGGCCTCGAAGGTCATGGATGCATCCGGCGCCTTGCCCTTCTCCAACGGCAATTGTCCCGAGATGAAGAGCAGATTGCCGATCTGATAGCCCGGGCTGTAGTGGCCGCGCGGAATGTCGAAGGTCTCAGGTTGAATCGGTTTATGCACGGGTTTACCATCCATTGAAGCGCTCCCAGTATTGTGAAATGCCGCCATCCAGCACGTGATACCCGCCGTGCTGTGCGCCGGTGGCGCAGGCGTGATTGGGCAGGATGCGCAACACGCAGCCCACCGGATAGTCCTCAGGATTGAGCAAATGGCCATCGCGCGCGGCGATGATGCCGTGCTCCTGATTGGCGTCGATGACGATGAGCCCCGGCAGCACTTTGCCTGCTGCATCACACACCACGCCGTAACCCTGATCGACTGCTTGCTTCTGCGTGCCGCGATCACGCGACATCGCCATCCAGCCGCCATCGGTGATGACCCAGCCCTTATCTGCCTGATGGCCGATGACGCTCGTCACTACGCTGAGCGCGATGTCCGTAAGCTCGCACACGCCGAGTCCCGCCATCACCAGATCGAAGAACATGTACACACCGGCACGTACTTCCGTCACGCCGGTGAACGACGAACCGAAGAACGCCGTCGGCGTGGAACCCAACGACACGATGGGCACGGCATGACCGGCAGCGCGCAGCCGCTCCGCTGAGTGCACGATGCCTTCATGCTCCCGACGCGCCCACTCGCGGATGTCGGCAATGCTCTTTGAATCGTACGAGCTGCCTGCATGCGTCATCACACCACCCAGCAATCCGGCGGGACCCAGCACCTCGCCGATCGCAAGCAACCGGTCTGCGTCGGGCGGCACGGTGGCCATCGGTGTCGATCTCGATCAGCGCGGGCAGGAAGACGCCATCCCGCTCGCAGAACTCACGCAATGCTGTCGCGGCCTCGACAGAATCGAGCACCAGCTTGAGATCGCAACCGGCGCGCTTCAACGCCGCAGCACGCACAAGCTTCCCCGGCGCGATGCCGACACCATAGAGAATGTCAGTAAACCCTTGCGAGAAAAAATGCTCAGCCTCTTTCAACGTGGAGACGGTAATGGGGCCGGTATCCGTACCCAGCGCGATCCGCGTGACCTCGACCGATTTGGCTGTCTTCACATGCGGGCGCAGCGCCACGCCGTGTTCAGTGAGCCGTGTGCGCAGACGCGCGCAGTTGGCGGCGACCTTGGCACGGTCGAGGATCAGCGCAGGGGTGTCAATGCGGTGAATGGGCATGCGAATATTCGCTCGTGTTGTCGCCGTGTTCTTGTTGAGCCGGCTAAGGCAGCAGCGCGGCGGCAGCCACCGCCATCTTGTCGAAGTCGTGCCCGGCACCCACCACCGTCTGCACGCTCCAGCGATAGGGGCATTTGCGCGCTGCCGCATCGCGCTTCGTGGCGCTGTAGAACTGCCAGCCCCGCGCGACGCGGTGCGCGCCCTGGGCCTTGGCGCCCGGCGTGTTGTTGAGCTGGTGGTGCGTCGGGTCATCATCGTCATTGCCGAGCAGGATGACCATTGGGATCGCGTAGGCGCGGCAGGTGTGCTCGGGTGCCACACCCGTTGCCTGCATGCCGTACGGCGCCGGGCTCGCATCGGGCATCAGGTAGTAACCCGCGTTGGCGGAAACCACTTGCCGCACCCGCGCCGTCGGCATGAGCAGCAGCATGCGATGCGCGAACTGCGCGCCGGCGGAATGGCCGTAGAGTGAATAGTCGGGCACCTGGCTGCCGGTGCGCGTCTTCACGGCATCGAAAATCTCTTCGATCACCATGAAGGTCCACTCGCTGCTCGGCAAAGGCTTGCCTTTCCGATCATGCGTCTTGCCGAGGTTGTAGTCCACCGACCTCGGATAACCCTTCACATCGAAATGCGGCGTGACCACGATCATCTTGCGGGCCAGCGCGGCGGGCGCCCACGCGTCACGCACGGCCTCGGCAGATCGCGACATGCCATGCAGTGCGAACACGATGGGCGTGTCTGGCCTAACCTCTGCGGGCATTGCCAGCCAAACCTTGAGCGCGGGCCGGGACTTGGGTGAAAACTGGAAGTGTGACGCGCTGCCCGACGTGGCGGCCAGCTTGGCATCCTCTGCGGCGGGAGCGGCCAGGACCGGGGGACTCGTCGTGGCAACGACAAGAGAGACAACCAGACAGCCAAAGGATGGACATCGCATGATGCGGGTATTGTCTTACAAACCGGGCGTTCGGGACGATACGGGTCTCGCCGCGTCCACACCGGTCTAGGCAGCGCCGCACCAGCGCGCTCTTTTTCGATTCAACCTCCACGTCCACATGCCACGCATCCTGCAATGCATTACCGTGATGGCCCTTCTGCCCATGGTTGGATGCACGCAGCTTGCACCCCGCGATGCCATGCTCGATTCCCTGCGCCTTCCCGCCATTCCTGCCGCAATCCAGACTTACATCGACCGTGGCCAGCTCCCGGGCGGTGCTTTCTTGATCGAACGCGGTGACAGCCGCTTTGCCACCGGCGTGGGTCGACAGACCTTCGCTCCCGATTCAGCACCGATCACGCCCGACACGATCTTCGACGCTGCCTCGCTCACGAAGGCAGTGGTCACTGCACCGGCCATGATGCAGCTCATCGATGCAGGCAAGGTATCGCTCGATGACCCGCTGATGAGGCACCTCCCGGAATGCATCGGCGGCGGGAAGGAGGCGATCACGCTGCGCCACCTTCTCACCCACACGTCAGGGCTCAATACGGGTCTGCCTGCACTACCCGCCTGGACGGGGCAGGCCGAAGCCCTCCGGCGAGCCTGCGCGCAGGTTGTCACGCACGCGCCAGGCACGTTCTTCCGCTACTCGGACATCAACTTCATCCTGCTGGGCTTTGTCATCGAGCACGCAAGCGGCATGTCACTGGATACCTATGCGCAACTGCGAATATTCGCACCGCTCGGCATGACCCGCACCCGCTATCTGCCGACGCCTCACTTCAGTGCCGCGGAGATTGCCCCCACGCAACGCACGGGCAACGAGCCGGCCAAGAGCATTCATCGGGACTTGTCTGCGAACCACGAGCTGCGCGGCGTTGTGCACGATCCGACGGCGCGATTCATGGGTGGTGTTGCCGGGCATGCGGGGCTTTTCACCACGGGGAATGATCTCGCGCGTTATGCCCGCATGCTGCAGAACGATGGTGAATGGATGGCGGAAACCGGCACGGTGCGGATCCTCTCGCCGGAAGCTGTCCGCCTGATGCGCACGGTACAGACACCCGACGCTGCCCACTATCGCCGCAGCGCCGGCTGGGACATCGATTCGCCCTTCTCCCGCCCGCGCGGCAAGCACTTCCCCGTCGGCAGCTTTGGGCACACCGGCTTCACCGGCTGCATCCTCTGGATCGATCCGTTCTCGAAGACCTTTTTCGTATTCCTGTCCAACCGCGTCTACCCGAACGACAAGGGCAACATCCTGGCGCTCTACAGCGAGCTGGGCACCCTTGCGGCGCAGGCGGTGGCCGGCTTCGACTTCACGCTGGTGGATGGTGCACTCACGCCGCGTCCGCCGCTGCCAGCGCCACAACAGCCCTGACGATTCCCCTCATTGCACCAGCGATCGGCGCTCGTCATCCCACTGACGCAGGGCCTGCTTTGCGGCCTCCGCAAAGGAGACTGTGATCTGATCGGGGTCGCCATAGTCGCGCGGCGTCACGTCTACCGTCCACGACCGCGGGTCTTGCGCAAAGCGCTCCAGCCAGCGCCGCGCCGACGCAGCCGTGTTCGCGTCGAGCACCGCTGCCAGTGCGGGCAGCAGCGTGATCATCCGAACCACTTCTTCACGCGAGGGCTCGGTGCGGAGCACCCACTCGAACGCCGGCCAGCCCACCTCGCGGCAGCGCGCCTTCTGGGCCTCGTCCTTCACAAAGAAGTAGTTGTAGTCCAGTTTTGGCCGCCACTCGCCATGAACGAAATGGTTTCGGAGTTCAGGCGGCCGCTCGTGATACGGAGGCTCCGGCTTCTCCACCACCACCGGCGCAGGTGGGGGCGGGCGCACCACGGGCGGCGGCACGAAATGCGGCGACATGATGTCGTCTTCGGGTGGCAGCGGTCGAAACGTCTCCGGAGGTGCGGCACCGGTGGGCGCAAGCTCGCCCAGCATGTCTTCGTTGGTAGCGGCCGAGCCTTTGAGCAGCAAGACTGCGATGATCCTCAACGCCGCCCAGGCATACAGTCCGCACAGGATCATGATCGCCAATGCGCCACCTGCCGTCTCCACAAAGAGACTGATGCTGTAGAGCTGGAAAGGCACCTTGAAGAACCCTGGCCAGGATCCCAGCATCCAGGCCAGCATCAGCCAGGCAAGGATGAGCATCGGTGCCACGGCCAGCGCGCAGTCGACGATGAGCAGAACCCGAAACAACAGGTACTTTCGCGCACCCTCCATCCAGGGCTCCATGCACGCGCCGGCGATGAAAACACCGGGCCAGAACACGAACAGCGCGAAGTACAGCCAGACGATATTGAAGGCGCCTGCCACCCGCGCCTCCAGCATCATCCACAACAGCAACGCAGTCATCGGCAGATGCACCAGCATCGCCACGACATGGCGTGCGCGAAAGCGGCGGTCGTTGAAGAGCGGCTCATCCATGGTCAGGTTCCCATTCTTACGGGTGGCTCACCCGGTCTCACGCCTGTTGGGGTCCGGGACTACGAGATTCGATTTGAGAAACTCATCCAGATTGCTCAATGCCTGATCAAGACTTGCCTGTTCGGGTGTGTCGCCCTTCAGATCAATGCTTCGGCGCAAATGCAGTGACATTCGGCGCTGACGCATCTGTTCCGAATGCGCTGCAGACTGCTCGGCTTGAAGTGTCTCCACGATGCTGTCCAGTGCCGGGAAGCCACCCTCTGCCGCACGCAAGGCAGCGGCCGCCTGCAGTGCCGCCTCCAGCAGTGACGCGTACCGATCACGCTGGCGAAAAGGTACCCGAGGCAGTTCCGCGTTTCCCATCGCTAGAGCGGCTTTAGTGGGCAGCTTGTCCGGCGGCATGAAAGCCGCATACAGCATCACGGGCCCGGTGAGTGCAAACATCGCCGTCATCAAGCCCAGCAGCACCATGACAATCCAGCTCAGGATATCTGCCAGCGGTGGTGTGTCGGACAAGGTCGCGGTATCCGGTCGGGTGGTGGAGTGCCGAACCTTGATGGGGAGATCCGGTGGCAGCATCACCCACGCTTCCAGATCACCGTAGGCCTTGCGCTCCCACGTGACGCGACCCTGGACATCCAGCACGGCCTCCACCCAGGCTTGCGCCCTGCTGACATCCTCAAAGCGGGGATTGGCGAAATCAACATTGGTATCCGTATGGACGACGCCATTGTGCTCATACGAATATTCGCCATCCACGCGGTAGCGCCATACCGATCGATTGATGGCAGGCGTGAGTTGCAGCGACTTGAGCTTGCCCGGACTCACGGCCCATTCTGTGAAGTCCTGGGTGCGGGCGTACTCCTGATAGTTATGGCGAGTGCCCATCGCCATCAGGACGGCTATGCCCAGGCAAACCAGCCCGATGACAAACTCGATGACACGCTCGCCCAAGATCCCTCCGCTTGACTGAACCGACTTCGACCACCCCCGACAATCTATGCCGTACAAGACAGCATGCCAATCCCTTCGTTAAGCTATGCCGGCAACGGGGAGAGGATCATGACATCGCCATCGACTGAGACCGCCGAACGCTGGAACCGCGAGCTGAAGGGCTTCCGATTCTTCTTCGCTCACGGCGGGCATGCCAATGACGGCGATTCGCTTTACGGCAGGCTGCGCTTTGCGCCGGGGGAGAGCGGGCTGCTGGAGCTATTCGAGCGGCTTGAACTGCCGCTGATTCACATTCCGCCGGGCACCCGCTGCCAGGAGGACGGACAAGCCTACAGCGCAGAAGAATACAAAGCCCTGCCCCGGCGAATACGCGACTATCCGAACTACGCCGAGCCCGGCGTCACGCGAATATTCGCAGTACCGGTGATTCTCGGTGTCTATCCCGATTGGCTATCGGTGCATGTGACCGGCGCGCGCGGCAACCTCTGGGAAGTCACCCACACCGATTTCAAGAACGCGCTCAAGCTGGAGCGAAACTTCGCAAGCCTCGGGCTGACGTTCATCACCACATAGTTCATCGCGCGAGCCGCCGGTTGTAGGCCCAGCCGAGCACCACCGCCGCCGCACCTGCTGCGAGATAGGTGAGTGTTGTCCTCGTCGTCGCGAAACCGTACGTACCCAACGCATCAAACCAGGGAATGCCTTTGATCTGCGTGGTGAGATAGAGGCCGAACAGAAAGAGCGCGAGGAAAGCGCGGCTGTTCTTCGTCGTTCGCCCCAGCAGGCTGGCGATGGCACCGAGCGTGAACACGGCCGTCAGCAGCACACCCGCTCGGAACGGCGCTGTCACCACCCAGTGCGTCAGCACAGGTGCGGTGTACAGCACGCCAAGCAGCCACGTGACGACGAGCTGGCGGCTGAACCGTCGTGATGCACCGCCGGGCACCGCCGCAGTCAGTGCCTCCGTGCCGGATTGGTAGTCACGCACCGCTACATCGCAGATCAACACGCCCCATACCGCAATGCCGATATACGCCATGCCCGTTAGCCCCGCCTCCGTGGTGATGAGGCCCGCAAGCCAGAGCCCGGCAAGCGCCACTGCAGCGATGGGATTGGCCATGAGCACCAGCACCATGTCGGCAATGACCTGCCCAAGCAGCGTGGGCAGACGCACAGCCAAAGCCAGGAACGGCAGCAGCACCCGCGTCACCGGACGCAGCAGATTGTTGGCCCAGGCATAGATCGACGTGCGCTTCTTGGCGCCGCCCTTCACCTTGTCCGGCGAATAGCGGTGGAAGAACCAGATGGCGGGCAGCAAGGGCAGCAGAGTAAGCAACATGGAGATGAGCCGCATGGCCACCATTTCCCATGTCCAGTAGTTGCCCAGCTCGATGGGGGCCAGTGCAGGGTTGAACGTGGAGCCGCCGAACGAGAACGAGCTGGTGCCAAATACTTGTTTGAGCCCGTGGACTGCAGTGGCCAGGCCGGAGAAATCCAGCGCCGACAGCCAGGGCATGCTTTGCGACTCCCGTGTAATGGTCTGCGGCATGGTGCCAAACTGACCCATCCACAAAATGAAGTACAGCACGTCGCCCAGCTTGCCCATCAAGAACGGAATCGAGTCGCAGAGGATGGCAACCGCTGCCGCGAACATGACGGAGGGCAGCAGCAGCAATGCATACGTACGCAGATACACCAGTGGCTGCACCGGGCCTTCACCCCGCACCGACTGCAGGACCATCATGGTCAACATCACGGCACCCATGAGTGCCGCCAGATAGGTGACCGCACCCAGCCAGCGCGCGAACACGATCAGCGCGTTGCTCACCGGCGTGGTGGCGAGAATGCTGCCCGTGCCATGCACCAGATCTTCCCGGACCCGGCCGCGCGCGAGATAGAAGCTCGCGATGCCGGCGATGAAACTCGTCAACACCGCACTGCCCAGGGCAAGTGTCTCGCTGCTATAGAGCAGGCGTACGCCTTTGCTCGATATCATGGTGTGCCCACCGGCCGGGTCTGCCACCATGGACCAGGTTAGCGCCACCACGACCAGGAACACGACGATGGTGGAAAGCCTGCGAGTACGCAGACGGACTTCGTTGGCGACCATGGCACCGAGAATGGCGAAGGTGCCAGCGCCTTGCGCGCGCAAGGTTGCAATCGGCTGGGGAGAGGAAGGAAGGGAGAGTGTGGTGCTCATGTCACTTCTCCAGTAATGCAAGAATTCGCATCCATGATCAAGCCGCCTGCGCGAGATACTGCGACGTCATCAACGCTTCCTCCAGGCTGGGCTCCACAGATTTGGCATCCAGCGACGGCGCCGAGCCCTGCACCAGCCTGAGCAGATAACGATCCCCCTCGCGCTGCGCCTGCAACACCTTCTTCGTGGCGGCGAGCTCGGTGTACGACGGCGCATCCACCGTCATCTCCCACACCTGCCCGCGCGCGCTGGAAAGAATCGACTCCGGCGTCTCGAACGCGATCAGCTTCCCGGCACTCATCACCGCAATCTGCTGCGCCATGTTCTCGATGTCCGACACGATGTGCGTGGACACGATCACCAATTTCTCGAAGCCGATCTCGGCCAGCAGATGGCGGAAGCGCAGCCGCTCGCCCGGGTCCAGCCCAGCAGTTGGCTCGTCGACAATCAGAATGTCCGGATCATTCAACAGCGCCTGCGCGATGCCCAGCCGCTGACGCATGCCGCCGGAGAACGTGGCCGCCATGCGGTCCGCATGTTCATGCAGGTTCACCAGCTCCAGCAGATGCTGGATCCGTCCCCGCTCCGTGACACCTTTCAGCGCAGCGAAATATTGCAGGAACTCACGCGCCGTGAGATGCGGATAGACACCGAAATCCTGCGGCAGAAATCCCAGCCGCCGGCGGATCACCTCAGGCGACTTCACCACATCTGCACCCTTGAAGCGGATGCTCCCCGATGTCGGCCGCGAGAGTGTCGCAATCATCTGCATGAGCGTCGTCTTGCCCGCCCCGTTGTGACCGATCAGCCCGACCACGCCGGGAGACAGCTCCAGTGACAGATCGCTGACGGCCGTGACTTTTCCGTAGCTCTTGGTGACGTTCTGTATCGACAACATGGCCCACCCCTCGCGCAATGTGCAAATTTGGAATGGTGCGAGGTTAGGCGAGGTGGGCGGGAAGTTCAGCCGGGAAAGGATGAAATGCAGGTGGTGGGGGGTGAAATGCAGGTGGCAGCGGTACCAGCAGGCGTCATCAATACTGAACAACACCTCTGCATACTCGCGTGCCGCCCCGAGACGAGCGACTGCAGCAAAGGCGGGGAAGGCTAAAGCTCACAGTCCGCGAACAACGCCTCTATTTCCAATTTGAATGCGATGAACTCTTTCGTATAAGAGTTCGGGCCAGAACCAATTACTTTGGGGGCAGCCAGCGCAACAATCCTTTGCGCCAGTTCAATGCCTGCCATGGTGTCGGAGGGATAGTGGACTCCGCCAATCTCCCGATTTACCGCAACCCTGTTGGCCTGATGGATCATGGCCGCCATGACTTCGCTTAGCTGCACGCAATAGGACACCTGGCTCAAGGCTGCACACCAGATTAGGGCGCGGCAGAATGCTTCCGTGGCATGCCCGCTGGGATAAGAAGCATGCATGGGGTGAGACACCACTGTGCCCAATCCCGGAATGGTCTGCCAGGGCCTGGCTCGATTGAAAAGCAGTTTCTGCTGCGCGACGACCGCAATCGTTGCTTCGTGAAGCCTGGCGAGAGGGCTGTCAAGATGGCTGAGCATCAGGTTCGCATTGCCACCCTTTGATTGAATCTTCTTAACCAGTGGATCAAGCACCGGGCCTATGGAGTTGCCATCTTGCGCCAGAATTTCTTCTCGCAATCGCGCTCGGAATGCGCTCTTGTACGCCCACAAAGTGGCAACCTCGTGCGCCTCCGGCATGCGTCCCGGAATCTGCACCAGGAGCGGCGTTGCCTCAATTCTTCTGGGCAGCCAATCAGGATTTACGTACTCAGGTGGCCCTGCGCGAACATGCTTCAGAATGTCCAGATAGCTCTTGTTCCAACAGGCACCAGGCGAAAAAATGGGGTTGTCCTGAGGAGGGCTGCTCAACATGCGGCAAAGCTGGTCGGGCTGAATGTCGTCCAAATCTATGGGCATGAGAAACTCAACAAAATGCCGGGCCAACCGCCCAGGCGACTAGGGACAATCTGTTTCCCGCCGTGATCGGCGTCACCCGATGAGCAAGAAACGGCGGAAAGATCACTGCAGCGCCTGGCTGCATCGCAACGGGCCTGTCTTCGTCACCGAGAAACTGCAGTGTGCCCCCAGCGCAATCAGAATCCCGCTCCACAAGGGCGACAAGCGCCAGCTTGCGCACAGACGCGCCTGCCAAGCCAACATCTTGATGCCATGACAAGTGACCACCCTGCCTATAGCGCACTAACTGGGGCGCTTCATTCATGCCTCGCAACTCGAACCGATAGGTTCGATTCGCGCCCACGAAGGTGCTCGCCAGTTTCTCGTACAACCACCGCGTGGAATCAGCCCATTCCAGCCATGCGCAATCGGACTCTCTTGCGTCGCGTAGCGCGTCGCGCAATCTTGCCCGATGCCAGCGCTGATCATGTGCAAGCGCCTTTACCCCTATGCGCTCCTCCGCACTCAGCCAATTTGGCAGGACATGAACATCGCAGACATGGTCATTCTGCCAATCCAAGGGCTCATTGCCGTCCGAGTGCGCTGCGGCGGCACCGTCGGACCCGAAGGTATAGAGCATGCGGGCCGCTCGCCGCTCAGGTCACATCCGCGCAGCAGAGCTGGTAGTACAGGTGTTTCGGAAACTCACTGGCGACGAGCTTCTTCACCCACTCCCGCAAAAGAGCTTCATCGCCATCGATGCCGGAATTGAGGTCACGAATGAAAATCTGGTACTTCGAGGCGTCCGGCCCTCCCGCCTGATTGCTGACGCCTGGATCACCCTTTCCGTCGGCCGTGGCAGCCCCTGGAGAATGATAGACAGTGACATCCACACCCGTCTTCGAGGCGTCCAGCTCTTGGTACTCCCGCAAATGCACCGTGCTGCTGAATCTGGGGCGAATGACCGCGTCCCCTAAGATCTCGTCTTCGGTATCCGGCTGCCGAGGCATAACGATAACGATAAAGTAGTGATTCTTGTCCCTCAGTGGTTTCTTGATCATTTTTGAAACTCCCTTTCGTGGTTATGGCTACTTGGCACCGTTTACTTTATTGGGTATGGTCAAACGCCATGTACGCAAGAATACAGATAGGTGACAAGTGAATCCATCGGCCACACGGTCAAGCCATTTGGGCAGGCGCCAGTTTTTGGTCTCGATGGCTCTATGGTCCACGCTAGCACGCAGTAGCGCGCCGCAGGTCAAAGCTGTCCGTGATGCCAAGGTGTTTTTCGTCGACATTGACACAGAAGGTGCCCGCCAAGCCTTCGATCGATACTTGTCCCATTGCGCGGACCTGCTTTTGAAAGATTTCAAAAAGCAGGACTTTCACTTCTGGCCCATCCGCGTGACAGGTCTTGAGGAGTCGAGGATCTTGCCCTATGTGGATGGTGAAGTGCGCAAGCTGATCCAATCGCATCCCCGTCTTGCCATCATGACGAACTTGCGCATTGCTCGCGCCTTATTGCAGCACCCATTCGACTTCCCAGCGCTGTATCACACCTCGCAACTTCCCAGAATTGCCGAAGCTGACACTCCCCGCCTCATCGGTCACCCACGAATGACTGGCTTTCTGAGTGGAGTGCCCCTCCACGCCAAGCGTCTGGAACTTCTGAGGGATTTCTCTCCTCGGGTACGCACCGTCGGCATCTTGGTTGACAGCGTTTTCTTCAAAGAGGATGAGCCATTAGATGAGTTGCAAGCTAGCGCGGGTGCGCTCGGACTTCGTCTCTCCCCCATAGCAGCGGATGATTTACCGACACTGCATCGCGCTGTTGCGAATATTCGCAACAACGTAGACGCCTTTGTCGTTCCACGCATCAGACTCATAACGCTTGAAGGCCCGGCTGTCGCCACGACTCTCAACCAGACCGGCAAACCCGCCATCCACTCCCTCTCCCGTCTGGTACGGAACGGCGGCCTGATGAGTTACGAGGCGGCCATCGAGGACGCGGTGGAAGCCTTCGCCCGTCAGACCGTCGCGCTGTTGCGGGGAACACCCGTGAGCCAGATACCAGTTGAATATCCAAGACGCTTTCGGCTGTCGGTCAATCTCTCAACGGCAAAGACCATGAATGTGAAGCTGCCTGCATCATTGCTGCGTAGGGCAGAGCTGATCATTCCAGCGACCTGAAAATCTCCAATCGACATTCGAGCGTTCCACCCCCAAGTGTCAACCCCGACCCCTTCTTCAATTGCCAATACACATCAGCTCCTTTCCAGGCGCTATTGGAAGGTGTTGTCAATGCTGGTGGGTTCCGTGTTGCTCATTGCCGGCGCCGTGGAGATGGGATTGGCTTACCGAAGCAACGTGGCCTTGATCTCGAAGCTGCAGCAGACGGAGGCGCGGACAGCGGCAAAGCTCATCGCGGACTACCTGCAAACCATCGAGCGTCAAGCTCAAGCCACGGCAAGGCTTCCCTGGGGCGACGGCCCATTGAGCCAGCATGAGCGTCGTGCGGAGTTGCATCGCCTGCTCAATCTATTTCCGGCCATTCTGGAGATTGAGATACTGGATGCTCAAGGCGCTACCCGTTTCCATGTCTCGCGGCTTCACCTCGATTCGCCACAGTCCGCAGCGGCACTCAGACAGGCACCCATCCCGACCATCTCTGCGGGACGATCGCTGGCCTACGGCCCGACATACTTTCGCACTGGCTCTGCTCCCCATGTTCCCCTTGCGATAAGCATTGAGGATGGCGCTGCACCTCTGATCATGCTGCTGCAACTCAACCTCACCTTTGTGGCTGATCTGGTGGGCGGCATCCGCATCGGAGAGCAGGGCAAAGCCTTCATCATCGACCGGGATCTCAACCTAGTTGCACATCCGAACTTGAGCCTGGTGCTAAGCAAGCCAGCGCTGGCTGGAACTGAGTTGGCAAGGCTCATCGGCATTGAAGCCTCCCCCGACCCAAGCAACACCCCTCTCACGCATTGGACTACCAGCATTGAAGGCGGTCGCGTACTCACAAGCATCGCCGCCCTACCCCAGCCGGGTTGGAAGCTGTTGGTGGAACAGCCTGCCTCTGAAGTACTGGTTCCCGTTTGGGCCGCCGTGTACCGGACACTGGCGATTCTGCTGATTGGTTTGCTCATTGCCTTCCTTGCCAGCCGCTGGCTGGCACGCTCGCTGACGCAGCCCATACTCACACTTCGGGACGGTGCGGCGCGCATTGGTGGCGGCGACCTGACAACGCGAATTGAGCTGCACCGCAACGATGAACTTGCCGCGCTGGCGCAGCAGTTCAATCTGATGGCCGAACAGTTGCAGGGCTACACAACGGGGTTGGAAGACAAAATCAACCAACGTACTCGCGAACTGGTCAGCGCACTGGAGGAGGTTCGCGCACGGCGCGATGAGGCAGACCGCGCCAACGCGGCCAAATCGCGTTTTCTCGCGACCGCGAGCCACGATCTCCGGCAACCGCTGCATGCCATCAGCCTATTGGTAGATCTGTTGACCAATCGGCTACATCAACCCGACTTGACGCTGCTCGCGGGCAAAGTGCAACTGTCGGTCAAGGCGATGGAGAATTTATTCAACGGCCTGCTCGACATTTCAAAGCTTGATGCCGGCGTCGTCAAACCCATGCGCCAGCCGGTCGATCTCAACCAACTGCTCAGCCTCCTTGATCTCAAGTTTTCGCCCTTGGCAGAGCAGAAAGGTCTCTCGCTGCGGGTCATGCCCACTACGCTTGTGGTCAACAGCGATCCTTCGTTGTTGGAACGCATTGTCAGCAACCTCATCTCGAACGCCATTCGCTACACGCAACAAGGCCGTGTGTTAGTGGGGTGCCGCCGCCGGGGCGACCGCGTGGAGCTCATGGTGATCGACACTGGCATTGGCATCTCCCCCGCTGAGCAGGAGGTCATTTTCGAAGAGTTCTATCAGTCACCTGACGCCAAGCGCCCAGGCAACGACGGCTTGGGCTTAGGCTTGGCCATTGTCCAGCGAAGCGCAGCCCTGCTGGAACACTCTGTTCAGATGCAATCCCGGTTGGGCAAGGGTTCCAGCTTCTCAATCCTGCTGCCCCGGTTGCCCCGACAACCCAAGCGTCCCGCTGGGCCGGCGCACGATGTCGGCTCGACGACCGCGCAAGACAATCTGGCGCAGCTCTTCATCGCCATCATTGATGATGATGCGACCAACCGAGATGCATTGGCCGCTCACTGCCTGGAATGGGGCTGCCATATCGTGAGTGGGTCCTCCCAAGCGGACATCCTGCATGCGCTGACTGAGCACCTGCGAGCACCGGACCTGATCCTCACCGACTTCAAACTTGGATCGGCTGAAACCGGAATAGATGTCATCCGCGCGCTGCGCGAGCAAGCCGGTACCACTATTCCCGCACTCGTCATCACCGCTGACTTCAATATTGCTGAGTCATTGATTCAGTCACTTCCCGCCGTACGACTTGTGCGCAAACCTTGCAGTGCGGAGATGCTGAAAAATGCCACGCGCGCACTACTGAACGACTAAACACTCAAGGCGCTGTCGACTCAAACGTCAGCCCCAATCGCCCTGCAGCCACAATTGCCTGCGCGCGCGTAGTGACATTCAGGGCTCGCAGCACTGAGGACGTGTGCGCCTTCACTGTGCTCGCCGAGATGCCCAGATCACGGCAAATACTTTTCGCAGGCTTGCCCTGAAGTATCAGGAACAGCACATCCGATTGACGCGGCGTCAACCCCAACTCTGCGGGCGTCTTGTGCGGACCCGCCGCAGCTCCCCCTTGCAGTTCTATGGGCGCGGAAATTCTCGAGTTGACGCCTAGCGTGTCCGCCAAAAACACCGACGGCGGCAGGTAGATCCCTTTCGACAGCACCAGCTTCAACGCCCCGCCCAGCACTGTTGACGTAGTCGTCTTCGGAATGAATCCCATCGCCCCCGAATCCAGCGCCTGCATCACAGTCGCGCGGTCATCGCTGGAGGACAGCGCCACCACTGGCACATCTGGAAACCGCTCGCGCAAGACAGGAATGCCAACCAGGCCGCCCATGCCAGGCATGGACAAGTCCATCAAGACCAGATTGGTATCCGGCTCCGCAGCCAAGGCTGCCAGCGCCTCTTCGCACGTTCCCGCCTGAACAATGGACGCGACCGGCACGAGAGAGGGCAGCAAGAGCGCAATGCCTTCGCGGAACAGAACATGATCATCAACAAGCAGGACTTTCAAAGCGAGCTTTCTGCAGACACTTCTGACCAGCATTGTATTTCCGCTGTAGCAAGGAACGCCACTAAAGAGTGCTTGGCCATTTGGCCGATGCAAATGATCAATACCAATCGAAGCTCTTCAGGAATTCAATGCAGTCAATCGACACACGCACATTCTGAAGGCTGACTTGGCTCCGGCGAGGATGGTTCAACGCCGAATTCAATTGGCACATTAATCGAGAACTGAAAAGTGTTCTGAGAAGAATGAGCAAAACCTACATGGATTGATGAGAAATGAAGATGCGTCCGGCTTAGCGTCTGGTCAATCAAGTGCATCACCAGGTAGGAGCAATTCAAGGGAAACGGGCATTTCTGAATCAAAACTTTTCAGGGAGGGAAGATCATGAGCAAGAAACTTGCACTTTGCATCGGCATCAACGATTACCCCGGCACCGGAAGCGACCTTTCCGGCTGCGTCAACGACGCGAACGACTGGGGCAAGGTACTCAAACAGCGCGGCTTCGCCCTTGCCACACTTCTGGACAAGCAGGCGACTGGCAAAGGCATGCGCGATGCAATCAACGCCACCATTGGCGCAGCCAAGTCAGGCGATCTTGTCGTGATCCAGTATTCCGGCCACGGCTCTTTCGTGCCGGACACAGACGGCGATGAGCCGGATGGCACCGACGAATGCCTCTGCCCCTACGACATCAACTCGAAGGGGCCGATCACCGACGATGAGCTTTCCGCCATGTTCATGGCCCGAGCTCACGGCGTGAAAATCCTCATGATTTCCGACTCGTGCCACTCCGGTACGGTCGCCAAGTTTGCCCCCATCACTACGCCGCGCACCACCAAAGCCAAGGACGCGCCAGTGCGCAAAGTGCGCTTCCTGCCGCCCGCCAATTTTCTGTCAAGCAAAGCGGTGAACAAACTCGGCGTGCGCTCCATGCGCCCCGGCAGCCCCCCCGGTCGCCACCACGGCCTGCTCATGGCCGGCTGCCAGGACACCGAATACAGCTATGACGCATGGTTTGAAGGCCGCGCCAACGGCGCCTTCAGCTTCGTCGCACTGCGCGAGCTGGCGAAGCTGCCCGCCACCGCGAAGTACAAGGACTGGTTCAAGAAGATCCGCACCGCGCTGCCGTCGCAACAGTATCCGCAGAAGCCGAATTTATTTGGAACGGCTGCGATGAAGGGGTGGGAGGTGTTGGAGTGACTTTGAGTCTTTCTAACCAGCTTAAGTGAACGATTGAGTCGAGAGCCCTCGAGACAGTCTCGTGCATGAGAGCAAAAGTGAAATTCGTTCCCTAATCAGCTAATTGGAGAAAAAAGTGCGCACAAGTATCCTGATTTCCATGCTTACGCTCGCTCTTGGCCTTATTTTCACAAACCAAGTGCACGGCAGTTCAGCAAAACGAATCCCGGTAGGCAAGTGCCCTAGCGGCGGAGGCACTTCGTTCGAAAAGGTAGAGACGCGCGAATTCAAACCAAAAGCAGCATGGACATTCCAAGCGCCTGCTACTACCAAGTTCATTGAGGTCACCGAAGAGCGGCGCGATCTCAGAATCGTGAAGGAACTCCGAGAGGTTGCACGTGCCGTGGCGAAGGCCGATAGCGCCCCCACAAGGAGCGACGAGCTCTGTGGTAGCTACACAGCGTCGATGAAAAGATCGACGATTACAGTCAGGGCTCTCGGTGATGGAGATGTGGAGCTCGAAAAGGTGGTGATCATATTTGGGCCTGAGGAGGGTGGGTACTTGTCAGCCGATATCCCGATAGGTGACATAAAGCAGCTCAAGTACGACACCGCTACAAACACCGTGGTCGAAAGAGGAACCCCGAGCTCGATTTATCTGGGAATCAACTACAAACCTTTCGGGGATGTCTACTCCGAGTATGAGGTCACTGACTACAAGAACAACTTTGCTGTGAAGCTCATGTTTAAGGCAAGCAGCAAACCAGGCAACTCATACGGCGTTGGACTCGCGTACAGCTTTGACATAGCCGAGGTATTCGTCGCGCGAATCCGTACAAAGAGCGACCCCAGCATTCCGGAAACCACTCGCGGCTACAAGGACTCAACAGTTGTTGGCGTGAGCTTCAATGTTTCCAAGGGGATTGACTGGCTCACAAAGAAGTAGCTGCAAGCCCACCTCCTGCTTGCACCTGCCGTGGGCAAGCAGGAAGTAGCAGTGACCAATATTTGTACATTGGGAGAACATCGTGAAGTTAGCTTATCTTGCGCTCATTGCACTTCCCCAAGCAGTAGCCACAGCTTCTGGACAAGCGCCATCAGACTTAAGAATGGCACAAACATCAGCGCAGCAGTTCCATGCTGACATTCTGAAGCAGCACGTAACAAAAGACGGTGCACCATCAAAGGTGCTTTCTGCAACGAAGAATGCTCATGTCGTCCCTTTTGCCTCAATTCTTAGAATTGCCCAATGGGACACACCCAGGATTTTTGTTTGCTGGGAACAGCCGCAGGCGGCACACGAAGATGGGAGACGCTGGACACGCGAAGCAGTTGCTGCAACGTGGGAGAAGTACTCCGGATTACGGTTTATCGGATGGGAAGGCTGCACTCCGCAAAGCGCGGGCATCCGCATTCAAGTAACGGACGAAGGGCCTAAAGTAAAGACACTAGGGCGCCTACTCAAGGGCCTTTCCAATGGCATGGTCCTGAACTTCACGTTCGAAGGATGGGAAACCTCGTGCAAAGAAACGAAAGAGAGCTGCATCAAGGCCATAGCGGTCCATGAATTTGGACACGCTATCGGGCTTACTCATGAGCAGAATCGCCCAGATGCTCCAGGTGAGTGCAGAAATCAGCAGTTCGCCGGTACCGCACCAGATAAGTCGTTGACGCCCTATGACCCAGACTCGGTGATGAACTACTGCAGCAAGACGTGGCTAAACGATGGCTTTCTAACTCAATGCGACATTGAGGCCGCGCAGATCCTGTACGGCAATGGAATGGCAACCCCTGTTAGGGAGTGTAAGAAGTGGCCCGAGAAATGAGACTACTGTTAGCTCTGTTGCTCGTCGGAGCTATCGGCTCTGCGGACGCAATTGAACTTAGTGACCTGGTCAAAAAACATAGAAGGTCCGTGGTCTTCGTCAAAGCTGAGAAGGTCAATCAACAAACCGGCGCGGTAACAGAATCCCATGGCACCGGATTCATCGTGAACGGAGACGGCTATGTCATCACAAGTGGCCACGTTGTGTCCGGTGCTCCTGGCGCGGAAGTGGATATTCGAGCAGCAACCGGTAGCCGAGAGGGGGCGCTTGAGGGCATGGACATCATCTACGAAAACACGTCACTTGACGTTGCTCTCCTGAAATTTAGAAACACGGTACTCAGTCGCGAGGCGGTCCCGGTGGGAGACCCTTGGTCCGTGGGCGCCGCCGCTACGGTGTATGCAATGGGCTTTCCTGGAAAGGAGGAGTGGTTTCATACGGAGGGAAAACTGAGTGGTTCTGGCCCCAAGGGATCATGGAATACCACGCTGATACTCAATCCCGGAATGAGTGGTGGCCCCGTCTTTAACACCGATGGAAAGGTAGTGGCGATGGCCTGGGGCGGCGTTCCAACTGCGGGGATCAATGGAATCAATCGAGTCCTTCCAATAAATCTACTCGCGGACGCCCTACGGATGGCAGGCATCGAGAAGTCCCAGTTAGCTATGCTTTCTGCAGAACAAGGAATTGAAGTAAAGCATCGAATCGACAAAGTGCAGGAATCCCAAAACCAGGTTGTGCCTGTGTCGAAGGCGTACGAATTGGCATTCCAGGCTGAGCCCGGCTACAAGATCGTTGAGTACAGATGGGTTCCAAATAGTGCAAACAACTCAACCACACCGCTTTTTGAGACTACACCCGACAAAAAAGCCGTCGCAGCGAAGTTCTCTTTGACCAGTGGTCCGATATTCGACCGGTGGCGTGGTTGGCTCGACGGTGTGTTGCTTACGCGCCAAGTCAAGGAGAGAGAGCAAAACTGACTTCTCTTAGCTTGCAAATCACCACAGCCGGGGACGCACGTACACGCGCGGGTCGGAGGCGCGGGTGGCTGTTGACACTTTTCGCCAGAAAAGTAGCCACTTTGTCTATCCAGCGCAAAGAGTGGATACTTTGCGAGTATTCGCTTCCAACATACCTTCAATTGATCCACGGAGCCCCCATGCCCACCCAAACCTCCTCCGACTTCCACCCCGAAGTCATGAAACTCTTCGACAAATACGTCCACGGCATCATTGACCGCCGAAGCTTTTTGGCCGACGCGGGCAAATACGCGGCGGCGGGGGTGTCGGCCACGGCGTTGCTGGAGATGCTGAACCCGAAGTTCGCTGAGGCGCAGGTCATCGCCAAGGACGACCCGCGCGTCAAGACGAAGTTCGTCGAGTTTGATTCGCCCAACGGGCATGGCAAGGGGCGCGGCTATCTGGTCATGCCGGCAAACATGAAGGGCAAGCTGCCCGCCGTGCTGGTGATCCATGAGAACCGTGGCCTGAATCCGCACATCGAGGATGTGACCCGTCGCGTGGCGCTGGAGAACTTCATCGCCTTTGCGCCCGATATGCTCTTCAGCCTGGGCGGCTATCCGGGCGACGAGGACAAGGCGCGCGAAGCCTTCGGCAAGCTGGACCAGACCAAGTGCCGCGCTGACTTCGTGGCTGCTGCGGGCTTTATGAAGGCGCTGCCGGAGTGCACGGGCAAGTATGGTGTGGTCGGCTTCTGCTACGGCGGCAGCATGAGCAACTACCTCGCCACCCAGCTACCCGATCTCGCCGCCGCCGTGCCCTTCTACGGCTCCGCCGCCAAGACCGAGGACGTGCCCAAGATCAAATGCGCGCTGCAAGTTCACCTGGCGGAAAAGGACGAGCGCATCAATGCGGGTTATCCGGCGTATGAAGCCGCGCTGAAGGCGGCGGGCGTGAAGGCCGAAGTGTTTACCTATCCCGGCACGCAGCACGGGTTCAACAACAACACCACGCCGAGGTTTGATGAGGCGGCGGCGAAGTTGGCGACTTCAAGAACAACTGCTTTTTTCAATCAACACCTGAGGTAGCGCTCCGGCAGATTGCCAAATACGTAGAGGACTGACATGGAAGACATGCGTCTACTTGAAGAATTGCTTGAATGCGAAAGTGAGGAAGCAGTTCTTGGCGTGCTTAAATCAAATGGCATTCTTGATGATGAGAGACGCTGGCGATATCTAGGCGACATGCCAAACAATCAGTCAATTGTACAAAGCCAGCAGAGTACACAAGCGGCGGCACTCGTTGAAAAGATTACAAATAGTCAGGATGCAATCTTATTGCGCAGTTGCAAGGCCGCACGAATTGATCCTCGAGGGGATAGCGCGCCCAAGACTATGGTGGCCGCAGCCGAGCAGTTTTTTGGCAATTTGGACGAGAGAAATCAGTCCCAGCTGCGTAACTTTGCCGAATCAAATCTAGTTCTTTATGCAACCGGCTCAAAAGCACGGCCTTGTCTATCGCTTTACGACAGCGGCGAAGGACAGCTCCCAGCTAACTTTCAGTCGACTTTTTGCTCGCTCATTTACGGAAGTTCGGATGGGAGTTACAAAGGTGCGATCCCGTTTGTTCAAGGTCGATTCAACATGGGCGGCACCGGAGTGCTCCCGTTTTGTAGTGAGCACCGAAAGCTACAACTAATTGTTTCGAGAGTCCCCGACGATGTTTCTAAGTCTTCTACGACCGAATGGGGATTCACTTTGTTTTGCTTTTTCCCTTCACAACAGAAACCTTCATGGAAGTACTTGGTAGGGAAGGACAATCACGCCTTAACTGCCGGAAGTAAACCACTACGACTGATTCCAAAGGCCTCTGCGAGATCTGGGGAGATTTGCCTCCCGAGAGAACGTGAGGTCGCCTCTGGGACACTCATCAAGATGTACGACTTCAAAGCTCCTCGAAGCAATATCTGTGGTGAGCTCTATAAAAAGTTGCAGGAATACTTGCTCCGACCCACATTGCCACTTCGAGTAATTGAATGCCGCCCAGAATACAAAGCGAACGTCATGGGCGTGACGCTTTGGGACCGGTTATCGTCCTGGGGGCCAAACAAACTTGAGCCAGGATTTGAAGAGGGAGCGAGCATTTCAATCCGCCTCGATTCGGGTGAAACAGTTCCTGGCGAGATCCGCGTATTCAAATCAACAAGGCCCGGCGAGGACGACGAAAACCTGCCGCAAACTGGACTTAGGGCATTGATCAATGGCCAGTCTCATGCCAAGCGAGATGTTCAGTTCTTCAAAACCAAGAGTGTAGATAAGGAACACATTGCCGGCAGCATGCTTGTAACGCTCGACTGCACAGATCTCGGTCAAGAGAGCCGCAATGCTCTGTTCATGAGCAATCGCGAGACGTTTCGCGAGGATCCACTTCTTGCAGAGCTACTGAAGAAGTTGCAGCGTGAGCTGAGTTCTCACGAAGGCCTGATTGAGCTAAATCGGAGGCGGTACGAAGAGAAAGTACGGAATGCTGTCGATGACGAAGAAGGAATTTCGGCGCTGGAACAGCTGCTAACAACTGATCCCGCATTGGCCAATTTGTTCGGAAGCGCCGTGTCGGGGCGCGTGGGCGCAAAGAGCGCATCTGATGATCCAGGAACGGATGAAGACAAGCCGCCGACACCTTTTGTCGGCACAGAGTTCCCGACATTCTTCAAACGAAAAGATGGAAGTACTAGCATATCGATACAAGTACCTCGCGGCCAATCCAAGCGTGCTTCTTTTCTAACCGATGTTGGAAACAACTACTTCACAAGGAGGAAGAGAAGAGGTGTTTGCACAACGCAAGGCGATACCACACCCACTTTCCGCCTTTTCAATGGACGGCTTACATTCTCAGTAGTACCGGAAAAGAGCCTTGCCGTTGGAACAGCCATACAGTTCCAGGCAACAATTTCAGACAATGTAGGCAGCGGTCCCTTCACGCTAAATGTGAAGGCTGAAATTATTGAACCTCTTCCAGCAGATCCACCTGAGCCTAGGCCACCCATTTCGCCAAAGTCTGGTCCTTCACCGAGCAGGCCAAACATTAAGGAGGTTGCACAGGGGCCAGATGCACCTCCTCTGACAATAGAAAAGGTCCCTGGAACGGATCGCCTTCAGCTAGTGCTCAACACCACGAGTACACAGCTTGAAGACGCAAAGAAGCAGCGCCCAAAAGAAGAAGAAGTGGCCGTATCGTTTGTATTCAAATACGGATTGGCGCTAGCAGCTATGGGGCTAATCGAGAACGCGAAGAAAACTCCCGAATGGGCAAATGACGAAAGTGCCGTTAGGTCTCGCATCGAGGAGACAATTGTTGGACTTTCACGCGTGATGGTCCCGCTTTGCTTATCGCTGCCAAGAAATTTGCCCAAGAAAAGCTAGTAGGCATTTTCAAATTGCCTGATGAATTAGAGCAACCTCCCTTGAGGAATTCGTGGCGCCTTGGCTAGCGGCATGCCATGCGCGTTGCGGGACAGTACGCCAGATGCGCCCAAAGCGCTTAATTCCAGTATCCGTTAGCGCTTCACGAATTTCTGCAAACCCTGCTTCGCGCATAACCTCAAGATACCGCTTGAGGTGGCGCTGAGGGTTGGAGAACGCAATTAACTGCACAATCGGCGCACCGTCCGCCACTACTTGTCGCACAGAATTTAGAGTCCGACTAGCCGCTTCGAAATAAGCATCTTCTTTGTCGCGCCCCCTATCGGCAAAGTTGTAGTGCGCAGTTCCTTTGCCGTCCAGGCACCCAGCTATCCAATAAGGTGCAGGCGTTTCCTTTCTGCCATCAACTTGCCATCGGTGATACAGAACATGAATGCCTGGATATGGAGGACTCGTTACTACTAGCTTAGCTTTGGCACCGCCAGCAAACACTTTTTGATTCGGCAAGACTTCAGCGCTACCGTGCACCAGCACAGGCTTGTATTTCTTGAGCCCTCTAGAATAAACGTAGTCATCCAACCGCCGCTGTGCCGACAGCATCTTGTCCCCGACTTGAGAGATTTTTTGCTTTACAGCTCCAAACGACGGCGCGTCTCGAGGTGCGTTTAGCGCCCATTGAGCAACATTTAGCAAAATCGCACGAATGAACCTCTTTGCACTTGACGACTGAATTCTAGTGATTGATGCCAAAGCTAGTGCAAGCAATTTCTTGATTGGTCTCGCTTGTGGGATATGCAGGTTCCTGGTCCGAATGTCACAAATGAATTCAGCATAGTCATCGATGTCAGACTTATACGAAAGTGTGGGGACCACACTTGAAATCCAATTCCTGACCAGATAACGATCCGCCTCAGACAGCATAGTAACTTTAGATCTGGCAACAAAATGGGCCAATGAGTTCACATCTGAACCCACGCCAATGCGACCACGATAGTGCGCTTCCAAGACACTAGTACCCCCGCCCATGAACGGATCAAGCACAATGTCACCAGGCTGAGAGAAGCACTCAATCACCTCGGAAACGAACTGTGGGGAAAAGCGCGCCGGATACCTGTAATACGCGTGGGTGAGCCCTGACACCTTGTCTGTACTCTGTGCGGCGTGCCGAATCGCAGATAGGTCTTCTAGCAAAACTGGGCTTACCAATAGCGACTGCAAGTCAGCGTCTTGAGCGAGTGTATGAAGCATCTCTCTGAACTAGTAATCTGTCATGTTGAATCTTATCCGAATGCGGGCCAACAACATTCCCTACCGCCTCGGTCTCGCTGCATCTGCATCGGCGTTGCTTTCGGCTTCTCTTTATTCTTAGGAACTTGTACACGCAGAATCGCGTAAGGTCCATGCATTTGTCTCAAGTATTGCGAGGCTGTAGCTCCGTATTGATCAAACTTTCGAACGCATCTTCCCGCCCATGGGTTCCAGCGAGCAGCCATTGCGTGCAGAGTGATTAGTGCGAATATTCGCAGGATTCAGCGCAAGTCGGCGGGAACGACACTGGGTCCCGGCTTTCGCCGGGACGGCGGCTCGTTTTTCATTCGCAGTTCGCCGCGAATATTCGCAGAGCCGATTTCTACCGCCCCGGCCTAGGCTGCGCCTGCATCGGTGGCGGCTCGGGCTTCTCATTCAGCCGGAGAAACTTGAACCCATAAAGTCGTTGCGGGTCTTTGCCTTCTGCCTCGGCTTTCGCTTCGCGCTCCGCCGCGCGCGCCATGAACTGCTCGAACGTTTCCTCTCGCACCATCGGCTCTTGCGAGTGGATCATGTGGCGTTTGCCGTTCGGGCCCGCGTTTTGGTCGACAACGACCATGCCCATGTGCGACACCCAGCGGCCGGTGCCGCGGCCGGAGACGATGTTGACGGTGTCGCCTTCCTGCAGCTGGCTTTCGATCTCGGCGACCATCTCTTTCGGGATGTAGCTTTCCTTCACTTCTTCCACCGGGATGTCGCGCGTGAGCTGGTATCGATTCTTGAGGAAGCGGGCGCGATCGACTTTCAGGGGATAGTGCTGGGTGCGCGGGCCGCCTAGTTGCGCCGTGATGTCGGTGAGCAGCCAAGTGTTGTTGGGGTTCCAGTCGGTCTCGGTGTAGTGGTTGCGGCTCGCGACACCGATGACGCCGTCCTTGTAGCGGATGCGCTGCAGCATCCAGAAGAATTCCTCCCAGCTTCCCGAGAGCGCCATGGCGTAGGTGTGCTCGATGTAGACCACGCAATCGCTCTTGGTCAGGTCGAAAAGCGGCTGGTCGTCCGTGACTTCGTACGGGAATTCGCCCAGCAGGTAGAGCTCGTAGGGCTGGTTGATGTTCTTGCGGGCGAGGTGGGTGATGCGCTTCTTCAGATCCGGCTCTGACTTGCTGAGCCAGCCGAGGTAGCGGTGGATGTCCTGCGGCTTCATGTCGTAGAGCGGCTGGTTCAGCAGCGCCTCGAACTCGATCGCGTTGATGCCGACGGAAAGCGCAACATCGACCTCGGCCTTCGTGGGGGCGAGGTAGGGGCGCGATGCCATCGGCGTGAGCTGCGCGCAGCCGGTGAGGAGGATGGTCAGCGCGATGGAGAGTCTTGCGAATATTCGCATTGAAGTCAGGCCCCGGAACGTGCGAGAAAAGTTGGCAGCCTCTGCGCGGGTTGGCGACCACGCAGGGATGTTCACGCACAGCGTAGCGCGAATGGGCGCGTGACGTGGGATGCGGCGGAAGAGCCGGTTCGTGGCTACGTTCAGGAATACGGGTTGCAGCCCTTGTCAGAGGAGGATTCCCGGATTGCGCTGCGCTGCTTCCGGGCTACGATGACTGCTGGAAATCCCCCTCGATCCCCCTTTTTGCAAAGGGCACGAACCAAATCCCCCTCGATCCCCCTTTGTCAAAGGGGGAAGAAGACATCGCGCCAGTTTGTGAATTGCGGTGCGGGTTGCAGGGATTCGCAGGATGCGTGGCTAGCCGCGCAGGCCCTTCACGTATTTGTTCGTGTCCGCCGGTGCCGTTGCAGGCTCCACAGCCTTCACGGCTGCATTGGGCTGCGGCAGCAGGCCGAGCTTGTCTTTCAGCTCCAGGGCGAGAACGACGAGCTCTTCGCTGTCGGCTTCTTCCGCGAGGGACAAGATTTGCTTGCCATAGGCAGGATCGGTGATGAGGCGTTCGATATCGGTGGAATGCTGGGTGGCCTTGCGGAGAAGCACCTTGAAGTGGGCGAGTTCCTTCAGCAGCGTTTGATCCATGTTCCCCTCGGAGAATGTTTATGACTTCATTGTGTGAAGTTGCACGTTGTGTGCAAGGCAGAGCAAAGCAAGGCCTGTGCCCCTGGGAAAAGCTCGCTGCATCAATGACCTGCAATTGCCTCGCGCGATGGAAGGTTCGTCAATGCACAACGGCGGCGCGCCATCTTGCGGCGCGGCACCATCCGGGTGCATCGCCGTTTCATCGTCGGCAGCAAGCGACCGCTCCGGTTGCGCGGCGCTGCGTCGGTCGGCTGCGTCTCTACTACTGCGAATCGACGTTGATCGGCGTCCAACGCGACATCGCCAACGCGGCCTCGCTGCTCTCGCTGATCAGGCCCCGCACGACACCGCCGCGGTCTTCCTCGCTGCGGTTCTGGCTCGCCTTCACCTTACCCTCCAGCCGGGTGATGGTGAGCTCGACGCCGACGATGGCACGCAGCATCGTCTGCAGGTAATCAGCGGGCGCGTCCGACACGTGCCAACGGCCGGGCCGGCCGGCTTCATGCTGGTTGGTGAGGTCGGTGATCATCGCCAGCACCCAGTCGGCATCATCGACGATGCGCAGTGTGCCGTGTGCATGCACGACAACATAGTTCCATGTCGGCACCACGCGCGGATCACGCTGCTTCGAGGGATACCAGGCGGGAGAAATGTAGTGATCTGCCGCCGTGAACACGGCCACGGCCTCGCCACCAGCCGCGAAATGGCGAACCAGAGGATTGGGGCGGGCAACGTGGCCACGCAGCACGCCATGGCCCGTTGGCCCTTCAGCATGGGATGCCGGCACATCCAGCACCAGCGGGAGATGGTTGATCTCCGGCACGCCTGCAGAATGGGCAATGAGTGTGGCGAACGGATGCGCGCGCATGAGCGGATGCAGTACGTCAACGCGGGATTCCTGAAAGTGGCTGGGCTGATGCATGACGGGTTCCGTTGAAGTGTCAGATGAGTTGATGGGACGGATAGCGTTGGACGGGTCGAGCCAGCATGCCGCTACAGGACACTACACCCTGCTGCCTCGGGATTGGCGGGAGATAAAGGACGTCTCAAGGACGTCTCCGCGCTCAATCCCCGCTGATACGCCGCCATGCATTCTCGCTGATCCGGAAGCAGACGTGCTCAAACCGTCCGGCACAGCCCAGTGCTGACAAAGCGCGATGACAGTACAGTTGCGAATATTCGCAATGGGACTCACGAGATGATAATTGACCCGTATGAATTCAGCAGCGATCCCGCACGCATGGACCTGGATGCGGTGCATGCATTTCTGTCGCAGTCCTATTGGTCCCCCGGCATTCCGCGCGAGACTGTTTTGCGCGCAGCCGCCAACTCGCTTTGCTTCGGCGTGTTCCATGCAGGCAAACAGATCGGCTTCGCACGCATGGTGACGGACCGCGCAACCTTCGCGTATCTCGCGGATGTCTACATCCTGGATGCGCATCGCGGCCGGGGTCTGTCGACGCGGCTGATGGAACACATCCTGGCGCACCCGGACCTGCAGGGACTCCGCCGCATGATGCTGGCCACGCGCGATGCGCATGCGTTGTATGCGAGATATGGCTTCACGCCCCTCAAAGCACCAGACCGCGTGATGGAAAGGCATGATCCGGATGTGTACCAATAGTCATGAGCTACGCTTGCCGCGTATACGCGGAAAGCGTATAGTTCTTCATGCTCTTCATCGAACTCAGCCCCTTTATTGAATTTCGCAAGACGTATTGGGGGGACGAGGAGCTAAGGCAGTTGCAACTTTACCTGCTGGCCAATCCCGAGGCCGGGGATGTCATCCCAGGCAGTGGCGGCTTGCGCAAGCTGCGTTGGGCGGTAGCAGGGCGGGGAAAGCGTGGCGGTGCCCGGTTGATCTACTACCGGCTTGTACCGCGTGACCGGCTTTACCTCATTCACGCCTACTTGAAGACTGAGCAGGATGATTTGTCGCGCGACCAGATCAGGCAATTGGCCGCGCTCATGAAGGAGCTGGAGCATGGATAAGGACAATTTCGCCAAGCTGATCAAGGGCGTCAAGGAAATGAAGCGACACATGAAGCAGCAAATGGCTGGAAAGCCGGTGCGCGGTACCGCTTTCACAGATCTCGATGCACCGGATGTAAAGCGCATCCGCGAGTCGGCGCAAATCAGTCAGAGTGAATTTGCAAAACTGATCGGCGTGAACCTGCGCACATTGCAAAACTGGGAACAGGCACGCACTCGCCCCACGGGGCCGGCACGGGCATTGCTCAAGATCGTGGCGTCAGATCCCAAGGCACTCGAAGCGCTGCATCAGTAGGCGAGGCACTCATTCAGGAACAAAGAACCGCTCGCGCAATATCTCCAGACCCAGCGACCCAAGCAGCGCTGTCAGCCGTTCGCCCTGCTTCTGATTAGGCTGCTGTCCGCGCGTCGCGATGATGAGTTCGTTCTTCAAGGAATGCTCCCACCCCACCAGCTCGGTCACCGTCACCTGATAGCCGTGCGCCTCCAGTTGCAGGCAGCGGAGCACGTTGGTGATCTGGCTGCCGAATTCACGTGTGTGCAGCGGATGCCGCCAGATCTCGGCAAGCGGTGTAGCAGCCAGCGATTCTGCCTTGTGATCTCGGAAGGCACTAGCGACCTCCGCCTGACAGCACGGCACCAGCACAATGTGCTTCGCCTGTTTGGCGAGCGCGAATCGGATGGCGTCATCCGTAGCGGTGTTGCAGGCGTGCAGCGCAGTGACGATATCCACCTCCGCGGGCAGCCAGGGAGATGTGATCGAATCGGCCACTGACAGCGCGTGAAAGTGCATGCCGGAGAAGTTCGCCTTGGCGGCCAGCGCTTGCGATGTGGCAACCAGCTCGGCGCGCGATTCGATGCTGTGCACTTCCCCGTGGCCAGCTCGTGGCGCGTCCGCTGCAAAGAACCGGTCATGGATCATGAAGCCGAGATAGGACTTGCCGGCACCGTGATCGACGATGCGGATAGTGGAATCCTGCGGCAGCGACTGCACCAGCGGCTCGATGAACTGCAACAGATGATTCACCTGCTTCAGCTTGCGGCGGCTGTCCTGATTGAGCTTGCCCTCGCGGGTCAGGATGTGCAGCGCCTTCAGTAGCTCAATGGATTGTCCGGGACGCAGATCAAGCGACTCCGGACCGTTGTGGGCGGTTGTCTTGCTCACGCGGGCTCTTCCAGGCGGCGCAAGTCTTCCGGTGTCAGCCAGCGCCAGTCGCCTTCGCGCAAAACCGCAGGCAACGCAAGCTGGCCGATGCGGCTTCTGTGTAGTGCCGTCACATGGTTGCCGACTGCAGCCAGCATGCGTTTCACTTGATGATATTTCCCCGATGTGAGCGTGAGGCTCAGCGAATATTCGCCAGACCGCACACACGCCGAGGCGGCGACCGGTGCCGGGTCATCGTCCAGCACCACGCCTTTGCGCAACTGATCGATTTGCTGATCCATGACCGCTTCACTGGTCGTGATCTCGTAGACCTTGCCGACCTCATGTTTGGGAGACGTCATGCGGTGGATGAATTTGCCATCTTCGGACAACAGCAGCAATCCCGTCGTGTCCTGATCCAATCGCCCGACCGCCTGCACGCTACCCTTGCTGCGTTCTCGCAAGGGCACGGGCAGCAGGTCGTACACGGGCGGATGTGACTTGGGCTTCTGCGAGCACTCGTAGCCCGCAGGTTTGTTGAGCATGAGATAGGCGACCGGATGGTATTGCCACGCCTCGCCTTGCACGGTGAATGCGAGCCCCGGTGTGTCGGGCACGGCGTCGGATGGCTCTTCCACCAAGGTGCCCGCAACGGTGACATCACCCTCCAGCACCAGCAGACGGCAGCGCTTGCGTGTGCCAAAGCCCTGGCTGAATAGAAGTTGTTCGACGGTGAGACCGCCACGGGAGGCGCGCGACATGCGTCGATTCTACCGGTGCGGCCGCTCCTCCTGCAGCTGCAGTCGCCCCCAAACAAAAAAGGGTCGGCGCAAGCCGACCCCAAAGCGGAGAGAAAACGGTATCAGCGCAGATTGATCTGAAAGATCGCCGTCGTGCCGCTGATTTCATTCCCGACGATGAGCAGATTCTGGCCGGTGGGTGATTGGGCGGCTGGCACGACAACCAGACCCTCGGGGCCAAGGTCGCCCGTTGCGGCGGTGCGGGTGTTGATATAGGTGGTGTAGATCGGCGCGGCAGGGTTGGTGATGTCGTACACGATGACGCCGCCGACACGCTCGAGGCCGATGAAGGCAAAGGTCTTGGCACCGAATTTGGCAAGCGCGATGCCCTCCGGCTCCGGACCTTTGTTGTCCGAGCGATCATCCTGGGTGTTGCCGCTGCTGCTCGCATTGAACAACACGTTGGACAGCGCTGTCGTGCGTCGCTCGAGCTCTTCGCCCGAGTCCCAGACCAGTGTGCCGTTGGTGTTCCAGATCGAGAAGGACCGCGCGCCAAAGGCATACAACGCGGTGTGGCCGTTGGCGCCCGTGCCGAGTGTGTTGGTGACAGTCAGGCGGCCGAGGCGCTCGTTGGCCTTGCAGTCGCCACCGCAGAGCTCCGTGGTGAACACGGCCGGGTCCAGGGTCAGCGCGCTGACGCGGCGTTCTTCGGCAAAGCCCGTGTAGTCGCGGGCATCACCTTCATTCGCCGTGACCAGGTAGGTCGTTGTCCCAACGGTGTAGGACGCGATGGCGTCGGGCTGGTACATGCCGAACACTGGCCAGTTGCGGATGTTGATGGCGTTGTCGCGGTCGCTGGCATCGATGCCGTTGCCGGCCAGGTTGTGATTCTTGAATCCAAGCGGCATCACATCGGTGACGCGCGCGGACGCCACATCCACCACGGCGATCGCGTTGTTTTCCTGCAGCGTGACCCAGGCGGTGCGGCCATCGGCGGACACGGTGATGTACTCCGGCTCGAAATCCTGCGCGGCGCTGGCGTTGGGCCCGAAGATGCGGATGCCGCGTGCGCGCAGGGCAGCTTCCTGGCCGTTGAAGGCACGGAAGTCGGCGGTGCGAACAGTGGGCGAAGCGGGATTGGTGACATCCACGATGCTGATGCTGCCTTCCGGATCGACGGTATAGGCAGCATTGGGCTCGCCTTCGTTGGCCACGAGCACGGTCTTGCCGTCCGGTGTAAAGGTCACCATGTCCGGCAAGGCGCCCACGGTGGCGCTGCCGAGGAGTGTGAGATCGCTGGCCCGATACAGCGCGACCCTGCCCGGGTCCTGCTTGACCGTGGCCTCGATGGCGAGTGCGACGATGCCGTTGGACACGGCCACCCCGTTGACGCCCGCACCGAGCGCGGAAACACTGATCGTGCCCACCTTGGCAGGCGCCGTCGGGTTGGTGAGATCGAGTACATCCACCGTGCCCAGCGCGCCATTGACCACGAACGCCCGCTTGCTGGCGGCATCGAATGCCGGGATTTCTGCGGCCCCTTCCGCACCACCGGCAAAGCGTCCGAGGAACGTGAGATCAATCGTCGCGGGCGTAGCCTCAGGCGTGTTGAAGGTGACGGTTTCCGAATCGCTGCAGGCGGCGACAAGGACAATGGTGGCAACAGCGGCAGCGGCAGTGGCGAATATTCGCGAGGAGAGGCGCATGGCAGAAAATCCCGAAAGTAGAGAATGCGGTCGAACGCGCGAGCATGCCGGGCCAACGTGACATTTGCGTGACAGGGGAAGTCACGATCCGCGACCTAACCGGGTGACTCCACCGGCATCGGCCCACCCGGACGGGCCCGCCGATTCTCTATTCGCTGAGAAGCCATAAAGGAGCCGCTCTCAGGGTGCTCCCAAGCCGCTTGAAAGCTGCTTGAAAGCTGCTTGAAAGCTGCTCGAAAGCTGACACGCAGCATCATGGGCTGGACAAGAGCGTCCCGCCAGCCCAAGGGTTACTTGTTGGCAGGCGACAGGTTGAGTTGGTCTCTCACCTTTGCAAGCGTTTGCTCCATGACGCGCTGCGCCGCGACCGCTGCCGGACGCAGGCCCTCCTGCGCGACGCCTTGCACGGCGGCGAACTCACGCATCCGTGCGTGCGCTTCATCGCGTGAGGCACGCAGCTCTTTCATCCAGGCATCTTGCGCTGCACGCGTCCGCGTATTGATCAGATCGACATGGGTCACGATCTCCGCAAATTCTGCATCCCATTTCTTGAAGTCAATACTCATCTGGACGAGGTCATCGGCATTGGTGGACATGTTGTTCCTTTCAAGGATTGCGCCCAAGCTGCGGGAGGTGACGTCAGCCGGCATTTTTTGGTGCCCGACAAGGCAGCCAAAGTTCGCTGGGAGCGGTAGAGCCGGTTTGCGTGCCAGCCCCCCTCAGGACTTCGGCAGAATCACGTTGTCGATGGCATGAATGACGCCGTTACTGGCCTGGATATCCATGGCGGTGACTTTCGCATCGTCGATGGTGATCTTGCCATCGGCATTGACGATGTTGAGCGTGTTGCCTTCCAGTGTCTTCGACTGCCGGGTGGCAATGTCCTTCGACAGCAACTTGCTCGGCAGCACGTGCGCTTTGATCAGGCTCACGAGTTTGACCTTGTCATTGAGGATGTCGTCCAGCACCCCTGCCGGCAGCTTTTTGAACGCTCCGTCCGTGGGCGCGAAGACGGTAAAGGGGCCCTTGCCCTTGAATGCGCCGACAAGATCGGCAGACTTGATCGCGTCGGTGAGCGTTTTGAAGTGACCAGCTGCCATGGCAGTACCCATGACATCATGCTTGGCGATCACGTTGAATGTGGTGGTGGCTGACTCGGCAGCAGGTGCCGCATCGGGTGCTGTGTCAGGGGTGGCGTCAGGGGTCGCATCAGGGATGGCAGCCGGGGCCACGTCGGTCGGTGCAATGGGCGTGGTATCTGAAGAAACGGCAGGCATGACGATGGCGTTCATGGTGAGTCCTTGATGATGACGGCTTGCACCGCCCGCCCGACCGGGGCCGGGACTTTGTCAGGGCACGGAGACCTCCATGACCGGCTCGGTGATGCGCTGGAGCGTACTCCACCGGGAGGGGGAGCATGCGCGCAGGCAGGCTGAAGTACCAGACAAATAGATAACTAAATGCGTTGACATTCATCGCAGACCTCTGTGTCTTTCGATGTAGGTCCTCCCGGGGGTGGGCATGGCCGCAAGCGCCCAATCGACATGACAGAATGTTGACAGTCCAACCCCTTCGTCGGTTGACACCTTGGTGGCTGTCACAACCAGAGAATCCCCTTCCGCCAAGTCCGTCCTGCTACCATATTTCGGCTTTCGACCAACCGGAGCCATTATGGATTTCAAGAAAGTGCTGGGGCCGCTGCTGGGCCTCGTACTCCTCGCTGGCGTGGGACTGGGCGTCTGGTACTCCTTCTCCGACAAGACCGCCACGGTGCAGGAGACCGCGCGCGCGGCCAATCGCGTCACGGTGCGTGTCGTCAGCGGCAGCGAAAAGATTCCGCTTCTGAAGGACGAGCGTCTCGCCAAGGTGCTGGACAAGCAAGGCATCACGCTGGAGGTGCACAAGGCCGGCTCGCGCGAAATCGCCAGCCTGCCTGACCTGAAGACCTACGACGTGGCCTTCCCAGCCGGGCAGCCGGCGGCGGAGAAAATCCGCGTCAACACCGGTGCCAAAAAGAGCGCCACCGCATTCGCCACGCCCATGGTCGTGGCCTCCTGGAAGCCCATCGCGGAGACCCTCGCAGCCAACGGCATCGTGAAGCAGAAAGCGGGTGCCTACTGGATCGTCGACATGGGCAAGCTGCTCGAACTGATGGCGTCCGGCAAGCGCTGGCGCGACCTGCCCAACAACACCGGCTTCGCAGTCGGCAAGTCGGTGCTGGTGTCGACCACCAATGTGAGCACATCGAATTCCGCCGCGCAGTTCCTCGCGCTGGCCTCGTACCTCTTCAACGGGGCGGAAGTCGTGGCCACCGGGGAGCAAGCCGACCGCGCGGCAGCGAAAGTGGGGCCGCTCTTCGCCCGCCAGGGGTTTCAGGAAAGCTCGTCGTCCGGCCCATTCGAGGATTACCTTGCCATTGGCATGGGAAAGACCCCGCTGGTGTGGATCTACGAAGCGCAGTTTCTGGAGCAGGCGATGCAACGCAGCGTGAAGCCAGAGATGGTGCTGCTGTATCCGAAGCCGACTCTCTTCACCAAGCATGTGATGGTGGCCCTCAGCGACAAGGGCAACCGTTTTCTGGAAGCCATGGCCGACCCTGCCGCATTGGCCATTGCCGCCGAATACGGCTACCGCTCCGACAATCCTGCCGGCCTCGAATCCATCCGTCAGGGCGCCAAAGCCAAAGGGCTCACCCTGCCGGACCTGGTCGATCTGGTGGACGCGCCGTCGTTCGATCTGCTGGAGCGCATGATTGTCGCCATCGAGACCGCCAAGGGCGGCGCCACCGCACCCACACCACTGGCACTGCCAGCACCCGACACATCCCGGACATTGCCGCCTGCGAATATTCGCGAAACAGCCAAGGAGAAAACCCGATGAGTTCGCAACCTGATTCCCTCGCTTCACCCCCCGCCATTGTGCTGGCCCCGCCGGAAGTGCTGGTCGCGGTCGAACGCGCCTCGGCCAACGACCTCATCCCGGTCAAGGCGGAAGAAATGTCGTCACTGGACGGCAAGGTGGACCGCTTCGTGACCGGCCTAATGGCCGCCGATCTCGGCTCGGAGGAATTCAAGGCCAAGCTGGATGCGGCACACGCGATGGGCCGGCAGTCCATCGCCAACTCCAGCGCCGTGTCGCAGCGATTCATGGACAAGAATTTTGTGGGCATGGAAGACAGTGCCGCGTTCAAGGCCATCAACGGGCTCCGCAACGTGTTCCAGGACCTGAACCCGGCGCGCGAAGGCGACCTCATGGGGTCCAACAAGATTCTCGGTTTCATTCCTTTCGGCAACAAACTGCAGTCGTACTTCCGCAAGTTCGAATCCGCCAGCGGCCAGATCGGCAAGCTGATGGAGGAGCTGCGCACCGCACAGGATGAAATTCGCCGCGACGTGGCCGCCATGGGGGAGATGGAAGCCAAGCTGTGGGAGGCCATGGGTAAGGTGAAGGAAGCGGCGCTCTTCGCCGAGAAGCTCGATCAGCGTCTGGTGGGCGAAGTCACCAGACTGAAAGCCGCCGACCCGCTGAAGGCTGAAGCGGTGGAACAGGAAGTGTTGTTCTACGCCCGCCAGGCGCACTCCGACCTGCTGGCGCAGCAAGCCGTGA
>JANNSU010000035.1:0-2389 GCA_031394355.1 Betaproteobacteria bacterium | reverse complement strand
CGTGTATCTGTTTCTGTGGCGCAGCAAAGCGGGTTACCAATTGCGTGCGGTGGGTTCCAGCCCCGGTGCGGCAGCCTATGCCGGCATCGATCCCAAGCGCCAGGTGATGGTTTCGATGGCGCTGTCAGGAGCGTTGGCCGGGCTGGTGGCGATGAACGAGATCGCTGGCGTCAACGGCAAGCTGCTGCTCGAATATGTCAGCGGCGCAGGCTTCACCGGCATCGCCGTGGCGCTGATGGGGCGCAACCATCCGGTCGGCATCATCCTGGCCAGCCTGCTCTTTGGCGCGCTGTTCCAGGGCGGCGCCGAGGTCGCCTTCGAAGTCCAGGGCTTCAGCCGCGACATGGTGGTGGCCTTGCAAGGCTTCGTGGTCCTTTTCTCCGGCGCCATGGCGTACGTCATCGCGCCTTGGTTGGCCTGGGCCTTGTACTTCGTTTTGCCCAAGACGGCGACGTTGCAAGGAAAGGCATAGATGCTTGTTGCGCTGCACCCGTCGATTGCTCACGGCCGCCGCGCGGCAGGCGCTGCCCGCTCCGGGCTCGCGGTGTGGCGGTCTGCGGCACGCCGCGACTGCGCTCCGGTGCTCGGCTTGGGGTCGCGCCGCACAACTCACTGCGTTCGCTTCGCTCTCTCCGTTCAAACAGGTGCGGCAAGTCAGACAACGAAGCGCGCTGCGCGCGCCGACCCCAAGCCTGCGCTCCTCACCGCCCCACATCGAGCCCAAGGCGGGCAGCGCCTGCCGCGCGGCTCGGGATCGGATGTCGATGAGCGTTTCGGCAACGCATTTCCATCGATCTCCAGCGGTCGCTTCGGCACAGGGCACCTTAATGCGAAAGCTATAGTGAACGCGGCAGACTTGCTCATGCAAGCACTCCGGCGCCGAGTGGATTGAAGAATCGACGTGCTGGTCTTCGTGGATCTGTTATGGCTGTTCGTACCTACCGTGTATCAACCGCAACCCTCATTGCAAGGGTCTTCACGGCCACTTGCCGCGCAGGTGTTTCGGCAACTGGCTCCATGGTAAGGCGACAGGGATGTGTCTCGTCATATTGAGTTGAGCGTAGGGCGAAGACTAACGATGGAATGGAGAGCCAAAAAGTGGATCGCCGTGGCGCTCGGGTTCGTTGCGCCGCCGTTGGCAATGCTGTATCTGGCCCGGGCCCGATGGGCGCTGGCGTATCTTCTTGCGGCGATCACTATTGGATTACCCGAGTTCTTTGTCTTGGACAGCACTCGATACCCGTGGCGCGAGTATGTTTCGTTAACGTTACTGATCAACGTGGCGTGTGCGATCCACGCATTCAAAATTGTCTCGCATGATCCTTCAGTGAGGCGTCGGCCATGGTACAGCCACTGGTATGGCCTGACGTGCGTGGTTTGCGCCTTGTTCATCGGAATGTTCATTGCTCGTGCATTTCTGTTCGAGACATTTCGCATGTCAGGGCAGTCAATGATGCCGTCGATTCCCCCAGGTTCTATCCTGATCATCAAAAAACTCGGCCACGGACACTATGGTGCCTACGGGATCTCAATCCTCCGCACCACACCCTCGGCCCAGATCGAAAGGGGAGACGTCGTCGCCTTCCGCTACCCGAAGAATCCAGATCTCATCTTCGCAATGAGAGTCGTCGGTTTGCCCGGTGACGTAGTGGAGTACAAGGGCAATCGCCTCGTGGTTAACGGGCTAGCAAGGACTAGTGGGGAAGGGTCCTCCTCGCAAGAATATCGAACCATGCCGGAGACTCTAGACAAAGCGAGCTACACGATCATTGCGCTTAGGGACGAGCTATCCCAAGATTTTCAATCTACCGTTCCACCCAGTCAGTTCTTTGTCCTTGGGGACAACAGGGGGAACTCGCTCGACAGCAGGCATTGGGGCTCCGTACCCGCACTGAATATCGTTGGAAAACTGGTATTTGTCTCCAGATGAACTACGCCCGATCATCCGCTACAGCGGACGCGCGGCAAGTGACGCGATTCTGGGCTGGAACGGTAGGCTTCACAAACGCTCCCATGCCGACCAATCAGCTCGGCTCCATCTTCCCCCATGCGGCATCCCAATGAAAAACGTCATTCCATTCTTATCAAAGGATGTGCAGCGATGGAGCGAGGTCGCACAGACCCACTCACCCGCGACACCCAGCCGCAAAGGCTGGTGCGCTCAGGCTGCGGCGCGCCTCTGTGGCGCCGAGAAGCACAGGGCTTGCGGCCTCGCGCGCAGCGCGAATCGTCATCATGCTCGTTGCGCTTGTCTGAGCGAAGTGAACGCAGTGAACGCAGCGAGTTGCGCAACGGGGCCGCAAGACCGAGCATCGCAGGGCAGCCGTAGCGCAGCGAAGGCCGCCACAGTGAAGCGCTGCGGCCTGCCCACACAGGCCTTTGCGGCGTC
>JANNSU010000020.1:0-82958 GCA_031394355.1 Betaproteobacteria bacterium | reverse complement strand
TGCTTTGGCTTTAGCCGCGTTAAAGATGGTCGAAACTGTGGTCGCACCCACTGGCACTTGGCGCTGCTCTTGCAAGTTGGTGTATTTGTTGCTGAATGCGGCGACATTGATTTGTAGCGTGTTGTCGAAGAAACGATTTTTGGAACCGAGCTCGATTGCTTTTACTTCTTCTGGCAAAAATGTTCTAACCGATTCAATGGCTTGTCCTGAGTTAAAGCCGCCAGAACGAAAGCCTGTGGAATAGGCGATATAGACCAAGTTTTTCTTGCTGAGTTGGTAATCGGCGGCCACGCGTCCGGTGGACTTGCTGAAAGTCTTGGTGTCATAAGTACCACCGAACAAAATACTAGGGTTAGCTGGATCGCAATAAAAGCCTGGGCCGCGCGCCGGCACACAATTTGTTGTGCCCGCCGTTCCATAAGCCGATCTAGGCGGTCCTGCCGTAGCGAGCGTAATCAAATTGGCATCTGGCTGACCCGCTGCGTTACGTGGGAGCGTGGCATTCGCGCTCGCGAAACGAAAATCCTTTTTGTCTTTGGTAGTACGCCCACCTAGGGTTAAGGTCAGCTGATCGGTCGCTTTCCAAGAAAACTGTGCATAGAGCGCGTTCGACTCAGTTTCGGCGAACGGATCATCAAAAAATCCCCCGCCATTTTGTGGCAATGGCAGCGGCGCAGCGAGAGCCGCTGAACGAATCATTCGCGGCAAATTCTCGAAAATGAATGTACCTCGTAGCTTGTCTTTGAAATAGTAATAGCCCGCGACATAGTTAAATGGGCCTTTGCCATCTGAAATGAGCTGAAGCTCTTGCGAAAATGTCTCTGCAGTGGTGCGCTGATAGTCGATTGCGATTGTCGAGGCGGAGAAATCGCTATCTGAGGAGCGTTCAGCATCAAAATCCGCATAGCCGGTGATAGAGCGGACCGAAAACGAATCAAACTTGTACGCCATATCGAGCGATAAGCTGGTGTCTTTTAACTTCAAGAAGTTTTGGTAATCGTTATCGACACGATAGCCATCACCCGCACGATAAAGGGGCACGCCCAAATCAACGCCTGAGCCAACCGCGCTGGCGCCTGTGCCAGCCCCAGCGCCAACGGTACGCACACAGTCGTTCACGCCATCGCGGTTACCGCCACGTACGTTCAGAGTAAGAACGGTGGCATTGAATAGCTGCTGGCATGACGCAGGATCGTAGTTTGTCCCCTTCTGCTTATAGCCAAATGTAGAGGCGCCATTACCTCCTTGATCGGTTGCGTCAACGCGCAAAGTCGCGTCAAAGCGGTCATTTGGCTTAAAGCGCAGCGAGACACGGCCGTATTTCAAATCTTGATCAAATATATCTGCCGAAGAATTGAAATCGTTTTTTACGTAACCATTGGCGCGATCTATCGCCCCAACCAAGCGCATCGCGAGTGTATCGTTGATTGGAATATTCACCACGCCTTCGGTACGAATGCGGTTAAATGCGCCGCCCAAAATGCTGACATTGCCGCTAAAGCGATCAAGATCAGGCGCATTAGTAATGATCGAAACGTTGCCACCAAAAGTGTTGCGACCATACAGCGTACCCTGAGGACCACGCTGGATCTCCACCCGATCTACGTCGATAAAGCTCGCTAAGGCTTGTTGGGCGCGGGATTTGTAAACGCCATCGATAAAAAAGCCAATCGTCGTGTCACCGTTGATCGCAACGTTCTCTGTTCTTACGCCACGCATCGCAGGACGCGCGTCTGAACCCGAGCGCCCAAAGGTGAAGCCTGGCGACATCGATTCCATTTGCGACAAATCCGTAATAGCGCGCTCAGATAACTGTTCACCGTCGACAGCAGACACCGAAACAGGAACTTCTTGCGGGTTCTCAGCGCGGCGCTGCGCGGTAACAGTGATAGTTTCAATACCGGGAGCCTTTGGCGCGGCGGCTGGTTTTGACTCTGAAGGAGCTTTGGCTGGCGGTGCCGGAGGCGGCGTTTGTGCAAGCACCAATCCTATCCCGCTCATGCCCGCAAGTGCGATTGCGATTTGTCGTGCCAACGTTTTCTGAGACGGTGCTTTCATGGCTTTCTCCTCATTTTGTTGTGATTGTCGTGATGGTGAGCTGAAGCAATATTGCGTAACAAATTAAATATCTGACGACCAAACTTGACATGCATCAAACCTATCACGAGTTTGCATTCGCAGTCAATCTCTTTTGCTTTTTTGTCTCTTTTTGGTACTTTTCGACTATTCTGGTGTTTGGTGCACATTTCGTGTTTTCATTTACTGAGAGGGGAATAGGGCGGTCTGTGCGCAGATCGAGAGTGCCGCCGCCAACCGGACACCGCTGAAGGCGAATGCATAATCGGCTCAATTAGCCGGAACCTGATGACGTGAGTTTCATCTATACTCATTCAACTGCGACGCTGGTTCGCAAAGACTGCCAAATCAGAAGAATGCCGAAAAAATCACAGCAAATCACGCCTGAAGCAATTCAAAAAGCACCTGTGGTTCAAGAGCCTGTGCGTGCGAAGTCCGCTGTCCTGGCAGCAATTTCGCCAAACGTGACCTCGTACGATGTGGCCAAGCGAGCTGGTGTTTCTCAATCTGCCGTTTCGCGCTGCTTTAAGCCTGGCGCTAGCGTTTCTGATGCCACGCGCGCGCGCGTGATGAAAGCCGCCAAGGCGCTCGACTACACTCCCAACGCCATTGCACGCAGCCTCATTACACGGCGCTCGAATTTGGTGGCGGTACTAATTTCTAATTTGACGAATCTTTACTATCCAGAGGTGCTGTCTGAGCTAAGCCAGCAATTTGTCGAAAGGGGCATGCGTGTACTGCTATTCACTCTCCCCCATGAAGCAGATGTGGACAAAGTCATCGCACAAGTGTGGCAGTATCAAGTCGATGGCGTGGTTGCAGCGGCACGCTTGTCAGCTACACAAGTGGCGGAATTTGAGCGCCGCCATATGCCATTTGTGTTGTTTAATCGCAGCCTTCAAGACCGCGCCGTGAATGCAATCGTGTGTGATCAGATTGCCGGCGCGCGCCAGGTAGTCTCGCAATTGGCCGCAGCCGGTCATAGGCAATTCGCAATTATCGGTGGGCCTGACGATTCGGTCGTTGGCCAGGAGCGCGCCAAAGGTGCGCGCGACCGGCTCGCTGAATTGGGGTTGCCCAAGCCGATCGTCGTGCCTGGCAACTATGACTACGAAAGTGGCGCGCGCGGAATGAGTGCGATTATCGAAAAATTCGGCCGCGCGCCAGATGCCGTTATTTGTGCAAATGACGTAATGGCCATTGGCTGCGTCGATGCAGCGCGCCACAAATTTAAGCTTGATGTCCCAAATGCCTTGTCTGTGGTGGGATTTGATGGGGTGGAACCATCCACATGGTTAAGCTACAACCTCACCACGCTACGGCAGCCAGTGAAAAAAATGGCCGAAGCTGCTGCTGAGTTGCTCAACACATTAATCGGTAATCCCATCGCCAGCCCTGAAAAGCGTGTTTTTTCAGCGCAGTTCATCGAGGGAGGCACAGCGCGGCTGGGCAGGGTAACAGCGTGACTGAAACGCATTTGATATCACTTAGCAAACACACAATATGAATCGCATCCTTACCACCCACGTCGGCAGTCTCCCCCGTTCAGCCAAAGTTGCCGAGCTAATATTTGCGCGCGAACTCGGCAGCCCCTACGACACGGAAGACTTCGACACCACCATGCGCGAGGCTGTCGCTGACGTCATCAAGCGCCAAACAGAAGTTGGCATTGATTGGGTGAGCGACGGTGAGCAATCGAAGATTAGCTATGCGACCTACATAAAAGACCGGCTCACTGGCTTTGATGGCGATAGCCCGCGTCGCATACCAAAGGATCTTGAGGAATTCCCAACGTTCATGAAACGCTTGGCGTCGTCTGGCGGTACGCCGAGCTATCGGCGGCCACGCTGTGTGGCGGAAGTAAGAGCGAAGACGCTGGCACCGTTAACGGCGGATCTTGATAACTGCCACGCTGCGCTAAAGACCGTCGGCACAAAATTGCCAACAGGTGTTTTCATGAACGCTGCTTCTCCTGGCGTGATTTCGCTATTTCAGCCCAACGACTTCTATAAGTCTTACGAAGAGTACTTGCATGCACTGGCGGAGGCGATGCGGCCTGAGTACGAAGCGATTGTCGCGGCCGGGTTTCATTTGCAGCTGGATTGCCCAGACTTGGGCCTCGGCCGCCACATGATGTTCAAGGACAAGTCCGAGGAGGAATATGTCCGGGTGGCAAACCAGCATGTCGATGTCTTGAACGATGCCGTGCGTAATATTCCCGCCGAAAGAATGCGTATGCATATTTGCTGGGGCAACTATGAGGGACCGCATCATTGCGATGTACCGATGGATGTGGTGCTACCGATAGCAATTCGGGCAAAACCGCAGGCGCTGCTATTTGAATCCTGCAATCCGCGCCACGCCCACGAATGGACGGTGTTTCGCGATAGCAAAATTCCCGACGATAAGATTTTGGTCCCTGGCGTGCTCGATTCGGTTTCTAACTTTATCGAGCATCCGATGCTCGTCGCTGAGAGGATCGAGCGATTCGCCAATATTGTTGGGCGCGATCGGGTGATGGCCGGAACCGATTGTGGCTTCTCCACTTTCGCGGGATTCGGCAATGTTGACCCGGAAATTGTTTATGCGAAGTTAGCTTCACTTTCCGAAGGAGCGGCAATCGCCTCTTCGCGATTGTGGAAAGCACCATGAATCAGCTGCGCCACGAAGGCTTCAGAACACGACTTGCCAAGCGTGAATTGATGATGGGCACGTTCTTAAAAACGCCATCTCCGATTGTTTGCGAAGTACTTGGCTTGTCGCCGCTGGATTGTATCTGTATCGATGCCGAGCACGCCCCGTTTGGTCGCATGGAAATCGATGGCTGCATAGCAGCACTGCGTGCGGCAGATATGCCTTCGTTCGTGCGCGTGCAGACGGGCAATGCGGGCGAGATATTGACTGTGCTTGATGCGGGTGCAACTGGCGTGGTGCTACCACATGTGATGACGGGAGAATCCGCAGCTGCCTTAGCCCAAGCCGCGCACTATGCACAAGGTAAACTTGGCGGCCGCGGCTATGCCGGCTCCAGCCGCAGCGCACGCTACACTACCAAAACCATGGTTGGGCATGTGGCAGACAGTGCTGCAGTGACAACCATCATCGCGCAAATAGAAGACGCTGAAGCGCTTAGTCACCTAGACGCGATTGCATCAGCACCTAATGTTGATTGCTTATTTGTGGGACGAATGGATTTGACGCTATCGATGGGTTTTACCAATCCGCTAGAACCAAGCGTGGTGGCTGCGGTAGAGAGAATTTGTGCGGCGGGATTGCGCCACGGTAAAGCCGTCGGCATGTTCATTCCGCCCACCGAAGACGTGATGTCATGGCACGCCAAAGGTGTGTCACTGTTTATGTTGGCGTCGGATCATCAGTTTTTACTGGATGGGGCTCGGGCGCTGGCTGGCAAGGTTAGCCCACCCCCTCTCTGATCAGTGGAGGCTGGGAGGTGGATGAGTTGCGTCACGCTACGTTGCAAGAGACCGCTACTCGGACAAGACCTGCATCCACAGCGCGATTTCATCAACTAGCACCCACTCGCGCAGCACCCGGCCCTTAAAAAGCTCCACATGGTTAATGCCCATGATTTCAACGGGCTTACCCGTCGGCGCGCCGAATTGTCCTGCGCCTTCGTGAGAAGTTCTAGCGCGCCAACGAATTGCAATCCGATCCGCACGACCATCGCCGCGTTGAATTGCTAAATGCTCAACGGTGAATGACTTAGCCCAAAATTGCGAAAAAAGTGTCTGCCAATATTGCGACACTTCTGCCTGCCCGTAGCGCGTTGCACCCGCTGGCCCTAGATGATGCACGGCATCGTCATAGACGCGCGCAACATCAGTTCTTTCTTTCGCAAACGCGAAATCCAGCAACGCATTCGCAATCATCTCTGCGTCGCCTTCCCTGCTCACAAATGAAAAGTAGCCGACTGGCGGGTCGTTTGCGACACCCTTTGCCCAAACGACACGCCCTGCTTGGGGTTTGCAGTCTTTATCTTGCGGCTGCATGGCCGTCATCCACTTCACCGCCATGTCACGCGATGAGATACCAATCTGCAACGCAATCGCCGCCTGATCGCGCACCAGCCATTCATGAATGATGCGGTTATCGCGGCAGACACAATCAGCAATAGTGCGAACGTGAATTGTTTTTCCCGTCGGCGCGCCAAATACGCCATCACCCAAATGCGTCATAGTCGAAATAATACGGTGCGAACTTAAAAAGCCACCTTCCGCATCGCCGGACTGAATGATGTCCTCTGCCAGTAAGCGCCGATCCGGAAACGCCACCAAGGTCGCCCGCGTACCTCGTACCACGTCATCCACATCGGTTGAAACTGACGTTGGCGTCTCAACTACACATGGATTGCTGTAGTAACGATAAATGTCCTCAACGCGACCGCCCTCCCAAACACGCGCGGTGATGACGCGAATGAAATTGTCGAGATCGCAAAATTCGGCGTCGAAGCCAGGCAGCTTGGTGTTGCTCATTGTCGGAAGTAAGTTAGCTTCGGATGGCGTTGGCGTCATGAAGTGTCATGTTTGTCGTTGAACAATTTACCATTTTATTATCGATGATAACTAAATATGTGCAAACGAATGCAATTTGACGTTAATTACAAGTCTTTACATGAAAATGCATGCGCACTTATGCACAATGAAAAAACTCTTGACACTTGCTTGCATTCGTAGTCAAACATGCGTCAGAATAGAGCTTACATTTCCATCAGCACAGAAGCCAGAGGACCAAGTCATGATTGAAAACCGCAAACACGGTAAATCCGTTGCCCAAAAGGCCGAGATCGACGCGAACGTACGCGTCACGGTGGAAGGCATCTTGGCCGATATCGAAGCTAGAGGCGACGCGGCGGTACGAGAATATTCGACAAAATTTGATCATTGGACGCCTGCCTCGCTGCGCCTGAGCGATGCCGAGATCGCGAAATGCATCGCCTCCCTGCCTAAACAAGCCATCGACGATATCAAATTTGCACAGGCGCAGATTAAGCGGTTTGCTGAAATTCAAATGCTGTCGATGCGTGATGTCGAGGTCGAAACTCTACCCGGTGTGATTTTAGGGCACAAGAATATTCCTATGAATTCGGTCGGCTGCTACGTGCCTGGCGGTAAGTATCCGCTGCTAGCCTCTGCACATATGGGTGTTCTGACCGCAAAGGTGGCCGGAGTAAAGCGCGTGATAGCATGCGCGCCGCCCTATGAAGGCAAGCCTGCAGCAGCTATTGTGGCGGCGATGTCGCTTGCAGGGGCGGATGAAATTTATGTGGTGGGCGGTGTGCAGGCAGTAGCGATGATGGCTCTCGGTACGGATACGGTCGCGCCAGTCGATATGTTGGTCGGCCCCGGAAACGCTTATGTCGCTGAAGCGAAACGTCAGCTATATGGGCGCGTAGGGATTGATTTGTTCGCTGGCCCCACTGAGACAATGGTGATTTGCGATGACACGGTTGATGCTGAATTGGTCGCGGTGGATTTGCTCGGGCAAGCCGAGCATGGGCCGAATTCACCTGCTGTTTGTATTACCACTAGCCGCAAGATTGCCGATGAGTTGCCCGCGCAGATTGAAAGCGTATTGAAACGCCTCGCCACGCGTGACGTCGCCAGCGTGGCCTGGCGCGATTACGGGCAAATTGTTTTGTGTGAAACGGACGAGGAAATGTTGTCCGAAGCAGAGCGCGTATGTTCAGAGCACGTACAGGTCATGACGAAAGACCCCGATTGGTTTTTACATCGCATGACCAACTACGGCGCGCTATTCTTAGGTCATCGCACCAATGTGTCGTACGGCGATAAAGTCATTGGCACCAATCACACACTACCGACCAACCGCGCGGGTCGCTACACCGGCGGGCTTTGGGTTGGAAAATTTATCAAAACGCATACCTATCAACGCGTGCTCACTGATGAAGCCTCCGTGATGATTGGCGAATATTGCTCGCGTTTGTGCGCCCTTGAGCATTTTGCTGGGCATCAAGAACAGGCGGATATTCGAGTGAGACGTTTGTCTAAGCGGATCGTACCAATTGCTAACGCAGCATAGGCACGTGACGCGACTGCAGCAATGATGCTCGCCCCAAAGGTTGCTCTCGTCACAGGGGGCGCAGGCGGTCTCGGTGCCGCAATATGTCATGGCTTGGCTGTTGCTGGCGCATCAGTCATCATTGGGTACAACCGCTCCTCTGATGCCGCCCATACCCTCGCTGGCGCGTTGCCAACACCCGCGCAGCAATCCCACGCAGCCCTTGCTTGCCCTGTCACCGATAGCGCCACACTTAAATACCTCGCTGCCACCATTGCCGCGCAATATGGCCGACTCGATATGTTGGTCAACTGCGCGGGCACGACGCGCTTTGTGCCGCACGCGGATCTAGATGGCTTGGACGACGACTTAATCGACGATATTCTCGCGACCAATGTTCGCGGCCCTATCGCTGCAGTACGCGCGCTGCAGCCCATGCTCGCGGCGCATGGTGATGGTTTAGTGGTTAATATTTCTTCCATCGCTGCAGTAAGCGCCATGGGTAGCAATATCGCCTACTGTGCTTCGAAAGCAGCTATCGATAATCTCACCAAGTCACTCGCCCGTGCACTGGCGCCACGCATTCGCGTGGTTTCAGTCTCGCCGGGATTGGTCGATACCGCGTTTGTCAAAAAACTTGATCAATCATGGCGCGAAGAGCAAGTCGCCCGCACACCACTGGCCGCACTCGCGACACCCAAGCAAGTTGCCGATGCCGTCGTCGCGGCTGCAACGCACCTGACATTCTCAACAGGCGTTGTCTTCGCAGTAGACGGTGGACGCGCCCTTTCATAAAATGATTTCTATGACGTTATCCCCTATCCTTCGTGAACGCCTCGTCCGCTTTGAAGAATTGCGCCCCTGCACCAACGCCTTCATTGATGCGCGCAGCCCCGGAAGTGATCAAAAGGAAAATTTCACCATCATCGGACCCGGTGTTGCTGAAAACCCGCAGCAGCACGTGCATATCCGCTCACCGCATGGTTTCAATATCGGCGCGGCGCGCCAGCCTCCCGGCTGTACGAATTCAATGCACAGCCACGATACTGCTGAGGTTTTTATTGTTCACCAGGGCACGTGGCGGTTTTTTTGGGGCGAGCACGGTGACGCGGATGAGGTTGTACTGAATCCCGGCGACACGATTTCAATTCCAATACATATTTTTCGCGGCTTTGAAAACATCGGCACGGATGTAGGCTTCATGTTTGCAGTGCTCGGTGGGGACGATCCTGGTCGCGTGCATTGGGCGCCACACGTAATCGAAAAAGCGCGTGGCTATGGCCTCGTGTTGCTAGAAAATGGCCGCTTGATCGACACCACATTGGGTGAAACCATACCGGAGAATGCATCAGTCGTCAGCCCCGCTAGCCGTGAAGAGATCGCCTATATTCGCACACCAACAGCGGCTGAAATGACTGCAAATGTCGCGAGGCATTCCGCACTAGTCGCCGATATTGCCTCCCCGTTTTCAGAAGATGGTGTGACTGCATCGCCAGTGATCTTGCGTGAAGCGAATTTGGCACCAATCGGTGCGCCACATGACTTCACGCTACATCACATCGCGTTGCAGACGGCAAAGAAAACGCCTGTCTATATGCATGATGGTGCTGAAGTGCTACTGGTATTTCGAGGTAGCGTGATTTGGCAGAGTTGCATTGGCAAGGATGCCACCATGCTTTCAGAAGGCGACACCTTCAGCGTACCTGCAGGCATGGCGCATCAGATTGAGGCGACAACGAATGCTGAACTCTTCATGGTGCGGCAGTAGCATCGAAAACATCTACAAGAACGCTGACTGTATCGCATGCATGTACTACAAGGCTGTGAGTCGCGTCCCACCCTTCTTTTTCTGCCAGGCACGCTATGCGATTCACGCGTGTGGCACGTTGTTGCCGCACAATTGGCAGATTGGCCGCAAGTCTTTGTCGACTGTCGTTCTGAGAATCGTATAACTGCGATGGCGGAGAAGGCATTGGCTAGTACAAGAGACGCTGTCATCCCCATCGGCCTCTCCATGGGCGGTATGGTCGCTCTCGAGATCTGGCGGCGCGCGCCCGAACGTGTAGCTGCAATTGGGCTATTTGATACCAATCCCGACGCCGACACGGTTGAACGTCGTCAGCGGCGCGAAGCACAACTTGCACATGTAACTGAATATGGGATGGTATCGCTTGCCTTATCCCATTTGATTCCAAGCTATCGCTTGTTCGATCAGGTTCACGAACAAGCCGTGATTAGCATGGCGGCAGATCAAACAATTGAGAACTTCGCCGCGCAGTCTGAGGCGCTGACCTACCGCGCCAATATGTGGCCGCACTTGAGTCAAATTGCCGTGCCCACGCTTATCGTCTGCGGCGAAAACGACAAGCTTTGCCCGCCCGAGGTTCATGCGCGCATGGCGTCAGCGGTAAGTCATTCGGCATATCACCTCATCGCGCACGCGGGACATCTATCACCTCTTGATGCGCCGATAATCATTGCCGACTTATTGGCGGCATGGTTGCGCGAATTAGCGCTTTAAGAAATTCAAATGAAGTCAGTCGAAAGTGGCAGACGGCCCGCCCATGAGGAACACACGGGGAATAAAGTCAGTCGAATCGCTCTATTGCACTGTTCTTTGATGCCTGAGTGTGCACTCCCAATTGACGTTTATGAATGTCGGAACGCACTCATCGCTTGCTGCGTTCAGCAACTCGAAGTCTCCTTTCAACTTCGTTTTTCAACAGCCTGTTAGGGCTTGTACGATGCTTGCGCACCGGCGCAAGCGCTCACAGCCGTTCCTCACTTGAGAGAAGGCATCGTACAACCAACACGCACGGAAGGCGACAGTCTTTAGCAATACAAAGCCATTTCACATGGGACTAAGCGAGCCGGCCTATGGTCTCAATTTCGCTACTAGCGATCTGATGGCGGCTTCGGATTCAGCCGTGCCTACAGCAGCCGGGTAGTCCGCTAATTGGTCGTCAGAAAACTGCGCTTCGTGTTGGTTGGAATGTGTGGAGACGATCAAAGAATGCTGTTGACGGCCGAGAAATCCCCGACTGGCATTCCACTCAAGGACAAGCTGCTCGATACCAGCATCCTTTGCAAGCGCTTGAACTCTTTCAGCAATGCGTCTTGCCCCAAACTCGCGCTGCATTGCGTAGTCATTCATCCAACATGACCCCGATGATGATGGTGCCGCCACGAATCGACGTGCCAATCACGGCATGGATGATGATCATGCCGCGAGCGGATTCCGCATAGTCACCATCCGCTCAATATCCTTGCGCGTCGGCAACGTCTTCAGGTCGTAGCTTGCCTGCAATGCCAGCCAGGATTCGGCGTCGCCACCGAAGTAGCGCGCGAGGCGCGCAGCCGTATCCGCCGTGACCGCCCGTCGCTCCTTCACGACTTCATGGATGCGCGTGGCCGGCACGCCCAATGAGACGGCGAGCGCGTTGACGCTGAGACCCAGCGGCGCGAGATAGTCCTCGCGGAGGACTTCTCCGGGATGTACGGGGCGCATGAGATTGATGGGGCGGCTCAAAAGATCTCCTTCAGCGATAAGACCGAATCAAATGTCAGCTCATTACGTGCCGCGCAACGGCGCAATCAGTCAACGCTTGGCAGTCTTGCAATGTCGATCCAACACCCGCAAGGGAATCATGGCCTTTAGCTGTTTGCTCGCCAGCGGCAAAGCATCCGGATCGGACTTCGCCTCCGCACGAATGCGCTGGTCCACAGCAAACGTTGGCATACGGATTGGCTTGCGAATATTCGCACTCATCACTTGGCCGCTGGCTTCTCTTGCTTCTGGACCTTCACCCCCGCCACAAACGGCTTCACCCCCAGCGTCGTGTAAATCTCCGCCGGCGAATACACCGTGCCCGCCTTCATGGTCAGCGCCACCTTGCGCAGGTCGCTGATGTTCACGGTGGGATCGCCGTCCACCAGAATCAGATCGGCATCCTTGCCCACACTGATGTTGCCGGTACGGTCCGCCACACCTGCCACGCGCGCGCCGTTGCGGGTGGCGATCTGCAATGCCTGCGACGGCGTGAGGCCGGCCTGCACGTAGATCTCCAGCTCTCGCTGCATGGTGAAGGCGGCGATGTCGTCGGAACCAGCCACCATGGGAATGCCTGCGTCATACATGCGCTTGAACAGTCCCAGCATGGTCTGCCATGACTTGCTCCAGGGGCTGGCGTTCTTGTCGTTGATGTCCATGGAGTTGATGAGCCATGCACGGCGCAGCCCGGCAGGCACATTGGGCGAGACGGCGTTGAAGCTGGGGTTCGGGGCACCTTGACGCTGAATGAACATGTACTCGAATGCAGTCATGGTGGCGTCGATGGTCGTCTTGCGGTCCTGCAGCAGCTTGATGAAGTCGCGTACTGAAGGGCCGTCCAAATCGATCTGGTTGGCGTTGTCACCGACGAGATAGAAGCGCAGCAGAGTGCGGGTGTCGTCATCCTTCTTGGTCAGGAAGTTGAGGACGACCTGGTTGATGTGTTGAATTTCGTCGAAGCCATCCTTGACCGCCTCTTCCGCGCGCATGAAGGCGGGAATGTGGCCGCCGATTCGAAGGCCGCGCGCATGAGCATGCTCAGCCAGCGGCTTGACCCATTCGGGTCGAATCGAGTTGTACAGCTTGATCTGGTGATAGCCATGCTGCGCGTACCAGTCGATGGCCTTCTTGCCTTCTTCCACGTCCTTGATGGTGAACCCGCCGGAGGACTGATATTGGCTGGCACCTTCGATGAACCCGGCAGGAATGATGTTGGGACCGAGGTTGGTGCCCGCATCAATACGCGTCCGGATCTCGTTCAGGAAATCGTTGATGTTGCTCATGTCACGCACGGTGGTAACGCCACCGGCAAGATGCAGCACGGCATCCCACGAGCCGATGTGTGTGTGCATGTCGAAGAGGCCGGGCAGCAGCGTCTTGCCGGTGCCATCGACCACCTGCGCAACATCCTGCAGCGGCGTGTTGGCGGGTTGGATGGTTGCGATGCGACCGCGGAACACATGTACGTCGGACGGCCCCTTTAGCGTTGCCGACTCGGAATCGAACCACTTCACGTTGCGGAACACGACCGGGTCGTCGAAACGCCTGGCGTGCGTCCGCGCCATTTCGACCAGCGCCTTGTTGTCCACGTCCTTCTGTATCTTGAGGAGCGCCTCTTCGTTGCCTTCCCAGCCTGCTTCCAGCACGGAGAAGCCGGGGCTCACGATGCCGAGCATTCCCGGTTTCTGACCAGACCACATCCACACATAGGCAGGGGAGAGGCTCACGCCGGAGATGTTGTAAAGCGTGGCCTTGGCCTTCTGCTTCTTGGCCGAGGTCACCGTCGCCTCGGCCATCTTCTCAAGTGCAAGCTGGCCGCTGGGCAAGCCCGGCAGCTTGTTGCCCGGCGCCTTGAGCAGCGCACGTGTGGTGATGCCGAGAATTTCGAGGCTGGATTCGATGGGCAGGTAGACGCCCCGCGCACCCTCTCCCTCGCTCTGCCCCGCATCGGCCTTCGACGTCCAGTTGGCCTTCAATCCCTTGCGTGAGAAGGTTTCCTCGATGGATGCGCCGAAGGTCGATTTGCCCGTGACCGTGTACTGCTCCATCTGACCCGTGCTGCCCAGCGTGATGTCCTCGAACACGTCCGGCCCGCGGCCATTGTCGCGGTAGGTGAACATGACCTTGAGCTTGTTGCCCGGCAATGCCTCGACGGTCTGTTTGCCGGACACCTTGCCCTGGATGACAACGGTGTGGATGACGGGAGCGGCGCTTGCCGCCAGGGACAGACCGGTCAGGAACAGTGTGGCAACGATGTGTTTGATGTTCATTTTTTCATCCTGCGAATATTCGCAATGGTTTGTTCAATTTACAAATCGTCGTTCCTGCCGGGTTTGCCAAACAAGCAGGAACCCAGTGTCGTTCGTGATGAACCAAGCAAAGCCACTGGGTCCCGTCCTTCGACGGGACGACAATCCCATTTTACTGCCCCCGACAATACTCCACTGCCTGCTCAATACGTTCCACTGCTATCACCTCCATGCCCTCGATTGACTGCTTGGGCTTGTTGCCCTTGGGCACGATGGCGTGGGTAAAGCCCAGCTTGGCGGCCTCACGCAGGCGCTCCTGCCCGCGCTGGACGGGACGCACCTCACCTGCCAAACCCACCTCGCCGAACACGACATGCTTCAGCGGCAACGCGCGGTTCTTCAGGCTGGAAAGAATGGCAAGCAGCACCGGCAGATCAGCACCGGGCTCGTCGATCTTCACGCCGCCCACCGCATTGATGAACACGTCCTGGTCAAAGCACGCGACACCGGCATGACGATGCAACACAGCCAGCAACATGGCGAGCCGGTTCTGCTCCAAGCCCACTGAGAGACGCCGCGGGCTGTTGCCCTGCGTGGCATCGACCAGCGCCTGGATTTCCACCAGTAGTGGACGCGTGCCTTCCTGCGTGACCATGACGCAGCTGCCCGGCACGCCTGCGTTGTGCTGTGACAGGAACATCGCCGAGGGGTTGGTGACTTCCCGAAGTCCCTTCTCGGTCATGGCAAAGACGCCAATTTCATTCACTGCGCCAAAACGGTTCTTGAACGCACGAATGAGGCGGAAGGATGAGTGCGTGTCGCCTTCGAAGTAAAGCACGGTGTCGACAATGTGCTCCAGCACGCGCGGACCAGCCAGTGCACCATCCTTGGTGACGTGGCCCACGAAAATGATGGTGGTGCCGCTCTGCTTGGCGATGCGGGTCAGCTGCGCCGCGCATTCGCGCACCTGGGCTACGGAGCCGGGTGCGGAGGTCAGCGCAGCGGAGTACAGCGTCTGGATGGAATCGATGACGGCGATTTCCGGCTTTTCGGACGCCAGCACGGACTGAATTTTCTCCAGCTCGATTTCCGACAAGAGCATCACGTCGTGCGTGTCCAGCGCCAGCCGCTTCGCGCGGAGCGCGATCTGCTGTGCGGATTCCTCGCCACTGATGTAGAGGACCGAGCTTGAGCCACCCATTGCGCAGAGCGCCTGCAAAAGCAGCGTGGACTTGCCGATACCGGGATCACCGCCGATGAGAATCACGCCGCCACGCACCAGCCCGCCGCCCAGCACCCGATCGAATTCGGCCATGCCTGTGGGCTTTCGTGGCACGTCCTCCGCCTGCACGGTGGAGAGTTTCTGCACCAATCCACGTTCGCCGGAACCCGTTGCGAGCGCAGCATAGCGGTGCGTGCCGATGCCGGAGCCGGTGCTTTCCTGCACCGATTCCACCAGAGTGTTCCACGCCGTGCAATGTGCACATTGGCCCTGCCACTTGGGCGATTGGCCGCCGCACTCGGTACAGGTGTAAACGGTTTTGGATTTGGCCATTGCTTTACTGATGCCTCGTGTTCAGTTTGCCCACTTGTGTAGTACTTCCAACGCAGTCGTCGCCTGCGGCGCGGTGTTGGCCGCCGCCAAGCAGAACAGAATGATCAGTCCGATCATGACCGCGAATGCGCCCCACGTTTTCTGGAACAAGACCGCGCACCAATCAGCCTTGCGCAGTGCCCGCGAATTGCGAAGCAGGCTGGAGCCAACGATGACTTCAAACACGACTTCCGCAAGAATGGCGGGCGCATTCCAAATCACAGCGATGGTCGCGCCAAAGATTACGAATGCCACGAATGCAATCACGACGCCTGCGATCACGATGAGACAACCGCCTTCGTCCCCGCCAATATCGGCAACGCCGACCACATCGCCCAGTGACTCACCCGCAGCTTCCATCGCACCCGGCGCATCCGGCAAGGGCGCATCCCAGCCTCCCGTGGCGCCACCGCCGCCGAATTCACCACCCTGACCCGTAACGTCGGGAAGGCTGCTTCCGGATCCGCCCATGTCGGGAACGGGAAGACTCGAACCCAGGTCCGGCCCCGCATCGACGACACTGTCGCGATCACGTCGCCGCTGATTTCGCAAATGCGCAGACCAAGGCGTGAGCCAGATCCAGCTCCAGACGCCGCCAAAGAACACGAGATAGCCCAGCAGGGCCGCCAGCAGATAGCGGACGAGCATGGACTCCTGTCCCAGCATCAGCAGTCCCTTGGTGGTGAGCTACGCCACACTGAAGGCGACCAGCAGAATCATTGTCATTGCGAGACGCGGCGAGTGCTCAAACGCCAGCACCTTTTGCAGATTCAGCGGTTGCGGTATTGCTTCGCCGCCGCGTTGCCTGCTCGCCACCTTGGTGTGAGGCTGATGACTCACTCAATCTCCATGACCGGCACTCTCGGCGCCACCGCACAAAGCAGTTCATAACCCACTGTTCCTGCACCTTTCGCCACGTCATCCACCGGCACGCGCTCGCCCCACATCTCCACAGGCGAGCCAATGTGTGCAGTGCGAATATTCGCAAGGTCAACGGCGAGCATATCCATCGATATGCGGCCGACTGTGCCGGTGATCTCGCCCTCCACGGCGATGGGGGTGCCGGTCTTGGCAATGCGCGGGTAGCCATCGGCATAGCCGCACGCGACAATGCCGATGCGCATGGCGGTCTCGGCTTTGAAACTCAGGCCGTAACCCACACCGTCTCCGGGTTGCAGGTCCTGGATGGCGATGAGCTGTGACGTGAACCGCATCGCCGGCTTGAGGCCGATTCGCGAAGCGCTGCGATCGGCGAACGGTGTCGCGCCATAGAGCATGATGCCGGGCCGCACCCAGGCGCCGTGTGCCACGCGATGATCAATGGTGGCAGCAGAATTGCAGAGGCTCACCGGGTAGTGGAGGCCGGCCGTTGCCTCGCGGAATCGGCGTAGCGGCTCGTCGATGCCACCGGCTTCATCGGAGCTTGCGAAATGCGTCATCAACGTCAGCCCGCCTGCAGCCACGCTGGGCAGTGCTGCGAGGCGCTCAACAGCGGCACGAAATTTGGCAGGCGCAAAGCCCAGCCGGTTCATGCCGGAATTCATTTTCACGAAGACATGGAGCGGCCGATCAACGACTGCATTGGCGATCATGTCGATCTGGGCTTCGGCATGCACGACCGTCCAAAGATCCTGCTCTGCGAATATTCGCAACTCATCCGGCGCAAAGAATCCTTCGAGCATCAGGATCGGCTGCTCCATGCCCTGCTCACGCAGGCGGATGGCGCTGTCGAGCTCCAGCGTGGCGAAGCCGTCGGCATCCGGAAGCGCATGGGCCAATCGATCAAGGCCGTGGCCGTAGCCATTGGCCTTGACCACAGCAAAGGCGCGCGACTCTCGGGCCGAGCCCTTTGCAAACGCATAGTTGTGGCGCAAAGCGGAGAGGGAGATTTCGGCGCGGATGGGACGCATGCAGGACTCGGCGGGTGGAATGCGACGATTCTACCCAAGGCTTGCCGCAAAACCGGGATGCAGCGGGCAAGCACCGCCCTGGGCCAACGCGATGCAACGAAAATGGGCTAGTAGCCCGGGTCGCCCGCGAAATTCTCGAAGCGTGTGTTTTGCCCGATGAAAGTGAGGCGCACCGTGCCGATGGGGCCGTTACGCTGCTTGCTGATGATGATTTCAGCCGAGCCTTTGTCTGCCGACTCCGGGTTGTAGACTTCGTCACGATAGATGAAGATGATGACGTCGGCGTCCTGCTCGATGGCGCCGGATTCACGCAAGTCGCTCATGACCGGACGCTTGTTGGGCCGCTGTTCCAGCGAGCGATTCAACTGGGACAGCGCAACCACCGGCACCTTGAGTTCCTTGGCCAGCGCTTTCAGACCGCGCGAAATTTCAGAAATCTCGGTGGCGCGATTTTCGCCGGATCCGCCAGCGGACGACATGAGCTGCAGGTAATCGACGACGATCAGACCCAGACCACCATACTGGCGATGCATGCGGCGGGAACGGGCGCGCAGCTCCAGCGCGTTCAGCGCAGGCGTCTCATCAATCTGGATCGGCGCGTCGTTCAGCTTTGCCATGGCCGTACCAAGGCGATCCCAGTCGCGCGAATCAAGCCGACCCGTGCGCAACTTCTGCTGATCCACCTTGGATACCGACGAGAGGAAACGCTGCGCGATCTGGGTGCCGCCCATTTCCATGGAGAACACCAGAACAGGCAGTTTCACGGCCAGCGCCACATGCTCGGCGACGTTGAGACTGAATGCTGTCTTGCCCATCGAGGGTCTGCCCGCCACGATGACGAGATCTCCGGGCTGCATGCCTGATGTGCGGTCATCGAGATCCACGAACCCGGTGGCGACACCGGTGACGGACGATGGATTCTGCGACAGCTCGTCCAGGCGCTGCATGACCTCGGTGAGCAGCGTGGACATGGCCGTGAAGCCGGTACCGGAACGCTGACCAGCCTCGGCAATATCGAAGACCTTGGACTCGGCCTCATCCAGCAGTTGCCGCGCGTTGCGGCCGGCGGGCGTGTAGGCGGAATCGGCAATCTCGGTGCCGACCTGCGCCAGACGCCGCATGATGGAGCGCTCGCGAACGATCTCGGCATAGAGGCGAATATTCGCAGCCGATGGCGTGTTCTCTGCCAGCGAATGGATGTACTGCATGCCGCCCGATGTGTTGAGCTCGCCGGAGAGCGTGAGCGACTCGGCGATGGTCAGCACATCGGCGGGTTTGTTCTGCTCGATCAGCCTGGAAATGTGCCGATAGATCAGGCGATGGTCATGGCGGTAGAAATCTTCTACCGCGATGATGTCGCCGATCCGGTCCCAGGCCTCGTTGGCCAGCATGAGCCCGCCCAGCACCGACTGCTCCGCTTCCAGCGAGTGCGGCGGCAGCTTGATGATTTGCACATCGGCGTCTGCCGGCGAGAGATAGGCGACGCGCTGGGAACCGGTATTGGTGGGGACGCTGGCCATTTTTATCGGGATTCGGGACTCGGGGTTCGGGGTTGGGGCTTCTCCCCCTCCCCCTGAGGGGAAGGGTCGGGGTGGGGGTGCAGGTTTGGAAAGAATCTCACAACCTTGCGAATATTCGCGTGCGTCCTGTTGACCCGCGCTTTGGTCACAGGAAGTGCGCGATTCTGCGCTCGCATCCCGCGCGGCACAACGGAATAACTCTGTGGACAAGTCGGGTATGGCGTGTGCGAATATTCGCGAAAGCCATGCAAAAACAAAGGGCCGCTTTCGCGGCCCTTTGTTTGCAGACTGCTGAAACTATTTCTGCAGTTGCTTCAATGCTGTCTCTTTTATGCTGCTTCGCCAAGCACGGAAATCGTGACGTTGGCATTGACATCGGTATGCAGGTGCAACGTGATCGGGAAATCGCCGACATGCTTCATCGGTCCATTGGGCAGTTGCACCTCGAATTTCTTGACTTCGATGCCCTGCTTGGTGAGCGCCTCGGCCACGTCGGAGTTGGTGACGGAACCGAACAGTCGACCATCCACACCGGCCTTGGCGGGAATCTGGACCATCATGCCTTCCAGCTTCTCGGCACGGGCCTGAGCAGCAGCCAGCTTGTCGCCGGCGACCTTCTCCAGCTCGGCACGACGGCCTTCGAATTCCTTGATGTTGGCGTCCGTGGCCCGCTTGGCCTTGCCTTGCGGGATGAGGAAGTTGCGGGCATAGCCCTGCTTCACCTTCACCACATCACCCAGTTGACCCAGGTTCAATACTTTTTCCATCAGAATGATTTGCATGTTCTCTCTCCTTGCTTACACGCGGCCGTGCAGGTCGGTGTAGTGCAACAGGGCCAGGAAACGGGCGCGCTTGATCGCAACACCCAGCTGGCGCTGATAACGGGCCTTGGTGCCCGTGATGCGGGCGGGAATGATCTTGCCGTTCTCGTTCACGAAATCCTTCAGGATCTCGATGTCCTTGTAATCCACCTGCGCGATTTTCTCGGCGGTGAAACGGCAGAACTTCTTGCGACGGAACAATCCGCGATTCGGGTTGCGCGGGTTCTTCTTGTCATCCTTCTTGAAACCGCGGCGGGGGCCGGGACGTGGCATGGTTGACCTCTTTTCAATTCAAAGTTTTGAATTCGGTGACGTGCAGTATCGGCGCATCACTGAAACGATTTTTGCGATTCATGAATCCCTTGATCGTCACCCTGTCCCCGGCATGCACTTCCGACAGTTCCATGGCCACGATACCGTAGGCCAAAGCCGGAATGTCGAACTGCGTGGCGGTAGCCTTGCCTGCTTCCTCCTGCTGCGACTCATGCCGCAACGTGATGGAAAGGGCCGGGATGCCGCCAGGGGTGTGGCGCAACGTGTCCGAGGTGATGATTTCACCATCGATCACGAACTGGTTCCGATTCAAAGGTTCAATGCCAAGGGACCGCGTCAGGTAGTTTCGATATCAAGCCGCTACAGGCGCCTTGGCTTCCTTGACATCCTTGTCTTCAGGTTTGGTGTCGACAGACCTGGACTTCTCTTCCTTCATCATCGGGGAAGGGGTCGTCACGGCCTTGTCCATCAGCACGGTCAGGTGGCGCAGCACGGCGTCATTGAATTTGAACGCATGCTCCAGCTCATCCAGCGTGGCGTTGGCGATCTCGATGTTCATGAGCACGTAGTGCGCCTTGAACACTTTCTGGATCGGATAGGCCATCTGGCGGCGGCCCCAGTCTTCGATGCGGTGGATTTTGCCCGCACCCTGGGTCACCATGGACTTGTATCGCTCGATCATGGCGGGCACTTGCTCGCTCTGATCGGGATGCACGATGAAAACGATTTCGTAATGGCGCATTCAATTCTCCTTTTGGGTTTGCGGACCTTGTCCGCGGAAAGCCTCCCCGCATGCGCACGCGGGTGAGGCAAGGGTGTGGGAAGCAGGCTTCCCGGGGGTACTTCAGCGCCGGATGACACCGGAATTCAACTTCTACCGGGCCATCCGTTGACGCGAGGCCAAGATTCTAACCGCAAATGGGGAAAAATGTCCAACAAATCAGCACTTAGCAATCAAGGGTTTTGCAGGGCTTTGCAATAGCCAGAAGGCGGCGCAGAATCAGAGCGCTGCGACGTGCGGGAACAGAATGGCTGCCTGCAAGTCTGACAGCTGACCACTGTAGAAAGGACTGTCCATGAACGCCAACACCCTGATTCACAAGGCTTCGATCAAATCTCTGCTGCTGGCCCCCGTGCTTGCAGCATTCGCTGGCTGCGCCAGCCTGCCGGATGCCCAGACCAGCACGCAAGCACCGGAATGCAAGATCGCACCACTCAATCCCACCCAGATCTCGGATCGCAACCGCAAGCCGGTCGACAAGCTGGACCAGGCCAAGGCGGTGGCGGATTTCGCCCGTTACGAAGCCAGCATGCGCAATCTGTCGACTCGGCATCACATCCAGCTCGAGGAAATCTTGCGCGACTGCAATCGCTGAGGCGCTGTGCCACTGTTTTCGCTGCCCGTGAATTCACGGTGTCGCCAGCCGGACGTTCAACAAAAAGCCCCGCATCGCGGGGCTTTTTGCTGGAAGCGATGACCCGCCACTACTTTGCTGCAGCAGCCGCTTTCTTGCTGTCGAGCGCTTTGAAGATACTCAGTTTGGCCGGATCGATATGCTTGCGCACAGCAGCAGCCAGATCCTCAGGTTTGAGTGCCTGAATCTTTTCCTCGAATTGCTTCTGCCACGCATAGCTGCGGCCCAGGAAGAGATAGCCCGTCCAGCCGCCGGCCAACGCGCCGTCCTGCGCACGCGCCTGCAAGAACATCTGCAAAGCGCCTGACTTCGCCACGGCAAGTTCTGCCTGCGTGAAGCCATCCTTCAGGATGCGTTCAAGCTCTTCCTTGAAAGCGACCTCGACCTTGGCGATGTTCTGCGGCGCGGCAGTCCCCTGAACCGCCCAGTAGCCGGCGCGGTCGATTGCGCCCACGGCAAGCTGCGATCCGATACCGTAGGACAGGCCATCCTTCTGCCGGATGCGTTCCATGAGTCGGGAGTTCATGCCCGCACCACCGCCGAAGATGTAATTGGCCATGAACACCGCTGCAAAATCCGGATCATCATCCCGCAGATTGACATTGAGTCGGGCGGTGAACACGCCATTTTCCTTGTCCGGCGTCTCGATGGCGCGATTGATCGGAGCGACCTCCTTGAAGGTGGATTCGATGCGCTGATACGGCACCTTGGCCTTCCAACTGCCAAATGACTCTTGCAGTGCCTTGGACACGTCGCCTTCATTGAAGTCGCCAACGACTGCCACCTCTCCCTGTGCCGCACCGTAGTAGTCAGCATGGAATCGCTTCACATCATCCAGCGTGACGCTCTTGATGGACTCTGCCAGCTCATCCAGCGTGCCGGCATAGCGCCAGTCACCCTTCGGGTACTGGTTGAAGTGCACGCTCATTGCCTCACTGGCACGCGGGCCGGGCTCGCTTTTCTGTGCCTCGATGTTGGTGAGAATCTGCTTCTTCAACTGCTCAAACTCGGCTTCCGGGAACGCCGGCTCGCGCATCACATGCGCCGCAAGGCGGATGGCGGCGGCAACATTCGGCGCTGTGGTCTGCATGCTGGCACCCAGCCCTGACACGCCGCCTGAAACTTTCAGCTTGTCGAATTCGTCCGCGATCTGGGTACGGCTCAATCGGGTCGTGCCGCGGGCGAGCATCGCGCCGGTCAACGTTGCGGTCGCGGACTTGCCGAACAGCGACTTCTCGTCACCCGCGTGCAGGCGAACGCTCACATTGACCGTCTCGCCGCGATTCTTCTTGGTGAGCATTGCCACCTTGAGGTCGCCTACTTTCGTGACCCGGGTGCGCTTGTCGACGTTGACCGTGGACGGATCAAACGCCTCGGCCTGTGCCGCGGCAGCCTTGGGCTTGAAGCTCTCCATCACCGCTTGAACCGTGGGCGGTGCGGGAATCTCGGCACGCTGCGGCGAGTCTTCCGGCTGGAACATGCCGACAACCCGATTATCGCGCCGGTAATAGTCCTTCGCCGATTTGCTGATCTGTTCTGCGGATACCTTCTCAACCTCGTCCCGGGACTGGAAGAACAGGCGCCAGTCGCCGAGTGCAATGTATTCGGAAAGCTGAAGCCCGATGGACTCGTGGTTGTTGAGCGTCTTTTCGAACAGGTTGGAAAAGTTCTTCTTGGCCCGTTCCAGCTCTTCCTTGGTCGGCGGACTCTTGTGGAATTCTTCGACGATACGAATCAATTCATCGCGCACGGGCTCGATGGGTTCACCCTTCTTCACCACCGCACCGATGAGATGCAGGCTCATGTCCTGTCCCTGCAGCGGAAAGCCGACAACCTGCGACGCCTTGCCGGTCTCGACCAGCGCCTTGTGCAGGCGGCCGGACGGCGTGTCGGTCAGGACAAAATTGACGAATCCGACGGCGTCACTGTCCGCATGCAGTGCGGAAGGCAACTTGTAGGCCAATGCAACGATCTGGATATCGCCCTTGCGTCGAACCATGAACGTGCGTTCGCCGTCCTGCGTGGGTTCAACCGTCCAGAGCTTCGGCAGCACACGCTTCGGCTTGGGAATCTTGCCAAACGCCTGCGCGACCCAGCCCAGCGTTTTCGCCTCATCGAACTTCCCGGCGATGAGCAGGACGGCATTGTCGGGCTGGTAATAGCGACGATAGAAGGCCTGCAAATTGGTGATGTCGACATTCTCGATGTCCGAACGATTGCCGATGGTCGAGTTGCCGTAGTTGTGCCAGTCGAACGCGATGCTCTGCATGCGCTTCAGCAGCACCTGGAACGGCGCATTCTCACCGCGCTCGTATTCGTTGCGAACCACGGTCATTTCCGAATCGAGGTCTTTCTTGGCGATGAAGGCATTGACCATGCGATCTGCCTCCATCTCGATGGCCCACTTCAAATTGTCATCACCGGCCTGAAACAGCTCGTAGTAGTTCGTGCGATCCAGCCAGGTGGTGCCATTGGGCCGCATGCCGCGCTTGTTGAATTCCTTGTCCAACTGTGGAATCTTTGGCGTGCCCTTGAACACCAGATGCTCCAGCAGATGGGCCATGCCGGTCTCGCCGTAGTTCTCATGGCGCGAGCCTACGAGATAGGTGATGTTGACGGTCACAGTCGGCTTTGACTGATCCGGAAACAGCAGCACTCTCAACCCATTCGGCAGGCGGTACTCGGTGATGCCCTCCACGCTGTGCAAGCGTTGCACACCCTGCGGCATGACTTGCGGCGCAACTTTTGGCGCTGTGCTTGCGGCAGCCTTGGCTGAATCAGCCTGGGCAAGGGCGGTCATGGGAACGGACAAGACCAGCGCAGTTAGCGCAAAGGCAGGAAAAGCACGCGCAATCAGGGCACGCAATCGAAACATCGTGGGCAACATGGTGACTCCCGGAGGGTTCAAAGATTCAGGCGGCGTGAGTATAGCGTCGCCCGCAGCCATTGGGGTGACAGAGTGTGGCTGGTGCTGTGGTGATGTTGACCCCGATCGCAGGCGTAACTACCGCCCCCGGACTTCAGGCTAGGGTTCGCTGGCGGCGCGACTCGAACAGGCAGATACCGGCGGCAACAGAAACATTGAGACTTTCCACCGCACCTGCCATGGGAATGCTGACAATGTCATCGCAGACATCGCGCGTGAGGCGCCGCAAGCCCTCGCCTTCGGCGCCGAGAATCCACGCCATCGGCCCGGACAACTTCGCCTGGAATAGTGTTGACTGACCGCCTTCATCTGCGCCGGTGAGCCAGATGCCGCGATCCTTGAGCTCACGCAATGTACGAGCCAGATTGGTCACTGTGATGTAAGGCACCGATTCCGCCGCACCCGATGCGACCTTGGCAGCAGTGGCTGTCAGCCCGACACTGCGATCCTTCGGCGCAATGACCGCATGCGCGCCCGCTGCGTCCGCCACGCGCAGGCAGGCGCCGAGATTATGCGGATCCTGCACGCCGTCCAGCACCAGAAGCAACGGCGGCACGTCCAGCGTATCCAGGACATCATCCACAAACTGCGGGAGCTGCAGCGGGTCAACAACCGCCACGACGCCCTGGTGCCGCCCCCCGCCTGCCATGCCAACCAGCCGATTGACCGGCACGGTCATGGTGCGAATATTCGCAGCAGCAGCAGTTCGCAAGAGATCCTTCATTCGCGGATCCTGGCGACCCTCCGCAACGTAGAGTTCCTGAATCGAGCCGGGCCGCGTCCGCAATCGTCCGCCGATGGCGTGAAAACCGAAGAGGGTTTGCGCCTTCGACATCAGCGCTTCTTCCTGCCAAGCAGCGTACCTGCCGTGGCGGGCTTCTTGGCCTGCTTGTTTTCTTTCCGCCCCTGCGATACGGCACGCGCTTCGCGCTTGTCGATGTCACGCAGTTTGGCCGGTGGCGAGGCAGCGTCCTCCGCGGGGGCATCCGGCGCACGAGTGATGGTCATGGTCTTGCGTCCGCCAGTGGCCATCTGCTCGTCGAGTGCAAAATCGATACGGCTGGTTTCCAGATCGACCCTCGCCACGCGCACGGTGATGCGGTCACCCAGCCGAAAGCGCTTGCCGCTGCGCTCGCCCGCCATGACGTGGCGCTTGGCGTCGTAATGAAAGTAGTCCTGGCCCAGATCGGAAACATGCACCAGACCTTCGACGAAGAACTCGTCGAGCGAGACGAATATGCCGAAGCTCGTGACGCTGCTGATCGTGCCGGTGAAGCTCTCACCCAGCCTGTCCTTCATGAAGTAGCACTTCAGCCAGTTCATGACGTCCCGCGTCGCCTCATCTGCGCGCCGCTCGGTCATGGAGCATTGCGCACCCAACTCATGCCAGGACTGCGAGGGCTGATAGGTGTCCTGCTTCAGCAGCGCCTTGATCACTCGATGCACCAGCAAATCCGGATAGCGGCGGATGGGCGAGGTGAAGTGCGTGTAGGCGTCATACGCCAACCCGAAGTGACCGCAATTGTCCGGCGAGTACACCGCCTGCATCAGAGACCGCAGCATCACGGTCTGCAACAGTTGGCCATCCGGACGCGCTTTGATCTTGTCGATCAACAGCGAATATTCGCGTGCTTCGGGTTCTTCACCACCCGACAGGCTCAACGCGAAATCCTTGAGGAAGGTACGCAGAACTTCGAGCTTTTCCGGATTGGGTGGCTCGTGGATGCGATACAGCGCGGCATGCTCGAGGCCGAGAATGAAATGCGCGGTGCATACGTTGGCCGCAAGCATGCATTCCTCGATGAGGCGGTGGGCATCATTGCGCATGATCGGCACGATCTTCTCGATCTTGCCGGCTTCGTTGAAGCGCACTTCCGTTTCAGCGGAGTCAAAGTCGATGGCGCCACGCTTGATGCGTTCTTTCAGCAAGGTCTTGTACACGGCATACAACGCATCCACATGCGGCTGCAGCGGCGCAGACACGCCCGAAGCGCTGCGGCTCTCCTCATCCTTGGCAGAGAGGTAGTCCCACACCTTGGTGTAGGTGAGTCGCGCTTGTGAGTGAATCACTGCGGGATAGAAGCGATGTGACTTGATCTCGCCCGCCGATGTGCCGGCACTGGAGATGGACATTTCACACACCATCACCAGGCGGTCGACCTCGGGCTTCAGCGAACACAGCCCATTCGACAGTGCCTCCGGCAGCATGGGGATGACCCGGCGCGGGAAGTAGACGGAGTTGCCGCGCAGAATCGACTCGCGATCAAACGCATCACCGGGCTTCACGTAGTGGCTCACGTCGGCAATGGCCACCCAAAGCTGGAAGCCCTTGCCGCGCGGCTCGCAGTACACCGCGTCATCGAAGTCTTTCGCCGTTTCCCCGTCAATCGTGACGAAGGGCAGCGCGCGCAAGTCCTCGCGGTCTGCCAGATCCTTTGCCAGCACTTTCTTCGGCAGCTTCTGTTCCAATGCCAACACCGCATCCGGCCACTCGTGCGGCAAAGCGTGCTTGCGCAACGCAATCTCGATCTCCATGCCCGGGTCGGCATAGTTGCCGAGGATCTCGACGATCCGTGCAATCGGCTCGGCGTTCTTGGATGGCTGCGCCACCAACTGACCCACGACGACCTGACCCGGTTCGGCGCCACCGTCATGTCCAGGCTCGATCAGGATGTCCTGATTGATACGCTTGTTCTCGGCCACGAGGAACAGCACGCCGTGCTCTGCGAATATTCGCCCGACGATGCGCTCGTTCACATGCTCGATGACCTCGACGATGCTGCCTTCGCGGCGCCCCTTGCGATCGACGCCGATCTCCTTGGCCATGACCCGGTCACCGTGCAGCACCTTGTGCATCTGCTTGGGCCCCAGAAAGAGGTCATCACTTCCATCGTCGGGCACCAGGAAGCCGAATCCGTCTGCGTGTCCCTGAACCCGTCCCTTGATCAGATCGAGCTTCTCGATCAGGCAGAGCGCACCTTTGCGGTTGCGCATCAGCTGGCCTTCACGCTCCATGGCATTCAACCGTCGGGTGAAGGCATCCGCCTCCTCGCTGGTGATGTCGAGCTGTTGCACCAGCTCTTCTTCAAACACTGGAATGCCTGCTGTTTCCAGCAGGGACAGGATCATCTCGCGGCTCGGCAGCGGATTGTCATACTTGCCCTGCTCGCGAGCGAGAAACGGATCAGTGGCGCGCAGTGAAGGACGGGGAGGGGCTTTACGGTTGGACAATTGAGTCACTTTTCATTAGAATTCGCCCTTCATTTTACAGACCGGGCCTTGTGCCGGGGTTGTTTATGTGAGGCAATGGTAAATCGTTGCTTGGGAGTGCAGTGCAGCCCTGACAGGCTCCCTGTTGCCTGCTTCAAGAAATGCCCAGATGGCGGAATTGGTAGACGCACTAGGTTCAGGTCCTAGCGGTGGCAACACTGTGGAGGTTCGAGTCCTCTTCTGGGCACCATTTCAGAAAACCCGCTTCGGCGGGTTTTTTCATTTCCGCCCAGAACAGGGAAGGCCCTGCGGCCTTCCCGGAGGACTCGAAGGGCAGCCGATGCAAACGGCTGCCGGGGTCGCGGAACGTGACCGAGTCCTCTTCTGGGCAGCGGCGTCAGCGCTTTTTCTTTCCCTTTGCGGGGGCTGGCTTCTCTGCCGGGGGCTTTACCTCTTCATACCCGCCCAGGGATGCCTTGGCCGGGCAGATCTTGTAGGCGGGGCACTTCGGACAGCCGACTGCAATGGCGATTGGACAGACTTTCATGGCGCTTCCCTCTTTGGTCAGGCTTTGAATGGGTCCCGCATCACGATGGTTTCTTCGCGGTCCGGGCCTGTGGAAATGATATCGATCGGCGCACCGATCAGGGACTGCAGACGCTGCAGGTAGGATTGGGCATTGGCGGGCAACGCATCGAATGACCTGATGCCGAAGGTGCTCTCCGTCCAGCCGGGAAATTCCTCGTAGATGGGTTCACAAATGGACAGCGCCTCCGCACCAACTGGAAGAATATCGCGGATCTGGCCACCCACCTTGTAGCCAGTGGCCAGCCGAACCACATCGAGTCCATCGAGCACATCGAGTTTGGTGATGCAGAGCCCTGATACACCGTTCAATTGCACGGAACGCTTCAGGGCGGCTGCATCGAACCAGCCGCAGCGGCGCGGGCGGCCAGTGACCGAACCATATTCATTGCCGCGTGCACGCAGATGCTCACCCACCTCGTCATCCAGCTCCGTCGGAAACGGTCCAGCGCCGACCCGAGTGGCATAGGCCTTGGCCACGCCAAGAACGTAGTGCAGCGCATTGGGGCCGACGCCCGCGCCTGCGCAGGCCTGACCTGCGACGCAGTTGCTGGACGTCACGTAAGGATAGGTGCCATGGTCGATGTCGAGCAACGCGGCCTGTGCGCCTTCGAACAGGATGCTCTTGCCTTCCTGCATCATCTGGTTCACCTGTCCGGACACATCTGCAACCATCGGCTTCAGCTTTTCCGCAAGCAGTAACGTCTCCTCCAACGTGGTCTGAAAATCCACCGTGGCCACTTTGAAGAAGTTTTTCAAAATGAAGTTGTGATAGTCCAGCACCTCGCCCAGCTTGGCCGCAAACCGCTCACGCATGAAGAGGTCCTGCACTCTGATCGCGCGGCGCGCGACCTTGTCCTCATAGGCGGGGCCGATCCCGCGCCCGGTCGTGCCGATCTTGGCTTCGCCCTTCGCGGCTTCGCGTGCCTGGTCAATGGCGACGTGATAGGGGAGGATCAGCGGGCAAGCCTCGGAAATGCGCAGGCGACTCACCACATCCAGACCGGCACGTTCCAGCTCGGCGATCTCGTCGAGCAGGGCCTTTGGCGACACGACAACGCCATTGCCGATGAAGCAGGTGACGTGGGGGTGAAGAATGCCGCTGGGAATGAGGCGCAGGATGGTCTTCTTGCCACCGATGACCAGCGTATGACCGGCGTTGTGTCCTCCCTGGAATCGCACGACGCCCGCCACATTGTCCGTCAGCCAGTCGACCAGCTTCCCCTTGCCCTCGTCGCCCCATTGAAGCCCGATGACCACCACATTTCTTGCCATGACTACTCTCCTTGCTTCGTCGCCGGCATGACCTGCCAGCGACCTGATATGAGTTGGAACTCGCGGTCGCATCCAGAAGACGCCGCCGATTCTCCTGGCAGTCCTTGAATGACTGCCTCACCCTGGTTGCGCAAATCCTTGACCGCCTTGCCAAGCGCTTCATCGCCATCATGCGGCGCGAAGGTGGGTTGCGAATATTCGCATCGCGGCACGATTTCAAGCAGCGGCTTCAGGTCGAGCGTGAATCCTGTTGCAGGCCTTGCCCTGCCAAATGCCTTCCCCACCTCATCGTAACGTCCGCCGCGGGCAACCGTATCCGCAGAACCCGCGACGTAGGCCGCGAAGGTGACGCCGCGTTCATAATTGAAGCCGCCCAGCTCGGCAAGGTCAATGCCCAGCGTGACGCCAGATCCAGTGAGCGAATCCAGCGACTCAGACAGCGCATCCAGCGCGCTCGATATTGCCTCAGAAGCGGGGAGCTTCTTCCGCGCGACCGCCAGCATCTCCGGGCCGCCATACAGCTGCGTCAAAGCCAGCAACGACGTCCCGGCCCGCCAATGGGGCACCAGCGAGCCCAGGGTCGGCAGGTCTTTCGCTTTGATCGCCGCAAAGAGCGCAGCCGTCTCATCGGGCGTATGCGAGTCGCCCTCGATCAGCGCATGAAAAATGCCTGCATGGCTCAAATCGATGTGCACGCCCCGCAGGCCCAGGCCGACAAGGCTATCGATCAGGAGCTTTTGCACTTCCAGATCCGCCGCGATGCCGCGATGTCCATACAGCTCGGCGCCAACCTGAAAAGGTTCGCGCGATCGCATGAGCCCGGACGGCAACGTGTGCAGAACCGGGCCGGCATAACAGAGTCGCGTCACACCTGCCCGATTCAGCAGATGCGCATCGATGCGTGCCGTCTGCGGCGTATGGTCGGCGCGAATGCCCATCATGCGGCCGGACAGCTGGTCGACCAGCTTGAACGTAGCAAGATCCATATCCTCGCCTGTGGCCGAAAGGAGTGAATCGACATACTCGAGCAGAGGCGGCATCACGAGCTGGTACCCATGGCTTGCGAACCGATCGACCAGCCGACGGCGCATGTCCTCCAGACGACGCGCATCGTCCGGCAGGACATCTTCAATGTACTCAGGCAAAAGCCAGGTCCGCATCACATCACCCAGGAAAGTATCAGCAGCCCGGCACCCATGGAGAGCAAGCCGGCAAACCGGAGCTGCCCATCGGTGAGTTCAAGCATTCGGCGGAACGTGTCCCGCCAGACCGTCGGCGCCGCGAAAGGCATGACACCTTCAATTACAAGCGCGAAAGCGAATCCCGCCAGCAGGACATCCCACACTACTTTCCCCGGTTGGGATTCTTCATGTACTTGAAGAAGTCGGAACTCGGTTCCAGCACCATGACATCACCTTTGCTGCGGAAAGACTGGCGATAGGCATCCATGCTGCGATAGAACGAATAGAACTCGGGATTCTTGCCAAACGCCTGGGCATAGATCGCCGAGGCTTTGGCATCGCCTTCGCCCTTGAGTCGTTGGGCATCACGGTAGGCCTGAGCAAGAATAACCTCGCGCTGGCGATCGGCGTCTGCACGAATCTTTTCTGCCTCACCGGAACCCGTGGAACGACGCTCATTCGCGACACGCTTGCGCTCGGAATCCATGCGCTTGTACACGTCGACGGAAATTTCCGGCACGAGATCAACACGCTTCAGACGCACATCCAGCACCTCGATGCCGATCTTGCGGCCATCTTCATCGGCACGCTGTCGCAATGTCTCCATGATTTTTTCGCGCTCGCCGGATACCACCTCTGCAAGCGTGCGTTGTCCGAACTGGGCACGCATGTCGTCGTTGATGGTCTGGGAGAGTCTCACCTCGGCGCGGGTCTGGTCGCCGCCGGTCGACACGAAATATTTCTGAACATCGATGATGCGATACTTCACGAACGAATCCACCAGCACGTTGTTCTTTTCGCTGGTCTGCATGCGCTCTGCATCCTTGGTGTCCAGGGTCTGGATGCGCCGATCATAAAAACGGATGTTCTCGATCAGCGGCAACTTGAAATACAGGCCCGGGTCTACCTGGATGGACACAACCTCGCCCAATCTGAATTTGATGGCAGCCTGGCGCTGGTCCACGGTGTAGGCTGAAGTTGCGAAACCAAGCAGGGCTATGGCGCCCACGACGAGGATGATCCCGATATTTTTTTGCATGATCCAGTCTCCTATCGGGATTCGCGGGTGCGAAGTTGCTGAGCGCGCGATGCCTCGGGCACGGCAGCGGTCGGCGCCTCCGGCGTGGACTTGGTGGCGACTCCTGCCATCGCATCACTTTGCGCGGTTGTCGGGGCAGTCAGCTGCATGAGCTTGTCCAGTGGCAAATACAACAGGTTGCTGCCGCCCGACTTCTGGTCCACCAACACTTTGCTGGTGGACGTCATGACCTGCTGCATCATGTCCAAATACATGCGCTCGCGGGTGACCTGCGGGGCCTTCTCATACTCGACAAGGACCTGGCGGAATCGCGCGGCGTCACCTTCTGCGTTCGCGACCACTCGCTCCCGGTGCCCATTGGCCTCCTCCAGCAGTCGGGCGGCCAAGCCGCGGGCCTTCGGCAACACATCATTGGCATAGGCTTCGCCTTCGTTGCGCAACCTCACCTGATCCTGACGTGCGCGCTCGGCATCATTGAAACTGTCCTGAACCTGCTCTGGGGGCTGCGCATTCTGCAGCGTCACAGAACTGATGAGAATGCCCGGCTTGTAGCGATCGAGGATGCGCTGCATCAGCACCTTGGCATTTGCGGCGATCTGCCCGCGGCCTTCGTAGAGGACGAAGTCCATCTTGCTCTTGCCCACAATCTCGCGCATCGCCGTTTCTGCCGCTTGACGCACGGCTTCATCGGGTGCCACGTTGTTGAACAGGTAGTCCTCGGCGGATTGCAGTGTGTACTGAACCGCGAACTGCACATCCACGATGTTCTGGTCTTCAGTGAGCATGAGTGACTCCTGCGTCACCTTCTGCTTCTGATTGTTGCGATGTCCGACCTCAACCGCCCTGACCTGCTCGACGTTGATAACCTTCACATCGCCAATGGGATACGGCCAGCGCCATTTGAGACCGGCTTCGGTGGTGCCTGAGTACTTGCCCAGCGTGAGCTCAACACCCTTGCTGCCCTGTTCAACAACATAGAAGCCCGTTGCAAGCCAGATCGCCAGCACCACGCCGACGCCAAGCGCGAGACCGCTGCCCATCATCGCTCGCGTGGGGCCGCTTGGCGGTCCGTCATTCGAGCCGCCGCCGCCCTTGCCGCCGAACATGCCGTTCAGCTTCTGTTTCAGCTTGCGCAGGATTTCATCCAGGTCAGGCGGGCCGTCGTTGCCCCGCTTGCCCCACTGTGGGTCATTGAGCGCCATGTCTACTCTTGGAAAGTTGAATTCAGAAAGTTGATTGCGCCAGTGCGCCGAACTCGGGCACGAGCGTCGCTTGCGGAAGATTTGCTTGAAGACGCGACAGAACCGCTGCACGCAGCGCTTCCAGTCCCTGCCCCGTCATCGCACTGATACGTAACTCATTGATTTTACCATACTGATCTCGGCCAACTGATGCTTCGCCACCGGGCAAAAGATCGATCTTGTTGTACACCAGCAACTGCGGAACCTGTTCGGCGCCGATCTCTTTCAGTACGGTGTTCACATCCTCAATCTCTCCTTCCCGGCGCGGGCTCTTGGCATCCACGACGTGAAGAAGAAGATCTGCATTTGCTGTTTCCTCCAACGTCGCCCGAAATGCGGCCACCAGTGCATGCGGCAAATCCCGGATGAACCCCACCGTGTCCGATAGTGTCGACTCCACCCCGGCGCCCAGATAGACCTTGCGGGTGGTGGTATCCAACGTCGCAAACAGTTGATCCGCGACGTAGGTGTTGGCACGGGTCAGCCGATTGAAAAGCGTTGATTTGCCAGCGTTTGTGTAACCGACAATTGCGACAGTCCGAACCCCCGACCTGCGCCTGCCGCCCCGCTGAGTGTGCCGCTGACGCGCCACTTTTGCGATTCTTTCCTTGGTCAGCTTGATGCGATCCGAAACCAGACGTCGGTCGATTTCCAGCTGGGTCTCGCCAGGTCCGCCGCGAACACCGATGCCGCCGCGCTGACGCTCCAGGTGAGTCCAGCCACGCACGAGCCGGGTCAGATGATGCTCCAACCGGGCAAGGTCCACCTGGAGCTTGCCTTCATGGCTGCGCGCCCGCTGCGCAAAAATGTCGAGAATGAGATCGGTCCTGTCCATCACTCGCACATTCAGTTCACGCTCGAGGTTACGAATCTGGATGGGAGACAGCGAGTGGTTGAATATGACCCACTTGGCATCGCATTCGGCAACGGCTTCTGCAATTTCTTCAACCTTGCCACGACCGGCAAACAGCGCCGCATCGGGTTTCTCGCGCCGACCCCGCACCACAACGCGCACGGCTGCACCAGCGGAATCCACCAACTCGCAGGCTTCTTCGATGGCTGCTTCGAGATCGGCGGCGCCGAAGTCCAGCGCCACCAAGACAGCGAATTCAGGATGGGGGGCCGAATTGGCCATTGCGCTTGTACCTGTCCGCACCCCGGAGGGGCGGATTCGAGATGAGGCGCACCAGCGCCGGGCGGCACCAGTGCGGACTGCCTGATTGGATTTCAGGACTCCTGCGGGTGTTCGAATGGCACCGAAACAGGACGTGCCGGTACCACTGTGGAAATGGCGTGCTTGTAAACCATTTGGGTGACCGTATTCTTGAGCAGAACCACATACTGATCGAAAGACTCGATCTGGCCCTGCAGTTTGATGCCGTTGACGAGGTAAATGGAGACCGGTACGTGTTCCTTGCGAAGGATGTTCAGGAACGGGTCTTGTAACAATTGCCCTTTGCCGCTCATTGTTATGCTCCAGCTGTTTGTTGGGAATTAAATGTACTGGAATCCGCGTCTTTCTGCCAATGTTTCACGAGGACTCCTTCACAGAGACAGCAGGATCCGGGCCAGGTTCCCGCCGAGAATCCAAGATTTTTTGTGCTGAACCCGTCTTGGCTGCTGCAATGGCCTTCTTGATGTCTGGAATGGCCCGCTCGGTCGTTTCAAATCCGATACGGATGCATTTCAGCCTGTAGGCCTCACGAATATCTGCGTAATAGCCCAGATCGGGGTGAACGAGGACATTTGCAAGCCCTGCCTCGGCGGCCACTTGGGCGGCGCGACGCTGATCTCGCTTGCGCCATGACTGTGGTGCCTCATCAGGCGTGCTCGACAGATGCGCTGACACATCCACCGCAATGATCACGTCCGCGCCCAAGTCTCGAGCTATCCGGATGGGCACGGGGCTGACCTCATCGCCATCAATGTATTCGACACCATGAATGCGTGCAGGGACAAATCTCCCCGGCATTGCGCTGGATGCCCGCACAGCGACTCCCGCATTGCCGTGGCTGAAGGCGACCACTTTTTGATCATGCTTTCTGACTGCCACCGTTACCATTGGCCGTTTGAGCGACTGCAACGGTTTGTGACCCACCTGTTCATTGACGAAGTCCTCAATCGCGGTGCCGCTGGCACGAGCGCCGTCAAGGGAGACATTCAGGAACCGGAGCGGATTCAACTCCATGGCGAGCCGTTCCAGTTCCGCCGCAGGCACCCCGTCGGCATAGATTGCACCGATGATCGCTCCGACGCTTGCTCCCACGACGAGGTCAGGCTCCACGCCCGCCGCCTCCAGGGCCTTGAGCACGCCAATATGGGCAAAGCCTCTCGGGCCACCGGCACCCAGTACCAACGCGACAACGGGCTTTCTTTCAATGATCCGCGGCACCTCAGTGGGTGCATCAGTCGACGTATAGTCCCGCTGCTCGTCAGTACAACCGGTAACAAGAATTCCCAGCGTGGAACAGATCAGGGCCGATCGGCATCGACTGGCGAGAAGCGCAAATACGTCTTGCCGTCTTTGCATGGGGCTAACTGAACGTCTTCTTCTGATGGCGACGATTGCGACGGCGCTTGTCTTCCTGGCGCCGGGTAAGCTCCTGGGGCTTCCTGTTTGCGTAGGGATTGGCCGCTTGCTTCAATTCAACTCGCAATGGCGTGCCCTTCAATTCAAACGCATCGCGCATATAGTTCTCAAGGTAGCGGACGTAGCTGGCCGGCAGCCCTGACAGCCCGGAACCATGAATCACGACGGTGGGAGGATTGGACCCGCCCTGATGCGCATAGCGGAGCTTCGGGCGATGTAATCCGTTCAACGGCGGTTGGTGCTGCTGGGTTGCCGCGATCAAGGCACGGGTGAGCTTGGGTGTGGAGAGCTTGGCCGTCGCGGCTGCGAATGCCCCGTCGACGCTGTCCCACAATGGTTTCAAGCCGCTGCCCTGCAAGGCCGAGATGGTGTGCCAGCAGGCAAAGCTGAGAAACTGAAACTTGCGGTCGTATTCCCTTTTGATGGTTTCACGATCATCAGAGTCCAACCCGTCCCATTTGTTGATCGCCACGACGAGCGCGCGCCCGGCTTCAAGGATGAATCCCGCAATGTGGGTGTCCTGGTCTGCAATCTCCTGCTGCGCATCCAGCAGGAGAATCACCACATTGGCGTCTTCGACAGACTGCAATGTCTTGATGACCGAGAATTTTTCAATCGCCTCGAACACCTTTCCACGGCGCCGGATGCCGGCCGTGTCGATCAGCGTGTAGTGCTTGCCGTTACGTTCGAGCGGCACATAAATGCTGTCCCGCGTGGTACCTGGCTGGTCGAACGCAATCACGCGGTCCTCGCCAATCATCCGGTTGACGAGTGTTGACTTGCCGACATTGGGGCGGCCGACAATCGCAATTTTCGGATGAGTCGCTTCGATTTCATCCGTCGCATCGCTGAAACCGGACAGGACATCCTCGATAAGCTGGCGCACACCTTCTCCGTGCGCTGCCGAAATTGAAACCGGAACACCCAGACCCAATTCGTGGAATTCTGCAGTCGCCATGTCCTCGGCGATACCCTCGGCTTTGTTCACCGCAACCACCACTGGCACGCTGCGCGACAGCGCCTGCTTGCGCAATGTGTCGGCAATGGTCCTGTCCTGCGCCGTCAGCCCCTCTCGCACATCGGTAACGAAGATGACCGCATCCGCTTCTGCAATGGCTTGCAGCGTCTGTTTGGCCATCTCATGGAGGATGCCGTCCTTCGCTACTGGCTCAAAGCCGCCCGTATCGACCACCAGAAAGGGCTTTGATGCGCCACGCCCATGACCATAGTGGCGGTCCCGGGTGAGTCCCGGGACATCCGCGACAATGGCATCGCGCGTTTTGGTGAGCCGGTTGAACAAGGTCGACTTGCCGACATTGGGGCGGCCGACGAGGACTATCGTGGGTTTCATTCGTGGCCAGTATGCGATTGCCTTCCGGTAGCGCTGATGTCAGCGAACCTGGCGATCAGTTGAGTTTCAGCGGATGGCGAACACGCCACCCTTGTCAGTCTGGGCAACCAGTGAATCACTGATGGTAACTAGCGCCTCCACGGCACTGCCATCGGTCGCGATGCGTCCAACCAGTGACCCATTGTCTGTCGACAGCGCGTGTACCAGCCCTGTGGAGTCGCCCAACCAGACACGCCCTGCGAACACCACAGGCGTGCCAGGTTTGCGTTTCGCCAGTGATTCCTGCTTCCACACGCTTGCGCCGGACACTTTGTCCAGCGCAATCACATTGCCCTGTTCGTCGGCGAAATACAAATTCTTGTCATCGACGGCCATGCCCGTTGCGCCCGGCACCTCACGGGACCACAGCACATTGCCGTTGAGCGTTTCCACGCAGCCACTGCGGCCCTGATAGACGGCGGCGCACACTCTCGTGCCATCCAGTACCGGCAGTCCGCCGATATCCGCAATACGTTCGAGCTCCGTCGCGCCACGGGGCAGGGAAAGTGTCGCCTCCCAGATGGGCTTGCCCGACTCCGCTTCAAGCGCAACCAGCTTGCCACCCGGAAATCCGGCGTAAATCGTGCCGCGTCCGAAAATCACGCCGGCTGTACTGCGCAGCGACAGGGCCGGCGAGGGCCGCTGATATGACCACTTGCGCTTGCCATCCAGCGTGTTCAGCCCGACGATCCGGCCGTCCGATGTGCGCACCACGACAACCCCTGCCTGCACCAGCGGCGCTGCCAGCAGTTCTCCGGCAACAGGGGTGGTCCAGAGCACCTTGCCAGCAGGATCTGTGGCAATGACTTCACCTTTTTCATTGCCGAAAACGACACGCCCTTCACCGTAGCCCACGCCGGCCGTGAGCCGCTTGCCGGGTTGAAAACTTCCCGTCGTGCGGCCGGTGGCCTCACTGATCATGGACACGCCACCGCCAGCGCTGGCGGCATAGATAACCCCCTGACCGACAGACGGCGTGAACTCATACGCGCCTGACTTTGATCCGGATACCGACCAGACAACCTTGGCTGGCGAGGGCGCAGACAGCGTCGGCAAGTTGGGCAATCGTTCGCCCATGAATGGGAGTGATGGGAGCGAGCTGCAACCAGTCAACAGTGCTGCGCCTGCCGCCGCAATGATCACATGTCGCAGCATGCCGGGGCGCATCACTTCGCCACCCCGCCGACAGAGTCCAGCTTGATCTGCGCGAGTTGCTTGATGGCGCTGCGCTCACCTGCCTTGTCGATTGCCAGCTGCCACGAAAGACGCGCCTCATCCTTGCTGCCCTTGGCCATGAGGACGTCACCCTTCACATCGGCTACCAGCGAGATGAAGCCTTCTTCTTTCACTGCATCGAGCACCTTGAGTGCGTCGTCATACTTCTTGTCTTCCAGCAGCACCTGAGCCAAGCGAACGCGGGCAATGGGCCGCAGTTCGGCATTGCCCTTGTCGACGAGCCACTCCAGCTTCTGCCTTGCCGCTACATAGTCCTTGGCATCGAAAGCGACCTTTGCTGCACCCAGCGCCGCGCTGCTGGCCTGGAAAGAACCGGGAACCTGCTCAAACAATGGCGCTGTGGCCGAACCTGTCTTGGCGGCATCACGCTGATCCAGCACTTTGCTGAATTCCTTGTGCAGCGTTTCGGCCTTCACAAGTTGTTCGTGTTTATAGGCCTGCCACGCAAAGTAGGCCGCGACTGCTGCCACCGCGATACCCACAACGCTCAGGATGACAACCCGGTTGGTTTCCCACCAGTCCTTCAGCGCGTCGATTCGTTCCTGCTCATCAAGGTCATATACAGCCATGGGATTCTCTTTTCCTGTTCATTCGTTTACCGCGCCGCCATTGCACTGGTCAATTGTTCTCGACCACATGCGACCAGAGCCGTTCAATGGCGAGGTCAAGCGGCAGGGTCTGCTGCTCGCCGCCACCGCGCAAGTCCTTCACCGACAACACGCCAGCTGCCACCTCGGATTCGCCGAGGATGATAGCAAACCGGGCACCGCTGCCGTCCGCCTTCTTCATCTGGGACTTGAAGCTGCCACCGCCCGCGTGAAGCACCACCGATAGACCCGCATCCCGCATTGATTCCGCCGCATCCCAGGCCTGCTGCCCGAACGCTTCCTGATGGATCACATACGCATCGGGTACATCGCCGGCTTGTGCGGTCATACCCTCGAGCAACATGAGCACACGCTCAACCCCGATTCCGAAGCCGCATCCCGGTGCCGACTTGCCGCCGAGTTGCTCGATCAGCCCGTCATAGCGGCCGCCGCCGGCAATGGCGAGTTCGAAATCTGCGCCCTTGCCAATGAACTCGAACACCGTGCGGTTGTAGTAGTCGAACCCACGCACAAGGCGGGGGTTTTCCTCAAAGGCAATGCCGCTTGCTGTCAGGCGCGACGTGACGCCCGCGAAGTGCTCTCGCGCAGCGTCGTCCAGAAAATCCTTGAGCCTGGGCGCCCCTTCCACCAATGACTGCATGGCCGGGTTTTTTGTGTCCAGGGTACGCAGTGGATTGGTGTGCAACCGGCGGCGGGCATCCGCATCCAGCTCGTCAGCGCGGCTTTCGAAATACTTTACCAGCGCCTCGCGGTGTGCAGCGCGGCTCGCCACATCGCCAATGCTGTTCACATAGAGCGTCACATTGACTATACCCAACCGCTTCCAGAGCCGTGCAAGCATCACGATCTGCTCGGCATCGACATCCGGCCCGGGAAAGCCCATTGCTTCGACATCAAACTGATGGAACTGGCGGTAGCGGCCCTTCTGCGGGCGCTCATGGCGGAACATTGGCCCCCAGGTCCAGACGCGCTGCGGTCCGTTGTAGAGCAAGTTATGTTCGATGACTGCGCGCACCAATCCAGCCGTGGCCTCGGGGCGCAACGTCAGCTTTTCCCCATTCAGTCTGTCTTCAAAGGAATACATCTCCCCCTCGACGATATCCGTCACCTCGCCAATGGCACGGGCGAACAGCGGCGTTGCCTCCACGACGGGCGTGCGCATGAGCCGATAACCGTATTGCTCGAAGACCTCGCGCACGGTGTCTTCGAAATATTGCCAAAGGGGAGAAGCATCCGGCAGGAGATCATTCATCCCGCGGATGGCCTGGATTTTCTGCATAGGGGTCACAACGATGAGCAGCCTGAAGCAAAGCCGGGCATTTTACCTGCTTTGGGGCGCTTTCCCTAGTGGATCAACGCGATGCGAATATTCGCACTGATGCAACGGGATTCAAGGCGCTGGATCGGGGCTGCCCTGCAATCGGAAGACACCACCGTAGCCTTGCCCGCCGACAATTGCCTGGACTGCAGTGAAACCAATAGCGGGTAACCCTCTGTATCGACGCGAAATACCATCAGAATACAGAGGGGCGATATTGCCCAACCCACCCACGCCGTGCAAGCTTCGAACCAGAACTGGCCTGGCTGAAACTACATTGAAGCCAACTGAAGCGGACTGTCCCGGACCAGAGACTGATTCGCCTTGCGTTCCGAATGTAGGCATCAATGCCAGCGATCCTGCAGTGTATTGTGGCGCGGCCCCCATTGCTCCGTTCGCCTGGAGTAAGAGACTGCCAACAAACTGTGTAGATCCCAGCACGGACTGAGCGGAGATTGTGGAACCATTGGGGATAAGCGCTACCCGGGTCGCCGCACGGCAGATTCTAAGCCTGTCGTCGATCAATCCGGAAGGTGGGGTCGGAAACTGAACACCAGAAACGATTGAATAGGGCGCAGACTCACGATCTGACGCAAGCCGAATCAACGTGTTGCAAGCACCGCTGTCGTTCTGCGTTTCGCCGCCTGACGGGCTTCGAAACTGCTCCGAAAAAGGACCCCGAGCGACGAACGACGGGCGCTGAGCCGCCGTCTCTGGCATCACGTAGTACCGCATGGTCGGCATCGTGATCACCATCTCCGAGCGGATCTGACCGCCGGTTACATCATATTCAGCGGCGATTTCGGATTTCATCAACACCGCACTGACGGCATCAATGGGCCGCCCTCCCGCTGCCACCCAATCATTCACAGTCAGTACCACAGGCTCGTCGCGCCCGGATGTCCATACATCACTGCGGGCAGGACGCACACTAGTGAGATCAGGCAATACGCTGCCCGGCTCGGCATACAAATCGTCAGCCAGATTGCTCGGTACAAAGAAGCGCTGCAAAGCGGTGGGTGGAATGACGAATTCACTGCCAGTCGTTCCTTGAATGAGGATCGCACTGGCCGACATGTCTCCTGTCGGCGCACGCAGATCGCCTTCACCCGCAAACAAGTTTGAAACTCGTACTGCATCGCAATTGGCTGGGACACCTGTTAAGGCATGCCTGATTGCCAGCGACACCATGTTTCCTGTCGGCGTAGCGGGCGTCGCTGCAGCACTTGTGCCGTCCGCAACAATTCCCATCTCGATGATCTCCACGTAACCTTCGCGGGTGCGGTCCAAGGTGGCACCACCGCCATCATCGAATGTGCCCGACACTTGGCCGGTGTAATAGCGATTGGTAAAGGCAGTACCCCCGGTGGGAACTGCCGGATTGGTACAGCTTCGATCCGCCACTGAAAGCCGAGCACCCGTTCCATCGTCCACGACGGAGGCCGCCCAGATGTCTCGTGGCGCCAGAAACAGGTTCAGATCGAGGACAGGAGCGCCAATCATTCCTTCGCGAAATCGGACCTTGATCGCCTTGGAATGATTCATGTTGCGATTCACCACTGTCAGACTGGTGACAAACCCGCTTCTCACGGAGTAGTACGGCACGAGGATGACCTGGCCGGTGTCATCCGGGCTTAGATTCACGGCCTGTGCAGATGGCAATGCCAGCGCTGCAGCAATCAGGGAGAGCGCTGGCAGAGCGCGCGACTGGGGGGACGGCCTGGAAGCTGGGCGAAGGTTCATCTCAAGCAATCTCTGGGTTGCGGGAATCTTTCCCGCAATATATCAGCCGCGCACCAAACCGACAAGCGGATTATTCAGGCCACCACTTTCAGGGGAATTTCCTTCTTGCGGGACTTGCTCGGCCGCTCCGCCCCGGGCGCATAGCGGGTACGCACATAGTCATCAACGAGGGCCTTGAACTCACCAGCAATGTTGTCACCCTTGAGGGTCACGGTCTTCTCGCCATCGACAAAGACTGGTGCCACCGGCGTCTCGCCGTTCCCCGGCAAAGAAATGCCGATATTCGCGAGCTTGGACTCGCCCGGCCCGTTGACCACACAGCCCATCACAGCCACGTGCATCTCTTCCACGCCCGGATACTGCGTCTTCCAGACTGGCATCTGGTTGCGCAGATACGACTGGATACTCTCAGCCAACTCCTGGAAAAACGTGCTGGTCGTGCGTCCGCAACCGGGGCAGGCAGCCACCATCGGCGTGAATGAACGTAGACCCATGGTCTGCAGAATCTCCTGTGCGACGATGACTTCGCGGGTGCGGTCGCCGCCCGGTTCCGGCGTGAGCGAAATGCGAATGGTGTCGCCGATACCTTCCTGCAGCAGCACACTCAGCGCCGCAGTGGACGCAACAATTCCCTTCGAGCCCATGCCTGCCTCGGTCAATCCGAGATGCAGCGGGTAGTCACAGCGACGCGCAAGATCTCGATAGACGGCGATCAGATCCTGCACCGCGCTCACCTTGCAGGACAGGATGATTCGGTCACCTGGCAGACCCAGCTCTTCCGCCTTTGCCGCACTGTCGAGTGCCGAAGTGATGAGCGCCTCGCGCATGACGGCGTCGGCTTCCAGCGGCACTGCGAGCCTGCCATTTTCGTCCATCATGCGGGCAATGAGTTCGGGATCAAGGCTGCCCCAGTTGACGCCGATGCGTACGGGCTTCTCATATTTGCAGGCCGCTTCGATCATCGCCGCGAATTGATCATCGCGCTTGGCGCCATGCCCCACATTGCCGGGGTTGATGCGGTACTTGTCCAGCGCCTGGGCGCAGTCCGGGAACATCGTTAGCAGCTTGTGGCCGTTGAAGTGGAAGTCTCCAATCAGCGGGACCTTCACATTCTGCTTCTCCAGCGCTTCGCGAATATTCGCAACCTGGCGCGCGGCCTCCATGCTGTTGACAGTGATGCGCACCGCCTCCGATCCCGCCCGAGCCAACTCGGCAACCTGCTTGGCCGTGGACGCAACATCCTCGGTATCGGTGTTGGTCATCGACTGGACATGCACCGGCGCACCTCCGCCGATCAACTTGTCGCCCACCTTTACCTGGCGGCTCATTCTTCTGGCAAGGGAAGACATGGTCTCGGGATGCGTCAGGTTACTTCAGGGTGAATCGGGCAACCGACACGCGCGTATGCGGCGTGAGGTCGAAGTCGAGATCGTTGTATTGCAGCCGGGCGACCGTTGCATTGCCGATCACCACCGACACGGGCAGCTTGGCAACGATGGTCTCTGCCTGGGAGGGCTGGAACTTGCGCGACAGGATGGTCTTGCCACTGCCATCGACAACCTCCACCCATGACTCACCATTGAACGAAAAGCGCAGACTGCTGCTGCCTCTCGGGACGGTCGGCTTGTCTGACCTCGCGGCTGCCCCCGGTGCGGGCGCGAGCGGCGCGGTGGTCTGGGTCAGCGGCGCTGGCTGCGGAACAGGCGCAACCGGAGCATCTTGCGCTGTTGCGGCAATGTTCTTCGAAATTGAATCCGAGGTGCCTGATGGCGTGGCGTTGGCATCAGCCTGCGACGACTGTAGGGGCTGAACCACATCGTTGGCGGTGGCGGAGGCCGCAGGCATTGGGTCGGCCACCGGTTGAGGCGCTGCCACGGTCACCTTGGTGGGCGAGCGATCCCCCCGCTCCGCAGTCTTGGGACGAATCTGCAGCCACCAATACGCACCACCACCCGAAACGGCGATCACGAGCGCCAGAACCAGCAGGATGCGCGCCCGTGGATTGCTGTAACGCTCACCGGGCGTTGCCATTTGGATGTTCTGGGTCGGCACCACAATGCTGGGACGGCGACTGTCGGCATGAGTTTCCTCCAGTAGCGTCAGCATGATCTCGGGGTCCAAGCCCACCAACTTGGCATAGCTGCGGACAAACCCGCGCAGAAAGGTGCCCGTCGGCAATTTTGCGTAATCACCACGCTCGATGGCATCGATCTGCTGCACGCTCATGCGCATTTTCGCAGCGATGTCCCCGACCGACAGCCCCGCGCGCTGGCGCGCAGCAGTGAGCCGCAAGCCTGGCGAGTCGGCAGCCGGGAACGCCGGTACCGGGCCAATGGAAGCTGGCCCCGAAGCACCCAGGACGATCTCCTCCGAAGAACCTGCACTCGCCATTGCGTTCACCCGCCGCTTCTTGCCTGACGCGTCTGCGGGGCATCCGGAAACCGCCGCTCCAGTTGGAGCAGATAGCTTTCAGCATTGCTCTTGTCACCCAATGCTCGGGCAATCCGCACGCCCAGCAGCAACGTGTCAGCATCAGGCAGCGGCTGGAGCTTCGAATACTGGCTCATATAGCGGCCCGCATCCTGATAGCGTCCGGCGCGATAGGTGATGTCGGCCAGATTTTGCAAAGCCTGCTGCAGTTGCGGCTGCAGTTGCAATGCCTGCTTCAAATACTGTTCAGCTTCCACATTGTTGCCCAGTCGGCGCGAACACAAGCCGGCATTGAGCAATGCCCGCTGCGGTGTGCTGTAGAGGGGCACCTTGAGCGCCTGCTGGAACATGTCCATGGCACGTTGTGGATTGGTACGCTGGCAGAGAAACCAGCCATAGTTGTTCAGCACATCGGGATCTTTGGGTGCTATGCCTATTGCTTTTTCAAAGCTCGCCGTGGCACGAGCGTCCTCACCGATTTCCATGTAGATCAGGCCGAGCAGATTGTGCGCGGGCGCGTAGTTTGGCATGGCCTTGAGCGCGTTCTCGACTTCCTCTATCGCGACCGTGAAGTTCCGGCGCTGAAAGTACTCGGAAGCAAGCGCTGTCCGAATCTGTGCACGTTGGCCAGCATCCGAGGATGTGGCGATGTCGGCTGTCTTGCTCTCGACCGTGGTCTGACTCACGCAACCGGACGTCAATGCAGCGGCCAGCAGCACAACGGAAAAACCGAATTGGCGGATCACGCGGCGATCTCCTTCAAGGGAATGTTGAGTCTGTCGGCAGTGCGCCGCGTCTTGTCCACCACCTGGCCTGCAAGCTGGCCACAGGCAGCATCGATGTCATCGCCACGAGTCTTGCGGACCGTGACGATGAATCCCGCCTTCACCAGAACATCCTTGAAGCGGTGAATGGCGTTGTTGGACGATCGCACATAGCCACTGTTCGGGAATGGGTTGAACGGAATCAGGTTGAATTTGCAAGGAATATCCCGGACCAGCCGGACCAACTCTTCCGCATGGTCGACGCGGTCGTTCACATTGTCCAGCATCACGTATTCAAACGTCACGAAGTCACGTGGCGCGGCCTCAAGGTAGCTGCGGATGGCGGGCAACAACTCGCGCAACGGGTGCTTCTGGTTGATCGGCACCAGCACATCGCGAAGCTTGTCGTTTGGTGCATGCAGGCTCACCGCCAGCGCGACCGGACAGCGCTCTTTGAGACGCAGGAGATTGGGCACCAGCCCGGACGTCGACAGTGTCACACGGCGGCGTGACAACCCATAGCCGTGATCGTCCAGCATGATGTCCATCGCGCGCGTGACTTCGTCGAAGTTGGCCAGCGGCTCGCCCATGCCCATCATCACCACGTTGGATACGATGCGCTCACCCTTGGGATCGCGGCCCAGCGCGCGGTTGGCCCACCAGAGCTGGCCGATGATCTCGGCAGTGGTGAGGTTGCGATTGAATCCCTGCTTGCCGGTGGAACAGAAACTGCAATCCAGGGCGCAACCGACCTGGCTTGAGATGCACAAGGTGCCGCGATAACGCACGCCCGATCGGTTTGCCCGGGTCGGCTCTTCGTCATCGCCCGAATCCGCTGTCCACAGCACTTCGCCTTGATCTTCCACCATGACTTCCGAGGCCACATCGCCACGAGCCCGGTGCTTGCTCCTGGACTCGAAGTCGCCTTCAGGAATGAACACGGCCTCGATGCCGTTGCCGGTTCCAACATCCAGCAGCCACTTGACGGTTCCGTCTTCAGAGCGTTGCTCGACCAGTTGTTTCGGTGCCTCGATGACGCAGTGCAGTGGCAGCTTCTCTCGCAGTGACTTCGCGAGATCCGTCATCGCCTCGAACTCTGCGACACCCCCCTGATGAATCCAGCGGAAGACCTGTCGTGCGCGAAACGGCTTCTCACCCAGGCCCGCAAAGAACGCCGTCATCTCGGCGAGCGACATGCCGAGAAGGTTGGTCCGCAGTTGCGTTCCGCTACGGGCGTGGGTGGGGACAGCCATGACTGGATCGGATCAGCGCGAGTAGACGTTGAGTGCGGGGAAGAAGTAGGCAATTTCCACAGCGGCCGTCTCAGGCGCATCGGAGCCATGTACAGCATTGGCATCAATGGAGTCGGCAAAATCGGCACGAATGGTGCCCTTGTCAGCCTTCTTCGGGTCGGTAGCACCCATCAGCTCGCGGTTCTTCAGAATGGCATTGTCGCCTTCCAGCACCTGCACCATGACGGGGCCGGAGATCATGAAGGTAACGAGATCATTGAAGAACGGGCGGGCCTTGTGCACCGCATAGAAACCCTCGGCATCTGCGCGCGACAGATGGACCATGCGGGCAGCGATCACTTTCAGACCAGCCTTCTCAAAACGGGAATAGATTTCGCCGATGACGTTTTTGACGACTGCATCGGGTTTGATGATGGATAGGGTGCGCTCAGTTGTATTTCCTGCAGCCATTTGCGTGTTGCTCCGCTAAGTTGATGAAAAGAATGGATTTTTATAAAAACTTTAGCCTCAGATTTTAGCATGGAATGTTGCCCGCCCGGGCGTTGACGTGTTGTCGCGCCTGATGCCGGACTGATCGCAGCCATTATCGGGAATCTGGTTCCCAGCAGGGTAGCCAGCCGGCTTCGCCAGCGTTTGCCTGCCATGATGCAGAAACACCCAAGGCTGGCACCCAAATCAGTTCGCCCGCTGCAACCAGTCGCGGAAGCCATGCCCGTTCCCAGGCCGGCACACCCTTCTCTTGAAACAGATTCTTCAACGTATGGGAGGGCCGGCCGCTTTGGGGCTTGAGCCGCTCACCCTCCCGGCTCGAACGAATGGCACAGGCCGATGAAGCCAGCCGGTGTGCCGACATTCCAACGCCGATTCCACTGCGCCAACGAAGTGTTCCGGCCAGCTCCGGCAGTGCAATGTCCACACCAGGCACGAACAGCCGCTCAAAGGCTGGCGGCTCTGATGTCATTCTGGCGGGCACCACATGAACCGCCCCGCGTGACTGCATGAGCGCATGTGCACCCACCCGGATGGCGAGCCTTGCACCCGTGGAACAACTGCGAAGTCGACGTTCGATATCGGTCAGGTGTGTCGCATCGGGTGCTTCCGCGCCCCGCACCTGGAGGTAGAACCGCAACGCATTCCGCAGCCGATCACGGGAAAGCGCTCGCAGGGACGCAAGCGAAAGGGGGCTCGTCAGGTCACCGATGTCCATTGCTGCGAGTTCATCGAGCAGTGTCTGCGCGCTCGCAGCGTGCTCACTTGCCCGCAACCAGTTTTCACGCCAGGCAGGAAATCGCTCGCTGATGGCGGGAAGGACAGCTGAGCGCAGATAGTTTCGGTCCAGGGCAGGATCCGCGTTGGACTCGTCCTCGATCCAGGCAAGACCACTGGTCCTGGCGTACGACCGCAGCGTGGATCGCGGCAATCCCAAGAGCGGCCGCAGCAACCAGTGGTCCTTTCCCATCGACCGCAGGGCAGGAATGCCGCACAGCCCCTTCAGCCCGGCGCCACGATTGAGCCGCAGCAGCAGCGTCTCCGCTGCATCATCCGCATGATGCGCCTGCAGAATCCAGCGTTCGGGACGGTCTCGGAAAACGGCATAGCGAGCTTCGCGCGCGGCATCTTCCAGTCCCCGGCCACGTTGCGCCACGTTGACACGCACGACCTGCAGGGGCACACCCATCCGCTGGCAGGCAGTCTCGCAAAAATTCGCCCACGCATCTGCATTGAGGCTGAGACCATGGTGGACATGGATGGCCGTCACGGGATTGCGAATATTCGCGTCTGTGGCAATGGACACGACGGCATTCAGCAGCACCATTGAATCCATGCCGCCAGAGAGCGCCACGCATACGACATCGCCAGCCAGCACCTTCTCTTCGAGCGCGGTCGATACTGCAGTCAGGACGGCGTTCATATCCGCCCGCCGGACCTACTCGGCGAGCTCCTTGAACTTGCCATACTGAAGCATTCGCTTCTGGCGCTCGAGCACCAACTTGTCCGGCGACCGGTCCTGAAATGTCTTGAGCGAGTCTGCCAGCGCCTTCTTGAGCGTTGTGGCCATGGCTTGGGGGTCGCGGTGGGCGCCGCCGAGCGGTTCACTGATGATCTTGTCGACCAAGCCGACAGACTTCAGCCTGACTGCAGTAATGCCGAGGCTCTCCGCTGCGATCGGAGCCTGCTCCGCGCTCTTGTACAGGATGGCGGCGCATCCCTCTGGCGTAATGACGGAGTAGGTCGAGTATTGCAACATCAACGTCACATCACCAACCGCGATGGCCAGCGCCCCACCCGAACCGCCTTCGCCGATCACGGTGCAGATGATCGGCACCTTGAGCCCGGCCATGACGTAAAGATTCCGACCGATGGCTTCCGACTGCCCGCGCTCCTCGGCACCGACGCCGGGATAAGCACCGGGTGTGTCGATGAACGTCAGGATCGGGATGCCGAATTTCTCGGCCAGCAGCATCAGCCTGAGTGCCTTGCGATACCCCTCCGGGCGCGGCATGCCGAAATTGCGGTACTGGCGATCCTTGGTGTCGCGCCCTTTCTGGTGGCCGATGACCATCACCGACTGGCCATTGAAGCGCGCCAGGCCGCCGACAATCGCGGGATCGTCGGCATAGTGGCGGTCGCCATGAAGCTCTTCGAAATCCGTGAACATCATCTGCACATAGTCAAGCGTGTAGGGACGCTGCGGATGCCGCGCCACCTGGGAGATCTGCCAGGATGTCAGCTTCGCGTAAATATCCTTCGTGAGCGTCTGGCTCTTCTTGGACAGGCGCTCTATCTCCTGCGAGATGTCGACCGCGGAGTCGTCCTGCACGAAGCGGAGCTCCTCGATCTTGGTTTCGAGTTCGGCGATGGGCTGCTCGAATTCGAGAAAATTGGTTTTGGACATACAATGAAACCGTCAAATAATCACGGGATGATAGCAAAGCGCAACAACGGGTCGATGTAAACCTCGTCTCCGGCTCAGCGCAACGCGAATATTCGCACCATGGGATTCCGCCTCACGAAGATCACTACCCGCACCGGCGATGACGGCACAACCGGCCTCGGTGACGGTAACCGGGTCAGCAAGAGCGGTCTGCGCATTGAGGCGATGGGCGATGTCGATGAACTGAACAGCACAATAGGTCTGGTGCGCACGGAGTCCATTGCCGACTATGTCGACGAGAAGCTCCAGATCGTTCAGAACAACCTGTTTGATGTGGGAGGTGAGCTTTGCATACCCACCCACCGGATGCTGAGGGAGTCGCAGATCGCGCAACTCGACGAATGGATCAGCGAGTTCAACATCGGCCTGCAACCGCTCAAGGAGTTTGTGCTGCCGGGCGGCTGTCGTGCCGCAGCGCTGACCCATGTCGCCCGCACGGTATGTCGCAGAGCGGAGCGGCATTGTGTTGCGTTGGCCCACCATGAAGACGTTTCCGGGTTTGCGATCATGTACTTGAATCGGCTCTCCGATCTGCTGTTTGTCACCGCCCGGGTACTGAATCACAATGCAGACACGCCAGACCTGATCTGGCAACGCAATCCTTGACCACCTGCCGGCAGCTTTGCCTGTCCTGATCCCTCCCCGACTGCGCCCCGGACCATGAACGAACTTGCGCCAGACGCACAACGACTCGCCGCACTCCTCGCGAGAGCAGGCATGGCCGACCGCCAGGCCTTCGCCGAACTGTATGCCGCGACGCGGGCGAAACTGTTTGCGGTCTCGCTGCGTATAGTCCGTGAACGTCATCTCGCCGAGGAAGTCTTGCAAGACAGTTTCGTCAACATCTGGCACCACGCCGGTAACTACGCCAGCACCCGCAGCGCACCCATGACCTGGATGACCGCCATCGTGCGTAACCGCAGCCTGGACATTCTCCGCCGCACCGGCTGGGAGGTGCAGGATGAGGACGAGGTGATGACCAATATGCTGGAGGATCCGGCGCCGTTGCCGGATGCCGCCTTGGGCACCAACCGTGACGCACACGATGTCCATCGCTGCCTGGATGAACTGGATGCCGAGCAGCGGCAATCCATCGCGTTGGCGTTTTTCCATGGGCTGTCGCATTCCGAACTCGCCAGTCACATGAAGAAGCCGCTGGGCACCGTGAAGACGCACATCCGCCGCGGTTTGCTGCGTCTGAAAGATTGTTTGGGCCAGGCATGAAGTACACGAATCCGGATCTTCGCAACGCTTTGGCGGCAAGTTTTGTACTGGGCACGCTGGGCGGTGCCGCGCGGCGCCGTTTCGTCAGGCTGGTCGCGAACGATGCTGATCTCGCACGCATGGTCGAAACCTGGGAGAACTACCTTACGCCGCTCGCCTCGCGCGTGGCGCCGGTGGAGCCGCCGCAACGTGTCTGGCGGGCCATCGAGGCACGGATCGCTCGCACCCAGAATCAGGTCAGGGCATCAGCCAATGCATCGTCAACAGGAAGCTGGTGGGAAAGCCTCGCTTTCTGGCGCAACTGGGGACTGGCCGCAACCGGTCTCGCTGCCGCGCTCATGATCGCGACAGCAGTGATCAAGCCCCAGCCCGCCGCTGAATCCGCCATGGTGGCCGTGCTCTCCACCCCGGAGAACGTACCCCGCATGATTGTCGAAAAGCATGCCGGCATGCTCAAGGTAAAGGTGGTGAAGGCTTGGGCCACGCTGCCCGAGAACGATCTTGAGCTGTGGGTGGTACCCGCGAAGGGCGCGCCACGCTCACTCGGTGTAGTGAGCCATGCCAAGGATTCGGAAGTACGCATGGCCAATCTCGATGCCACGCTGGCAGATGGCGCCGCGTTCGCCATCTCGAAAGAGCCCAAGGGCGGTTCGCCATCTGGCGCACCAACGGGACCGATTCTGTGTTCGGGTGCCATTGCGAAAGTGCCATCGCAGCGGGTCTGAGGGCAGGCCCAATCATTCGGCGGAGCCAATGCGAATATTCGCAATGGCGGCAGGGTCAGTCCCGCAGTCGACTCAATGCTGTACAGAGCATCTGGACACCATCCAGCAGTCTTGGCGTCTGCCGCTGGAACGTATCCGGATCCAGCCAGATCAGCGCATCGCGCTTGACCGCCTTCAAACTGGCAAGGCGCTTCCAGTTTTCCTTGAATTTAGCTGCGCCATCGGCTGACCCCGCGCCAACGATCGCCTCAGGGTCAATTTCCACAATCCGCTCCATGGATACCTCGGGCGTGATGCCCGGCAGATCGGCCAGCACATTGCGACCACCGCACGCTACCAGCGCATCGCTCATGTAGTGCGTGCCGGTAACGGTCATCAACGGCGAGTGCCAGATTTCGATCAGCGCGGGGACCGGGCGCAGCGTTGCATACTGCTTGCGAATATTCGCAAGTCGACTCTCGTAGGCGCTGGCAGCTTTCTCCGCCGATTCGAGCGTGCCTGCCACCTGACCAATCTCTCGCAAGAGGCGCGGTACGTCATCGATGCGTTGTCCGTCGATGAGCCGCACTGAAATGCCCAATGACCGCACCGCCTCCAGCATTCGCGCCGACGTCCCGGTCTTCCAGGCCAGCACCACATCGGGTTTCAAGGCAAGCAGTGCCTCGCGATTGACGGCGGCATGGTCGGCGATGACAGGCAGCCTGGTGGCCTCAGCCGGATAGTTGCTCCAGGCCGAGACTGCAACAAGCTTGTGACCGGCACCCGCTGCATACACCAGCTCGGTGAGCGCAGGGGCCAGCGTGACGATGCCTTGAGCGCTGCAGATATTCGCAGCCAGCGCCCATACCGCCAGCGAGCTCGCGAATATTGTTCCCAGGCCGCTTGAGGCGGCCCGGGAATCCCTTCGGGACCGGCTGCGCCGTCCAGGCGAACTTCTCTGGAGTTCGCCTGGTCGCATCAAGCTGCCAGCGCGGGCTCGGCAGGGGCCAGCAGCTTCCGCCGCTTCAGATAGGCCTCCCGGGCGATGGCCATGTCCTCCATGAAGATCGGCAACTCGTCCAGCGTCAGTGCCTGCGCCGCGTCGACCAGCGCCTTGCCGGGTTCCGGGTGGATATCAACCAATTGCATGTTGGCACCCGCTATCGTCCCTTGCGCAGCAACGTGAAAGATATCGAGAATGCCGTCGGGTGAGGCACCACGCCCGCCAATGGAATGGGAAGGATCCACGCAGATCGGCATGCGGGTCAGACGTTTCACCACAGGAATATGACCGAAGTCGACCAGATTGCGGTGCGGATCGCCGAAGTTGGTCTTCATGCCGCGCAGGCCGAAGATGACGCGGCGATTGCCTTCGGAGGCCACATATTCGGCGGCGAGCAATGATTCGTGCAGCGTGATGCCGAATCCGCGCTTCAGCAGCACCGGAAACTCATGCGCTTGGCCCACACATTTTAGCAGCTCGAAGTTCTGCGTGTTGCGTGTACCGATCTGCAGCATCACCGTGGTGGGATGCCCAGTCTGTGCCAAGGCCTCGCGCATCTCTTCGACGTGCGCCTCGCGTGTCACTTCCATCGAAATGATGCGAATGCCGTACTTGCCTGCAAGCTCAAACACCCAGGGCAGGCACGATTTGCCATGACCCTGGAAAGAGTAAGGGCTGGTGCGCGGCTTGTAGGCACCCATGCGTGCGCACACGAGGCCGTTGGCCTTGAGCGCGGCAAAAGTCCTTTCGACGTACTCACGTGAGTCGACGGCATTGAGCCCTGCAAAGATATGAAAGCTCTCCTGGCCGATCGTGACGCCATTGACGTCGAACTCGGTGGGCTCTGTCTTGTGCTGGCGCCCCAGAATGCGAAATTCGTTGGACATGGTCGACCTATTCCTCGACCGTGAGGCGGCGCTGCTTCACGGCGGTGGCGAGTTCGCGCAAGAGCACTTCGGTATCCGCCCAGTTGATGCAGGCATCGGTCACCGAAACGCCATAGGCCAGCGGCTTGCCCGGTACCAGATCCTGACGGCCCTCGTTCAGATGGCTCTCGATCATCACCCCCACGACGCGATGCTCGCCGCCGGACAGTTGGCGCGCGATGTCTTTCCCCACCTCCAGCTGCCGCTTGAATTGCTTGGACGAATTGGCATGCGAGAAATCCACCATGAGTCGCTGCGCCAACCCGGCACCAGCCAGATCCTTGCAGGCTTCGTCGACACTTGCCGCGTCATAGTTGGGCGTCTTGCCACCGCGCAGGATGACGTGGCAGTCTTCATTGCCGCCGGTGGAGACGATGGCGGAGTGACCACCTTTCGTGACAGACAGGAAGTGATGCGGCGCAGACGCGGCCTTGATGGCATCGACTGCAATGCGGATATTGCCATCGGTTCCGTTCTTGAAGCCAACCGGACAGGACAATCCGGAAGCCAACTGGCGATGCGACTGGCTCTCGGTCGTGCGCGCACCAATGGCACCCCAGGAAATGAGGTCTGCAATGTACTGGGGAGAGATGAGATCGAGATATTCTGTCGCGGCGGGCAGGCCAAGCTCGTTGATGCCCAGCAACAGCCTGCGCGCATGGCGGAGCCCCGTGTTGATGTCGAAGCTGTCATCGAGATCTGGATCGTTGATGAATCCCTTCCAGCCCACCGTTGTACGGGGCTTCTCGAAGTACACGCGCATTACAATTTCCAGATCCCCGGCAAGCTCGGTGCGCAACGCAATCAGCTGGCGCGCATAGTCCAGGGCCGCCTTGTCGTCGTGAATGGAACAGGGACCCACCACGACCAACAGCCTGTCATCGGCACCATGCAGAATGCCGTGAATCGCAGCACGGGAGCGGAACGTGGTCTCTGCCGCCTTGTCGGTGCAGGGAAATTCGCGCATCAGGTGCGAGGGCGGGGAAAGCTCCTTGATCCCGCGTATGCGGACGTCATCAGTGGTGAACGGCATGGCCTCTTCCGGGACTGGCGGTTGAACGAGTTTCAGATTGGACGTCATTTTGCCTGCTCCTGTGGGGTGCTGCGCGCCTGAGGGCCAAAAACAAAAACCGCCAGGTTCGCTGGCGGTTTCGAAGGATTCGCGGGTGTTGCCTTGATTCAGTCGCGCGCTCGCATTCCTTCCACCGCCGTCAGGCCCGGAAAGAAATACCAATAAAAATACGTGGCGAATGCATTCATGTTGCACGGATGCTAGCAGGCCCGGCAGAATTCAGCAACCGAGCCCGCCAACACCACACCCCTCAAGTGCCTTCAAGCCGGCTTGAACTTCAACGCCGCTCCGTTATTGCACCAACGCTGCCCGGTGGGCTTGGGTCCGTCATTGAAGATGTGGCCATGATGTCCGCCGCAACGTGCGCAGTGATACTCGGTCCGGGGGTAGAGAATCTTGAAATCTGTCTTGGTCTCGAACACGCCTGGCAACGTGGTGAAAAAGCTCGGCCAGCCCGTGCCACTGTCGAACTTCATGTCCGAGGTATAGACCGCGAGGTCGCAACCCGCGCAGTGGTAGACACCGGCACGTTTCTCGTCATTCAGCGCACTGGTACCAGCGCGCTCCGTGCCTTCCTTGCGAAGGATCTGGTACTGCTCCGGCGTGAGCCGCTTCTTCCATTCCGCATCGGCGAGCACCAGCTTTTCTATCTTCTGCGGGGGCACCACCACTTTGCCCGGCGTCTGCGCGGCAGACTCTTCAGTGATGCCCATTACCGCCGAGCCCAGCAGGGTGGCCATGACGCCTCGTCGTTTCATGTTGATGTGCTCCTGATCCATTATCGCCTCACGTGATTCCATGGTTTTGCGGGTCCCGAGTATTCGCACTGGGGCCGCTCTTCAAGTTGATTTGCCTACCCATCTGTCGAAAATACGCAGTCGGGCTTACATCAGATGCCGACAACGCGCCGTGGTTCCGCAGATGTCGGATCAAGTCTTGCTGAGGACGATGGCACCGCAACCCGGCAAGGTCGTGACATAGTTGGCACCCATCAACCTGGATGGCGTGCGGAATCCGCCCGTGACCTCGTGCTGGAGCAGATGCTCCACGATGCCCAGGGCGGCCGTTACGGTGATGCTGTAGCCATTGGGCGTCTTGAGTCGCGCAACCACTCTTTCACCACGCTGGTTGCTGGCCTCACCCCACACATAGGTAGGCGTTTGGTCCCGCGTTTCCTCTGCCGGGCCGCGCACCGTCTTGTCGATGCGTGACTTCATGAAGGACTGCACCAATCCCAGGCCAAGCAGCGGCCGCACCCAGTTGAGCTTCCTGAGCCGTGCCACAAGCTTTGGAGAAGCCGGGATGTAGGTCTCGACATTGGCGATGCCGGTCGAGTGCCAGGCCGTGCTGACATCACCCCACGGTATGGTCATCGCGAGCTTCTCTCCGCCGCCGAAGTCGATGTTGCGCGTTTTCCAGGCCAGCGGAACCGGCACGATGGCACCATCCTGCCGAACGCGCCCCCCCTGCCCCAGCCCCTCGACAGAAGTCTTTGCCGTGCCGGGACTGAAACCTGAGCGGGAATCGAATCCCAGCGCCAGCGTGCTTGCGCTGGGCAACGCCGCTTTCAGGGTCGCGGCGACACAGTCGGTTGGCACCACATCAAAGCCCACACCGGGCATGATGACGATTCCTGCCGACTCAGCCTCGGTATCCAGGCTCGCACCGGTTTCAAATACCGAAATTTCGCCGGTGATGTCGAGGTAATGTGCGCCCGCACCAAGGCAGGCCTCCATCATCGGGCGCGCAGTTGCGGAAAATGGGCCAGCACAATGCAGCACCAGTTTCATGTCGGCGATTTCCTTGCCCACCTCTGCAGTCTCTAGCGCGAATATTCGCGAACGCATACCCAGCTCATCCGCCAGGTCCTTCACCTTTTGGGATCGCCCTGCCAGCACCGGCGTCAAGCGGCGGCGCTTGGCCTCACGCGCAATCAGCTCGCCGGTATAGCCATTGGCGCCGTAGATCATCCAGTCAGACATGGGAGACCTTTGTTGCGCTCTGGTTTGCGTCCCTGGATGTGTTTTCAGATGCCACCATGCCACGGGATTGCTTCACCACCCAGTGATGGAATCGCTCCGGCATCAACCGCTTGAACCACCAGGCAGAGCGCGCGTCCTTCTGCGGCAGGATCATGAACCGGCCCGCCGCGACACTATCAGCAACGACGCTGGCGATGTCTTCTGCAGTAAAGGCAGCCTTGTTTACGAGCTTGCTCACGATTCGCTTCTGCTCGGCATTACTGGTGCGCGCGGAGGCGGCCAGATCGCTCACGAAAAAGGATGGACACACCACAGACACGCCCACGCCCGTGCCGGAAAGATCAGCCCGCAATGATTCGGAGAGGCTGATGACGCCAGCCTTGGCGACGTTGTAGCTCGCCATCATGGGTGCACTGGCAATGCCTGCCAGCGACGCAACGTTGATGATGTGGCCAAAGCCCTGTCGCTTCATCAATGGTGCCACGGCCTTGCAGCCACGCACCACGCCCATGAGATTGATGTCGAGCATCCAGTCCCAGTCGTCGAGCGAGGTCTCCATGAGGCTTCCCGCCCCGGCGACACCGGCATTGTTGACGAAGATGTCGATGCGGCCAAACTGCTTGCCCGCTTCAGCAACCAGGATGTCAAGGTCGGCAGCGTTGCGGATATCACCCTGCAATGCCAGAACGGGCATGCCGAGATCAGCCAGCTCCCTGGCGACCGCTGAAGCGCGCTCGGCTGAAAGATCCGAGAGCGCCACAGCCCAACCCTTGCGAGCGTATTCAAGCGCGAGCGCGCGGCCCAGACCGCTGCCTCCCCCCGTGATTGCGATGACCTGTTGTTCGTTCATTCCGACTATCCGCTATGCCGTGCCGCCAACCGTCAGACCCTCGATACGCAGCGTAGGCTGCCCCACGCCTACCGGCACGCTCTGGCCTTCCTTGCCGCAAACACCTATCCCGCTGTCCAGCTCCAGATCATCTCCGATCATGGTGACCTGCTTCAGCGCCTCGATGCCGTTGCCAATGAGCGTGGCGCCGACGACCGGGTAGGTGATCTTGCCGTCCTCGATCATGTAGGCCTCGGTCGCGGCAAAGACAAACTTGCCGCTGGTCGTATCCACCTGGCCCCCGCCAAAATTGACAGCATAGAGGCCACGCTTCACCGAAGCGATGATTTCGTCCTTCTTGTGCGACCCACCCAGCATGAAGGTGTTGGTCATGCGCGGCATGGGGATGTGGGCGAATGATTCGCGGCGGCCGTTGCCCGTGACAGGCACGTCCATGAGTCGCGCGTTCAAGGTGTCCTGCAAATAGCTTTTCAGCACGCCATCCTCGATGAGCACATTGCGCTGCGTCGGGTTGCCTTCGTCATCGACGTTAAGCGAACCACGTCGTCCCGGCATGGTGCCGTCATCAATCACCGTGACGCCGGGTGCCGCGACGCGCTCACCGATGCGACCTGAGAAGACCGAACTCCCCTTGCGGTTGAAATCGCCTTCGAGGCTGTGGCCCACCGCCTCGTGCAACAGGACACCGGGCCAACCCGGGCCGAGCACCACGGGCATGACACCAGCCGGGGCGGGTTGCGCATCCAGGTTGGTGATTGCCTGGCGCACTGCCTCTTCGGCATAGTGCTTGAGACGATCTTCGGTGAAGAATGCGTAGTCGCTCCGACCACCACCGCCCACATGCCCCTGCTCGCGGCGTCCGTTCTGTTCCGCAATGACAGTAAGCGAAAGATGCACCAGTGGACGCACATCTGCAGCCTGCGTGCCATCACTGCGGGCGACAAACACGACCTCGTACTCGCCGGACAATCTGCCCATCACTTGCGACACACGCGCATCGGCAGCCCGGGCGTATCGTTCAAGCGTTTCCAGTATCTGTACCTTTTCGGCATCACCCAGACTGCTCACGGGGTCCTGGGGGGCATAGAGGGCATGCGGCAGCGCACGACGGGTCGCCGGGTGACTTACATCGCCGCCGACTGCGGCAATGGAGCGTGTGGCCTGGGCGGCGGCATCGAGCGCGGCATAGTTGATGTCGTCGGAGTAGGCGAATGCCGTCTTTTCGCCTGACAGCACCCGCACACCCACACCCTGATCGATCGAGAAGCTGCCCGACTTGACCCGGCCCTCCTCCAGTGCCCAGCTCTCGGAGCGGGCGTGCTGGAAATAGAGGTCGGCTGCATCTGCGCGATGCGCAAGAATGGTACCGAAGGCACGGTCGAGCGCGGTGTCGTCCAGCCCTGCCGGACCGAGGAGTGTGTCTTGCGCAATGTGAAGCGTATCGGTATTCATGCGTATCGAATGGCCTGCGAGGACGTAAGTGGAAGGTAAGCATACCGCGTCACGGCATTGCGAATATTCGCAATGCCGGCACGCGGCAAGGGGATCACGGCTTCAGTGTACGGTGGGCAAGCGCCGGCAAACTCTGGCGCAGGGTCCTGATGTATCCCGGATTGATGCCTGCGACCACCACGCCGGAGCCGCGCGGCAGGCGATCAAGGATCACGCCCCACGGGTCGACGATCATGGTGTCGCCATGCGTCTCGCGACCGTTGACGTGGTATCCGCCCTGAGCGGGTGCCACGACGTAGGCCAGATTTTCGATGGCGCGTGCACGAATGAGTGGCTCCCAGTGTGCCTTGCCGGTGGTGGCCGTGAAGGCGGAAGGCACGAAAAGGATGTCGGCTTCTTCCATTGCCCGGTACAGCTCGGGAAAGCGCAGGTCGTAGCAGATGGACAATCCCAGTTTGCCGAATGGAGAGTCCACGGTCACAACGCGTTCTCCGGGTTCAATGGTCCGTTCCTCGGCATAGTTTTCCTGCCCCAGATTCAGGTTGAACAGGTGGATCTTGTCGTAGCGAGCCACTTGCGCGCCGGTCTTGTCATAAACGAGACAGGCATTGCGCACCTTGTCAGGGCTGCTTGCTTCGAGTGGCGCTGAGCCCCCGACGATCCATATGCCTAGCCGCCTCGCCGTTTCCGACAAAAAGTTCTGGATGGGCCCGTCGCCCGGCTTCTCGCGGATGGCAACCTTGTCGGTATCTTTCAGGCCCATGATCCCGAAGTACTCCGGCAGGGCAACCAGTCTTGCACCAGCTGCTGCGGCCAGCTCGATGAGGCGGCCAGCCTCCTGCAGGTTGGCCACCACGTGCGGACCGGAGGCCATCTGCACAGCCGCCACACGGAAGAAAGACTGCGTCTTGGAGGCGGCCTCCCGTAGCGCATCGGGCGTGCTGTTGCGGGTGATGATCATGGCTCTTTGGGCGGATCGGGACTCGGATTGCCGGGCAGAAGGCGCTTGTCCGGCGCAGGTTTGGACGCGGGCGCAGGCGGTGGTGGCGCGCCGACGCGAGCCACATCCGGGCTGTCCCACTTCCCGGTTACATTGTATTCATATCCCAACGCTCGGCCGATCGGATCCTGTAACAGCTTCTGTGCGAGCAAGGTGGTCAATCCGACGACCGGGCCGCCTATGAGGGTAGTGATGATTGAAACCCCTTCACCAAGGGACGGGATCACTGTCAGACGCAAGTTCTGGGTTTCGTTCGGCAAAGAGATGTCCCCCTGCATGGTTACAAAAGCGGAGGGACCATTGATCTCGAAATTCGTCGTTCGCATGAGACCGTTGTCAATTTTGAAGCTGCCTCCCATGCGGTTGAAGGCAAACCCTTCAGAGAAGATGTCGCGAAAATCCAGCGTGATGCGGCGTGGAATCGACTGAAGGGAAATGAGTCCGAGGAGGCGGGCAGCGCCTGGCTCGATCTTGGCAAACTCTCCACGGTTTGCCTCCATCTTCAGATCACCGGACAGCCGGGTGAAGGAAAAGTCAATCGGGCTCCCCGGCCAGGTGAGTGTTGCGTCGGCTTGTCCAGTCCCGCGCCGGATGGCATCACCCTGTCCGAATATTCGCAGCAGGCCATTCAGATTCTTTGCATCAAGCTTGCCCTGGAACTCGCTCTTGGATCCACCCTCCCGGGTCCAGCGCCCGATGGCGTCGAGCGTCGCGCCGTCTGCTTCGATCCTGAGCTGGTCAATTTTCCAATCACGCCCGACATGGTCTGCACGCAACTGCAACTTGCCCAGCGCGTAGCCGTGGAAGATGAACCGGTCTGCGGTGATATCCAGAGCGGGATACTCTGTTTCCGGTTGCTCGATCCGAATCGCGGTGGTATCTCCAGGGCTGAGCAACTGCGGCGCACTGCGATTGAGCTCCAGGTTGCTCAATCGGGCGCGGACCAGTCCACGGCCATCGGCGGCACCGGGCCGCCAGGAAGCGTCGCCAGTGATCTCATTGCTGGCCAGCGTGACACGCCAGTCCTCGCCCGCGCGGCGGCCCTTCACATTGGCCTTTTTCAGATCACGGCCATAAACGACCAGTCGTTCTGCAGTCAGATCGAATCCGTTCCACACAGATGCGGCCGGTGCGGACCCAGCGCTGCCGGGGGCCGGAGAGGGGAAGATCGCTCTCCACTGGTCGAGGTCGAATTCAGCAGTACGGCCGAACAGCCACAGCCCGTCGGGAATGGGGCGCGAACCGACCGGCTCGCCGATGCTGATGACACCGCCCGCAAGCGATGCCACGCCGGTATCGGGATGAAACCGTCGCGAGATCACACCGGAGATGACATCGGACAGGGAGATATCGATGCGCTCGTTATCAGCCCCAAAGTGGCGGAATGCCACTGAAACATCCATGCCATCGCTCCCGCGCTTTGCCAGCGGCCGGGGCAAGCGCGACGTCACGCCGCCGAGACTGGACGTGAAGGTCATGCCCACATCACCATCCAGCACGGCGATGCGGCCGCGCCAATCCGCCGTGCCGCCAACCTGCGACGGAAGCTGGAATGGCAGGTAGTCATTCAACACACCGACCTCGGCGCGGCCTGAAAGCTGCGTCAGAATACCGGTGGACTCGCTGCTGGAGATTTCGATTGCCAGCGGATGGCCAAATGCCCTGCCGTTCAACCCCTTGCTGGCGATGCTGCGCTCCGTGAAGACCAGCTGGCCATTGGCTTCCGTGATCGGCTGACCGACCGGGAGACGAGCGGTAACCCCTGCAAGCGAATACTGGCCCTGTACCTTTGCATCAGGTGCCGGCCTTCCATCCTCATAAGCATTGGACAAGGGGATCTTCAATCCCAGCTCAAGCTTGCCGGGCCCCTCGAAGCCCAGCACGCGTGTGACGCGTCCTGGGCCCTCGCGCAAGGGACTTTCGCGAAGATACCTGGCGACATCCTGTGCGCTGGCCTGAGCGGTCGCCTTCAAAGTCAGCATGGGCACCCAGCTCATCACATCATCGATCTCGGCACGTGTGGCGCTGAGCCGGGACTGGAAAATGCTGGCACTTTCGGCCTCGACGGTAACCCGCGAGCCCTGCATGCGAAACGTCGCGCGAATGTTGTCAATCACCGGCCAGTTGTCCCGAAACCGGAGCCGCGCGTCCTGCACCGCTGCCTCGACCCGAAACTCGCCTCCCTGATCGCCCTTGAACGGAAAGTCGTACAGGTCACCTCTCACGATTACCTGCGCTGACGTGACGTTGCCGACAGGTATGGCACGATCCAGCCAGCTTCTTGTCTCCGGAATGATGTTGGGGAGATAGCCTGCAAGCTTGCTTGCATTGATTCTTTTGAAGTCAGCCTTCAAGTCAGCAATGCCCGGGCCCTTTCCGCCAGCTCGATAGGTTCCGGAGACCGCACCTTCCATGTCGGCATTCTCGATCTTGATTGCACTGAGGTTCAACGACAGGTCTTGCCCGCCGGCAGAATCAGTCAGACGCACCCAGTTCGCCGTTCCGCTGATCCTATCGAACCGCAACGGGGCACGGAATACGGCCGGCATGTCCAATTGGAGGCCGGGAGAGTCCAACGTGAACTGGCCGCCACGCTCATTGCCATTCACGGTGCCTGTCAGCGCCTGCAGGCCGGGCAAGGGCGACGATTCATCCAGCCCGAGACCCTCAAAGCGTGCCTTTACCTGGTAGCTCACCGGGGCCGAAGCCGGCCCTGTCCAATTAAGGCTCGCGTCCTGAATTCGTCCGCGTGGTGCCAGCTTTGCGACCTGATCGCGAAGCTCGCGTCCGACCGGAAAGTAGTTCACGAGGGCTGACATGACCTTGAGGTCGATGGCGTTTCCGGCCAGTGCGCCGCGCGGTGCCACGCCATCAGGCTCGGCGAGCAAGAGCGAGAAATCCATCGGCGTGAGCGTGACGCCATCCTTCGTGCGGAGCTGCAGTCCGCGACTGGATACCTGAAACCCGCCCGGGACCGAGACATATTCCGTGCGACCCGCCAATGTGGCCAATTGCAGCGGTGCCGTCTCGCGCGACCACTGTGCCGACACGTTCACCGCATTGATGTCGGCCACGATGGACTTGATCTTGCCTGGTGCCTTGTCATCCAGCTCGAGCCAGGCTCGCGCATTTCCGGTCGCCGTGCGGACTACATCGGGTACAGGAAAATGTTGCTTGAATTCCTGCAGCCGCATCTGTTCAACATTGACGTATACATTGCCCTCGATTTCCCATCGTTCGGCAGGCCGGGTGATGGTCAGCAGCGCGCGTGCGTCCAGACGCTTTGCCAGCGCCGCATCAGGCCTCGCGACCAGCGCAATGCGATGCCGCCTGCCACTCTTTTCAATTCGCAGGTCCAGCTGGTCGATAGTCAGCGCCGGCGCCTCGGTCAGATCGTCCTGCCAAGTGAGCCGTGCATCCACAACGGCCAAATGTGGCTGTTTCAAAAGCCACGGCACGACATCGCCAGCTTGCTCGGCAGTTGGTTGGTTCAGCGGCCTGCCGTTGAAGCGAATCAGACCATCCTTGCCTCGATGCAACGTCAGCGAGGGCCCTTCAAGTATCACCTCATGAAAGCGGATTTCCCCGAACGCAAGTGCCCACCAGGAGAGCGAGGCATTCAGTGACTGCAGCGCAAGACCGGCCTCGTCATTTCCTGGACTCGCGAGACGCACATTGCGAAATGTGAGCACAGGTCGCAGGCCCTGCCAGTCACCTTCCATCGATTCTGCAACCAGGGACATGCCGGTCGCGGCTGACACGCGTGACGTCACATCATCACGATACTGGCCCACGCCAGGCAACACCCAGTACCGCAACAGCAGAACCCCGATGCCGAGGATCATGAGCAGAACCAGTCCGAGCGAGAAGCAGACCCGGGGGAGCGCCTTGGCCAACCGGGTCGGAAAATGCAGGAAAGTTTGCAGGGATCGTGCCACGGGAGCGGGTACTGGGGCCGGGTACAGCGCGCAGCATCACGCGCAGGATTTAGAGGTGTGTTGACCTGGTCGCCTGTTGCGGGTTCCATGCAGCGGGCGGTGCTTGCCGCAAAAATAATATCATTCGGGTGGTGAATCCTCCTCAACCACGCCTTTTCACGGCACTTCCCTGCCACGGACAGCCCTAGCGGACTGATGTCGGTGACTCTCGAAGACCGGATCAGCAAGCTCACTCGGGCATCTCGCTTTGCCGGCAGATGCCTTGATGCACGTCCAGCTCTGTCGCAGGAGCTGGCCCTGCACGGCGATCAGCCGTTCACGCTCACCGAAATGACTGCATGGCTTGACGCAGCAGATTGCATAGACGCGGCCATGCTGGCATCTGCGCTGCGTCGACTGCGCGAGCAAGTCATCCTGCGAGTCATGTTTCGCGACATCAACGGCCTCGCCGGGCTCGATGAGGTCATGCGTTCGGTCAGCGATCTGGCTGAATTGGCCGTCACGCGTGCTGTGTCGCTGCACTGGCAGCTCCTCCATGTCCGCCACGGGGCTCCCGATGCGGCCGAGGCTCTGCCATTCTGGGTGGTGGGCATGGGCAAGTTGGGTGGCGGTGAGCTCAACGTCTCCTCAGACATTGACCTCATTTTCATTTACCCGGAAGAAGGCGAGACGCCGGGCAACGCCCTGGGTCAACAACGAATCAGCCACCACGAATTTTTTGCCAGGCTCGGCAAGGCCGTCATTGCAGCCATCGATGAGCGCACGCCGGAGGGTCAGGTTTTCCGCGTCGACATGCGTCTCAGGCCATTCGGTGACAGCGGGCCGTTGGTCGCCAGTCTGGACAGTCTGGAGCACTACTTCATTACCAGCGCCCGCCCCTGGGAGCGATATGCATGGCTCAAGGCGCGCGCACTCGGCCCGGTTGCAGCAAAGCCGTTGGAAAATCTGGTTCGGCCATTTGTGTACCGGAAGTATCACGATTATGGAATGATCCAGGATCTCCGGGACCTGCACGCCCAGATCAGAGCCGAAGCCAATCGCCGAAACCGGATTGATGACATCAAGGTAGGTGCCGGTGGCATCCGTGAAGTCGAGTTCATTGCCCAGCTCCAGCAGCTCATCCGGGGCGGCCGTGAGCGCGAGCTCCAGACGCGATCAACCCGGGAGGCGCTCTCCCGGCTTGGCGCCATGGGACTTCTGCCCCCCGCACAGGTGGAGCGGCTACAGTCTGCCTATGCGTTCCTGCGCAATCTGGAGCACCGACTGCAATATCTTGACGATGCCCAGACGCAGGCGTTGCCGACACAGGATGACGACAGGGATCGCATTTCAGGCGCCATGGGATTCGTCGACTGGCATTCATTGCTCGCAGCATTGGACGAACACCGGGCGTTCGTCAGCGCAACATTCAACGATCTCTTCACAGCCGAGCCGGAGCCAGCTGTCCTGACCAGCGAGAGCGGGGCGCTTGAACGGCTGCCTGCCTCGATTTGGCAGGACTGCGTGGATGTGCCTGACGATGTGGCCCGGGCACTATCGGAAGCAGGGTTCAGCTCGCCTGATGCAGCCGAGGTCATCCGGCGGCTGGCGGTATGGCGGCAAAGTGCGCGCTTTCGATTTCTGACCGAAAAAGCGCGCAGCAAGCTGGAGCGCCTCATCCCGCTGGCCCTCATGTCGGCTGCGGGCGAGACCAGCCCGCACTACACCAGCCGTCGGCTTCTCGATATATTGGAGGCCGTCGATCGGCGTGATGCCTATCTGTCGCTGCTGATCGAAAACCCGGCTGTACTGCGGCGCACAGCCCGGCTGGCATCGCGCAGCGCCTGGGCGGCTGGCCTGTTGCAGCGTCATCCCATCCTGCTCGACGAGCTCGTCAGGAATCGCCGGGCGGATCCCCGCGCCGACTGGCCGCGTGAACGTGAATGGATGGTTCGTGAAATTACCGCAGCGGGCGATGATGTCGAACGCCACTACGAGCTGCTGCGCCACTTCAAGCAAATCCACACCTTGCGTCTCAACATCGCCGATGTCGATGGCATGGTGGATGTAATGACACTCGCCGATGAACTCTCAGCACTTGCCGATCTGTTGCTGGACATTGCCCTGGCGCTGACCTGGCGATCGCTCCGGCGGCTGCCTCTGGATCAAGCACTCGCGGCACCACCTGCCTTTGCAATAGTGGGCTATGGCAAGCTGGGCAGCAAAGAGCTTGGCTACGCATCCGATCTTGATCTGATTTTCATCCGCGATGAGCGGCATGAAGACCTCACCACCGACGGCATGGATGCACAGACCGCGCACCGCCTGGCCCAACGCGTGAATCAACTGCTGACCGCGCTCACCACCGGCGGGGCGCTCTATGAAACCGACCTCAGACTGCGCCCGGATGGTGACTCGGGAATGCTGGTGTGCACGCTGGCGTCATTCCACGACTATCAGCTGACGCGTGCCTGGACCTGGGAGCATCAGGCGCTCACCCGTGCGCGGTTCTGTGCCGGTGACACCGGGCTTGCCTTACGCTTCGATGCAATCCGTGGTGCCATTCTGGGTCAGCCACGTGATGCCGGGAAGCTCACCACGGACGTGCTCGCCATGCGCGCCAAAATGCGCGCGGAGCACAGTGGAGCACCCGGCAGGGATGGCCGCTTCGATCTGAAGCACACCGAAGGCGGGCTCATTGATCTTGAGTTCATTGTCCAGTTTGTCGTTCTCCGTCATGCGCACCAGCATGCGTCGCTCACACGGAATGCAGGCAATTTCAACTTGCTGGCGCTGGCAGGTGAACTGGGGCTTGTCGACATCGGCCTGGCCCGCAAAGCAGCTGACGCCTATCTCGCGTTTCGCGCGCGCCAGCACCTGGCCCGCAACAACAATGAGCCCTGCACCTTCATCACGGACTCGGAATTGGTGTCTGAGCGGGAGGCAGTAAACGCGCTATGGAAAGCGGTGTTTGCTAGCAGCTGATCGGGACTGCCGCAAAAAATGCCGCACATGCGCGACCGACCCACGTGGGGCAAAGTCAGGACTCGACGCGACCGACTACCGTGAACACCTTCAACACACCCTTGCCCTTGACAGGGATCTGGGCACCTTCGTTGAATTCGAATCGGTTATGGAGGCGCCGATAGGTGGTGGCATCCACACAGATCTGGCCGGGCTGCGCTTCTGACGTGAGTCGGCTTGCAATATTGACGGTGTCGCCCCAGAGGTCGTAACTGAACTTGCGCTTGCCAATCACGCCCGCCACCACCGGTCCTGTGGCAATGCCGATGCGCAGACGCAATGACTCGCCATTGGGTGCGATTCGCTTGCCGACAAATTGCTGCATCTCCGTTGCCAATTCCATGGCCGCATCAACGTACTGCTCGGACTTGTTCCCCAGCCCGGATGCCACCATGTAGGCATCGCCGATGGTCTTGATCTTCTCCAGACCACGCCGCTCGGTCATCGAGTCGAACTCGGAGAAGATCTCGTTCAAGAGTTGCACCGTCTCGTTTGGAGACATTTCCTCCGACAGATGGGTGAAATTGACGATGTCGGCGAACATCACCGTCACGTCTGGATAGCCGTCGGCAATATTGGTTTCCTGCCGCTTCAGACGCTCAGCGATGGGCGCTGGAAGAATGTTGAGCAGCAGCCTGTCGGACAGCTCCCGCTCCATCTCGATGGACCGCTTCTGCTTTTCCACTTGCGCGGCGAGCTTGGCCTTTTCCCGGGAAAAATACCAAAGCAGAAGGTAGACCATCGCAGAAATGGAAATGAAATTCAATGCAAAGAACACGGCTACAGTCTGCGGATCAATCTTTCGCGGATCCCACTCCAGGACATAGTCGAACATCCCGGACATGGTCTGCATGAACAGGTACGCAATGAACCAGGGAACGGAATCCTTCGTACCCAGCACCACAATCGCGCCCACCGGGGCGAGCAGCGCCCACAGACTCACACCGGATGCATTGACGAAGTTGCCGATCGACCACTGCAGGATGAATGGCGTGAAGAGGAACAACGCCAGTTGCAGCACGCAAAACACTTCAATCTTGCGAGATCGGTAGTACAGAAACATGTTGCCGGCAGACAGTATCTGGAATACCAGCGGCACCAACGTGGAGAAACGCTGGCCCATGCTCCAATAGATGGCAAGCCACAGGACAGAAGCGAAGACCATCATCCCGGTGCTGAACATGAGCATGTCGCCTGACAGCTTTTCCTCAGGCGTCTGGAGTAGCTGGCTGCGGTCGGGAACGGCACTCATCTGGGAGGGCAACGCTTCACTTTCTGCATCTTGGAAAGTTCTTGATGGCTCGCAATACTGGCGAGCAGGAGCCTGACCGGCTTAAAGCGCGTGCAAGCAGGCAGTCGGCCAAAAGTCATTCTAACCACATTCTGCGCCCGCTCAAAACCGGATTGCCTGCGCCGGGATTGGATTGACATAGGCTAAAATGACAATCTTTCGCTCACAGGAGACACATAATGTCGATGGCCGACCGCGACGGCTTCATCTGGTACGACGGGAAACTCGTCCCCTGGAGAGAAGCCAACACCCACGTCCTGACCCACTCCTTGCACTATGGCCTGGCCGTGTTTGAAGGTGTCCGCGCGTACAAATCCGAGATTGGTACGGCGATTTTTCGTCTGAAGGAGCACACCGACCGACTGTTCAACTCGGCCAAGATCTACATGATGGCCATGCCCTACGACAAGGAAACCATCATGGCGGCGCAACGCGAGGTGGTGCGCGCCAACAACCTGGAGAGCGCCTACCTGCGCCCGCTGGCTTTCTACGGCTCTGAAAAAATGGGGGTTTCACCCGTCGGTGCCAAGACCCACATCGCCATCGCCGCCTGGCCATGGGGAGCGTATCTGGGCGAGGACGGGCTGAACAAGGGCATTCGTGTGAAGACTTCCTCTTATGCGCGCCATCACGTCAACGTGACCATGCCGCGCGCCAAGGTGGCCTCCACCTACGCGAACTCCATTCTGGCCAATCTCGAAGCCACCTCGCACGGCTATGACGAGGGCCTGCTGCTGGACACAGACGGCTTCGTTGCAGAAGGCTCCGGCGAGAACATTTTCATCATCAAGGCTGGCAAGCTCTACACGCCGGAGCTCACCAGTGCGCTCGACGGCATCACCTGGCGCTCCATCCAGCTTATCTGTGCGGACCTCGGGATCGAAGTCGAGAAGTGCCGCCTCACGCGCGACGACATCTACATATGCGATGAAGCCTTTTTCACCGGCACCGCCGCCGAAGTCACACCCATCCGCGAACTCGACGGCCGCATCATCGGCGATGGCAAGCGCGGACCGATCACGGAGAGACTCCAGTCGGCGTACTTCGATATCGTCTACGGTCGCAACAAGAAGTACCATCACTGGCTAACGCCGGTAGCGTAATGTGACTGAGGTGTCCCATGGCCCACTCCAATGAGCTGAATCAGACCCAGGTAACCGTGACGGCGGTGGACCTGCCGTTGCATTGCCCCATGCCGCAGCAGAAGCTGTGGAACTCGCATCCGCGCGTATTCCTGCCCCTCGAAAAGACAGGTCATGCGAAGTGTCCATATTGCGGCACCGAGTACACGCTGTCAGGGCCGGTGAAGGCCGGACACTGAAAAGAATCAAGGTAGCCCGGATGAAGCGCAGCGCAACCCGGGGGACACCCGCAAAACTTGACGCCGATGAACGCAGATGAAAAGCGGATGAACGCCGAGTTGCAAGATCATCTCGACGTTCATCGGCGGATATCGGCGGACATCGGACAAGGGTTGTTGGCATTGCGAATATTCGCAGCGCGCACAGTTGAAGCTTGCCAAGCTGCAAGCGCGTCATGTCCCGCACCCTGATCGTCGCTCCCGCCTGGATCGGCGATGCCGTGCTGTCACAGCCCATGCTGATGCGGCTGAAGGCAGAGGCCCCCGAAACGCCCATCGATGTGTTGGCGCCGCCGTGGACTGAAGCCGTCTACCGGCGCATGCCCGAGGTAACGGCCACGCACACCAGCCCATTCAATCACGGCGACATCAGCCTGTGGGGGCGGCGCAAGCTCGGCCTGGCGCTGGGCAACGCAACTTACGACTCGGCCTATGTCCTGCCCAATTCCTTCAAGTCCGCGCTGGTGCCCTGGTTTGCGAATATTCGCAATCGCATCGGCTATCGAGGGGAAAAGCGCGGCAAGGTGCTGACCGACTGCCGTGACCTCGACGAAGCCGCCCTGCCCACCATGGCGGAACGATTCGCAGCCCTTGCATTGGGGCCCGGCATCCAACTTGATCAACCACTGCCGAACCCTGCATTGGTGATCGACGTTGCCGCCCGGGATGCCTTGATGGCACGGCTTTCACTGACACGAGACCGGCCGATCGTGGCGTTTTGCCCGGCAGCCGAGTACGGCCCCGCCAAGCGGTGGCCCGCCTCGCACTTCGCCACACTGGCAAGACAACTCACCGAGCACGGATTTCAGGTGTGGCTGTTTGGCTCCGCCAAAGATGCGGTGATCACGCAGTCCGTTCGCGATCTCTCCGGTGGCGTGTGTATCGATTTTTCTGGCCAGACGTCGATTGAAGAAGCCATCGACCTCCTGTCCCTGGCCGCACATGTGGTGACCAATGACTCCGGCTTGATGCATATCGCTTGTGCAGTTGGCGTGCCGGTGACGGCGCTGTATGGCTCCAGCAGCCCGGGCTTCACGCCACCGCTGTCGCCACGCGCCCAGGTCATTTGGCTCAAGAACGAACTCAATCTTGCCTGCAGTCCCTGCTTCCAGCGCGAGTGCCCGCTGGGTCACTTTCTTTGCATGAACGAAATTTCGCCTGACCGGGTTGCCGAACGCATCCTTCCCGGGATGTGACCGTCAGCGGTAAACTTCGCCCTGTCAGCAGACCCGCAACACTTTCATTACATTCCGAGGATGGCCATGAACAGACTTCTTTCCTTGATCACACTGACCGCAGTGATCTCAGCGCCCCTCTCGGCACTTGCCGATGCGGCGTATGTGAAGACAGTCCAGGATTGGCGCGCCACAGTCGAAAATGGGCTGAAGCGTGACAACGGCTGGTTGACGCTGGCTGGCCGCTTCGTGATGAAGCCGGGGGTCAACTCGGTGGGTTCGGCGGCGGGCAATGACATTCTGCTGCCCAAGGGTGTGGGGCCAGAAAAATTGGGACAGGTCATCATTGACGGCAAGATGGTCGTATTGAAGCTCAACAACGGCATCACCATGAAGGGCAAGGAAGGCGAGTTCAAGGGCGAGCGTGTGCTGCTCACCGACTCATCCAATCGCGACTGGGTGACGCTGGGCCGGATGTCGTTCCATGTCATCGAACGCAAGGGCACCTATGTGTTCCGCTTGGCCGACAACGAGAGTGAAGTCCGCAAGCAGTTCGCCGGACGCGCCTGGTACGACGTGAACGAAAACTACAAGGTAACGGCCAAGTACGTGCCCTATCCACCGGGGCGCACCATCCAGATCATCGACATCATCGACGAGGTGCATGACAGCGCGTCGCCCGGCTATCTGGAGTTTCAACTGAACGGCCAGACGCTGCGTCTGGATGCCGTCGCCAACCCCGACGACAAGGAACTCTTCATCATCATGAAGGACCAGACTGCGGGCAAGGGCACCTACAACTCAGGTCGCTTCATGACTGTGGAATGGCCCGAGTCCGTCCGCAAGGACGGCGGCACCGTCACCGTCGATTTCAACAAGGCCTACAACCCGCCCTGTGCGTTCAGCGAATTCACCACCTGCCCGTTGCCCCCCAAGCAGAATCAACTGAAGCTGAAGCTGGAGGCTGGTGAAAAGTATGCCCCCAAGATGCTCGCGATGAATTGAGCAGCGACGTACCAAGCAGACCTTGGCCGTGAAGCCACCCCGCGAAAACATCAACTGGTGGCCGCTCTACATCGTCCTGTTGGTGGTCTGCCTGTGGGTGGCGTGGAAGGGGTTCAGCGCGGGCGGCTATGCCGTCATCGGCGTGGTGCTTTTCGTGCCGGTGTTCGGATGGGTCGCCGCCCGTCTCATCATCGGCATGTATGACCGCGCGGAACGGTCGGCTCACGCGGCAAAATGGGAAGAGTGGGAGGGCATCAACTATGCCTACGGCCCCACTCACTTGCGCGCCCTCGAGTTTGACGATGCCCTCTGGTTCTATGAGACCGACATCCTCAGTGCTGCGAATATTCGCAGTGACAGCATGACCCGACTGTTTCCGGCTGCCGAGAGAAAACCGCTTGAAGGCACCAAATTCTTCGTCTTGTCCGAGCAGGGCATCGAACATCTGCTGCTGAAGCATCCCGATGCCGAGGCCAAGCGTCTGCTCATGTATCTGCGACGCGAGGCGTACTTTCCGTGGAAGCGTGCACACGGCCAGAAGGTCGACGTGCCCAAACCGGGCTGATCCGCACAGCACCCTCCAACAGGGAAACCCATGACGCAAGCCGGCACCGACTCAACCGCAACCACCGCAACGCCCGCACCCACTGACAGGCCACTCATGGCCAGGACGGGCAAGGTGGTCCTGATCATCTCGCTCATCGTACTGGCCCTGCCCTTCGCGATGTTCGTGTGCGGGATCATCGGGCAGATGGCATGGCTGCAGTTCGCGGACACGACCAAGGCACCGCCCTTCATCATCGAGGCACTGCCCTGGTCGCTGTTTCTGGTGCCGCTCACCACACCGGTCGGCATCATCGGCGCCATCATCGGCTGGCTGGTCAGACGCTACGCTCGCAAGGGCTGACACGTCTTGGGGGCAGGTTTGGGGTCGGGTCGGGGTCGGGCCGAGTTCGGGGTCAGGGTCCCGCCTCGATTGGCAACCGCTTGCCCGCACCGATCCACTCACCCTTGATGCTGTCGCCATTTACTGTGAAGCGGATGACTGGTGCTGCCTTGCCTTCCGGCGCTTCCTCGTTCAATTCCCATGCCCCGCCCTTGCGCGGACCGAAAAATGAAATGGCTGTGCGGAATCGATCGTAGAAGTACAGACCGCCTAGCTCCTGATCCTTGCCATACGGCAAGCGGAACCATATCGTGACCGGCGCAGTACCGACCTTGCCGAACAGCACCTGTCCGAACGGCGCAGCCGGCGCAGGAGCAATCGGCCCAACCCCCAGCAGGTGTTTGCCATAGGCGTTGAGGTGTGGCGTCAGATCCTTCAAGGGCACGGGATTGATGTACTCACCCAGCTCATCGAGCGCCTGCATGGCATGAATGCTGCAGCGGCCCCGCACGAATGACACCGTAGAACCCTTGACCCGGATTTCGTCCAGACTCAGCGCAACGGGACCACGCACCACTTCCGTGTATTGCGGCAGACAAGCCTCGAACATGCCGGCGGCCTCAAGACTGCTTTCCCGCTCATCCTTGGTCTTGTCCTTGCCTGACTGGGTGGCAGGGTTGGCTGCCGCTCGCAGGCGGGCGACTTCTGCCTTGATGCGCGTACTGCGCTGCCGCGCCAGCAAGGCAGCAAGGGCTTCCCCTCCGGCAACCGTGAACAAATCGGTGGCGCGCACCTGCCGCCCGCTACTGGCATCGAAGACGAAGCTTCGGGTAAACCCCTCGCAGTACGCGCCACAGCCCTCAGCCGTAACGGAGAGTGCCAGCAGACGTGCATCGGCTTGGTCCACGACGAAACGGATGTCGGAAACGGGTTCCATGGGACCGTCGCGTTTCTTTGCTTTCAGGCCATCCTGGCGGCGTGCCGGCGCGGGCATTTCCAGCAGGTCAAGATAGATCGCCTGGTTGATGCGGGTTGCAGCACGCGATCCCGCAGCGTCGGCCGACTCCACATAGGGCATGGTGCCTTGATAGGTCAGCGGCTTGACTAAAAGAGGTGTCGTCGCAGCAGACGACATAACCAGCAACAACGAATAGCTGACCAGCAAGTACCGCAGCAAGTGAATGGGCTTCATGAAGAGAGAGGAAAGAATGGACGATTGGGGAATAGACATGGTCAAACGGAGAAACATCGTGGTGGAAGGCCTATCATGCCGATGCGATGTGACGCACAACCCTTGACGAACAATTCTTGACGCACAAGTCTTGACGCACAACTCTTGACGCACCATTCTTGCATGATCGACAAACAACAATCCGGGAGAACCCTACCATGACTGAAGAATCCAACACCACCCCCAAGCCGCCGAAAACATGGGGAGAGAAGATCGCGACGCTGGGCGCCGCGATGTTCGCGATCTCGATCGTGCTTGCTTTTGCTGGCGTCTCTGGCGCGACCTTTCACAACATCATGCAACTGGGCGGAATCGTTATCGCCATTGTGGGCGTGATAGTCTGGAAAGTGTTCAAGAAATAAGTCCCGAAATCGATACACGACAACGCCCGCAGCCGGTTTCCTGATGCAAGCCTCATGCACCATAACCGCTCGGTTCTTTCGCCAATGAGACATCCCATGCATGCAAGACTTCTCTGCCTGGCCCTGCTTGCGTTACCCACCCTTGCCCAGGCTGGCTGGGAGGCCGTGGGCAAGTCCGATACTGCGGACCAGATTTACATGGACCGGTCCACGGCGGAGCGCAGGGGCGACATCGTGAAAATCAACGTCCTGTTCGACTACTTCAAAAGACAGGAAGAGGGCCACTTTTCCATGCGGCTCGTCACCGAATATGACTGTGCCAAGAAGCGGGAACGCGATCTGTCAGTCGCCATCCATGCCGGGAACATGGGAGCCGGAAAGGTGATTGACGCCACCAAGGAACCCGACGCGTGGAAGCCGGTGAAGGCCGATACCCTGGCAGAGTCCCTTTTGGAAGAGGCTTGCAAGACAAAGGTATCGGCGCCGTCGCGCTGGAAACTGATGGCCAAGGAAGCTGGCACGTCACTCTTTTACGAGCCCGCCAGCATCAAACGGACCGGCAATCTCGGCAGCGTCTTGCTGCTGATCGACACCGACCTGCCGGTGACAAAAGACAAGCAGAGCTATCGCTCGACGGTGTCAGAGATTCGGATCGATTGCAGCAAAAAGCTGGAGCGCACTGCGGTCGTCACGCTGTTTGAAGGGCCGCAGGCGCAAGGCAAGAAGCTTCTGGAAGCGCCGTCCAAGCGGGAGTTCGCGCCGATCCAGAAAGACACGCCGCAGTTCGACCTGGAAAAGCTGATCTGCAAATGAAGTCAGCACGATGTCGCTGACCTGTTTCTCATGCCTGTCTCTCATGCCTGTCTCCCATGCGGCACTAGGCAGTTCGCCTGTCCGTCTGGCGCATCCAGTCTGGCCGTAGCGCCCACAGCCGATGGAACAGACCTTCTGCATCATCGACATAGGTGAAAACCGCCGGCACCACCACGAGGCTGAGTAACGTCGACGTCACCAGCCCGCCAATCACGGCAATCGCCATCGGCGCGCGAAAGCTGGGGTCTGCGCCAAACCCCAGCGCAATGGGCATCATGCCGAAGCCCATGGCAAGTGTGGTCATGATGATTGGCCGCGCGCGCTTGTGACAGGCATCGACGAGCGCATCCGTACGAGACAGCCCATGATCACGCCGCGCAACAATGGCGTACTCCACCAGCAGGATGGAGTTCTTGGTGCAGATGCCCATCAGCATGAGCAAGCCGATGAGCGACGGCATCGAGAAGCTCTTGCCTGTGAGCAGCAGCAACACGAACGCGCCGCCAATGGACAGTGGCAATGCGGCCAGGATCGTGACGGGCTGCATGAAGTCGCGGAACAGCAACACCAGCACTGCGTAAATGCACAGCACGCCAATGACCATGGCCAGCGCGAAGCTTGCAAAGAGTTCTTCCATCATCTGCGTATCACCCAGCTCAGCCATCTTCACACCGGGCGGCAGCGCTTTCAACATCGGCAGTTGCAGCGCCTCGGCATAGACCGTGCCCAGCTCCCGCGTACCCAGCTCGACATCAAAGGTGATCTGGCGGCTGCGGTCGAGACGATCAATCTGCGCAGGCCCACTGTTGACGGACACTTCCGCAACGGCGGACAACATCACGCCGCCTTGCCTGCCTGGCACTTGTAATCGCTGGATGGCAGCGAGATCGGCGCGCACATCCTGCGGCAGCTTCACGCGGATCGGCACCTGCCGGTCTGCGAGGTTGAACTTGGCAAGATTCTGGTCATAGTCGCCCGCCGTTGCCACGCGCACGGTCTCGCCGATGGCGGCCGTGTTCACGCCCAGCTCCGCCGCGCGCGCAAAGTCCGGGCGCACAACGATCTCGGGCCGCACGAGGCTGGCGCTTGATGTCACATTGCCCACACCTTGCAGCGTCCGCAGCTCGCGCTCCACCTGGCGAGCCGTCTCCAGCAGCAGCGCCGGATCCTCGCTCTGCAATACAAGCTGCAACTTGGCACCCACATCCTGGGGCCCGACGGTGATGCGCACACCCGGCTGATCCGCCAGCGCCTTGCGAATATTCACTTCGACTTCCTGCTGACTCAGCGACCGCTCCTCGCGGCGCGACAGTGTCACCGAGAGCGCTGCCTTGCGCGCCTCCGGTGCCACACCGACAGCGAACACATCGCCGGTCACACCGCCGCCGACTGAACTCAGCACATGCTTCACGTCCTTCACCTGCAGCGCAGCGAAGCGCGCACGCTCTGCCGCATCCCACGTCTCCTTCAGTGTGCTGCCGGGCGGCAGCTCCACGTTGATGAGGGTGCTGGCCCGGTCGGCTGGCGGCACAAATCCGGTGGGCAGCAGCGGAATGAGTGACAACGAGCCCGCGAAAAACAGCAGTGCGCCAATGGCGGTGACGTGACGGTGGCGCACACACCAGGCCACGATCTTCAGGTACCGCCTCATGATCGGGCCATCCACTTCCGCTTCCGGCACCACGCCGGGATTGTCCTTCAACAGATAGGCCGCCATCATGGGCGTGAGCATCCGCGCGACCATCAGCGAGGCGAAGATGGCGAAGACCGCCGTCCAGCCAAACTGTTTGAAGAATTTGCCGGCGACGCCCGCCATGAATGCTGTCGGCAGGAAGACGGCAATCAGCGCGAACGTGGTTGCAATCACTGCGAGACCGATCTCGTCAGCCGCCTCCGTTGCCGCCTGCATGGCGGTCTTGCCCATGCGCATATGGCGCATGATGTTCTCGATCTCCACGATGGCATCGTCAACCAGGATGCCGACGACCAGTGCCAGCGACAGAAGCGTCACGGTATTCAGCGTGAACCCGAAGTAGTACATGCCGACGAACGTGGGAATCACCGATAGCGGCAGCGCGGCCGCCGACACCAGTGTCGCCCGCCATTCACGCAAGAAAAACCACACCACCAGTACCGCCAGCAGCGCGCCCTCATACAACAGCAGCATCGAGCCGTCGAAGTTCTCCTGCACCGGCCACACGCCGTCCAGTGCCTCGACAAAGCGCATGTCCGGATTGGCTGTACGCAACTCCTCGATAGCCTTCCGCACACCTTTCGCCACATCGATTTCGCTGGCGCCTTTCGAGCGCGTGATCTCGAATGCAACCACCGGCTTGCCATCCAGCAATGCCACGGCACGCCGCTCCGCTGTGGTATCGGTCACGGACGCCACCTGGTCCAAACGAAGGCGGCGGCCATCGGCCAGCGACAAGTCCATCGCGGCCAACTCGGCGACACTGGCGACTGTGGCAATGGTGCGCACCGCCTGCTCTGCCCCCCCCACATCACCCCGTCCGCCCGGTGTTTCCTGTTGCATGCGTCGCAGCGCCTGCGACACGTCTGCCGCCGTTGCACCCAACGCCTGCAGCTTCTGCGGATCGAGCACAACCTGAATCTCGCGCGTCACGCCACCGAGTCGGCCCACCTTGCCTACGCCGGACACGGCAAGCATGCGCTTGGTCACCGCGTTGTCGATGAACCACGACACGGCCTCTTCATCGAACTTGTCCGATGCCACCGTGTACGTCAGGATGGGCTTGCCCGTCGTCGCAGCCTTCGTCACCACCGGGTCGCGCATGTCGGCAGGCAGATCGGCACGCACCTGGCTCACCGCATCGCGCACCTCGTTGGTCGCCTCCGACGCATTCTTTTCGAGGACGAACTCGACACTGATGTTCGCCACCCCATCGAGGATGTTCGTGTAAATGTGCTTCACGCCCTGCAGCGTGGCGACTGAATTCTCGATCTTGCGGGCAACCTCTGTCTCCAGCTGCGCAGGTGCCGCGCCGGGCAGCGATGCCGACACCGTGATGATGGGCAGCTCGATATCCGGAAAGTCCTGCACGCCCGTCATGCGGAATGTGACCAGACCCGCAAAGGTCAGCAGGATGAAGAACACGATCGACGGGATCGGGTTCTTGATGGACCAGGTGGAAACGTTCATGACCGGGCCGGGCCTTTGGTGGGTGCGGGGGCAGGCACGGTGGCAGGCACGGTGGCTGGCTTGGCGGCAGGACCGGGGCCGGGCGCTGCAGCACTCAGCGCCACCAGATCACCATCATTGAGAAACCCTGCCCCCGCCGATACGACCGATTGTCCCGGCTTCAATCCCTGCAAAATCTCCACGCGCTCGCCATGGCGACGGCCCGTCACCACCTTGAGCCGCGACACGCGCTTGTCGGCTGCAACGATGAAAACGAAGCTGAAGCCATTGCGCACCACGACGGATTGCTGCGGCACAGTGAGTGCGCCCGCGCTGCCCAGCTCGAATTCGCCTTTGACGTACATCCCTGCACGCGCCGTGCCCCGCTCCGTGATGTCGGCGTACACCAATCCATTTCGAGTGCGCTCGTCGATGGTAGGCGCGATCTGGCGCACGCGTCCTGTGGCACGGCCACCGCCCGGCAGCGCGAGCATCACGCGTTGCCCCGCCTTCACACTCGCAAGCTCCGCGGCAGCCACTTCGCCACGCCATTCCAGCCGGCCTTCGCGGATGAGGCGGAACAATTCCTGTCCAGGTTGCGCGACGCTGCCCAGCGTGGCCATGCGTGCGGAAATGATGCCGTCATCGGGCGCAGTGACCTGCGTGTTCTTCATGCGAATATTCGCAGCAGCAAGCGTCGCGACGGCAGATTGCAATCGCGCATCCGCAGTCCGCGATGCGTTCAGATATTGCTCCACCTGTTGTTTCGACAGCGCGCCGGTGTCGGCAAGACTGCGCGCGCGGGTTGCGTTGGCGGCAGCCTCATCGCGCGCGGCTTCTGCCTCCGCCACCGCTGCCTTCTGCTGCGCCACGTCCGTTTGCACGGAGTCGGCTGCAAAGACTGCCAACACCTGGCCCGACTTGACGCTGTCGCCCACGTTCACGCGCACTTCCCGGAGACGCAGGCCGTTGACCTCCGCACCGATGATGGTCTCCTGCCACGCAGCGATGTTGCCGTTGGCGGCCAGCGAGAGCGGCAGGTCTGCCTGCACGGGTGTGACGACCGTGACAGTCAGCGCCGGTTTGGCGACGGGCGGCTTCTTGTCCTGCGCCTCGGCATCAGCCGATACGTACAGTAACGACAGTACCGCAATACAGAGGACCGACAACACATGATTCAGCGGTCGAGTTGGGTGGTTGGTAGTCATGTTGGTGTGCAGTCAGAAAGGTAAGGATTGAGTAAAGCGAAAGTGGGTGGCGGCAGGGCCCGTCAACGCGGTCGGCGCCGAGCCGACTTGCCTGTGGCGCGAGGCAACGCTGCGGATGAGTGAGTCAGCAGCTGGTCCAGTGCCCTGCCGATTACGCGCTGCGCCCGCGAAAGCGACGCCGGGGTCGACTCACCCAGATCCATCTGGATGGCACCGATGAAGGTCGCGTGCAGCATCTCCACATCCGCCTCGGTCACGGCGAGGCCCAGGCGTTGCAACTCAGCCAAGAGCCGCCCACGAATCTGCTCATCAAACGCGGCGAGCCAGGGCTTGATTCGAGCATCCTCGTCGGACGCAGCGATCAGTGCATTCATGAGCCGCGCCCAGCGGCGATCGGTAATGTCGGCATTGAGCGTGACACGCAGATTGTCCAGCGTCACGACACCCGCTTCGATGCCCGCCGTGATCTGGTTGAACATCGCTTCGCAACCAAATGCGGCCGCCTCGCGCAGCAGATCGGTGCGGGTAGGGAAGTAATAGGTGAGATGGCTCTGGCGAATGCCGGCACATTCACACACGCGCTGCTGGGTCAGCGAGGAAAAGCCTTCTTCGAACAGGACTGTGACTGCAGAGAACAAAATGCGGTCGCGGGTGCCAGAAGGCACCGGCAGCCCGGCCAGGGCATCAGGCAGCGTGAGTGCGGCCTGCAGGGTGGCGGAATCCCGCACGGGCTTTGACCCAGCTCCCGGCTTGCGGCGGCGGGCCGGTGCGGGTGCGGAGGCAGCGCGGGCGCGCGTGCCAGGGGCAGCAGAGGATGAACGAGTGGCCACAGACCGGGATGGATGGGATGGAATCGTGAATGACGCGGGTGCCTGAAAACATCGACGCGGCGCCATCATATCAGCGCCTTGGTTAAATTACCAAGACTGGGATGTGACAGCTGACAAGTCGGTTTGGATCAGCGGCCGGTCGGGATGGAAGACTGGTTCGGGCGAGCATCGACCCGAGTTGCGAGGAAGTCTGTACGGAGCCTGCAGCCGAGCCTCTGACGTACAATTTCCAGTAGCCCACAACTGCCCAGGCAACCCCTGTGAAAAGAGAGACCAAAGACTTCATCTACTCGATCTGCGTACAGATCATTGTGGTCACGGCCATCCTGCGACCGGCCGATGTGCCCTGGTTCAGCGGCACCCTGCCCTCCACCATTCTTCCTGCCTGGCTGGTGAGTGGTCTGGCCATCGCGTGGTGGTACGCCTTGGCATGGAATCTCACTTCAGCCCTGGATCTCTTCGTCTGGTCGCGACTATTCGGAGGTGGAAGAGATGGTGCGCCGCGCCAGCGCAAGCTGCTGACCGACATCATCAACATTCTCATCTACCTCGCGGCAACGGCCGTGATTGCCGTGCACGTGTTCAACCAACCCATGACAGGGCTCTTCGCGACGTCTGGCATCCTGGCCATCGTGCTGGGCATGGCATTGCAGAACACGCTCGGCGACCTGTTCGCGGGTCTGGCGCTGAATTTCGAGCGGCCGTACAAGGCTGGTGACTGGATCACGCTGGATGGGGGTACCCAAGGCTTTGTCCTGGTCACCAACTGGCGATCAACACATCTGCGCACCCGCACAGCGGACGAGGTGGTGGTGCCCAATGGCACCGTGGCCAAGGCCCGGCTCACCGTGCATTCCAGACCGACGAACAATCATCTCAGCAACATCGAGCTGCCGCTCAAGTACGGGTTCGACGAAGCGGCGGTCGAGACGCTGCTGAAAGAATCAGCCCGCAAGGTCAGCGGTGTGTTGGCCGACCCCGGGCCGATCGTGCTGCTGCACGAAATGAAGTACCCGGTGGTCACGTGGCGGCTTTACTTCTACATCGACGACTTCGCGCGGCTCGTGGTCATCAAGGGCCAGGTCGCGCGCGAGGTCTACTCGGCATTTCGCCAAAGCGAGTTGGCCCGGTTTCTCCCCAGCGACGTCGAAGAAAGCTGAAACGCTTTCAGAGAGCGTCCTGCCTTCACCAGTGCGCTGGCAGGCGCCGCTTGACGATGAGCGAATGTTGCGTGCGTTCGATGTAGCCTTCCGTCGTCAGATCCTGCAGGATGGCCGTCACCATGTTTTCTTGCGCACCGACGCGCTGTGCGATTTCCAGGTTGGAGGGCGGCTCGGGAATCACTGCCGGTACAGCGGGATGCATCGCGAGCTGCTCGATGAGGCAGACCACCCGCTTGTATGTATCCAGCAATGCCAGGAGTCGCACGGTTTCCGTCGTGCTGCGCGCGCGGCGCACCATCTCGAACAACAGCTCCAGAGCATGCTCCGGACGACGTCGGATGTCCTCCAGCACCACGTCCCGCGAGACCTCCGCCGCCACCACGTCGGTCAGGGCCATCACCGATGCCGAGCGCAGCCGCGTCTCCATCGCCATCTCGCCAACATAATGGCCGGGGCCATGCTCGTCGATGATCACCTCGCTGCCATCCTCCAGCGTCGAGAACACCCGCACCGTGCCCGTCTCGATGAAATAAAAGCAGTCGCCGTGCGTACGCTCCTTGATGATGATGTCGTTGGGCGCGAACTTGACCTGGTGCCCGCGAGATGCGAGGTCCTCGAAGAAAGTGGTCTTGCGCCCACCGAAGTTGAATAGAGAGAAGGGATTGGACATGGCGATGGTCAGGTGATGTTGAGCGGGTGATGGCTCAACAGAATGGATGGTCGGCAGATTATAGCGATGCAATCCAGTGTTGCTGAACAAGCTTGTCAGGCAGTGTGCAGCGTGGAGAACACCTCGCGGGCCTGGCGAAGAACCGGGTCCAAGTCCAGAAATCAGTGCAATGTCGCATCCTGTGGACGTAACCCTGCTCCGTGCTTAAACTGTATTGCAGGTAACAGATGTGCAGAGGCCCCTGATCCACTCACCGCGATGCGCGTAATGGAGCACAACTTGAAGACGCGGCTTGTTAATACTGTATATAGATACACCTTTTGCGAATATTCGCATTCAGATCAATGGATTGCCGGGATTTCCGGCAGTTTGATAACCCGCGTCGCGGGTTGTTATGCCGCGTTGTTGCGGGATAAATCTAGTTAGCCCGCACATGCTCACCCTGTCAGAAGTCCTAGGCGACGTTGCCGCACTTCCAGAGTTCGCGGCGTTGCCGAACGTGGGTGTAAACAGCCGCAGCGGCAAAGGGCAAACGCCGTTGCACTGGATGGCCACTCTCGGCGACGTACCGGGCGTGGAACTGCTGCTGGCGGCCGGTGCAGATGCTGATGCAGCAGACGACGAAGGGAACACGCCCCTCCACGAAGCAGTTGCGTCGCGACAGCACGGAATTGTGCGACGCTTGGTTGAGCACGGCGCGAACGCCACCTTAAGGAACGCTGCTGGTCACACTGCCCGTCAATTGGCCGAGCACGAAGGGTACGCCCCAACCTTGGAAGCTCTCGGGGAGCCGGGCTAACATGGCAATCGTCTCGGACGCCCTTTCGGCCGGCTGTCGCCGGCCTACTGTCCGCCGGTCATTTCAACGTTAGAGCGCTGATGCTCACGCCTCGCTTCGCACTTGCAGTGGCCTTGGCCGTTACCTCCTTTGCATTGACTGCGGCGAGCACGTTGGATCTTCTTTGCTACCTCACGGTCTTCTCAAGTTGCAGCGGCTCAGCTTTGCACCCGTTTGGATTGCTGATATTTGCGGTGGGTGCCACGTTCATCCTTATCGCGACACTGTCGCTCCAGTTGTTACTCGAGCGAGCATCTTGGTACTGCCCTTGGTTCGGGCTTCCGATATGTTCCGTAGTCGCTGTTGTGCTCCCAAAGCTCTATATGTTCTTTACGGGATCAGATGTGAGCCTCACTGATCTCTCGGTAATGGACGCAGTATTTGCCGGCGCGGGTCTAGTTATGGCTGCGGTACTTTTCGCGGTATGGCGTCAGCGCTCTAACAGCACGCCGCACGCGGACGCGCGCTTGAGATCCTCCGTTGATCAACCGCCACCGGCGCGCGCCGGTGAGCGTGGGCGTTAGGCGTCACAGGAAACACTCCTCCAAGTCACCGGCCGAGAATTCAGAATCCAGCAGGTCCCAGAGATGCCCGAGAAATCCGAAAGACTTCGTCGCAAAGAAATACTGCGAGAGGTTGCAGCCAAGAAACGAGCAGAG
>JANNSU010000016.1:0-4335 GCA_031394355.1 Betaproteobacteria bacterium | reverse complement strand
GTTCAGTATCCTGCGGAGAAATCACGAGCAACCTGCCAATTCGACCGAAATAGAACGAGACCTTTTGTAGGAACTCACTTTCCGCACATCGTGGCGGGGATTTGATGGATTATCTGGGGGCCGATTTTTATCGGCCGTAGGTGTCGGCGGAGATTCCCAGCAGGTGGAGGATTTGGGACTGGCGGGGCGTGAGTTGGGTGTGCAGCACTTCTTGTCGGCCGTCGGGGAGTGTCAGCACGTGCCGCTGGACCGGCTCGAAGGCGTCGATCACTTTGCGGGTCGTCGGCCGCCGACATTCGCGGTCCTCGCCGTAGAGCGGCAAGTGTTCCACGCCGTCGCGCAGCATCGCCTGCCGCAGTTCGCGTTCCAGCAAGCTCTGCACCAACAGCGCCAGGAAGTACACGCACAACAGTCCTTGAATCCGGCTGACCTCCTTGAGATACACCGGGGCCACGCAGAAGTCGTTCTTGAACTGCGAGAACCGCTTCTCGATCAGCGGCTGCCGCTTGTAGGCCCGCAGCAGTTCCTCGGCCGTTAGCTGCCGCTGGTTGGTGATCAGCGGGAACACCCCATCGCCGAGCGTCTCGCGCTCCAACTGCTCTCGATCGACTTCCACCGACAGTGCGAAGCGGCTCTGCACGTCGCAAACGTAGCGTGTGTCGGGACCAGGCCGGCCGCGGGTGGTCGCGCGATAGTGCTTGATCTCCTGTTCCTCGACCCGCACGCGGACCCACCGCTCGACATCCCGCGCGCTGAGAATCTCGGCCACCGCCTGCTCGACCTTGGCCCGCTCGCGAAAGCGCGTCTTGGGACCCTCCAGCCGCTGCCGCAACGCCACCAGGTCGAGCAAGGCCCGCTCGGTGCTGGCGATCCGCGCCAGCCGATCGTGTTCCGCCTTACGACTGCTGTGATACCAGAGCAGCCGATAGCCTTCGCTGGTGGCCTGTTCGGTGGCCCAGACCCGCAACTGGTCGGTGACCACGGTGACTTGTTTGCCGCGCAGGTCGGTCTGGGTATGCGAAACGTCATACACGTGTTGCCAGTCGCTGGGTTGGGCCTGGCTCAAGCGGCCGCGAAACTCGGCGTCTTCCCGTCGAGAACCGGGCAGGACCGTGACGAACCGGCCACCGCGGCGCGTGATGTGATCCAGATTGGCCGTGCTGGCCAGCTTGCAGTCGGCCACGTACAGAAAGTCGGGACTTCCCACCAGTTGGCAGAGCAAGTCCCAGGTGCCGATGTGCGTGGGATCGTCGCTGGTGTTGCCGCTCTCGGTGGTGAAGTACACCGGCACGCCGCCGTCGTCGGTGACCGTCAGCACGTAGAGCAACTGCTTCAGGTCGGGGCGATGGTCTTTGCTGTGCCCAAAAGTGATGGCCTGCGTCTGACGGCCTTGACGCGTCTTTTTCTCGGCCGCCTCGGCATATTCGCCGTGGAAGGAGATCGAGGTCGAGTCGTTGTGCAACTCGTCCAGCCGCAGGCCGAACGCGCGGATCGCCTGCCGCACCACGTCCAGAATCAACTCCGGCCCGGTTGCCTGGAACAGCCGATTCAGGCAGCGGCCCAGGCGATCATCGTTGAGCGCGTCGAGTTGCGATTGCGACAGGTCCAGCAGATCGGGCGCGTAGCCGCAGGCCCAATCGGCCACGCCGTAGATCGGTTCGCGCGAGACCAGCACGTTGCGGACCAGGAGCAGCAAGCCCGTGGCGGTGGGGACGATGGTCCGCCCGTCCTCGCTCGGCAGATGCCGCTCCAGCAGAGTCTCCAGATCCAGACGTTTCAAAATCTGATTCAGAATCGGCACCGCGCCAACGGTGTAACTGCGGAGCGACTTGTCGGCGGCTTCGGCCACCTGGCCGGGAGCACGGGAGGGGCGGGGCGGGTGCGTGGGCTGTTGCTTGTCCATCGTGCGGGGACTCCTTTCGCGGGTGAAACGGGCCGAAAGATCCGCTTCGGCTGGCTCACGTTAGGCGCGACCAAGTGTCCCGTGCAAGGGGCGAAACAGCCGAAATCGGACTTACGAAAACGGCCCTTGACGTAAGTCGAGTGGCACTCGACTTACGTCGAGAGAGCTTGACGAAGATTTATTTTCGCCGTTCACGGAAAAAATTGATGATGCGTTAGTTTGGCGGATTTTCTATTGTTTGCGCATGGACAGTAGAGATCAAACGATCAAGGAACTGCGCGACCTGGTTGCTGCTCAAGCAGCGCAGATTGAGAAGCTCACCAGGCGGGTCGCGGAGTTGGAGCTTGCACTGGCGAAGGCGCAAAAGGATTCGTCGACGTCTTCCAAGCCGCCTTCCAGCGACATCGCCAAGCCAAAGCCCAAACAACGACCTGGGCGTCCCAAAAAGCGGCGCAAAGGTGGACAACCGGGACACCAGCAGCATTTGCGCCAGCCGCTGCCGCCGGAGCGTGTCAACGAAACGATCGATTATGAAATCGACGAAACCGAAGTCCAGCGGTTGGGGCTGACTCCCACCGGCGATGTCGATGTCATCCAGCACATCGAACTGCCGGAAGCTCCGGTGCATGTAACCGAATATCAATTGGCGGTCTATGAAGATGCCAGCGGCAACTTGTACACTCCCGACTGCCCGGAATTGAACGGTCCGATCTTTGGGCCGCGATTGCTGGCCACGATCGGGTGGCTCAAGTCGGTCGGCCACTGCAGCTACTCGACGGTCGAAACGTGGATGGAAGACGTGTTGCAGGTTCCCGTCTCGCGAGGCTACCTGTCCAAGCTCTGCACCGAAACGATCAGCCCATCGCTAGCGGACAGTTACGACGAGGTGGTTGCCGCGATTCCGCGCCAAGAACAACTCGGTAGCGACGAGACCAGCATCAAAGACAACGGCAAAAAGCACTGGATTTGGTGCATCACCGCTGCGACTTTCAGCGTGTTCCACATCGCGGCGACTCGGTCGCGGGAAGTGCTGGAAAAGCTGGTGGGGACCGAGTTCGCCGGCTACTTGAACTTCGACTACTTCTCGGCGAACTGTTCGTTTGCCTGGAATTTCTGGATCAAGGCCCAATACTGTTGGGCTCACTTGATCCGGGACATCCGCTTTCTGTCGGAGAAGCATCCAGACCAAAAGACCAAAGCCTGGGCCGAGCAGCTTCTGGATCGCTCGCGGCGGCTGTTTTCGGCCTGGCACCGCCGAGACGAGATGACGGCCGAGGGCTTCCACCGTTCGATGCTCACTCACCGCGACCGTTTTCTGGAACTGGCTCGCCAGCCTCCTTCGACGAAAGAGGCCAGGAATCTCGCTGCGCGGTTCGCGCTCGTCGAGTATGCCAATGCCGAGACATCGGAAATTGAAACGTATGACTTGTCGCAGGATTACTTTCGCTTCATGTTTAGCGAGCGCGTCGAGCCGACGAACAACCACAGTGAACAGCAGATTCGACACTGCGTCATCGACCGGAAGATTACTCAAGGAACTCGGGGCGAAGCCGGGCAGCGTTATCACGAACGCATGTGGACGGCGATTGCCACCTGCAAGAAACAGCAACGCAACTTCTTCTGCTACCTGCACGATTCGATCGTCGCCCACCTCAACCAGCAACCCGCCCCCAGCCTACTCCCGTCCTAATCCCGTGAACGGTTACCGGCTTCTTTCATGGCCGCATTGTTTGCTGTGGCGTCGTTTGCTTGACGATTCGCAACGGCGGCAGTTCCGACCCAAGGGACAATCAGCCACCAAGCAGCAAAAAATAACAGACTGGTAACGCCCAAGTATTTTTGGTGCCGTGAATAGGGGTGGTTCGGTGAGGTGCTGAGAAAGAGACTGATTCCAAGGAGCATTAACAGACTACCCAACGTAAGCACCGAACGCCGCACCCCCCACGGATCAGGCAAACCAATCCATGCCCACGAGATGGCGACGCAAATCAAAATACCTGCCCCTCCGACCGATATAATCGTCGCCCCAATTTGGCCGTGAGCAAACCGGTGCACTACCCATGCGGTCACGATCATCAAGTAAAGTACCGCAAGCGCGGGTGAGCCTGTAGCGCGACCCGCGGCGAAGGCGAGGCAAATTCCCCCGACCACCGCGCAGAGGTTCAGAACAGTGAAGCGAATGGGAGGTGCCTCTTTCAAAAGTGCCCTTGCCTGGAATCGCTGTTGCGAGCAGCCTCGCGAGTAAAAGCTTCGACAGTTCATTCCTTCGGTTGCCGCTCCACATTTCTAACTGTTCCAACAAAATCGACTGCGTCCAGCTGACTCTGATAAAACTTGTCGGCAAGCCGAAATCGCACCTTACGATCTTCGTCGGAATAGCAACCAAGTTCGAGTTGCTCTCCGTTACTCAGCTTCAATTCCAAATCGCCAAT
>JANNSU010000011.1:0-22026 GCA_031394355.1 Betaproteobacteria bacterium | reverse complement strand
ACTTCACCGAGTGCATCTGCTCACGGCCGAACAGGCGCGGGATCAGGTAGTAGATGGCGCCGATGGAGATGAAGGCCACCCAGCCCAGCGCGCCGGAGTGCACGTGGCCGATGGTCCAGTCGGTGTAGTGCGACAGGGCGTTCACGGTCTTGATGGACATCATCGGGCCTTCGAACGTCGACATGCCGTAGAACGACAGCGAGACGATGAGGAATTTCAGGATCGGATCGTCGCGCAGTTTGTGCCAGGCACCCGAGAGGGTCATGATGCCGTTGATCATGCCGCCCCAGGAGGGTGCCAGCAGGATCAGCGAAAAGACCATGCCAAGACTCTGCGTCCAGTCTGGGAGCGCGGTGTAGTGGAGGTGGTGCGGGCCGGCCCACATGTACGTGAAGATCAGCGCCCAGAAGTGCACCACCGACAGGCGGTAGGAGTAGACCGGGCGGTCAGCCTGCTTGGGCACGAAGTAGTACATGATGCCGAGGAAGCCTGCAGTGAGGAAAAATCCCACCGCATTGTGGCCATACCACCACTGGATCATCGCGTCTTGCACACCGGCGTACGCCGAGTAGGACTTCCAGAAGGTCACGGGCATCGCAGCACTGTTGACCAGATGCAGCAGCGCAACGGTCAGGATGAACGCGCCGTAGAACCAGTTCGCCACGTAGATGTGCGGCACCTTCCGCTTCACGATCGTGCCGAAGAACACGATGGCATAGCTCACCCAGACCACGGTGATCAGGATGTCGATCGGCCATTCCAGCTCCGCATATTCCTTTGACGTCGTGATGCCCATCGGCAGGGTGATCGCGGCCAGCACGATGACCAGCTGCCAGCCCCAGAAGGTGAACGCGGCCAGCTTGTCCGAGAACAGACGCACCTGGCAGGTGCGTTGCACGACATAGTAGGAGGTCGCGAACAGCGCGCAGCCGCCGAACGCGAAGATCACCGCGTTGGTGTGCAGCGGCCGCAGGCGGCCATAGGACAGGAAGGGAATACCGGCGGTCAGGTCGGGCCAGATGAGCTGGGCGGCAATGATGACGCCGACCAGCATGCCGACGATGCCCCAGATGACGGTCATCACGGCGAATTGCCTGACGACCTGATAGTTGTAGGTGTTGGCGGTTTGCATGGTGGTGTGTGGTGTGGTGGGAATGGATTGATGGAATTTATGAGGATGATGAGCTTGTGGCAAATCACTGTTTTGATTTAGGTCAAATGCCGGGGGGTTCCCGTTCCGGGGGCTGAACCGGTCGGTCGTCATCCATGAGGATGGCCTGTCCCGGTGCATCCAGGTCATCGAACTGGCCACCATTGACCGCGCGCCACAGCACCCAGCCAATGCCGAATACGGCGATGACGGACAACGGAATCAAGAGGTAGAGCGCTTCCATGTCAGGCGGGAGAGTCCGTAGCGAGGTGGGTGGTGGCAGTTGTTGCGTGGTGCTCACGAACGAGTGGGGTGAATTCCAGCAGACGGGCGGCATTGGCAACGACCAGCAAGGAGCTGGCAGACATGCCCAGAGCGGCAATCCAGGGATGAATCAGCCCGGCCATGGCGAGCGGTACCGAGCAAAGGTTGTAGGCCAGCGCCCACCCCAGATTCTGGCGCATGACGGCGCGTGCCGCGGCAGCCAGGCTGAGTGCCTGCGGGATGCGCATGAGCTCACCCGATACGAGCAGCAGATCTGCCTGGGCGCGCGCCATGTCTGCGCCATCACGATCCAGCGACATGGCGATTGCGGCATCCGCCTGCGCGAGCACAGGGGCATCGTTGCAGCCATCGCCGACCATGAGCACCCGACGCCCCGACGATTGCAGTGCGGCGACAAAGGCGCGCTTGTCGTCCGGCAAGGCGTTGCCCCGGGCGTTGCGAATATTCGCCATGGCGGCGACGGATTGGACCACCGCCTCGTCATCACCGGACAAGAGATGGATCGCGATGCCAGTGTGATCCAACGCCTGCACCATGCGCACGGCATCTGGGCGCAGCGTCATGCCGAATGACATGGCGGCCAGCCAGCCCTGTGCGGCGCCCAGCCAGACCACGGAGTCCGTGGGCGAGGCACCCATGCCGATGAGCGCCTGGCGCTGGTCTGCGGGCAACGGGCCGGACAGCGCCTCGACGAAATGGCGACTGCCCAGCCGAAGGCGCTGTCCTTCGATGATGGCCTCGATACCCTGTCCCGACAGGTGAGTGGCAGAAGCGTCTGGTGTCAGTGCGCGCTCGCTTTGCGCAGTGTGGCCATCTTGCTGAAGCTGATGGCGGCGTAGTGCGTCGGCCAGCGGGTGAACCGACCCGGTCTCCATGGCGGCCGCGAGAGCCGTGCACCGTGCGGCCGCCGTTGTGCCCAGTGCGACGGCGGCGTTCAGGGTGAGCCGGGATTCGGTCAGCGTGCCAGTCTTGTCCAGTACGACATCGGTAATGCCCTGCAACGCATCGAGTGCATGAGGCGTCACGGTGAGCAATCCCCATTGCGACAGTCGCCCGGACGCAGCAGCCCATGCGGCGGGCAATGCGAGGGCCAGTGCGCAGGGGCAAGTCACGACAAGAACCGCGACAGCATGACGGAACGCGGCATCAGGGCTGGTTGGCCACCACAGCAGAAGCGTGAGCGAAGCAAGTCCCAGTACGGAAACCGAAAACCAGGCGGCCAGATTGCTGGCCAGCCGTGAAGCGGGCGGCTTTGTGGCCAGCGCACGGCGCGCGAGCTGGGCCAGCTGTGCCAACGTGGAGGCGTCTCCGGTGCGATCCACCCGCGCCACCAGAGGCGAGCCGAGATTGAGGCTACCCCCCAGCAACACGTCGCCTACCCCTCGCGGGATCGGCCGAGACTCGCCCGTGAGCAGCGATTCATCCACGCTGCCGTTGCCAGCCAGCACGGTTGCATCGGCCGGGATGATGCCCCCCGCAGGGATGCGCACGATGTCGCCTGCGAGTAGCTGTGTGCCGGGAATGCGTTTGGCGGCCTCCTGCTCGGGCCAGCCGGTGAGCTTTTCCACCAGCGGGGGCAATGCAGGTGCCAGCCGTTCCATGGCTCGCGCTGCGCGGCGTCTCGCGCGATGCTCGAGATATCGCGCACTCAAGAGGAGAAACACGAACATCGTGATCGAATCAAAATAGATGTGGCCCTGTCCTTGCACCGTCGCGATTGCGCTGGCGGTGAACGTGAGCGCCAGCGCGAGTGCCACGGGCACATCCATGCCGACCTGTCCGTGGCGAAGATCGCGCCAGGCATTGGCGAAGAACCGGCGGGAGGAGTACAGGATGACCGGCAGGGTCAGAACCAGACTGGCCCAGCGCATCAACTGATCAAACTCCGGGCTGATATCACCCGGCGGCGCGAGATAGACCGGAATGGAATACATCATCACCTGCATCATGGCGAGCCCGGCCACGAGCCACTCCAGCAATTCCCGTCTGGCGCGGCGCCGCTCGCCGTCAGCATCGCGGGCGCTGTCTGCAGGACGTGCATCCAGGCCAACTTTGCGAAGCGAGCCCAGCAGCGTGGAAAGCGGTGTGGCCCCCTGCCGCCAGATCACCTCTGCGCGGCCGGTTGCGTACTGCACCGACACCGACTTGACGCCGGGCACGCGACGCAAACTGCGCTCGGCTAGCCAGGCACAGGCGGCACAGGTCATGCCGTCGATGAGCAAGTCGGTGGTTGTGCTGCCACCAATCGAGGCATCAGCCAAAGCGGGCGCATCGTACTGCTCAAGCGACGCGAGCACTGCGGGAACGAGATCGTCCGGCCGCAGACTGGGCCGCTGGCGCTTGCGGTAGAAGTCACCCATGCCTGCGGCGAGAATGGTGCTGGCGACAGCTTCGCAGCCGGCGCAGCAAAAACGCCGCATCTGCCCATCGAAGAGTTGCTGGAACGTGGCTGCCGACGGATTCGGCTCGCCGCAATGGAAGCAGGTATCCGCTTCGTCCCTGCTCATTGCAGCACCGGGTGGCAAATTGCGTTCATGCCATGCAGTTTCACGACGGCAGGCAAACGCAGCAGTCCGAATACGCCAAACACCAGCATGACTGCGCCTGCCATGGCCTTGAGCGAGATGACGCCGCCGGGGCGGCTTGCGAATATTCGCAAGCCCTTGAACTGCTGAGGCAAGGCCCAGGCGAGGCTGATGGCCAACAGATTGGGCAGGGTACCCAGACCGAATGCCAGCATCAGCAGCGCGCCGTCCACTGGCGAACCGGATGCCAGTGCAGACAGCAACATGGCATAGACCAGTGCGCAAGGCATGGCGCCCCAGAGCAGGCCCAGCATCCAGCGTCTTGTTGGTGACGGGCTGGATATCAGCCGTGCGGCCAGCGGTCGGATGTGGCGCCAGAGGTGGCCACCCAATCGTTCGGCATGGTTGGCGAGCTGCTGCCCGAACATCAAGGAGACGCCCAGGGCGATGAGCAGTGAATTTGCAACGGCGAAGAGAGCCTGGCGCAGGCTGGCGCTGTCGTGGACGCTGATCCATCCACTTCCTGCAGCGCCGGCGAGCAGCCCGGCGAGCGCGTAGGCGCTGATGCGGCCTGCGTTCTGTGGCAACGCGGACATCAGTGCATGCAGGAGTGCCGCACGCCGACTGCGATGCAGCACCACGGGAGAGTGGCTTTGCATGGCGCCCACGATGCCGCCACACATGGCGGCACAATGTGCACCCGACAGCGCACCTGCAATCAACGCACCGCCCAGAAGCGCTGGCAGGACATCCAGCATTTTCTAGATCACCTTGGAGAAGCGCTGTCTTTCCGCATTTTGACGGATATATTTATCGAACACCATGGCGATGGATCGTACCAGCATGCGTCCCCGAGGGGTGACTGCGATGCATTCGCTGTCGATCGATACCAGCCCGTCTGCCGCCAACTCTGCCAGCTGGTCAAGTTCTGATTCGAAATACTCCCAGAAGTTGATGAGATGTGCGCTCTCGATGGATTCGATGCTTACTTTGAAGTGGCACATCAGCGCCTGGATGAGCGAGCGGCGCAGCGCGTCGTCAGGCGTGAGCTCGATCCCGCGCGCGATGGGCAGTACCCCGGCGTCAAGACGGTCGTAGTACTCATCCAGCGTTTTCACATTCTGGGCGTAACTCGGCCCGATCTTGCTGATCGCCGAGATGCCGAGTGCAACGAGATCGCAATCGGCGCGCGTGGAATAGCCCTGGAAATTGCGATGCAGGCGCCCTTGATGGCGTGCCACATTGAGCTCGTCATCCGGTTTCGCGAAGTGATCCATGCCGATGTATTCGTAACCTGCGTCCGTCAGTGTCCTGATGGCCTGTACCAATAGTCCGAGCTTGGCCTCTGCTGTCGGCATATCCTCGGGAAGGATGCGCCGCTGGGGCTTGAACAGCGTGGGCAGGTGGGCATAGCTGTAAAGCGCGATGCGGTCGGGAGAAAGGCGGATGACTTCTTCCAGGGTGCGGGCGAACGTCTCCTTGTTCTGGCGCGGCAGACCGTAAATCAGATCCAGGTTGACCGACTTCATGCCGCATTCGCGCGCAGCCTCCATGGCGCTCCGGGTTTCTTCGATTGACTGGATACGGTGGATGGCTTCCTGCACGCCTGGCTCGAAGTCCTGCACACCGATACTGACCCGGTTGAAGCCCAGCTGCCCCAACAGCGCGAAGGTGTCCCTGTCCACGCCGCGCGGATCAATCTCCAGCGAATATTCGCCGTTGGGATCCAGGCTGAAGTGTTCGTGCGTGATGTCCATCAGCTCGGTCATTTCGTCCGGTGACAGGAACGTGGGCGTGCCGCCGCCCCAGTGCAGCTGTTCCAGCACTGGCTTGCCGTCGAGCTCTGCCGTGACCAGACCCATCTCCCGCTTGAGGTACTTCACATACTTCGCACTGCGCCCGTGATCTTTGGTGATCACCTTGTTGCAGGCGCAGTAGTAGCAAATGTTGGAACAGAAGGGGATGTGGATGTAAAGCGACAGGGGCGGCTGTCGGCCACCGATATTGCGGGCGGAGATCCAGCATTTTTGCTGATCAGCCCCATAGGCTTCCACAAAGCGATCAGCTGTCGGATACGAGGTGTAACGAGGACCCGGCCGGTCATGTTTCCGGATCAGATCAGTGTCAACAATGAGGTCGGGAGCGGTTGCAGGCATGTCTGTAACTACAATACGAACTCTTCGCAGCTTGGCCCCGGCGCAGAATTGTGTTTTGATGTGGATCAAGTCATTGTCTGTTCAACCCATCCTTGCCTCCCATGTCCAACCATCGCGTCACGCCGATCATTGCCGTTGAGGAAAGCCAGACCCTCGATACGGTATCCCGCCTGAAGGTCGCCTGTTCGAATTGCAACCTGCGCGAGCTATGCATGCCGATCGGCATCACAAACAGCGAAATGGACCGCCTGGACGAGCTCGTCTATTTCCGCCGCAAGATCAAGCGTGGCGAAGCCGTGTATCGCAGTGGTGAGCCGTTCGAGGCGCTATACGCCATTCGCACCGGATTCTTCAAGACACGGCTCACCGTTCAGGATGGCCGTGACCAGGTCACTGGCTTTTCCATGGCGGGCGAGCTGTTGGGTCTGGACGGCATCAGTTCGGACTCGCACACGGTCGATGCGGTGGCGCTGGAAGACAGCGAAGTGTGCATGATCCCGTATAGCCAGCTGGAGAGCCTCTCCACCGAGATTCCGTCGTTGCTCACCCATTTCCACAAAGTGATGAGCCGCGAGATCGTGCGCGAAAACAGCGTGATGATGCTACTCGGCACCATGCGCGCCGAGGAGCGTCTGGCCGCCTTCCTGCTCAATCTGTCGCAGCGCATGCATTCCCGCGGTTACGCTGCATTAGAATTTCATCTGCGCATGACGCGCGAGGAAATCGGCAGCTACCTGGGCATGAAGCTGGAGACGGTCAGCCGGCTTTTCTCACGGTTCCAGGCCGATGCACTCATCGAAGTGGAGCAGAAATATGTCCGCATCCGCGACATTGACGGCCTGAAGGCCATCTACGCCCACCACACGCACTAGCAGTTTGTTGAATTTCTATTGCGTGTCAAGGAAGCGTGCTGATCGCCGGGCACTTCCCTCTTTTCTAAAGAGGGATTGAGGGAGATTTGCAGCGCATCGCACTGGCAACGGACCGAAATCCCCCTCAATCCCCCTTTTCCAAAGGGGGAAGTGCCACATCATGTGCGCACAAAGAGTGTGAGAAATTAAAATTCAACAAACTGCTAGCAGAGTCCGATCAGCGAGTCGTGCCTGTCGGTGGCAGCGTGCCACGCGCCAGAAGCTGGCGGTCATGCCAGCGTGTCAGCAAGAGCACCGCTGCCATGGCCCCCAGCAGCGCGAGAAACATGTCCGACTGTGTATCCCACGGATCGCCCTGGGTGCCGAGGAATTCGTCGGCGCCCTGACCCAGCGCCAGCGCTGCCCACCATTCAATCAATTCGTAGGCCGCGCTGATTGAGAGCGCCACGCAGATGGACAGGAAGGCTGCCATTCGCAGGCTGTTGACATGCTTGCCGCGCAAGAGGATTTCCCGCGCCAGCAATGCCGGGACAAATCCCTGCATGAAGTGGCCGATCTTGTCGTAGGGGTTGCGCGACAAGCCCATCATCTCCTGCATCCAGAAGCCGAATGGGACGCGGGCATAGGTGTAGGCACCGCCGATGATGAGAACCAGGCAATGCAAGCCGATCAATGTGGTGATGAGCCCCGTCAGCGGGAAGGAGTGGCGCGTCGCCCACAAGAGCGGCAGCGCGATCATCACTGGCGCAACTTCCATCCCCCAGGTGGCCCGGTCAAAGGGATGCAGGCCCGATACGATCAGGGCAACCATGAGGGTCAAGGTCAGCGGGATGAGCCGGGGTGTCACCGCGAGGCTTGACGTGGCGCTTGCAGCAGAGGAGTTGGCAGTCATGTCCGGGTGGTCTGAAGGGGCGGTCGCTCAGGATGATGTCATGTTGAGCCCCGATTTACCGCTCCGCGACCGTATTGTCGATCCTCGTGATCCTCGTGCTGGACCCGGTGGGCAATCTGCCGCGGGTGTCGTCGCGATTCAGACAGGTCGAGCCAGCACGCCGTCGCGAGGTACCTCCATGCGGCTAGCGGCGCTCGGACTCTCGGATCCAGCGCTTTTGCCGCTCGAGTTCAGCCAGGGCGCGCCGCCGCTCTTCCTCACGTTCAAGACGCTCGCGGCGCTCTGCCTGTTCAGCCAGATATTGCTGCTGACGCTCGGCATACAGCCGCTGCTGCTCTTCTGATCGGGCCGCGAATTGCGCCTGTCGCTGCCACGTGTCGAGATTGCGCCGGTCACGCTCGAACTGCTGACGTTGCAGCTGCTCCAGCCGAATGCGTTCATTGTCTGCCGAGCGGGCCATGCGTTCCCGTTCCAGCTGGGCACGATTTTCCAGTTCCTTGGTTGCACGGGCTGACTCGGCGGCAATGCGGTCTTCTTCAATTCGAATCCGGGCCTGCTCCTGATTGTGCTGGTAGGCGAAAACCAGGGCGGAAAGCAGGCACACAAAGTAGAAGGCCAGCATTCCCGTCGACAGCAACAGGCTGAGTGCCGAGGCAGGCAGGAGCGGTCGCGGCTGGCGGTGCAGGGTGTCCAGATAGGCGCTGCGGCGATTATCGTCTGACAGGACGCGGTAGGCTTCGTCCAGCGCGCCCAACTCAAGTTCACGGTGGCGGCTGTCGAGCGCGCCATCTTCGATGATGGACTGCTTGCGCAGCGCATACGCACGCTTGATCCAGGCAGGTGTCGCGGTTTCGGGGACGTCGAGGATGTCGAACAGGTCTCGTGCCACAATGTTCTCCTTGTTCTGACCGCATTTTCCACCATTTCAAGGCAGCTGAGTGAACCTGCTTCACGACCTTGGCCAGGCTTTGCACCCATTCAACTTCCGATCCTGCCGCACATTCACCCCTCCATGAGCAAGGCATTCACCAGGGAAACCGAACAGGATCCGGACGATGATCTGGAAGCCGGTGCACCACCCATTCCGGCGGGTGCCAAGAACTACATCACGCCGCGCGGGCAGCGCAGACTGCTGGATGAGTTGAAGTGGCTGCTCGATTCGGAGCGCCCCGAGGTGACGGCCACGGTGTCCTGGGCTGCCAAAAATGGCGATCGCTCGGAGAACGGCGATTACCTCTACGGCAAGAAGCGCCTGCGCGAGATAGACCGCCGCATCCGGTTCCTCAACAAGCGGCTGGATGCGGCAGAGGTGGTGGACCCGCGTCAGCCCCGTGAGGATGCCAGCCACATTTTCTTCGGCGCAACCGTGACGGTGTTGCACGCGGATGGCCGTGAACAGACAGTCAGCATCGTGGGCGTGGACGAAATCGACACGGCGAGGGGTTACATCAGCTGGATTTCACCCTTGGCACGTTGTCTCATCAAGGCGCGTGAAGGGGACACGGTTCAGCTGCATGCACCGGGTGGTAACGAGCCGCTGGAGATCATCGAAGTGCGCTACGAGGACATTGCCATGCCCGCGTTCGTGCCGGTGGCACCCGTACGACTGAATGTGGACATTGCGAATATTCGCAAGGAGGGAGAGGCATGAATTCAAGACTTATGAGTTCAAGACTTCAGGGCTGGCTGAGTGGTGCGCTCTACATCATCCTCGGCTTCGCCGGGACGGTTTTAGCGACTGAACCGGTCGCGCGTACAACGCCGCAGCCGTCGGCATTTCTGTGGGAGGTCACTTTCCCGGCCAAAGCCGATGGCGGTCCGCCCCGACGCCTGTGGCTCTTCGGCACCGTGCATGTCGGCCGTGCGGATTTTTATCCACTTCCTGCGTCGGTACAGCAGGCTTTTGCCCAGTCGGATGTGTTGGTCGTCGAAGCCGACATTACCGATGAGGCCGCCATCCGCGCCGCCGCGCCAGCCATGATGTTCTCCCCGCCAGACAGCATTGAGACACGTCTGCCCAAGCCGATGGTCGAGCGCCTGCAGAAGCAGCTGGAAAGGCTGGGCATCCCGTTTGCCGCGGTCAAACCGATGCGGCCCTTCATCCTGGCCGGACTACTTGCGGTGACGGAGTACGGACGCCACGGCTTTGATGCGCAACAAGGCGTCGATGCCCACCTCATTCGTCGCGCTCTCGAGCGCAAGATGCCCATCGTGGAACTGGAGGGTGTCAAGCAGCAGATGGCGCTGATGGCCGGCCTCGCGGATGTGGATCAGGAGGCCTTTCTGGAAAACAGCCTGGTCACGTTGGAGTCTGGCGAATCTGCCAAGCAGATCGACGCGTTGATCGCGGCCTGGAAAGCTGGAGACGTAGTGAGGTTCGACCAGGCAGCCCTTGATTCAGGCAAGGCCCAGCGGCGCAAGGCAGAGCTGGAAGAACTGCTGCTGTATTCGCGCAATCGCCAGATGCAGGCCAAGGCTGAAGCTCTGCTTGCAGGGGGCAAGACCCATTTTGTCGCAGTAGGGGCGTTGCACCTCACCGGCGCGCGCGGCCTCGTGGAGGGGCTGCGTGCCAAAGGCTATACCGTGACGCAGCGATGATGGCTCGATCAGCATCTGAAATGGTCTGGGCGTGAACACCGCTCGGCGTGGAGGCAGCCTGAATCATCCCGCCTGTCGGACCTGGGCAGTGTGGGCGGTCTGTTTGTGGTGCGTCATGCAGGTGAGTGTTGGACATGCATCGCACCGGACCAACCCGATCGAGCAGGCGCAATTTCTCGGCGCTGTGCCGGGCTTTGCGCCGGGCAGCGACAGTGTCCCGACGGGCATGGCGGTGAATCTTCCTGATGTGTGGACACAAGCTCGTCGCGACCTGACCCGTGAAGGCTGGTATCGGATCGTGTTCTTCATCGATGTGCAGCCCAACACGGCGCAGGCTTTGTATGTGCCGCGCGCCAGTCGCAATGCTGCCTTCTACCTCAACGGCGCTTTCCTCGGCAGTGGCGGGCCCATTGATGACCCGCACTATCGCAACTGGAACCGCACGCATTACTACCCGATCTCGCCTGCCCTCCTGAAGGCCGGTCGCAATGTTCTCGATATACGCCTGGTCACATCGGAAATCGGCAAGGATGGGCTGTCACGCGTGTACGTCGGCGCTGACATGGATCTGCGGCCCACATTCGAGATGCGACAGTTCCATCAACTCACCTTTCCGTGGATCCAGAACGGCATCAATGCCTTCCTGATCATATTCCTGTCGCTCTACTGGGTATTGCGCCGCGAACGCAGCGAGTTGTTGTACTTCGCCCTGGCCCTGGCCTGCTGGTCTGGCCGCAATCTGCTGCATTTGCAGTGGCATGCAGTGCCCATGTCGGACGCATTGCTGGATCTGCTGCAGATGCAGCTTTTCAACGGCGTGTTTGCGCTGCTCGCGATGTTCGCCGTGCGCTACATCAATGTTCGATCGCGGCTCGTGGAAGTGGCAGCCGTCATATTGCTGGTGCTGCCCTTTTTGCTGGAAATAGTGGGGCCTGGCAGCCTCACGGGATGGCTGCGGTTCGGCACTTACCAGTTCGCCAATGTGATGGGAATCATGGTCTGTCTGCTGCTCGGCCGGCATGCATGGCAATCGCGCCGACTGGAGCACATCCTTCTGTTTCTGGCCGCATCCGCCATGGTGCTGATTGGCGCGCGCGATGTGCTTGCCGTGGCCAACAACTTTGGATTCGAGACCCTGTATTGGCTTCAGTACGCGGCACTGCCGTTGTTTCTAGCCATGGGTTGGGCGTTGCTGAAGCGACTGCTGGATTCTGTGCGCGAAGTGGAGCAGCTCAATCGCAGCCTCGAAGCCCGCGTGGAGGAGAAGCACCGCGAGCTGGAAGACAACTACGCGCGCATCAACGACATCGAGCGGCAGTCGGCGGTGGCTGATGAGCGGGCAAGGGTGATGCAGGACATGCATGACGGGCTGGGCTCCCAGCTCATGACCACGCTTGCGCTGGTGGAAAATCGGGTGCTCACGCAAAAGGAAGTGGCGGAGTCGTTGCGGGGCTGCATTGACGACATGCGACTCACCATTGACTCCATGCAGCCGGAAGACAATGACCTGGCCAGTCTGCTGGGAAATCTTCGCTATCGCCTGGAGCCGCGCCTGAATGCGGCGGGCATCGATATGGAGTGGAAGGTTGGCGAGTTGTCCCCGCTGAAGCAGGTCGGGCCGCATGCGCTGCTGCAGGTGATGCGCATCGTGCAGGAGGCCATCACCAACGTGCTGAAGCACTCGGGCGCCAATCGGGTCCGGATCGAGACCTGGGAATCGCCCCGCGAGGCGCGCTTGATCATTTCCGACAATGGCACCAAGGGCGACAGAAGCCAGCCATCACTCCCCGGCGGAGCTTCATTGCAACATCGACGGGGTCGCGGCATCAGCAACATGCAAAATCGCGCCCAGGCACTTGGCGCCTACATCGAGCATGTTCATCATGAAGAAGGACACAGTGTCGAACTGGTCTTCAATCTCGCCCAACCTGGGCGGGTGGGCTAGGGAGCCTCTGATGAAGTTGTCATACCGGCGAAAGCCGGTATCCATGACTTCGCAACATGTTGATTGAATTCAAGGCTGGATACCGGCTTTCGCCGGTATGACGGGTTTTTTGAACTTGATCAGTGGCTCCCTAGTTCTTCTTCGACGGGGCCAAGGGGCCGGCGCTACCCAGCTGGCTCACGTGAATGGCGGGCCAACTATCCAGCAGGCCCATCCGTTGCGCCTCATAGACGGCTTCGCCCCGGGAGTGCACGGCCATCTTGCGGTAAATCTTCTTGATGTGGCTGGTGACGGTATGCGGGGAGATGGATAGAAGCTGGCCGATCTCCCCGAAATTGAAACCCTTCGCCACCAGCTTGAGAATTTCGCGTTCGCGATCCGACAGATTTGATTCGTTGCTGGGCACCACTGGATTGGGCATGAAGCGACGCAACAGCCCGCGCGCGATCACCGGGCTGATGGGCGACCCCCCCGAGACCAGCTCGCGGATGCTGGCCAGAAACTGTTCAGCGGAGGCATCCTTCAGCAGATACCCGGTGGCACCGGCCTCGATGCTCGCGAGCACGTGTGCCTCATCGCCAAACACCGTGACCACCATGCTTTCGCACTGGGGCCGTACCTTGGCGGCATGCCGTATGACATCGATGCCACTTTTGTCGGGTAACCCAAGATCGACCAACAGAACATCGGGCGCAGATTGATCCACCGCCGCAATGCCCTCTGCCGCGGTACCAACAGCGGCAACCAGCACATAGTCCGGGTCGCTTTGGATGATGTCGACGAAACGGCCTCGGAAGGCCAAGTCGTCTTCAACGATGAGAACTTTACGCATGCGGAATGATAGGCCCGCGCTGTTGGGGGCGCCAGCTTGAAAGGTACCGCAAATGCGTCATTTGGCGCAGCGATGCCTTGGCTGCGGATGGGATCAAGCGAGTCTGTCGCGGAGCGCGATGAGCTTGTTCACCAGTTCCGGGGCTTCCTTCAGGTCGGCGAGGGGCTTCAGTTCTTCCAGAATTTGGGGCCAGTTCAACTTGGGGCCCTGGCGAAGTATCACGCCATTCAGATCCACCCAATCCTTGTCCCGCCCGGCGAATGCCTTGTAGACAACCAGGTCCTCCGCGCTGCACGTACGCACCAGCCCGGAGCCGAAGTCGAATCGCGTCGCCCGATCAATGGCGCGCAACTCGAAGTCAAGACTGCCAAGTGAAAAATCAAGTGCCACGCCTTGTTCGCCCAAGGCGAGATAGACCCTGTGCGCAAGAGCTTGCCGGTCAGCATCCGGGAAGCGGGGGCGGAACAGGTTTGCCAAAGTGGTGACGACTTCCTGCTCCGTACCGATGAGCGCCGCCAGAGTGAAATCGACGCCCGTGGTCAGACGAGTCTCGCCCCAACGCTGCAGGGCGATGCCTCCGATGATGCACGATCGGATGCCAGCCTCGTCAAGCTGGCGTTGCGCTGCAAAGGCGGCAGGAAAGATGCTGGATGTCAGCACGCCCGCGCGCGGCGAAAGATACGCTGCATTTCGGCCAAGCCCGACTCCGATTTTGTCTCACAGCGCAGTGGAGAATCAAACAACATTGCGACTTCGTGTCGCGTATCTTCATCAGTCATCGCGCGCAGATGGCGAGCCCGGTCAGCGTCGGCGAATGCTTGATAGTTGGCCCAGGCCTCAACAACTTGCCTGCCAATGATGGGATCGATGGGTTGCATGCGCAAAAGTATACGCACAGCCCTTGCGAATATTCGCAAAAGACGCCGACGACTCAAACCCCGTGATACGCGCGATACCACTCGACAAAACGGCGCACACCTTCCTCGACGGGTGTTGCCGGGCGAAAGCCCACGGCTGCTTCAAGACGCGAGACATCCGCCTCGGTCGCCGCGACATCGCCCGCCTGCATGGGGAGCAATTCAAGGCGAGCCGGTTTGCCTACTGCAGATTCGATGGCGCGGATGTAGTTCATCAGCTCCACTCGCTGATTGTTGCCGATGTTGAATATCCGGTAGGGCGCGGAACTGGTGCCCGAGTCGGGCTGCATCGCATCCCAGTCGGGATTGGCGGTGGGTGGCGCATCAATGACGCGGATGATGCCCTCGACAATGTCGTCGATGTAGGTGAAGTCGCGAATCATTTGGCCGTGATTGAACACCGGCAAGGTTTCATCCGACAGAATGGCCCGCGTGAACTTGAAGAGCGCCATGTCCGGCCGGCCCCACGGCCCGTAGACCGTGAAGAACCGCAGACCCGTTGTGGGTATGCCGTAAAGATGCGCGTAGCTGTGCGCCATGGCCTCATTGGCCTTCTTGGTCGCGGTGTAGAACGACATCGGATGATCCGTGTCCATGTTTTCCGCGAAGGGCATCTGCTTGCCGAGGCCGTACACGCTGCTGGTGGAGGCGAAGACAAGATGCTTGGACTGTGCCTGGCGAACAACTTCCAGCATGTTGGCGAAGCCGACCAGGTTGGCCTGCACATAGGCTTCCGGATGCTCGATCGAATAGCGCACGCCGGCCTGGGCGGCGAGGTGGACCACGGCATCAGTGCGAATATTCGCAAGGGCTGCATTCAATGAAGGCGCGTCGGAAATGTCGGTGCGGCTGAATGTGAAGCCCGCATGCCGCGACAATCGCTCCAGTCGCTTTTCTTTCAGCGCTACGGAATAGTAGTCATTGACGCAGTCGAGCCCCAGCACCGTGTCGCCGCGTTTGAGCAGCGCTTCGCAAAGCGTGTAGCCAATGAAACCGGCTGCGCCGGTGACGAGAATGTTCATGGGGTGAGGGCTCGAAGCAGAATGCAACGGATTTTATCAGCAGGACTGTCCGGCCTTTGGGGTACGAGAAGGTTTGCCGTGCCCGATCTCTGCCAAACGCTGCTCCCAGTGCCAGGCATGGCGGATGATGGTCGACAAGTCAGCGTGTTCAGGCGCCCATCCCAGCACGTCCATGGCCTTCTGTCTGCTGGCCACCAGACGAGGCGGATCACCATCACGACGCGGACCCCAGGTCACCGGGAAATCATGGCCTGAGATGGACCGTGCGGCAGCGACAACCTCAAGTACGGAGTGGCCGGTCCCGGAGCCGAGGTTGAACGCAGTGGATTCCCCGTCTGCCATCAGGTACTCCAGGGCTCGCAGATGCGCATCGCACAGATCCCAGACGTGCACATAGTCACGAATGCATGTGCCATCCGGTGTATCGAAATCTCTTCCGTTGACCACAAAGCCGGGCCTGCGCCCGCTGGCGGCCTGCAACAGCAGAGGAATGAGATGCGTCTCCGGATCGTGGCGTTCGCCAAGCTGGCCCGACGGGTCTGCGCCGGCTGCATTGAAATAGCGAAGGCTAGCGCTGCGCAGCCCGAATGCGCGATCGCAGTCGCCCAGCATGGCCTCGGCGTAGGCCTTGGAGCGTCCATAGGGATTGATCGGCGCAATCGGACAGCTCTCATCGATGCACTCAACATCGGGCTGTCCATACACGGCTGCGGAAGAAGAGAACACAAAGTGCTTCACGCCGTGGGCCACACAGGCCTTGAGCAGATTCACGGTGCCCGTGATGTTCTGCTCGTGGTACTTGAGCGGGTCCGTTATCGATTCGCCTACCTGGATTGCCCCGGCGAAGTGGATGACGCCATCGTATGCCTGTGATTGCAGCGCAGAGTGGATTGCTGCGGGGTCCAGCAAATCGCCGCGCGTCAACACATCAGCCGGCACGGCGTCAACGAAGCCTGTCGAGAGATTGTCGAAGACAAGGACGTCATGCCCGCGACCCATCGCCATCTTGACCATGTGCGAGCCGATGTAACCCGCGCCGCCGGTAATGAGAATTCGCATCAGCGCGCGACGTCTTGCCCGGCTGATTCATACAATCCAGTGGTGGGCACGCTGCCGCTGAACCGCTTCCAGAAGCGCTTGCTGGATTGGTGATGTGCGACAAACAGCGCAAGGAACAGCAGGAACAGGATGGGCTCAGGCACGCCCAGCCGCCAGCCGCCCACCCCGATCACGCTTGTCAACAACCCGCCAATGGCCAACAAACCGACCGTCTGCGAAACAGTGAATCCACGGGCGAGCAACTGATGATGCAGGTGCTCCCTGTCCGGGTTGAACGGGCTGCGTCCAGCCGCGCGACGACGCAGAATCAGCGAAACCGTGTCGCACAGCGGGATGACGATGATCCAGAGCGCGCAGATCGGTGGAAAACTTCTCCCCGGACCCTGGGTGAGATCAATCGCCATCCATCCCAGGAGAAATCCCAAAGTCATGCTGCCCGCATCACCCATGAATACTTTTGCGCGCGACTGCCAGGGAAACCGCATGTTGAACAGCAGGAATGCGGCCAACCCGCCTGCGAGGATGAGGAGCATGTTCAATTGCCCGGCAAGCCCGGTGTGCGCGGCGACCATTGCGTAGGCGAGCGCGGCGATGAAACACTGCGAACCGGCCAGGCCATCCAGCCCGTCGCTCATGTTCACGGCATTGATGACGCCAACGATGGCGAACACCGTCATCGGGAGCGCAAACACCCATAGGCCAACGGAGCCGAAGCCGAAGAGGTTACCCACCGAGCGCAGTGGCGTATCGGCCAGCCAGAGCACCAGCACGCAGGCGAAAACCTGTGCCGCGAAGCGTGGCCACTGGGAAATTTCACGCATGTCATCCAGCAGTCCGGCCAGAAACACCAGCATGGAACAAATGAGCAGCGAAAGGACGGGCAGGTCCAGTCGAAGGAGAGCTGCGGTACTCAACACGGACAGCATGATGGCAATGCCGCCCACCACTGGGGTGGGTGAAGCGTGGTCCTTGCGGCCGCCGGGGTGATCCATCAATCCCAGCGCCGGGCCGAGCCTCGCCAGAAAAACGAGGGCAAGCGCCGTGACGAGAAAGGCGCATACCGGGCCCAGCCAGATCGGCAGGGATGGGGTCATTGTTGCCTCATTTGGGTTCCCCAAAACTTCGCCGACGAGAGCTTCTTGTTCGATGTTTTCCGTATTTGATCAACAGGTTTAGAGCTGCACACTACCTTTGCCGCGTCCACATCGAATCCAATGGTTGCCATTTTGCAACCCAGTGAAACCGCCAACGGCAGTCCCACGTATCCCAGTCCAACCACAGCAACCGTAAAGTTTTGATGCCCTATGCTCATTGCCGTGCAAATCCGGTAGGTAGAAAGGGCCGAATTGTGGCACGGGTGCCGCGTTTCAGCGCGTGATGCTGCGTTGGGCAGTTACCCTTGTAAGGTAACGGCAGACCGCTTCAAGCCGTAAAAAGTGACCAAAATTGGCAGGTAGATGTACGGAATGACGTAGCTTTAGGTCGGATAGGTTCAACCAGGCACCCGGCATGACGTGAAAGCGGTATACGAGATATCAAGGACTTGCAGTAAACATGGTGCCCATTTGAATAAGTGAAAGAAATCGAAGGCAGAATGTCGGTTTCTTGCATTGGTCTTGCTTTGGTTTTGAAATTGGGGAATGACTCGGTCGCCATCCAGAAGAGACACACCTTTCAAGCGCCGGGAGTTGCCGCACACATGCCAAAGAAATTGTTGGCGTGAACCAGAAGAACAGGGAGTTTCGAAGATGAATGCTGACCGTCAAAAATCCTCAACCATTGCGTCCAAAGTGCCGGGCAACCCTGCAATGACACTCTGCGGCCTTGCCCGCGTCACCGGAAAGATGCTGGCAGTGTTGAGTGTGTTGGCCGCTTCCAGTGTGTCAGCACAGACCACGTCGGGTGATCCAGCGGCTGGCGGGACGACATTTTCGGCGAACTGCAACGGCTGTCACAGCACCGCAACCAGCACCTATCCGGCAGTGCAGAACGGCGCCAACGCTGGCCGGATCGTTCAGCAGGCAACCATCGGGGGCATGAATGGCTATACCGATAGCAGCTTCAGCTCAGGCACAGAAGACAATCTAGCGGCCTACATCGCGCAGTCCCGCCTCACCTCAGTCCCTACGGCATCCGTCACCCACAACATCAATGCGACGATCACCATCAGCAACATGCGTTTCGCGTCGGCCTATTCCAACTTGAACGGCATGAACTTCAGTACACCCGGGCGTGGCACCGTTTCACTGACCACATCGGATGCCAGTAGCCAGCCCAGGGTGATTTATAACCCGAACTCAGGTGAATGCGGCACAGACTCCTTCAACATTCGTGGCACCAGCTCAACTACCGCGCGCCAGACCAATCTACGGACGATCAACGTCTCGATTGGCAATCCTGCGCTCCCTGTCATTTCCAGTGGCTTCAGCGGTACTGCGAACTACAACACCTTTACGTCGAACGCCTATAGCACCACGACTACCGGCGGTACTCCCCAAAGCTATACCGCCAGCGGCTTGCCGCCGGGGCTCAGCATAAGCAGCACCACCGGCGTGGTATCTGGTACACCGACTTCAGGTGGGACGTACTTCGCCGTGATCAACGCGCGCAACTGTTCCAACGGCGTTGCTTCTGGCCAGCAAGATTCGCAGTCCGTGACATTTACAGTCACGACTGACCCCCAGACCATCACCTTCATCCCCCAGACCACGGCATCGAGGACGTTTGTTCCTTCCGGCACGTTCGCCATCAGCCCGACTGCGTCCGCCAGTTCGCTTCTCACAGTTGTCTACAGCTCCGGCAATACGGCAGTTTGTACGGTGTCAGGCACGACGGTCACCATGGTCGGCGTTGGTACCTGTCCGATTCGTGCGAATCAAGCTGGCAACAGTAATTTTTCAGCGGCTACGCAGGTCACCCAGAATGTGAGCATCACGCAGGCCAGCCAGACCATCACGTTCGTTGCCCAGACCACGCCTACCAGGAGCTTTGTATCGGCGGGGTCCACGTTCACTGTCGGCCCGACAGCCTCGGCATCCTCCTTGCTCGCCGTTGCCTACTCTAGTGGCAACACGGCAGTGTGCACAGTCTCCGGAACCACTGTGACGATGGTTGCAGCAGGTACCTGTCCTATTCGCGCCAATCAGTCTGGCAATACCAATTACCTAGCTGCATCCCAAGTCACCCAGAACGTGGTGATCAACGCCATTGTTCCCGGTGCGCCAACGGGCGTGGGCGGTTCAGCGGGTGATACCACGGCCAGCATCAGCTTCGCCGCGCCAGCCAACAACGGTGGTGCTGCGATCTCCCTGTACACAGCGACTTGCACTGCCAGCGGGCATACCACTCGGACCGGTAGCAACTCGGTATCTCCCGTGTCGGTCAGCTTGTTGGACAATGGATTCACCTACAACTGCACGGTGCGCGCCACCAATTCTGCGGGCCAGGGTGCCGTGTCCACTGGGGTCAATGTGCTGCCGACGGCGACACCCGTTGCACCCACATTCACTAGCTCGTCTTCTGAAAGCTTTACGGTTCTTTCCGATAACACTTATCAAGCCAGCGCAACCGGTGTGCCCGCCCCGACATTCTCGATTACCAGCGGGACGCTACCGTCCGGGGTGACATTCACGGCGGGATCCGCCAAGATTTCCGGTACGCCAGCGTCAGGTACCGTAGGCGCGTATCCGCTGACCATCACCGTGCAGAACTCTGCCGGCACGATCAATCAGGGATTCACTTTGTTTGTAAACCCTATCGCTCAGACGATTGACTTCCCGAATCCTGGAGGCCAAGTGCTGGACGCCAGCACGGTTGCCCTGGACGCCACGGCAAGCTCGGCGCTGACGGTCACCTATCAAGTTGCACCAGCGTCAACATCGATTTGCAGTGTGGCCGGAAATCTGGTGACGAAACTTGCTGTGGGTGGTTGCACCATCCTGGCAGACCAAGGCGGCAATGCTGACTATGGTCCTGCGCTGCAGGTCAGCGAGACATTTGCCATCACGCAGGGATCGCAGACGATTTCGTTCCCTGAACAGACAACGCCCGCCCGCAACTTCTTGACGGGTGGCACATTCCCGATCGCACCGGTCGCCACATCGAGCGCGGGTCAGACGATCACCTATTCGTCCCTCACGTCAGATGTCTGCACTGTTGCCGGCACCACGGTCACCATGGCGAACATCGGTATCTGCAGCATCCGGGCATCTCAGGCGGGCAATGCAAATTACTCTGCTGCAGTACCGGTGGACGTCAATGTGGAGATCACGCAGGGAAGCCAGTCCATTACCTTCGCTGCGACGCAGGGCGCACAGACATTCAGCGTTGGCGGCACCTTTGCGCTGAGCCCGGTAGGCACCGCAACGTCCGGGCTGACCGTGACCTACTCTTCGACCACGCCTTCGGTCTGTACCATCGTCGGAACGACCGTTACCAAGGTCTATGGCGGTACGTGCACCATCGCAGCCAACCAGGGTGGCAACTCGCAGTTCGCTGCGGCAACTCAACAGACACGGAACATCACCATCACGCCGATACTGTCCGGCGCACCGGTCATCGGCACCGCCACTCCCGGTAGCGGACTGGCTTCCATTGCCTTTGATCTGCCGGGCACGGACGGTGGAAGTCCCATTACCGGCTATACGGCTACCTGCAATCCTGGGAACGTGACGGGAGGCGGGCTCGACTCACCACTGACAGTAACCGGTTTGACCAATGGGGTGAATTACAGCTGCAGCGTGGCGGCGATCACTGCGGCGGGCACGGGTGCGGCATCAGGGACAGTAGCGGTGACGCCGCAAGGTGTGACCGGCGCCGGTCTCTGGGCCACTGTTTGCACGGTGTGCCACGCAACAACCCCGAATGGCATCCAACTAAACGGCGCAGGCTCGACTGCCACGGTGTTGACGCATGTGCGTGCGAATCAGGCAACGATGGTGGCAACGCCTGCCGTGCAGGCGCTGACCAGCGGAGACCTGGCCTTGATCGCCGCCTACATCAACGACAACGTGCCAAACATTGTCGCGACGACCACACCCAATACGGCCAAGTCGATCAGCGTTGCATCGCACGTGACGCTTGCTGGCAGCGTGGCGTTTAACGAAGTTGAAGTCGTCACTGGCCCAACCAGCGGCACGCTCGGTGCATGGACCGGGCCGGTCAACAACAAGCGAACCATCCTCTACACGCCGACGAATGGATTCACCGGCACTGACAGTTTCACCTATCGGGCCAAGAATGCATCGACTGGCGTCATTGGGGATCCCAGAACCGTCACGATCAATGTGACTGCCAGTACGGCGACGCTCAGTGTTTTGGGTGCAGGCACCGGCGAAGGTATCGTGGCCAGCAATCCGGTCGGACTCTTCAATTGCTACATCTCTGCCGGTGAAGTGATCTCGGGCATCTGCAGCAATGTTCTGTTCCAGGCCAATACGCAGGTTGTGTTGACCAGTGCGCCGTTTGACGGATCCATGCTGAGTAGCTGGTCCGGGGTTACCTGCAACGAGGGGAACAGCAGTCCGACATGTACGTTCACGTTGACGACGAGTACGACTGTGACGGCGAGTTTTGAGCCGCTGCTAAGCGCCAACCTCGCCCGCTCCGACTTCAACGACGACGGCAAGAGCGACGTCCTGCTGCGTAACCAGAACGGTTCGAACTACATCTGGCACCTGGACGGCACCAATCTGGCGGGTGGCAACGTCGCCATTCCCACCTCAGGCGGGTTGCCGGCAGTCGATCCTAGCTGGAGTGTCGCTGGCAAAGGCGA
>JANNSU010000008.1:0-258334 GCA_031394355.1 Betaproteobacteria bacterium | reverse complement strand
GCACCTCGGGCACTTCCTCATAGAGCGTGAAGTGGTGGCAGGCGGACCAGGCCACGTAGAGATCGCGGGCCGCGGCATACGCGCCGGGACCGCTGCCGCCCATCCCCTCGATGATGCACCGCGTGTAGTCGACGAACACCTCGGGGTTGTAGATGCCCCCTTCCACATCCCCGCACTGGCCTACTCCTTCGCGCACAACCCGGTGGAAATCGAGGTCGCACATGAGGAGCGCTTCGCGGGTGAGTCGAAGTACTCGCTGTACAAACTGATCCAGCTGAATTTCGATCTGATGACGGGATTCTCCACCGCACCGTTGCAGATTTTCTCGCTGATCGGCATTGCCATTTCGATGCTGTCCATTGCTTTCGTGGGCTATCTCGCTGTGCGGCGCCTTGTCATCGGCCCTGAGGCGGAAGGCGTGTTCACGCTGTTCGGCATCGCGTTCTTCCTCATCGGCATCACGCTATTTGGCATCGGGTTGCTGGGCGAATATGTGGGCCGCATTTACGAGCAGGTGCGTTCGCGGCCTCGGTACATGATTCAGGCGGTGTTGCAACACGATGGACAGACTGCAAGGGAACCGCAGATCAACGCAGATGAACGCAGATAGGCCTCCCGATTGGCGAGCTGCATTGCTTCAAGTGCCCCTTTGATTCCATGACGGCCAACTTCCTCAAGAACTGCAGGATCTTTATCTGCGTTCATCCGCGTTCATCTGCGGTTTCAATGAGCTTTGCTCCTTGACTACCATGTCGATCGCTGCCGTTGTCTTCGCGTATCACAACGTCGGCGTGCGCTGTCTGCAGGTGCTGCTGGACGCAGGTGTCGACGTGAAGCTCGTTGTCACGCACACCGACAGCCCGACTGAAACCATCTGGTTTGACAGCGTGGCTGCGCTGGCAAGTCAGAACGGGATTCCCGTCATCACGCCAGACAATGCGAATATTCGCGAGGTGATGGATCAGGTCGCCGCGCTGTCACCTGACTTCCTGTTCTCCTTCTACTACCGCCAGATGCTGGGACCCGAACTGCTGGCCATCCCGAAGCGCGGTGCATTCAACATGCACGGCTCGCTGCTCCCCAAGTACCGCGGCCGCGTGCCGATCAACTGGGCCATCATCAAGGGTGAGACCGAAACCGGAGCGACATTGCATGAAATGGTTGCCAAGCCCGATGCCGGACGCATCGTCGCGCAGCAGGCCGTCAGCATTGGCCAGGATGAAACCGCTGTCGAGGTGTTCCACAAGGTCACGGATGCTGCCGCCGCAGTGTTGGCACACAGCCTGCAAGGGCTCATCGACGGTACAGCTGAGCTGACCGAGCAGGACCTCAAGGCTGGCAGCTACTTTGGTGGCCGGAAGCCCGAGGACGGCATCATCGACTGGACGCAGAGTGCCCGGGACATCCACAATCTCGTGCGCGCCGTGGCGCCGCCCTACCCCGGTGCGACGACGACCATCATGGGTCAGCCGCTGAACGTCCATCAAACACTGCCGGCCCCTGCGCATTTCAAGCATCACAACCCCGGTTTCATCAATGTCTCGACCAGTCGCTGTATCGCACTCTGCGGCGACGGGCAAATGTTGCGCATCCTCAAAGCAGCGTACGCTGGCGAGGTACTCGACGAGGCCGCACTGTCCGAAGCGCTTGGCGTGGGAATCCATCCCCTCGGTTAGGTGATGGCCCCGGTCCCGGCCGGGGCGTAGAATGCCGGGTTTTTCCGCTCCAATCCTCTGTCAATCCATCAGGCGATCCACTTGAAGAAGATTCTCATCCTCGGCGTCAACGGTTTCATCGGCCATCACCTGTCCAAGCGGATTCTGGAGACGACCGACTGGGAAGTGTTCGGCATGGACATGTCCACGGATCGCGTGAAGCCGTTCCTGGACAACTCGCGCTTCCACTTCTTTGAAGGCGACATCACCATCAACAAGGAGTGGATCGAGTACCACATCAAGAAGTGCGATGTGGTCTTGCCGCTGGTGGCCATTGCCACACCCGCAACGTATGTAAAGCAGCCGCTGCGTGTGTTCGAGCTGGATTTCGAGGCCAACCTGCCCATGGTTCGCGCTTGCGTGAAGTACGGCAAGCGCATCCTGTTTCCCTCCACGTCCGAGGTATATGGCATGTGCGCGGATGAAGAGTTCGATCCCTATGCTTCCAACCTGGTGCTGGGTCCCATCGACAAGCAGCGCTGGATCTACTCCTGCTCCAAGCAGTTGATGGATCGCGTCATCTGGGCCTATGGCAACACACCGAGCTCGGAAGGCCGCCTCGACTTCACGCTGTTCCGTCCCTTCAACTGGATCGGCGCGGGCCTGGACAGCATCCACACCGCCAAGGAAGGTTCGAGCCGGGTCATCACCCAGTTCTTCGGACACATCGTGCGCGGTGAACCGATCAAACTGGTCGACGGCGGCGCGCAGAAACGCGCATTCACCTACATCGACGACGGCATTTCCGCGCTGATGAAGATGATCGAGAACAAGGATGGAGTCGCGTCCGGCCAGATTTACAACGTGGGCAACCCGGCCAACAATTTCTCCGTGCGCGAACTGGCTTTGATGATGCTGGAGCTCGCCAAGACATACAGCGAATATTCGCAGAACGCCGCCAAGGTGCAACTCATCGAAACCACGTCCGGCGAGTACTACGGCAAGGGTTATCAGGACGTGCAGAACCGCGTGCCCAAGATCGAGAACACGATGAAGGACCTCGGCTGGGCGCCCCAGGTCGCGATGCAGGATGCGCTGAAAGGCATCTTCGATGCCTACCGGGTCGAGCTGCAGGCGGCGCGCGATCTCGTGTGATGCCATGAACCTCGGCATTCACGATCTCTGGCTGTTCGTCATCGCGGGCCTGTTGCTCAACATCACGCCCGGGCCGGACATGCTCTACATCGCCGGTCGCACGTTGAAGCAAGGCGTGCGCGGAGGAATCGCCGCCATTCTCGGCATCAATGCTGGCTGCCTCGTCCATACCTTCGCGGCAGCGGTGGGACTCTCTGCCCTGCTCACGGCCTCAGCCGAGGCATTCATGGTCGTGAAGTGGGTGGGTGCCGCCTACCTGCTCTACGTCGGCATCATGTTGCTGCGCGAGAAACCAGCTGCGGAAGGCGAGGCACCATTGCCCGACGCGGCGACGCTACGCAAAATCTTCTGGCAGGGCTTTCTCACCAACGTGCTGAACCCCAAGGTCGCCATCTTCTTTCTGGCGTTGCTGCCGCAATTCATCAGCGCGGATGCTGCCAACAAGCCGCTGGCATTTGTGATGTTGGGATTGATCTTCATCGCCAATGCCACGATGGTCACCGTCGGGTTTGCATGGATGGTGGCGCGTGCACAGCAGCGCGTCCGGGCGGGCAATCGCTTCACGCTGTGGATGAACCACGGCTGCGGCGCATTGTTCGTGGCACTGGGCATCAAACTGGCGCTCACCGAGCGGCCAGCATAAGAAGAGCACGAGAACAAGGGATACAGGGATATGGACAAACCAATCGTCGGCGTCGTGATGGGCTCGCAGTCCGACTGGGACGTGATGCAGCACGCGGCCAAGGTGTTGAAGGATTTCGGCGTGCCGTTCGAGCACAAGGTGGTGTCCGCCCATCGCACGCCGGACGCGATGTTCGACTACGCAGAGACTGCGCGAGAACGTGGACTCGCCTGCATCATCGCCGGTGCGGGCGGTGCCGCGCACCTGCCCGGCATGCTGGCCGCAAAGACCACCGTGCCGGTGCTGGGCGTGCCCGTACCATCCAAGCATCTCGCTGGCCAGGATTCGCTGCTTTCCATCGTGCAGATGCCGAAAGGAATCCCTGTCGCGACCTTCGCCATCGGCGAGGCGGGATCAGCCAACGCCGGACTCTTCGCGGTGAGCCTGCTCGCCATCAACGACCCGGCCATGGCGCAGAAACTCGCGGCCTATCGCGAAAGCCTCAAGGAACAAGTGGCGGCGATGGTGTTGCCAGAGATTCTTTAGGGGTGATGATCGTGTCGCCTTGGCGCATGATCGGGACCACCCCCCCCTTTGAAAAAGGGGGGTCGGGGGGGATTTCTCAACTCGCGAAGTCACCTCAAATCCCCCTCAATCCCCCTTTTTCAAAGGGGGAAGTGCCTTTCGCGAATATTCGCAATGGGATTGGGGGCAGCATTGCGCCTGCATGCCACCTCACGCTTCACTCCTCTCTCCTTACTCAGCAGACATGATTCTCCCCGGCGCCACACTCGGTCTGCTGGGCGGTGGCCAACTGGGCCGCATGTTCACCGTCGCAGCGCGCACGCTGGGCTATCAGGTCACCGTGCTGGACCCGGATCCGCTTTCGCCCGCCGCAGAATTTGCCACCGGCCATCTGAACACTGCCTACACGCACGCGGCGTCCCTGCAGGAATTGGCCAAGACCTGTGCGGCTGTTACCACCGAGTTCGAGAACGCACCGGCGGAAGCCCTGTTGGAGCTGGCCAAGCACACCATCGTGCGGCCCAGTGGCAACGCGGTCGCCATCGCGCAGGATCGCAGCGCCGAAAAGAGCTTCTTCAGATCCAACGGCTTTCCGGTCGGCCCGTTTGCGGTGATCCGCTCGGCCAAGGACATTCCTGCCGCGCTGAAGGATGTGAAGCTCCCGGCCGTGCTCAAGACTGTCCGCTTCGGCTATGACGGCAAGGGCCAGGCCCGCATCAACACGGCAGAGGACCTATCGCGAATATTCGCAGCGTGGCGTGACGTGCCCTGCGTGCTGGAAGAGTTTCTGCCACTGGAAAAGGAAGTATCGGTGGTGCTGGCGCGCTCTGCGGATGGTGAGGTCGCCGTCTTCCCGCTGGCGGAGAATCAACACGTCAACGGGATTCTCGACATCACCATCGCCCCCGCGCGGGTGGACGACACACTTGCTGCGTCCGCGCAGGACATCGCCCATCGTCTCGCCGCGGCACTGGATTACGTCGGCGTGATGGCTGTCGAGTTCTTCATCGTGAAGAACGCCGACGGTGAGCCTGCACTCCTCATCAATGAAATGGCACCGCGTCCGCACAACAGCGGCCACTACACCATGGATGCCTGCCGCACGTCGCAGTTCGAACAACAAGTGCGCGTGCTCTGCGGCCTGCCGCTGGGCGATCCCTCGCTGCACACGCCAGCCGTCATGTTGAATCTGCTTGGCGATGTCTGGCGTGGGCCAGACCTTGGCCAGTCACCGGATTGGGCGGCGCTACTTGAACATCCGGGCGCTCATCTCCATCTGTACGGAAAGCGCGAAGCCCGTGCCGGCCGCAAGATGGGCCATGTGACGGTTTGCGATGCGGACGTCACCCGGGCTCTGGATATCGTGCAAGGCATCAAGCAGGCGTTGACCAAACGTTGATCCGCGGCAAATCCAAAACCCGGGCTTGCCGCGTCATAGCCTCGTAACGTGCACATTCGCACCCATTTCGAGGAAATTCACATGACCACTTTTCGCAAACTCGCTTCCACCATCGCCCTTGTAGCCGCTGCCGCCCTGCTCTCCCAAACCGCTTCGGCATGGGGCTGGGGCAAGAGCGTCACGGGCTCGGGCACATCCAAAACTGATACGCGCACCGTTTCCGGATTCACCGGCCTCAGTGTCAGCTTGCCGGCCAAGGTCACCGTCATTCAGGGCGACAAGGAAGGCGTGACGCTGGAAGGCGATGACAACATCGTTGCCCTTATCGAGACAGAGGTCGAGCGTGGCAGTCTCAAGCTGCGTTTCGCCGAGAAGAACATGAACGTGAAGACCAAAGTGCCGCTGAAGGCAACGGTTTACGTGAAGACGCTGGAAACGATCAGCGTGGCCGGCTCCGGCGACGTGATGTCGGACCAGCTCAAGTCCGGCAACTTCAAGGCCAGTATTGCCGGAGCGGGCGATGTCGACATCAAGTCGCTGAACGCAGAGACGGTAAAGATCTCCATTGCAGGCAGCGGCAACTTCACAGCCAAAGGCAAATCTGGCGCGGTGGAGACCTCCATTGCCGGCTCGGGTGATGTGAAGACGGGTGGGCTCGAGGCGGACAAGGTCAAGGTCAGCATTGCGGGCTCCGGCGATGCCACTGTCTGGGCCAAAACCCACCTCAATGTCAGCGTGGCGGGTTCCGGCGACGTGAAGTACTACGGCAATCCTGAAGTGAAACAATCCGTCCTCGGCTCCGGCAGCACCAGGAAGCTCGGCGACGCGCCCACTGCCAACTAGGAGAAACATGCTCGGCTGGATCTTTGGCAAGAAAAAGACGTTTCAGCCGATTTCGCAGAACCTCTGGGGCGCCGCGACGGTGCCCTATCTTTTCATGCGCGGGCTGTCCCCGGCAGAGCGCGACAAGCTGAGACTCATCGCCTCCGACTTCCTGCACCGGAAGCACATCATCGGCGCCGCTGGCCATGAAGTGACCGAACTGATGCGGGTGCAGATCGCTGCGCAGGCCTGCATCCTCGTACTGGAGCTTGGGCTGGACTACCTCGACGGTTGGTCTGACATCATTCTCTACCCGTCCCAGTTTGTGCCCGAGCGCGAAATCACCGATGAAGCGGGCGTTGTGCATACCGTGGCTGATCCACTCGCGGGCGAAGCGTGGCTGGGCGGGCCGGTGGTGCTCTCCTACGAAGATGTGGCCCGCTCTTCCAACGAAGACGAGCGCATCGACGGCTTCAACGTCGTCATCCACGAGTTTGCGCACAAGCTGGACATGCTGAACGGTGAGCCCAACGGCTATCCGCCGTTGCACAAGGGCATGAACAGCGAGACGTGGAAGCGTGCGTTCATGGAGGCGTATCTGGATTTCTGCAAGCGTACGGATGAGGCGGATGCCGCGTCACACCAACGCGGTGATGCCGCCTATGCCGACCTGCCCATCGACTCCTATGGCGCGGAGAACCCGGCAGAGTTCTTTGCCGTCATCTCCGAGGCGTTCTTCGAGACGCCCGATCTGGTGAAAGAGGACTATCCGGCGGCTTACGAGCAACTCCGGCTGTTCTACAAGCAGGATCCTTTGGCACGACTGGCTTGACAGCAATCACCAAATAAGTAACCATTTGGTTACCTATGCAGCCCGAATCGATGGACAACGTATTCCGCGCCTTGGCATCCGCCAGCCGGCGACGCATGCTGGATCTCATCAAGGACGCACCCGGCTGCTCGGTAAACGATCTCTCCGGATTCTTCGACGAGAGCCGTATCAATGTCATGAAGCACCTGGCGGTACTGGAGGAGGCCGGGCTGGTCATCTCCGAGAAGGAGGGGCGCATGCGGCGGTTGTGGTTCAACGCCGTGCCGATCCAGATGATCACCGACCGCTGGATGAGCGAATATTCGCACCTGTGGGCCAGCCCGCTCACCCGCTTGAAATATCACATCGAGGGTAACAACAAGGGAGAAGACGATGAGCGAAGAGAACAAGGCGATTTTCAAGGTATTCATCCGCGGCCGAATTGAGGATGTGTGGCGCGAGGTCGCCACGGTCGGCGCGCCGCTGCAAGGCATTTTCAATGCGGTCATGCACACGTCCGCACAGATCGCCAAGGGCGTGAAAATGCAGATGCGTACCATCAGCAACCAGTGCGCCATCGTCATCGGTGAGGTGGTGGAATACGACCCGCCGCGCCGCTTCGCTCATACCCATCGCTTCACCCAGTACGATGATCCGTTCACCCGTGTGGTCTATGACCTGCTGGAGAAGGACGGCGGGGTCGAGTTGACACTCACCGTCTACGACATCCCGCCCGGCACCAACACCGAGAAGGAAATGATGAAGGGGGGCACCTTCATGGTGAACAACATCAAGGCCATCGTAGAAAACGGCAAGCCGCCCTTCTCCACCCGGGTCATGTATTGGCTCTTCGGCAAACTGGAATTCGTGTTGCCGAAGAAGACGCATGTTGAAAACTGGCCGCTGAAGTAGCTTGTCGTCCCGTCGCAGGACGGGACCCCGTGTCGTTCGCTTTACAACTTCTGCTAGGAAGTCACATCAGAGGAGAAATTGAACATGGCAACCGCAATCGACAAGGCAATCGAATCCCAGATCAAGAACATCCAGGCCACAACCGGCAAGTCAGTCGAGCAATGGGCCAAGCTGGTGAAGGCGCAGAAGTTTGAAAAGCACGGCGAGATGGTGAAGTGGCTAAAGGAAGAACACGGCATGGGACACGGCAATGCCAACCTCATTGCCTTGACCGCACGCGGTGAGCATGGCGCCGACGCACCGGCAAGCGATGATCTGCTGGAAGCGCAGTACGCAGGCACCAAGGCAGCACTGAAGCCGATGTATGACGACCTCATGAAGAAGATCGGGAAGTTCGGTGGCGATGTGGAGGTCTCGCCGAAGAAGGCCTACGTGAGCCTCAGGCGCAAGAAGCAGTTCGCGCTCATCCAGCCCTCCACGGCAACCCGCCTCGACGTCGGCATCAATCTCAAAGGCCTTACCGCCGCTGGCAGGCTGGAAGCCTCGGGCAGCTTCAATGCCATGGTGTCGCACCGCGTTCGGGTTGAGAGCGCCAAAGACATCAATGCCGAGCTCGTGGCGTGGTTGAAGGCGGCTTACGATCAGGCGGGTTGAGCAGCATCACTTTGGAGGAAACATGATTGCGAATATTCGCGCCTGGGGTACTGGCGTATTGTCGGCGGCTCGAAAAGCATTCGTCACCCCGGCGAAAGCCGGGGCCCAGTGTCTTTCGTGGCAGTTTGCAGAACGTCGCTGGACCCCGGCTTTCGCCGGGGCGACGACAGTGCGGTTTATGCTGGCTGCCTGCGCAGGTTTTGCCACCTTGGCTCACGCACAGATGAAACCCGAGTACGACATGGGCCGCATGCAGCTCACACTGCTTTACGCGGAAGGCGATGCACCGGACGCGGCTGCTGCAAAGTCGCACGCCGATGCCGTACGCACGCTCATCGAGTCCGGCAGGATCGCCGCCGCAGGCCCGGTGTCAGAGGGAGGCAATCTGCGCGCAATGGTGGTCATCAAGACAGAAAAGCCGGACGAAGCCGCCGCAGTCATCGCAGAGCTGCCATTGGTGAAGGCGGGCAAGTTGCGGGCCGAGCCGCTCACCTGGTTCGCCGCACGTGCCTTCATCAAGCCCGTGGCGAAGGTCGACAAGGACACCCGCTACGTCTTCGGCATGCTGATCACCGGGCCGAACATGACGCACTCGCCCGAGGAAGCCAAGGACATCCAGGCCGGCCACATGGCCCACATCAACAAGATGCATGAAGCCGGCAAGCTGGCCATTGCAGGGCCCTTTGCGGGCGGCGGCGCGCGGCGCGGGGTGTTCCTGTTCAAGCTGAATACGCTGGCGGCTGCCGAGGCACTCTCGGCAGAGGACCCGGCGGTCAAGGCCGGACGCTTGAAAGTGGAAACCTTCTATTGGACCGTGCCGACAGGCGTTTTCCCCTGAGCCTGCCCATGCCACGACAACAAACAAAAAACCCGCCAAAAGGCGGGTTTTTGCTTGTGAGCTGATTATTCAGATCATTGCATTGCAACAAACAACCGTCAGAGGAACAAGACCGCAGGAAACACAGCGATGGCCAGCAGAATGAGAACCCACTCGCAGTTCCAGCGCTTCAGGTGCCCCGTGTAGTACAGCACGATGCACAGGATCGAAAATACGTAAAAGGCCGCCAACAACATTTTTTATCCCCTTATCTTGTCCGGCTTGACCGGGCTTACCGGCGGTAAATTACCACATTCGGCACAATTTCCGTCGGGAATCATGGGCTTTGACACTGTCCGCACGCCCAGCCATCCCATTGTGGAGTGCAGCCCTGGACAGTAGATTCGTCTCAAGGAAGCGTGAGACCGCCGACTCGCTCCAAGGCAGCGTCAGACTGCCGACTCGTACCAAGGCAGCGTCAGACTGCCGACTCGTTGGTTTCGCCAGTGCGGATGCGAACCACCTGCTCCACATTCGTGACGAAAATCTTCCCGTCGCCGATTTTCCCTGTGCGCGCCGCACGGATGATCGCGTCGACCGCCTTGTCGACCATGCTGTCCTCCATGACCACTTCCACCTTCACTTTGGGCAGGAAGTCGACCGTGTACTCGGCCCCACGATAGAGCTCGGTATGGCCCTTCTGGCGGCCAAATCCCTTCACCTCGGTCACGGTGAGGCCGGATACGCCGATCTCGGACAGGGCCTCTCGAACCTCTTCCAGCTTGAACGGCTTGATGACGGCTTCGATTTTTTTCATTCACGGCTCCGGGCGGTCAACGGGTTATTGAGGCTTGCAGGCTATTGGGGCCTGTATTTCGATGTTATCGGATAGCGCCAGTCCTTGCCGAAGCCACGCGGCGTGATGCGCACGCCGACCGGCGCCTGGCGGCGCTTGTACTCGTTGACCTGGATGAGCCGCACGACCCGCCGCACGGTTGCTGCCTCGAATCCGGCAGCAATGATGGTCTCCGGGCTCTGGTCCTGCTCCATGAAGCGCTCGATGATGGCATCCAGAATATCGTACGGCGGCAGCGAATCCTGATCCTTCTGGTCGGGCTTCAGCTCCGCGGACGGTGGACGGTCGATCACCCGCTGTGGAATGACCCGCCCCAGCGTGTTGCGATAGTTGGAGAGCCGATACACCAGCAACTTATTGATGTCCTTCAGCAATGCAAACCCGCCTGCCATGTCGCCGTAAAGCGTGGCATAGCCAGTGGCCATCTCGCTCTTGTTGCCAGTGGTGATGACGATGGAGCCAAACTTGTTGCTCATGGCCATGAGCAGCATGCCGCGGATGCGCGACTGGAGGTTCTCTTCGGTCGTGTCCTCTGGCCGACCCTTGAAATTGTCGGCGAGTGACGCACGAAATGCCTCGAACATGGGTTTGATGGCGATCTCGCTGTATTGCACGCCGAGTATCTTCACCATCTCGCGCGCGTCCTCGACGCTGATGCCGGCCGTGTAGTCGGAAGGCATCATCACCGCATGCACACGATTTTTGCCGAGTGCATCGACCACCAGCGCCAGCACCAGGGCGGAATCGATACCGCCGGAAAGGCCCAGCAACACGCCGGGGAAGCCGTTCTTGTTGACGTAGTCGCGGACGCCGGTCACGAGCGCCTGATACACCGTGGCCTCCAGCGACTGCTTGGCGGCAATGGCACCCGTCACACTGGCGCCGCTGTAATCCACGATGTCCACCGTCTCCAGGAACGACGGGGCCTGATACGTCACGGTGCCCTTCGCATCCAGCGCGAACGAGGCACCATCGAACACCAGCTCGTCCTGCCCGCCGGTCCAGTGAACATAGAGCAGTGGCAGCCCCGTCTCCCGCACGCGCATGCGCATGACCTCGTAGCGTTCGGCGAGTTTGTCCAGGTGATAAGGCGATGCATTCAGTGACAACAGCAACTCTGCCCCCGCCGCCTTGGCTTGGGCTGCAGGTTCAGGAAACCACAGGTCCTCGCAAATGGTGGCGCCAATGCGCCGACCCTCATGTTCAAACACCATCGGCACATGGCCCGCCTCGAAGTAGCGCTTCTCGTCGAACACACGATAGTTGGGCAGCTTCTGTTTGTCGTAGATATCCTCCACGCGACCGTCCCGGCACAAGGCGGCGGCGTTGTAGCGCACGCCATTTTCGGTACGCGGATAGCCCACCACCACGGCGATGCCCTGCGCGGCGGCTGCAACCTGCTCCAACGCAGTCTGTGCCTGCTCATAGAAATCCTCGCGATACAGGAGATCTTCCGGCGGATAGCCGGAGAGCGCCAATTCAGGCGCAACGAGCAACGTGGCACCGCCAGCCTTGGCTGTAGCGATGGCGTCCAGCACGCGCGCCGTATTGCCCGCGAAGTCTCCGACTGTGGTGTTGATCTGGGCGACTGCGATTTTCATTTGCTTTGTGATTGGAGGCAGGAGGCTATTGCGAATATTCGCAGTATCGTAGTCCGGATGAGGCAACGCTGAATCCGGGGTGTCAGCAGATGATGCACCACCCGGATTCCGCTACGCTACATCCGGGCTACAGCCAGTCGAAATTCGCACATTGTGAGTACTCGACATGTTCACACCGCCCCAAATTATAGACGCGGTAAGCGATCTTCCTTGTTACCCTTCTCCGCTGTCATGACCTTCCCAGTCCCCGAACCCATCTCCGCAGCCCCGACAGTGAAGCCCGCCGAACCCCGAATTCTTGACTCGCTGGAAGAGGTTGATGCCGTCCAATGGGACGCCCTGACCGACGGCAACCCGACGCTGCGCCATGCCTGGCTACACAGCCTGCACGAGACCGGCTGCGCCAGCGCCGAGTCTGGCTGGATCCCGCAATACATCACGCTATGGCGCGACGGTGCGCTGGAGGGCGCGATGCCGCTGTATGTAAAGCTGCATTCCTATGGCGAATATGTCTTCGACTGGGCCTGGGCCGACGCCTATGCTCGCAGTGGGCTCGACTACTTCCCCAAGCTGCTTTCTGCCGTGCCCTTCACGCCGTGTACCGGCACGCGGCTCATGGCCACCAACGACGCTGATCGTCGTCATCTGCTCGAGACCGCCATCAGCGCTGCGCGCAACAGCGAGGTCTCGTCACTGCACATCCTCTTTCCGCCGGACGGCGAAATTGATCTCATTCAGGGAGAGGGACTGCTGAAGCGCGTCACCATCCAATTCCACTGGCAGAACCCAGGCTTCGCGAGCTTCGACGACTATCTCGCTGCCATGAGCCATGACAAGCGGAAGCGCATCAAGCAGGAACGACGCAAGGTGCGCGAGGCGGGTGTGACATTTCAACATCTGGTCGGCAAGGACATCAGCGCAGCAGACTGGGACTTCTTCCACGCCTGCTACTGCAAGACCTATCGCGAGCATCGCTCCACGCCCTACCTCACCCGAGAATTCTTCAGCGCCATCGCCAAGAGCATGCCGGAGAACATCCTCATGGTTTTGGGATGGCGCGATGGCCAGCGCATTTGCGCCGCACTCAATCTCTTCAACGCCGACACGCTCTACGGTCGCTACTGGGGCGCCACGGAATTTCACTCCGGCCTGCACTTCGACACCTGCTACTACCAGGCCATCGAATTCTGCATTGCACGCGGCATCAAGCTCTTCGAAGGCGGCGCACAAGGTGCGCACAAGCTGGCACGCGGTTTTTTGCCCACCAAGACTTGGTCAGCACATTGGCTGAAGCATCCGCAGTTTGCGAAGGCGGTGGAGGACTACTTGCAGCGGGAGACGGGCGGGATTGAGGCGCATCTGAATGAACTGGAGGAGAGCAGTCCGTTCAAGGAAGATGGTAAACAATGAAAGTAGTGAAACTAGCTGCTCTGAAGTTTGCTGAACAGTCACAGCGAATGTTTGGCAACCGGATACGAACCGGAGTCTTCTGGCATCTATCCATTCAAAAGCAGAGAATGGAAAGGGTCGCAATCCCATGCGAATATTCGCAAGGGATTGCAACCCCAAAAACAGTCACTGACAGCGGGTAAGCAGTATGCGGCTGAAAAAGCTCAGGTCATGCAAGCGTAGACTTGTGCCACTCGCGCCACGCAAAGGAGCACCATGACTGAACTTACGATCAATACCGGACTCATCATCGCGCTAGGCGCGTTTGCCTGGTTGATTTTCAAAGTTGTCGGCACACTGGGTACTGGCGACAAGAACACAACGGCAGCGAACATGCTGCGCGGTGGAGATGGCAGTTCAGAGCTTGTGGATGACCAAGCCGCCTTCAGACACGCAGAAGAAAGCTCACACCGTCGGTAGTGCGCCTGCAATCAGGAATTTGATCAGCAGGCCTTCGGCCCGATCACCGCGGAGCCGGCTGCGGCACCATCGATACATGATGCGCCACCACCTTCCACGAGCCATCAGCCTGTCTCATCACCGCAGTGAAATTCTGCAGCAGATCCACAACTTGCCCCTTCATCGGCACCTTGAAGAGATACTGGCCCGCGATGATGGCGGTGTCTCCTGAAGCTGAAATGGACTGACTTTTCACCGTCGCCGTGGGGTTCGGCCCGCCACCGCATCCCGAGCCCAGGTACTTGCGCAGGCCATCGGTGGTCGTGACGGGCGTCGGCGTGTGGGACGTGATGAAGGTGAATCTGTCCGAATACGCCGCAACGAACTGGTCTGCGTTGCAGGTGCTGAAAGCGGTGATCAATCGGCCGTGTGCGGCTTCGATTTCAGGCTGAGGCGCCGTAGTTTGCGAAAGGTTCTGGCAGCCTGAGAGGAGAATTGCCGTGAATATTACTGCCGCTCTAATCATGACCGTTTCTTTCGCTTTCTTGAAGTCAGGCTTATTGATGGATTACCCAGTTTCGCACTTGGAAGTTGCTCCTCTTCTGATGCAGGAGAATCCTGTCTGTTGAACTCCTTCACTCCTAACCAGAAAAATACTGCAGCAGTTCCAATCCATAACAATGCAGAGGCATACGGCGCGTATTGCCCGAAGAACAGCGTCAATGCACTGGTCAACCAGCTCGATCTGCCGGAATACCCTACCGGAGAAAACGAGCCCGACGAGATTTCAATGACCGCAGGACTGAGCGCCACAAACCCGAGCGCAATCGCACCGCAACCCATGAACTTTGGGCCCATCACTTCAGAGCGCTCCCGAATTACTGGAGATAAAGGTCACGCCCAAGCCGCCAAGAATTCCTTCCAGTGCTGCCCCTCCTGCCCCTTCAAATACTCACGCAGGAAAGTAATCTCATTGGCATGCTGCTGCTCGGTGTGGATGCCGCGCATGAGCTGGAAGCGCAGGAAGACGAGGTAGGTGTTCATCACGTCGGTCTCGCAGTAGTTGCGAATATTCGCAATCTGGCCGTCGAGAAAGGCTTGCCATACCTGGCTGCCATCCATGCCCAGCTTGCCGGGGAAGCCGCAGAGCTGCGCCATGTCGTCCAGCGGCGCATTGGCACGCGCTTGGTACATGGCAAGCAGGTCCATGAGGTCGGTGTGACGTGAGTGATAGCGCGAGATGTAGTTGTTCCACTTGAAGTCGCGGTCGTCCTCGCCCTGGTCCCAGTAACGTGGCGCCTTCACGCCGTGCATGAGCCCGCGATAGTGAAGCACCGGCAGGTCGAAGCCGCCTCCGTTCCACGAAACGATTTGCGGTGTGTAACGCTCCACGCCATCGAAAAAGCGCTGGATGGTGGCACCCTCATCGTCCTTGCCCTCACCGATGGAAAATACCTTCACGCCTTCATCGGTGCGCAGCAGGCAGGAGATCACCAGCACACGGTGAAGGTGCAACGGGAGAAAGTCACCCCCTGTAGCCTGGCGGCGGCGTTGCATGGCGAACTCCGCAACAGCGGCATCAGTGGCGTCGTCACCCAGCGAGTGAAGCTTGCGCAGGCCACGCACATCGGGGATGGTTTCGATATCGAAAACGAGAGTTGGGGTCATTCAACGTCCTTGCGAATAGTCACACTCAACCTGGGTACACGCCCGTTGAGAGATACCGATCTCCCCGGTCACAGACAATATGCACAATCAGTGCATTCTCCACCTCGCGCCCGACCAACAGGGCGGCAGCCAGACCGCCGCCGGACGACACACCGGCAAAGATGCCCTCCTCCCGAGCCAATCTGCGCATGGTCTCCTCGCTCTCGGCTTGTGTCACTTCAATCACACGATCCACCTGCGCGCGGTTGAATATTTTCGGGAGATAGGCCTCTGGCCATTTGCGGATACCCGGCACATTGGAGCCCTCGGCAGGATGCACGCCGATGATCTGGATGGCCGGATTCATTTCCTTCAGATACCGGCCCACACCCATGATCGTGCCGGTTGTCCCCATCGTTGCAACGAAGTGAGTGACCTTTCCACCGGTGTCCCGCCAGATTTCGGGGCCGGTACCCGTGTAGTGTGCCAGCGGGTTGTCCGGATTCGCAAACTGGTCGAGGATGGTTCCGTTGCGTTCCCGCTTGAGTTCCTCGGCCAGATCGCGGGCGTACTCCATGCCCTTGTCCTTGGGCGATAACACGATCTCTGCGCCGAACGCCGCCATGGTCTGACGGCGCTCGACCGAAAGATGCTCTGGCATGACCAGAACCATCTTGTAACCACGAATGGCAGCGGCCATGGCCAGCGCGATGCCGGTATTGCCGCTCGTTGCCTCGATGAGCGTATCGCCAGGCTTGATATCGCCCCGCGCCTCGGCGCGGACGATCATCGAGATGGCAGGCCTGTCCTTCACCGAACCCGCAGGATTGTTGCCCTCCAGCTTGCCCCAGAGCGAGGTGCTTCTAGGCACACCGGACGCATACGGCAGGCGTTGCAGGCGGACAAGCGGCGTATTGCCGATGAATGATTCGAGCGAAGACATGAAGATAGTTTGCGCGAAGAACTACTTTTCCAACTTGAGATGGGACAAGGCCTTGCCCGAGGCAAAGCCGTCGATGAATTCTCGCACGTAGCCGCGCAGGTATGCCCCCTTGCGCCAGGCCAGCTTGGTGACCTTTTCCGGGAACAGCCTTGCGCCGTCGATGATGCCGAGATCCGCATCCTGCTTCCGATCCACCGCCATCGAGGCGATGATGCCGATACCCAGTCCGGCGCGCACGTAGGTCTTGATGACGTCAGTGTCGATGGCGGTCAGCACCACATTGATGGCAATACCGGCTTCTGCAAACGTGTCGTCCAGCGCACTGCGGCCAGAAAACGCGGCGTCATACGTCACCAGCGGATAGCGGGCAATGTCAGCCAAGCCGGGATTGCGTACCTTCAGAACCGGATGTCCAAGCGGTGCCACTACGCAGTGATGCCAACGGTAGCAGGGCAATGTTTCGAGCTCCGGATAGTGGTCGAGCGTTTCAGTGGCAATCGCTACATCCGCTTCGCCCTTCACCACCATTTCAGCGAGTTGGCGCGGATTGCCCTGGCGGATCGCAAGCTGAACCTTGGGAAAGCGCCGCGTGAAGGCCAGCACTGTCTCCGGCAGGATGTAACGCGCCTGCATGTGTGTGGCACCAATGACGAAGGTGCCCTGATCAGCGTCGCTGAATTCGCTGCCAACTTTCTTGAGATTATCGACCTCGCGGCCGATACGCTCTGCGATGACCAGCACCGCCTCGCCCGGTGGCGTGAGGCCGGTGATGCGCTTTCCCTGCCGGACAAAAATTGTCACACCCAGCTCGTCCTCCAACTCCTTGATGCGCTGACTGATTCCTGGCTGCGACGTATGCAGAGTCTGCGCGGCGGCCGTGAGATTGAAGCCACGCTTGACGATTTCCCGGAGGTAACGGATCTGCTGCAGGTTCATTGTTATAACCAAAGCGCTATTGATTAGTTCTGATTATATGTCAGCTTGCCTACACTCGCTCCATCCCAACTTGCCACATGGAGTTCACATGCAACGACGCACCTTCCTCACCCAGCTATCAATCGTCCTGGCCACCTCGGCAGCCGCCTTCCTGCCTGCTGCATCCGCACAGTCCCCGGCTTCCGGCAATGCCGCCCCCAAAGAGATCCGCGTCGACTATGCCTACTACTCGCCAGCCAGCCTCGCCATCAAGAAATTTGGCTGGCTGGAAGAAGAGTTCAGGGCAGACGGTACGGAAATAAAATGGGTACTGTCTCAGGGCTCGAACCGGGCGCTGGAGTTTCTGGCCGCAGACGCCATTGACTTCGGGTCCACCGCAGGACTTGCCGCAGTCCTCTCCCGCGCCAACGGCAATCCGATCAGGACCGTGTACGTGTACTCGAAGCCGGAGTGGACGGCATTGGTCGTGGCAAAAGACTCACCCATCAAGTCGATTGCCGACCTGAAGGGGCGCAAGGTGGCTGCCACGAAGGGAACAGATCCCTATCTCTTCCTGCTACGTTCGCTGAGTGACAAGGGTCTCTCCAAGACTGACATCCAGCATGTTCACCTCCAGCACGCCGACGGCCGCGCTGCGCTGGAGCAGGGTCGGGTGGATGCCTGGGCAGGACTTGACCCACATATGGCTGCCAGCGAACTGGACAGTGGTACACGCATTGTCTATCGCAACGTGGACTACAACACGTATGGCTTCCTGAATGCTCGTGAGAAGTTTGTTGCCCAGCATCCACAGGCCACCGATCGCGTGATCAAAGTGTACGAGCGCGCCCGCAAGTGGATCCAGGCCTACCCGTCCGATGCGGCCAAGCTCCTTGCAGCCGAAGCCAAGATTTCGCTGGACGTGGCGAAGCGGCAGCTTTCACGCACCGACTTCAACCAGTCTTTGCCAACCGCAACACACGTGAATGCACTCAAGGGTGCGGCACCCATCCTGCTGGAAGAGGGTCTCGTGAAGCCGGGTACTGATGTGGCCCGAGTGATTGACGATCTGGTTGCGCCCGCCGCAGCGGCGCGGGTTGCTGCACGCTGAGCCCCCAATGAGCCTCGCCCAATCGGCGCTGTCTTCAGCAGGCAGCGCTCTGCCCAACAATCGCTCTGTTGCGAATATTCGCAACAGAGCGGCTTCAGTCAGCCTAGTGACTGACGCATTGTTGTCTCGCGCTGGTGCGCTGACAGGCTGTATCGTGCCGCTGGCAATCTTGCTCGTCTGGGAATCCGTGAGTCGACTGGGGTGGGTTTCGCCGCACCAGCTCCCGCCTCCCAGCACATTGGCCGAGACCGCCTGGGCGCTGTCGCTCGATGGGACGCTGCCACAACATGCTTGGGTAAGCAGCCTGCGGGTTGTTGCCGGATTCATTGCCGGGGCAACACTGGCGCTGATGGTAGGTTCGCTGGTCGCGTTGGTGCGTCCGGCTGAGCGTCTGCTGGATTCAACCTTTCAGGGGCTGCGTGCAGTGCCGTCGTTGGCCTGGGTACCATTGCTGCTGCTCTGGTTCGGCATCGACGAGACGCCCAAGCTGGTGCTCATCGCCATCGGTACGTTTTTCCCCGTCTACCTCGCGACATTTTCCGGGCTGGGCAATGTGGATCGAAAGTTGGTCGAAGTCGGCCGCCAAGCCGGACTCTCCCGCCAGTCGCTGCTGTGGCGCATCCTCATCCCCGCAGCACTGCCGGGCATCTTCACGGGGCTGCGTGCCGCACTGAGCCTCGGCTGGATGTTCCTCGTGGCCGCCGAGCTCATCGCGTCAACACAGGGCCTCGGCTATCTGCTGTCCGACGGCCGTGAGACCGGACGCGTCGACCTGGTGTTCATTGCCATTCTTTCGCTCGCGCTATTGGGCAAGCTCAGCGACAGCTTGCTCAGGACGATCGAGCACCATGTCCTGGCCTGGCGCGATGTGGCAGACCTTCAGGAAACTTCGACATCATGACCGCCACCCTGCTCTCCGTATCACTCAAGGAAAAGCGCCATGGCGCACGTGCCGTCCTCCGGGATGTGGCGTTCTCTGTTCAGCCGGGCGAGATCATTGCCTTGCTTGGCGCGAGCGGATGCGGGAAGAGCACACTGCTACGCGCCATTGCCGGGCTCGATACGAATTTTGACGGCGATATCCAACACGCTGCCGGGCAGACCGGTTTCGTGTTTCAAGAGCCCCGGCTCATGCCCTGGCTATCGGTGGCGGACAATATCGGGTTTCCGCTCGGCCACAAGAAGGGCCGCCAGGCGCGTGTCGTGCAGTTGCTCGAAGAGGTCGGACTCGCCCACGCCGCAGACTATTTCCCGAAACAGCTTTCCGGCGGAATGGCCCAGCGCGCGGCGATCGCCCGCGCCTTGGTCGCACAGCCGGATCTTCTCCTGCTCGACGAGCCGTTCAGCGCGCTTGATGTCCTCACCAAGGGTCGGCTGCATCGCCTCGTGAGGGATCTGGTGCAGCGCTACAAGGTAGGTGCCGTGTTCGTCACACATGATCCCGAAGAGGCGATCTCCTTGGCTGGCCGGGTGCTTGTCATGGCCGGTGAGCCCGGCCCATTTCGTGCCGAGATCGCCATCCCTGCCGCGGTCACGGCGGCGGTACGCAGTGCACTGCATGACGAGATCATTGCCGCCCTTGCACCCGCCAACGTCAACGCTAACGCGAACGCGAACGCGAACGCGAACAGGAGCGTTCCATGCTGAATCAGTCCGCATTGCGTGAACTGCAGGCGCCGCTGAAGTCGCTCTACCAGGATGATCCCTCTGCCGCACGCATCACACTCCGTGCCGGCGGCACGCTGCATGGCGAGGGCATTGCCTGCTCAGTGGACACCGGCAAGGCCCTGGTGAAAGCGGGATTGCATGCGGCAACAGGCGGTGATGGGTCGTTCGCCTGCTCCGGAGACATGCTGTTGCAGGCACTGGCAGCCTGCGCAGGCGTAACACTCAGCGCCGTAGCAATGGCTTTGGGCATACAGATCGACAGCGGCGAGGTCGAGGTGGATGGAGACCTGGACTTTCGGGGCACGCTTGGCGTGGACAAGTCCGTACCGGTCGGCTTCGCGAGCATTCGACTCCGGTTCAGCCTGAAGACAGACGCTGATGACGAAACTCTGGCGACGCTGCTCAAATTGACCGAGCGCTATTGCGTGGTGCTGCAGACGCTTGCACGACCTGCCCAGCTTGATACGCAAGTCTCACGACATTGCCCGGCGGCGGCCACCGGACCGACTACCCGACGCTACAGCGCAATCGGGCCAGCCCTAATAGACCAGCCCGACGCCGTGGCACCACCATAAAAAAAGCCCCGCTATCGCGGGGCTTTTTACTTCGAAAGCGAGTCCGATTACTTCTTCGGAGCGTCAGCTTTCTTCTCGTCTTTCTTCATCTCTTCTTTCTTCTCTTCTTTCTTCTCGTCTTTCTTCATGTCCTTCTTGTCGGCTTTTTTGTCGGCCTTCATGTCGGCTTTTTTGTCAGCCTTCATGTCAGCTTTTTTGTCGGCCTTCATGTCAGCCTTTTTGTCGGCTTTCTTCTCGTCTTTCTTCATCTCTTCCTTCTTCTCTTCCTTCTTTGCATCAGCCTTGGCCGGTGCATCAGCCTTGGCCGGTGCAGCAGCGTGGCCAGCGGCGAGGACGTTCAGAGAAGCAGCGGCAAACAGCATAGCAACCAGTGCGGACAATTTCTTCATTTTGAGTGACTCCATAAGACTTGGTTTAGGGGAACTACGGGTACTGCAAACATTCTCTGCACCACGGTCTGCCGCAGCATTCAGAACCTGTTTTTGAAACGCCGCGCGCGCCAATTGAGGCGCGCGGCACTTCAAACCGATTACTTCTTGGGAGCGTCTTTCTTCTCCTCAGCCTTCTTGTCATCCTTCTTGGCCTTGTCAGCAGACTTCTCAGCCTTTGCAGGCTTCTCTGACTTGTCAGCCTTCTCGGACTTCTTGTCGTCTTTCTTGGCTTTGTCGTCCTTGGCAGGCTTGTCTGCCGTCTTGACTTCCTTGGCTGACTTGTCAGCTTTGTCTGACTTCTCTGCCTTGGCAGGTTTGTCAGCCTTGTCCGACTTCTTGGCCTTGTCGTCCGCCTTCTTCTCTTCCTTGGCGGGTTTGTCTGCTTTCTCGGCCTTTTTGGTTTCCTTCACAGCCTTGTCAGCCTTCTCGACCTTCTTGTCTTCCTTCTTTGTCTCATCTTTCTTGGCTTCAGGCTTCTTGGCTTCAGGCTTCTTGTCGTCTGCGGCGACCGTTGTCTTGCCAGTCAGCGACACCTCCTTCTTGACGCCATCGAGCGTTGCCGGGCCAATGCCATCAACCTTTTGCAGATCATCGATGCTCTTGAACGGGCCGTTCTTCTTGCGGTAATCAACGATTGCCTTTGCCTTGACCGGGCCAATGCCGTTCAGACTCTCCAGCTCTTTTTCAGTGGCGGTATTGATATTGACCGCTGCGAACGCCATGCTGGAGAACAACACGGCGAAGAGCATCACAAAAAACTTTTTCATCTTCACTCCCTGGGTAACAGTTGAGGTACCAGCCCGACACGAATCCGGACAGTCGCGCTTCCCATTGACTTTATTGAGATGGACAATTGGCACCGCGCTGGTGATTAAACGGCGCTGGCTGCCAATGGTTGACGCGAAGTCAAAGAATCCCCTGTCAGATTCTGTCCCGGTTCCCTTAGGTGCAACGGAGGCTCGTTTGGCACTGGCCGCCATAAAACACCGACTTTGGCTGCCTTTACAATCCGGCAAACCTTATCCAGCCCAAACATGTTGATTATACGGAGAAATTGTGCCGATTTTCCAGCTTTTAAGGCACTGGGACGAGACTTTGTTGCATCCATGACACATATTTCTCCACGGCCTGCTCCACGGTCAGAAACTCACGGTCGTAACCGACCGCGCGCAGTGCACCGATATCCGCCTGTGTGAAACTCTGATACTTCCCCACCAGTGCGTCCGGGAATGGGATGTATTCAATGGCACCGATCGATACGAGACCGGAAATGTCCAGCGCTGGCTTGCCTTCCATCGCCCTGCAGGCGTTGACGGTAGCTACGGCAACGTCATTGAAAGACTGGCTGCGACCCGTGCCCAAATTGAAAATCCCTGATAAATCAGGGTGATCCAGAAAGAAGAGGTTTACGTTGACCACATCTTCAACCGACACGAAGTCCCGTCGCTGCTCGCCATCCGGATACCCTGCGCAACCCGCAAAGAGCTTTACTGTGCCGTTGGCCCGATACTGATTGAAGAAATGGAATGCAACACTCGCCATTCGGCCCTTGTGTGATTCGCGCGGTCCATAGATGTTGAAGTAACGAAACCCGGCGATCTGGGCTGTGGCTGAAGGCAACTGGCGCCGGACGGCTTGGTCAAACAGAAACTTCGAATAGCCGTAGACATTGAGCGGCGCCTCGTGGCTGCGTTCCTCGCGGAATACCGTACCACCACCATATACGGCTGCGGACGAGGCATACATGAACGGAACCGCCTCTTCCTGGCACCATTCGAGTAGCGCCAGCGAGTAGCGATAGTTGTTTTCCATCATGTAGCAGCCATCGGTCTCCATCGTGTCCGAGCATGCGCCTTCGTGGAACACGGCCTCGATGTCGCCACCAACCTCGCCCGCCTCGACAATCTCGATGAACTCCTGCTTGTCGACGTATTCGCTGATTTCGCAATCCACGAGATTGCGGAATTTCTCCGCACGCGTGAGATTGTCGACAGCGATGATGTCGGTGATACCGCGTTCATTGAGGGCTTTCACGATGTTCGCACCGATGAATCCGGCTGCGCCGGTGACAATGTAGGTCATTGGATTGCTCCGCCACTTCCCCGGTCAGGGATTGGCTTTCAAGTCGTTCAATAATTCTTGCCGCGCCACGGTTGCAGTTCCCAGCTTGCCCACAACAATGCCGGCTGCGCGATTTGCAATGTGCATGGCTTGCGACAGGTCCGCACCCGCTGCCATCATCAGCGCCAGTGTGCCGATGACCGTGTCCCCAGCGCCGCTCACGTCGAAGACCTCTCGCGCCTTCGTTGGCTCATGCCGGGCTCCCTGCGAGGTGAACAGCGACATCCCCTCTTCCGAACGCGTCACGATCAGCGCCTCCAGATCCAGCTGTTTGCGCAGCGATTGCGCGCGCTCGTCCAGGCCCTTCTCATCCTCCCATGCTCCCACGACATCACGAAACTCGGCACGGTTCGGGGTAATCAGCGTTGCACCCTGATACTTTGAGTAGTCGCGACCCTTGGGATCCACCAGCACCGGCTTCTTTTTTGCCCGGCAGATATCGATCATGCGGGCAACATGAGTAAGACCACCCTTGCCGTAGTCGGACAGGACAACGGTGTCGACCTCTTCGATCCGCTCTTCGAATTCTCCCAGTTTGCTTTGCAGCACCTCGTGTCCTGGTGCCTGCTCGAAGTCTATCCGCAACAACTGCTGGCGGTGGCCGATGACCCGCAGTTTCACGGTCGTGGTGAGCTCAGGATCTCGCCGCAGTGACGCGTGCACACCGTCCTTGACCAACACAGATTCCAAGGCATCGGCCGCCTGATCATTTCCCACCACGGAAAGCAAGCGAACGTGCCCACCCAGCGAGGCGATGTTGCGAGCCACGTTGGCAGCACCCCCCGGGCGATTCTCTTCCCGCTTCACCTGGACAACCGGAACCGGCGCCTCGGGCGATATGCGGTTGACATCACCAAACCAGTATCTATCCAGCATGACATCGCCAACGACCAGCAATCGGCAACGGGAAAAGTCCGGCAGCAGCTTCATGGATTGCCCACCTGTTCGCGTCCAATTGGAAAGTATTCGAAACCGAGCGCCCGCATGGCTTCTGGCTCGTAGAGATTGCGCCCATCAAACACGATGGGCAGCTTGAGTGCGGCCCGGACCGCATCAAAGTCGGGGCTGCGAAAAATCTTCCACTCCGTCGCAATGGCCAGCGCATCCGCTCCCGTGAGCGCTGTCATTGGATCTGCTGCCAGCGTCACGCCATCGTCTTCGAGTGCATGACGTGCCTCATCCATCGCCACCGGGTCAAACGCGACCACTTTCGCACCTCGCGCCCGCAATTCGCGGATGAGAACCAGGCTGGGCGCTTCCCGCATGTCGTCTGTATTGGGTTTGAATGCAAGGCCCCACAGCGCGATGGTGCGGCCGGTGAGGTCTTCGCCGAAGCGACGCACGATCTTCCCGGTCAAGACCGATTTCTGGCGCTCATTCACCGCCTCCACCGCTGCGAGCAGCTTGAGCTCCATGCCTGTGCTTTGTGCAGTACGTTGAAGTGCCTGGACATCCTTGGGGAAGCAAGATCCGCCATAGCCAATTCCGGGATAGAGAAAATGGTATCCAATACGAGGATCAGAACCGATACCGCGACGAACTTGCTCAATGTCGGCACCCAACCGTTCGGCAAGCAGCGCCAGCTCGTTCATGAACGAGATGCGTGTCGCCAACATGGCATTGGCTGCATATTTGGTCAGCTCGGCAGAACGCACATCCATGACCATGAGTTTCTCGTGGTTACGCTGGAACGGTGCATAGAGCTGGCGCATGGCGGTCACGGCTTCTTCGCTGTCCGCACCGATGACAATGCGATCAGGGCGCATGAAGTCCTCGACCGCCGCACCTTCCTTCAGGAACTCTGGATTGGACACTACGTTGCAGCGAATATTCGCATTGCGAAGGGCGAGCTCTTCGGTGATCGCTTCGCGCACACGATCCGCCGTTCCAACCGGGACCGTGGACTTGTCCACGACAACTTTCGCTTCGGTCATGTTGCGTCCGATGGATCGCGCGGCAGCCACCACATATTGCAGGTCTGCCGATCCATCCTCGCCGGGCGGCGTGCCGACAGCGATGATCTGGATATGGCCCCATGCGACGCTTTCTTCCACATTGGTCGTGAAGCGCAGACGCCCGGCAGCGACGTTGGCTGCAACGATCTCCTTCAATCCAGGTTCGTAAATGGGGATGCCACCTGATTTCAGCAGATCAATTTTCCGCTGATCCAAGTCGAGACACAGGACATTGTTGCCAAAATCTGCAAGGCAGGCGCCGGTAACGAGTCCCACATAGCCGGTGCCGATAACAGTGACTTTCATGCTTGATCCAGGAGTTGTTGAATGCTTGCGAGCTTGGCACGCGGGTCTTTCGCGCCCGTGACAGGTCGCCCTATGACCAGGTAGTCGCTGCCGCCCGCGACAGCGTCCTGGGGCGTGACGACACGCACCTGATCACCGGCCGCATCCTCGGGCAGACGAATGCCGGGTGTAACCAGCTTGAAGGCAGGTTTGACTTGCCGGCGCAAGGTGGATGTTTCTGCAGCGGAACACACAACCCCATCCAGCCCCGCAGCTTCGCTCATGGCAGAAAGGGACTGAACGGTATTGAGTGCACCGTGCTTGAAGCCTATCGCATGCAGTTCAGCCGTCGACAGGCTGGTGAGCACGGTCACGGCAATGAGAAGCGGTCGGTGCGACTCCGCATCCACGGCAGCACGCGCGGCCTTGAGCATGGCTTCGCCACCGCTAGCATGGACATTGATCATCCACACCTTGAGACGTGATGCAGCCCGACAGGCGCCCGCAACGGTATTGGGAATGTCGTGAAATTTCAAATCAAGAAAGACATCGAAGTCCCGGGCGTTGAGCTCGCGCACCACATGTGGGCCTGTTGCAGTAAAGAGCTCCTTGCCCACTTTCAATCGACAGAGCGCCGGATCAAGCTGATCCGCCATGTTGAGCGCCGAGCGCTCATCCGGATAGTCGAGTGCGACGATGATGCGCTTCTTATCAGTCATGATGCGGAGGGCCTCTCTAGAACATAGATGATGCAGTCTCCATAAAACGGCACTTCGCCATGCATGTAGGTTGGCAGCTTGCGGGTCATCCGTTTGCGCAGGAACTCGGACAACAGGGTGCGCTTTTCTATTCGGTTGACCGCTACGTCAAGAATTCGCAAACCGGCGCGCTGACATGCGCCTCGCATGAAAACCATGTCGATGGGATGCAGGTGACCGGAGTCCTTGTCGGTGTCATTCAGCGGCCCGAAGTAGCGATGGAACCCATTCATGCCGACATACCGCCGCGAACGAAAACTGTCCACGTTGGGTGTGGAAAGGAAGATCTTGCTGCCGGGTCTTACCAGGCGCGCGCACTCGCGCAGGAAATGGGAGGGGTTTTCGAGATGCTCGATGCCTTCAATGGTGACCAATGCATCAAAGCTTCCATCCGGAAAGGGCAAAGGCTGGTTCGCGTCGGCGAGCACCCGGGTCGCCGGATCGGCATGGAAAGGTGACACGGGCGCAATATCCACAGGCACGACCTCTGCACCCAACTCTGCCAGACGTTTTGAGAACAGGCCGGCACCGCAGGGCACGTCGGCAATGCGCATACCCTTCGCCTGTGGCAGATATTGCTGCACCAGATCGAATACCTTCTGGTGTGTTCCCGGTGCGGCCGCGTGCGCGGGCCACTCGTGCGTGATGTGCTTGATTTTGTCGGTGTTGGCAGTCATGCAAATAGTCGCTCAGTGTCCGAGTGTGATGCGCGCCAAGTGGCGCTCAGCGGTTTCGAGCTCTGCCGTGCGCTTGGGTGAGAAAGTCTCCCAACCACCACAGGCAGGGCAGTGCCAGTAGAACTGGCGTGCACGGAATCCACAATTGCCGCAAAGATAGACCGATAGCGCGTTCGCATGACTGTGCACCAGATCCTTCATGAGCTGCAGATCGCCACGCTTGTCCTCGGGCGCATACTCGATCTGGGCGCTGAGCAGCATGTCGAGCCCAACCAACGTGGGATTCTTGCGCACATCCTCTCTGAGCAAGCTATAGGCTACCTCCGCACCGCTCTCTTCCAGGGTTGCCTGATACACGACACTCAAAAAATCGATGGAAGGATGCTTTTCCTGCAGGCCGCGCAGCAAGACAAGTCCTTCAGCGGAGCGATTCAATGTCTTGTAGCTTGCGCGTAGACCTGGTGCCGCCAAACCAAAGTAATCGGGATTCTGCCCCTCGATACGCCTCCACATCTCGATGGCGGCTTCATGCCGTCCCTCTGCAGAGGCCCACTCACCACATTGCAGGCTTACCCTGACGCAGCGGGGGTTTGAGTCCAGTGCCTCCGCCATATGGCGGGCGGCCTGTTCGTGCCGACCGTGTCTGTATTCCTCTGTTGCCAGCTCACAGAAGTAGTGTGCGATTTCGCTTTCTACATCGCGGTGCGCGGATTGTCCTAATTGTCTGGCCACGGAGATGGCCTTCTGCCAGTCTTTCTCCTGCAGGTAGATGTCGAGCAAATGCCGATGGATACGAGCATCACCATCACCCTGGTTGAGCTGTACCAGGATACTTTCTGCATGGTCCAGCAATCCGGACTTCATGAAATCCTGGGCCAACTCGAATTGAGCTGCACGGCGCTGTTCTGCAGGAAGGTCTGCGCGCGCAGAAAGCTCCTGGTGCACGCGAATGGCACGATCCAATTCGCCTCGGCGGCGAAACAGGCTGCCCAACGCAGATTGCAGCTCAACCGTCTCGGGGTTGGCCTTGGTGACCTCGATGAAGGCCTCTATAGCCTTGTCCTGCTGCTCGTTCAGCAGGAAGTTGAGGCCCTTGAAGTAGCTCGCGGGCAACGCTTTCGACTCCGTCAGGAGTTGCTTGATGTCGATGCGTGCGGCAAGCCAACCCAGGGCAAAAAAGACGGCCAGCAGCAACGCGGCCCAGGGAACCCATGCCCAGCTTTCAAACTCCATTCGGCCCCGCATTGGTCGGTTGTACTGAAGCCGGTAGGGCTGCGGACGCAGTTCCGGTTACAGCAATGGTCACTGCAGCGTTATCGCGTGCCTTCAAAGTCTTGTTCAGGGAGCGGACTTCGCGCTTTAGCTTCCATATTGTGGAGACAGAGGCGAGCAGCCCCAGCAACACTCCGCCTGCGAAGAAAGCAAGAATGATCAGCACCAGCGGCGCTTCCCAGGTCCAGGGATAGGCATGCAGCGTGACAATTCCTGCATTCTTCACAGAGAACCAGACCAGCACCACGAGAATCACGAACCGCAAACCCCACACGAGCAGCTTCATGCGCAGTCTCCAGGGATCATCATTGCGGGCGACCCACAATGGCTCGCCTCACAGGCAGCGAAAAAAAAGCGGCCAAGATTTTCATCTCGCCGCTCATTGCAAGGACTGCACACGTCAATCCTCTTCATCCAGATCGTTGCCAGTGTCGAGGATGGGCGCACCATTGGCGGCGGCCATATCCACCCGTTCACGCAACTCTTTACCTGCCTTGAAATGCGGGACATATTTTTTGGGCACTTGTACCTTTTCGCCGGTCTTGGGATTGCGTCCCGTGCGTGGCGGACGGTAATTGAGCCCGAAACTGCCAAATCCCCGAATCTCGATGCGATCACCATGGGCCAAGGCATGCGCCATCGCATCCAGCATGGTCTTCACCGCGAGTTCGGCGTCCTTCGGTGCAAGCTGGCTGTGCCGCGCCGAAAGAATCTCGATCAACTGCGACTTGGTCATCGACATTTCCACTCCGCATGCCGGGCAGGACGTTGCCGTCCCGCCCTTGCATTGGGAACCGCTATTGTTATTCGCTGCCCTTGTTCAGCTTGGCTTTAAGCAGCGCACCCAGGTTGGTGGTACCGGCGTTGGACGGTGAATCGTCTGCCATCTTCTTCATGGCATCCTTTTCTTCTGCAGCGTCCTTGGCCTTGATCGACAAATTGATAGAGCGATTCTTGCGATCCACGTTCACAATCACCGCCTCGATCTCGTCACCTTCCTTCACGTGGGAACGGATATCTTCCACGCGCTCACGGGAAACTTCCGAAGCTCGCAGATAGGCTTCGACTCCCTCTGCAACCTGAATCGTGGCACCTTTCGGATCGATGGCCTTCACCGTACCCTTGATCAGCGCACCCTTGTCGTTGATGGTGACAAAGTTCGTGAAGGGATCGTCATCCAGCTGCTTCACGCCAAGCGAGATGCGCTCGCGCTCGACATCGATGGCCAGCACAACCGCCTCGATTTCCTCGCCCTTCTTGAAGTTCTTGACGGCTTCTTCGCCCGTTGCGTTCCACGACAGATCGGACAGATGCACCAGACCATCGATGTTGCCCGGCAGGCCGATAAAGACACCGAAGTCAGTGATGGACTTGATCGTGCCTTTGACCTTCTCGCCCTTCTTGTGGGACATCGAAAACTCTTCCCAAGGGTTGGCCATGCACTGCTTCATGCCCAGCGAGATACGACGGCGGTCTTCGTCAATTTCGAGAATCATGACTTCAACTTCGTCGCCAAGCGACACAACTTTTGCCGGGTGAACGTTCTTGTTGGTCCAGTCCATCTCGGACACGTGCACCAGACCTTCGATGCCCTGCTCGATTTCGATGAACGAGCCGTAGTCGGTGAGATTCGTGACCTTGCCAAACAGACGGGTTCCCTGCGGATAACGACGACCCAGACCCACCCACGGATCTTCGCCGAGCTGCTTCATGCCCAGTGAAACGCGGTTCTTTTCCTGGTCGAACTTCAGAATCTTGGCCTCGACTTCATCGCCGACAGCCAGCACTTCCGACGGGTGCTTCACGCGTCGCCATGCGAGGTCGGTAATGTGCAGCAGACCGTCGATGCCACCCAGATCCACGAACGCACCGTAGTCGGTGATGTTCTTGACGATGCCCTTGACCACTGCGCCCTCTTTCAGGGTTTCCAGCAGGGCCTGACGCTCGACACCGGCGGACTCTTCCATGACAGCGCGGCGGGACACCACCACGTTGTTGCGCTTGCGATCGAGCTTGATGACCTTGAACTCGAGTTCCTTGCCTTCAAACTGGCCCGTGTCCTTGATGGGACGAATATCGATAAGCGAACCAGGCAGGAAAGCCCGGATGCCGTTCACCATGACGGTGAGGCCGCCCTTCACCTTGCCGGATACCACGCCCTTGACGAGGCTGGCAGCTTCCAGCGCCTTGTCGAGGTCGTGCCAGGCGGCGAGACGCTTGGCCTTGTCGCGCGACAGCTTGGTAGCACCATAGCCGTCTTCCAGCTTTTCGATGGCCACGGTGACGAAGTCGCCTACTTTGACTTCGAGCTCACCACGGTCATTCTTGAATTCTGCAACATCGATGACGCTCTCGGACTTCAGTCCGGCGTTGACAACCACGATGTTCTGGTCGATCGATACCACTTCGGCGGTGATCATTTCGCCTTCGCGCATTTCCTGGCGCGTCAGGGATTCCTCGAACAGTGCGGCAAAGCTTTCCATGCCGAGATTCGCGGAGGGTTGGGGTTGGGTTTGGGTTGCGAGAGACATAGTGGATGAGGACCTGCGGGTTGAGCCAGACACCCATCGTATCTGGCGGGTTGAACATTGCCGATGATTCAACCTGCTGAATTTTCGAGAGAAAACCGCTCACTCGATGCAGCAGGGCTGATCGAACATCGACGCCGATGTGGTGCGCTTGTGTTGCGTGGCTAATGACCGCAGTGAGGCTTACGGGGCATTGGCCGGGGAGACTTCACGATACCAATCAATGACTTGATTGACCGCCTGCTCTATCGACAAATGTGTCGTGTCGAGCAGCTTTGCATCCGGATAATGCCGGAGCGGCGCAACCGGTCGTGAACTATCCCTCATGTCCCGGCGTTGCAACTCTTCAATAACGTCTTGTATTTTTACATACATTCCTTTTTCTTTCAACTGGTTAGTCCGCCTCTCGGCGCGCGCTTCTGCCGTCGCTGTGAGAAAGACCTTGAGAGTCGCCTCAGGGAAAATGACTGAACCCATGTCCCGGCCGTCGGCAACGAGTCCGGGTAATCGCTTGAATTCTTTCTGCTTTTCTTCCAGGGCCGCGCGGAGCGGCGGATAAGCAGCAATTCGGGAGGCATTGATCCCGCAGGTCTCGGTACGGATCTGATCGCCAACATCCTGATCTGAAAGAAGTATTCTCTCGCCTTCGAAGCGAAGCGCCAGCATTCGGGCCATAGCGGCTACCGCCAGAGGGTCGGCGAGGTCGATCTTGGCCCGTTCCGCAGCCAGCGCGCTGAGCCGGTAGAGAGCGCCGCTATCCAGATAGTGAAAGCCAAGCGCGGCGGCAACTCGTTGGGCCACCGTACCTTTTCCTGATGCGGAGGGCCCGTCGATGGCAATGACCGGGATCGTGGTCATGATTCAGCGTGAACCAACGATCTGAACACGTCGAAGTAGGCTGGAAATGTCTTGGCCACGCACCCGGGATCATTGATGCGAACGGGCATGCCCGACAAGGCGGCCAACGAGAAACACATGGCCATCCGGTGATCATCATAAGTATTGATTCCATCACTGGGCGAGCGCCATGGTTCCGGCGGACTGACAGACAGCCAGTCTGGCCCTTCCACCGCTGCTGCACCGAGTTTGCGCAACTCGACGGCCATGGCAGCGATGCGATCCGTTTCCTTCACTCGCCAGCTGCCGATGTTGCGTAGCGTAGTCGTACCGGTGGCGAACAGTGCCGCCATGGCCAGCGTCATGGCAGCATCCGGTATCGCATTCGCGTCAAAGTCGATGGCCCTCAATGGCATAGAGAGATCACGGGCCGATTCCACCCAGCCTTTTCCCCACTTTATCTGACCGCCCATGCTCTCCAGGACATCAGCAAACGCAACATCTCCTTGAATGCTGTCGCGATCAATTCCATGCACCCGGACCGGACCGCCTGCAATGACGCCTGCTGCAAGAAAGTAGGACGCAGATGAAGCGTCCCCCTCCACATCGAAATGCCCTGGGGAAATGTATCGGCTTCCCGCCGGAATCGAGAAGTGTTGCCATCCATCACGCACCACTTGAACACCAAATTGACGCATCAGCGCCAGCGTGATCTCGATGTACGGCTTCGAGATCAATTCGCCCCGCACGATGATCTCAACTGGAGCATCCCGTGATGCCAACGGCGCTGCCTGCAGGAGGCCGGTCAGGAACTGGCTCGACACTTCGCCGCGGACTGTGGTGACATGGCCTGACCTGACGTCAGCCGGCTCAATCAGCAGCGGTGGATAGCCCGGCTCTCGCTCGCCACGAATTTTTGCCCCCCAACCTGAAAGCGCATCCACCAAGTCGCCGATGGGTCGCTCGTGCATGCGCGGGACCCCAAAAAGCCGGTAGTGCCCCTGGGACAAAGCCAGCGCCGCAGCCAAGGTACGGATGGACAAGCCAGAGTTGCCAACAAAGATCTCGCACCGCTTGACCGGGAATTCGCCACAGCCTTGAATGCGCCAGGTTGTGCCGCCGAGATGCGTCGGCGCAGCACCGAGTGCTTTCAGCGCTTCCAGCATGACTCCAGCATCATCCGAGTCCAGCACCCCATGAATCTCTGTATCGCCTGCCGCCAGGGCAGCAAGAAGCAACACGCGATTGGTAATGCTCTTTGATCCCGGCAGGGTCATTTCCCCGCTAAGCCTGCCAATGGGCGGCAAGTCGATGAACGTCGTCATTCCTTCGTGACCTGCGCGCCTGCATTGAAGCGACTGAGCCATGCATCTCGGCGATCCCGGGCTGAGACCATGAGCGCCTCCAGCGCCGGTCCGTCACCAACCGCGATCAGTTCGCGCAGATGACTCAGTTGCAGGGCGTAGGCATCGATTTCACGGAGCAATGCAACACGGTTGTTCAGCGCAATGTCGCGCCACATCTCTGGTGACGATGATGCGATTCGGGTGAAATCACGGAACCCACCGGCTGCAAAGCCGAGGAGCTCATCCGCATTGTCCCGCGCGGTAAGCTCTTCAACCAACGCATAGGCCAACATGTGTGGCAGGTGACTCACGGCCGCAAAGACCGCATCGTGCTGGTCAGCCGACATGCTGCTCACCCGGGCACCACAGGCGCGCCACAAACCCGCGATCCGTTCCACATCTGCCGCGTCATTGTCTGCAGTGGGTGTCAGAACAACTTGGCGTTGATCAAAGAGTGTCGCCTCTGCGGCAGCAACACCGGACTGCTCCCGGCCGGCAATGGGATGCGCTGGAATGAATTGTCCGACCTTTGAACCCAGCCCAGTGCGTGCGGCAGCAACGACATCCTGCTTGGTGCTGCCCGCATCCGTGACGAGACAGCCGGGCGGCAGTGAATCGCGCATGGACGCGAACACAGCCTGCATCTGCCGCACCGGGGTGGCCAGGACAACAATGTCCGCGCCCCTCAGCCCGTCGCGAATATTCGCAACCGATCTGTCGATTACGCCGAGCTGAAGCGCGTCCTGCAGCGACGACCCATCTCGGCCCAGCCCCAGAACCTCACCCACCACGCCGGCTCGCTTCAGCGCCAGCGCGAACGATCCGCCAATCAGACCGACACCAATAACAAGCAGGCGCGGCAGAGCCATTGTTCAGACGTCCGCGAGCGCGCAGTCGAGCGCAGCCAAAAATCGTTCGTTTTGCGCGTTTGTCCCAATGGTCACGCGCAGGTACGCCGGCAGACCATAGCCCGCAATGGGGCGCACGATGACGCCTTGCTTGAGCAACAAATCAAACACCCTGCCTGCAGCTCCCCCAACCTTGAAGGTAATGAAATTGCCATAGGCAGGCAGAAAGTCGATGTTGCGGCGGGAGAATTCGGCGCGAAGGAAGTCTAGTCCCGCCGCATTGAGTGCCCGGCTTTTTTCAATGAATGCGTCGTCTGACAGCGCTGCAACGGCCGCCACCATGGCCAGATGGTTCACATTGAAAGGTTGACGTACGCGATTCATCAGGTCGATCAATTCGGGAGCGGCAAAGCCATAGCCGACCCGAAGACCTGCGAGGCCGTATGCCTTGGACATGGATCGGGAGACAATGAGATTCGGAAACTCGGCGAGCCAGGACGCGCTGTCATAGGCATCCGTGCCTGACAGATACTCCCCATAGGCCTCGTCAAGCAGTACAAGGACCCGTGACGGTACCCGCTTCAGGAACGCATGCAGCGCCACCGCAGGGACAAACGTCCCCGTGGGATTGTTGGGATTCGCGAGGAACAAGAGCTTCGTGTCAGGTCTGATGGCCGCCAGCATGCCTTCAAGATCGTTGCCAAAGTCACGTGCAGGCACTTCGATGCCGGTTGCGCCGACCGCCTGCGTTGCCAAGGGATACACCGCAAAGGCATGCTGCGAGTAAATCGCCGAGTCGCCTCGTTGCAGGAACGTCCGCGCCGCCAGTTCGAGCACATCATTCGAGCCATTTCCCAGAATGACCTGGGCGGGCGTCACGCCAAAACGCTTGCATATCGCCGCTTTCAGCGCAAAGCCACCACCGTCCGGATATAGCGCCAGATCGCACAGTGCCGACTGGATCGCAGCGATCGCCTTCGGTGATGGTCCCAATGGGTTCTCGTTGGAGGCGAGCTTGATGATGTCGCCTTCTGCCATGCCCAATTCGCGCGCCACATCGGAAATCGGTTTGCCGGGCGCGTAGGGCGCAATGCCGCGAATATTCGCAGGTGCTAGCGTGGTGAGGTCCATGGATTCAGTCAAAGCTTTCTGGTTCGGTGGCCGGACGCGCGACAGCAGACGTCACGCGAAGATGGATCAGATGACAGCCTGCGGATAGGAGCCCAACACTTTCACATAGCCGGCAATGGACTGAAGTTCCCTGAGCGCATCTGCAAGATTGGGATCTTCCCGATGACCTTCGACGTCAACGAAGAAAAGGTATTCCCAGATTGCGACGCGGGAAGGACGTGACTCGAACTTGGTCATGGACACGCCGCGTTGTGCGAAGGGCGTGAGCATCTCGTAAACCGCGCCGGCACGATTGCGCGCAGACAGGACCAATGAAGTCTTGTCCTTGCCGGAGGCGGTTGGTTGGTAGTTCCCGAGAATGAGGAAACGGGTCGTGTTGTTGGGTTCGTCCTCGATGTTGCTGGCGAGCAGCGTGAGGCCGTAATGTACCGCCGCAGTATCTCCAGCCACTGCAGCCGAGGCTGGCTCGACTGATGCGCGCCTTGCGGCTTCAGCATTGGACGACACGGCCACGCGTTCCGCATTCGGCAAGTTGTTGTTCAACCATTCGTGGCATTGGGCCAGCGACTGGCCGTGCGAGAAGACCCGCGTGATCGCCTTGAGGTTCGCATCCGTACGGCTCATGAGATGGTGATGAATGCGCACCAGCACCTCCCCGCAAATGTTCATGGGCGTCTGCGGCATGAGATCCAGCGATCGCCCGACAGCGCCTTCAGTGGAGTTCTCCACCGGCACCACGCCAAAGTCTGCGGTGCCAGACTCCACGGCACGATAGACCTCGTCAATGCTGTGACAGGGCAGTGTTTCCGCGCCCTCGCCAAAGTGCTTTCGTGCGGCTTTTTCACTGAACGTGCCGGCCGGTCCCAGATAGGACACCGTGATGGGACGTTCCAATGCCAGACAAGCGGACATGATTTCACGAAAGAGCCGTGCCGCAACCTCGTCAGGCAGCGGGCCGCTGTTCAGCGCCTTGATGCGCCGTAGCACCTGCGCCTCCCGCTCCGGACGATAGGCCTGGCCGTTCTTGAGGCCACCCACCTGGCGCGCAAGGGTCGCGCGTTGATTCAACTGGCGCAGGATGTCCGCATCCAGCGTGTCAATAGCCTCACGAAGCTGGCTCAATTGAACGGCAAGCGGCTCGGTTGACGGGGTTGCGATGGGTGGATTGGACGGGTTAGACACGGGGCTTGGCGTCGGCTTGTCTATCAATGACGAAATTGGGGAAGCGAAATGCTGACTGACTTCAAGTTTACCCGACAGGCGCCCGAATTTGACGTCCAGGCCAGCTGTCCGGGAGGTGACACGCTAGCCGTGTCTCGCCGCGAAGTCATGCATGAACGCCACCAGCGCCTCGACGCCTGCCACGGGCATGGCGTTATAGATCGAAGCGCGCATGCCGCCGACGACCTTGTGGCCCTTCAGGCCTGCGAACCCGGCAGCTTCAGCCGTTGCAAGGAACGCCGAATTCAACCTGTCGTCATTCAGCTTGAACGGCACATTCATTCGCGACCTATCCGGCACGGCGACCGGGTTGGAATAGAAGTCATTTGAGCCATCAATGCAGCCGTAGAGCAATTCCGCCTTGCGAATATTCGCAGCCTCGATGCCGGGCAATCCGCCTTGCGCTTTCAGCCACTTGAACGTGAGTCCGGCCAGATACACCGCAAACGTGGGGGGCGTATTGAGCATGGAGTCATTGGCAGCTTGCTGCGTGAAATCGAAAACCGAAGGCGTAAGCGGATGCGCACCGCCAAGAAGGTCTTCGCGAATGATGACGAACGTCAACCCGGAAGGACCGATGTTCTTCTGCGCGCCACCATAGATGCAGCCGTATCGCGACACGTCCATTGGCCGGGAGAGGATGTGCGAAGACGTGTCCGCCACGAGTGGTACGTCACCTGTATCGGGGGTACTGAAAAATTCGACCCCTTGGATGGTTTCATTCGTACAGACATGAACATACGCTGCGTCACTGGACAGCCGCCAAGTGCCAAATTCAGGTACGTAGGTGAAGTTCCGGTCTTCACTGGAGGCTGCGACGTTCACCTTGCAGTATTTCCCCGCCTCCTTGATCGCACCGGTCGACCAGTGACCGGTGTTGATGTAGTCCGCAGTTGTACGCCCGCGGAGCAGATTCAGGGGAATGAATGAAAACTCACCCTTGCCACCGCCTTGCAGAAACAGGACCTTATAGTGTGGCGGAATGTCGAGCAACGCACGGAAGTCACGCTCGGTCTCCTGTGCCACTGCCATGAATATCTTGCCGCGATGGCTCATCTCCATCACGGACATGCCGGTACTTCTTCCATCCGCCTGATAATCCAGCAGCTCTGCCTGTGCTTGCAGCAGCACCGGCTCTGGAATGGCGGCCGGCCCAGCAGAAAAGTTGTAGACGCGCGCCACGAATCAGGCCTCTTCGCCGTCTTCGTCCTCTTCGTCTGACTCCACCACTTTCTGCAGACCTGACAACTTCTGACCTTTATCGAGGTTGATCAGCGTCACGCCTTGAGTGGAGCGTCCCATCTCGCGAATCTGCTTGATCCTGGTGCGAATGAGCACGCCGCCCGTGGTGATCATGATGATCTGGTCGTCTGCGCGTACGAGTGTTGCTGCGACCACCTTGCCGTTGCGACTTGATGTCTGGATTGCGATCATCCCCTGCGTGCCGCGGCCGTGGCGTGTGTACTCAACGATCGATGTGCGTTTGCCGAATCCGTTCTCGGTCGCCGTGAGCACCGACTGCTGCTCGTCTTCCGCGACCAGCATGGAGATCACCTTGCCACCCTTTGCGAGGTTCATGCCGCGAACGCCTCGCGTGTCACGCCCCATGGAACGCACATCGTTCTCATCAAAGCGGACCGCTTTGCCTTCGTTGGAGAACAGCATCACATCATGCTTGCCGTCGGTTAGCGCAACGCCGATGAGGGTATCGCCTTCATCGATGGCAATGGCGATGATGCCAGCCTTGCGCGGGTTCGAGTACTCGCTGAGCGCGGTCTTCTTGACCGTACCTTCGGCAGTGGCAAAGAAGACGTACTTGTCTTCCGAAAACTCCCTGACTGGCAATACAGCGCTAATTTTCTCTCCGTCAGACATCTGCAGGAGATTGACAATCGGCTTGCCGCGCGATGCTCGTGATCCCTGGGGGATCTCGTACACCTTGACCCAATACACGCGACCCTTGTTCGAAAAGCAAAGCACATAGTCGTGAGTGTTGGCGAGGAACAGCGTCTCAATGAAGTCATCTTCCTTTGTCGCAGTGGCCTGCTTGCCGCGACCGCCGCGCTTCTGGGCTCGGTAGTCCGCCACAGGCTGATACTTCAAGTAGCCGGCATGGGACAACGTCACCACCACTTCTTCAGAAGCGATCAGATCTTCCATGGACATTTCCTGTCCATTGACAACAATCTCCGACCTGCGCGCGTCACCAAACTGATCCTTGACCTCGTTCAGCTCGGTCACAATGATCGTGCTGACCCGCTCCGGCTTGCCGAGTATGTCGAGCAGATCTTCGATCTTCGCGATGACTTCCTTGTATTCGCCAGTGAGCTTGTCCTGCTCCATGTTGGTCAGGCGCTGCAATTGCATTTCCAGGATTCGCTGTGCCTGCACTTCTGACAATCTGTAGCCCTGCTTGGACAGGCCGAACTCCCGTGGCAGATGTTCCGGCCGGAATGAGTCGGCCGTGGCGCGGGCGAGCATGTCCTCAACCAGCGACGAACGCCACATCCGCGACATCAACTGCTCCTTGGCCACTGCCGGTGTCGCGGCGGCCTTGATCAGCGCGATGATCTCGTCGACATTCGACAGTGCGACCGCCAAGCCTTCCAGGATATGGCCGCGTTCACGAGCCTTGCGAAGTTCAAAGACTGTCCGACGCGTCACGACTTCGCGCCGATGCCGGAGGAAGCACTCCAGGAACCGCTTCAGGTTGAGCAGTTTCGGCTGGTTATCCACCAGCGCAACCATGTTCATGCCGAACGTTTCCTGCATCTGGGTGAGCTTGTACAGGTTGTTCAGCACCACTTCCGGCACTTCACCCCGCTTCAACTCGATCACCGCACGGATGCCCGACTTGTCAGACTCGTTTCGCAAGTCGGAAATACCCTCGATCTTCTTGTCCTTGACGAGCTCTGCAATCTTGACGAGGAGCTGATCGCCGCCGATCTGATACGGCAACTCGTCGATGATGATGGCCTGCCTTCCGCCTTTTTCCAGATCTTCGAAATGAACCTTGGCCCGCATCACGACACGGCCTCGACCGGTGCGATAACCGTCCCGCACTCCATCCAGGCCGTAAATGATTCCGCCCGTGGGGAAATCTGGCGCAGGAATGAGCTTGATCAGTTCCTCAATGTCGATGTCCGGATTGTCGAGAAGGGCCAGACAGCCGCTCACCACTTCATTGAGATTGTGCGGTGGAATATTGGTTGCCATGCCGACTGCGATGCCCGTTGCGCCATTGATGAGCAGGTTGGGTAGCTTGGATGGCATGACAGCGGGCTCGCGCTCACTGCCGTCATAGTTGGGTATGAAGTCGACTGTCTCGGAATCAATGTCGGCCAGCATTTCATGGGCGATCTTGGCCATGCGGATCTCTGTATAGCGGTCCGCAGCCGCATTGTCGCCGTCGACCGATCCAAAGTTGCCCTGCCCGTCGATGAGCGGATAACGCAGACTGAAAGGCTGCACCAGGCGCACGATGGTGTCGTAAATCGCCATGTTGCCGTGCGGGTGATATTTTCCCATCACGTCACCCACCACACGCGCCGACTTCTTGTAGGGCTTGTTGTAGTAGTTGGACAGTTCATGCATGCCCCACAGCACACGCCGATGCACCGGCTTCAATCCATCGCGTACATCCGGCAGCGCCCTGCCAACAATCACACTCATCGCATAGTCGAGATACGACTTGCGCATTTCTTCTTCGAGACTGACCGGCAGGGTTTCCTTGGCGAACGATTCCATGACTCTAACTTCCTGAATTTGAATAGTTTTTGCCTTCCAATCTGAAGCAAGGCAACCGCCAATCGTAACACATTCCAGGCAGCGTTCCCGGGGTCCGGGCGGTGGAAAACCACCATAGGTTGTATGGCCGGACTGTTGTATTCACACAACTTCAATGAGCGAGGTGTTGCACAATTCCCGACGTGCGGTTGTGCCTGAAAAGGTCAATCGTGTATGATTTCTTTGGCTCAAAAAGCGCGCCATGTCGTCACGAGTCAAGCTTCGGCCCTTAAAATGACCCGGTACGACGGCAATCGCTGAAATATTTTGCTGGCATTCTGCATAGACAATAATTTCCTCTTATCTCTTGGGAGCATCAAATGAAGACCTCCGCAACGAATAAATTGGTCCTCGGCTTGGCAGCCATGGCCATTTCCGGCTTGGCATTCGCAGGCGTGACCCCGAACGTGACTGACGCTGCGGGCAACCCGGTTCGCGACGCCTCCGGCAACTGCGTCCAGTCCTCCGGCATCAGCCACCCGGACTGCATGCCCAAGAAAGCAGCCGAGCCCGCAAAGCCTGCCGCTCCCGCGACGCCCGCCGCACCTTCCACGCCCGCAGCACCCGCCAAGCCGGCTGACGCAGCCAAGGCGCCCTCCTCGGTCAAGCAGAGCATCACCATCCAGGCAGAAGCCCTGTTCGACTTTGACAAGTCAGTGCTGAAGCCGGAAGGCATGAAATCCCTTGAAGACGCAGTGTCGAAACTGAAGGGACTGGAACTCGAGATGGTCATCGTGACAGGCCATACGGATTCAGTTGGCGCCGAGGCCTACAACCAGAAGCTTTCTGAGCGTCGTGCCGCCACGGTCCGTGACTTCCTGCGTCACAAGGGCGTCTCGGGTGGTTTCATCACCATGCTCGGCAAGGGTGAGACCCAGCCAGTCGCCACCAACAAGACCGCTGACGGTCGCGCCAAGAACCGTCGCGTGGATGTAGAGTTCAAGGGTGTCAAGCAGTAAGCCCTGTCCTCAGGCAATATCGGAAGCCCCGCGTGATGCGGGGCTTCTTTTTTGTGGCTACGATTGACACACCATGAGTCAGACACTATTGCTTCCCCGCTGGATTGTCCCGGTCCACCCGCATGGCGTGACCTTGACTGACCATGCCATTGCGATGGATGCCGGTCGCATCGTCGCTGTCTTGCCGCGCGCTGAGGCAGAGCGCGAATATTCGCAATTCACCCGGGTGGAACTGGCCGACCACGTCGTCATCCCGGGCCTGGTCAACCTGCATACGCACTCGGCCATGAGCCTGATGCGCGGGCTTGCAGACGATCAGTCGCTGATGACATGGCTTCACGAACACATATGGCCAGCGGAAGCAGCCCACGTCAGCCGGGAATTTGTTTACGACGGTACGCAGCTGGCCTGCGCGGACATGCTGAAGAGTGGCGTGACGACCTTCAATGACATGTATTTCTTCCCGGATGCCGTGGCGAGTGCTGCGCTCGCCATGCAGATGCGCGCTGCCATTTCGATCATCACACTGGAATTCCCCACGGCCTATGCGGCCAACGCCGATGAGTATCTCGACAAGGGCTTGGCCATCCACGACGAGCTCAAAGGCAAGTCACGCCTCAGCTTCACCTTTGGGCCACACGCCCCGTACACGGTCTCGGATCGCACATTCAAGCGCATCGCGACGCTGGCACACGAGATGGCGCTGCCTGTTCACATGCACATCCACGAGACGGCACAGGAGATTGCAGACGGCTTGAAGGAACACGGTATTCGGCCGCTCGCAAGGCTGCATGGTCTCGGACTGGTCACGCCGAGCCTGCTGGCTGTGCATGCCGTGCACTTGTCTGCAGACGACATTGATCTTCTGGCAAGCAACGGTTGCCATATGGCGCATTGTCCTGCCTCCAATCTGAAGCTTGGCAGCGGCATTGCACCCGTTTCAGCCCTCGCGAGCGCAGGGGTGAATATCGGCATCGGCACCGATGGCGCGGCCAGCAATAACCGTCTGGACATGATGTCCGAGATGCGGCTCGCGGCCCTGCTGGCGAAAGGCGTGACCGGCAATGCCGCCACGGTACCGGCGGCCGATGCGCTCGCGATGGCAACGTGGAACGGCGCGAAGTCATTAGGCCTCGGTGATCGAATCGGGACAATAGAGCCCGGCAAATGTGCCGATATCACGGCGCTTGATCTCTCGAATGTCGAAACGGCACCCTGCTTTGACGTCATTTCCCACATCGTTTACGCAGCCAGCAGCGAAAATGTCAGTCACGTCTGGGTGGATGGTGAACTCTTGCTGCAAGACCGACGTCTGACCAGGGTTGACGAACAGGAACTGATTGCGAAAGCCCGATCATGGAAAGCACGAATTCAACCTTGAACGCCGATCCCGCTGAACTCGCCAAGTTCGGCGCCCTCGCCTCGCGTTGGTGGGACCCGAACAGCGAGTTCAAGCCGCTTCATGACATCAACCCGCTAAGGCTCGCCCACATTGAACGAATGGTTGGCGGACTGCAAGGAAAGAAAGTCGTCGATGTCGGCTGTGGCGGCGGCATCCTTGCCGAAGCAATGGCGGCCAAGGGTGCCACCGTGACGGGAATCGATCTGTCGGAGAAGCCGCTGGGTGTCGCCAAGCTGCATTTGCTGGAGACTGGCAGACAGGTGGACTATCGTCTGCAATCTGCCGAGGATCTTGCCGTAGCCGAACCCGGATCCTTCGATGTCGTGACGTGCATGGAAATGCTTGAACACGTGCCAGACCCCGCATCGACCGTGCGCGCGTGCGCGACCCTTGCGAAGCCCGGAGGATGGGTCTGGTTTTCGACCCTGAATCGAAATCCCAAGTCCTACCTGTTCGCCATCATCGGCGCCGAATACGTTCTTCGGCTGCTGCCACGCGGCACACACGACTATGCAAGGTTCATCACGCCTGCCGAGCTGATGTCCATGGCCCGTGCGGCGGCGTTGGACCCGGCTGAACTCACTGGCATGACCTACAATCCGTTCACCCGCATTTACGCACTGGGAAAGGATGTGGACGTGAACTACATCGTCGGCTGCAGGAAGCCCGCGTCGTGAATCGTCGCCATTTTCTGGCGACACTGTCAGCATTGGGCGCAAGCGGGGCGCTGCCGGCATTCTCCAGCAATGTGAAGGCGCAGCGCCGACTCATCCTGATCTATCTCATGGGCGGGAACGACGGCTACAACACGGTCGTGCCCTACACGGACAAAGCCTACTACTCGATGCGTCCCCGCATTGCCGTGCCGCGCGATGCCGTATTGCAGATCAGCGACAGGGCCGGCTTTCATCCCGTGCTCGAGTCCCTGAAGCCTGTATGGGACGCGAAAGAGCTCGCGATTCTGCAGGGCATCGGCCTGCCTGAAGTTCACAACCAGCATTACAGCGACTATGAACGTCTCGTCACCGGCACCGGGCCAGACGAATACTTCCGCGATGGCTGGGCCAGCAGGGCGCTACGCGCCACCAGCAGCCAGCGTCAGCTTGATGCGGTGGCGTTTGACTCGCTCGACATTCGTGAAGGCGATGCCATGGGCCCGTTTCGCGGAGGCGAGATCAAGGCCGTCAATGCCCCGCATCCTGCAGAAATCGGTGCCAAGCGCGACTTCTCGCAATCCGTGCACGTGGTCACACCGCCTTTGCAAGGCCGCAGCTTGCCTACGTTTGCGTCATTGCCGCTGAAGACACAGTTCGCAGATGAGCCGTTTGGCCACGCCCTGCGCGCCGCCGTAGAGCTCGCCCACGCGCACCCCGCTGTCCCGGCGATTCACATCACACTTGATGCACTGGACGGCGATCGCCACCACTGCTTCGACACCCATTGGAAGCAACTCGACTATCACGCCGATGGACTGCGCAGGCTCGGCATTGGCCTCTCATCACTGCGTACCGCACTGAAAGAAGCGGGACTCTGGGACAGCACTCTCGTAGCCACTTATGACGAGTTCGGCCGTTCGCCGCGCGAAAATAAGGATGGCGGCACCGAACACGGCTGGGCCAGCACCCAGTTCCTGATGGGTGGACGCGTCAAAGGGGGCCTTCATGGCCGTGCGCCCGCCATGGCCGATGTGCACTGGATCGGTGGCGACAAACCGGTCATCGATTATCGTCAGCTATACACCACCTTGATCGAGTCCTGGTGGGGCGGCAGCGCGGCAGGCGTGTTCTCCGACCGATTCTCCCGGCTCGATCTCATTCGCACGTGATGCGTCAGAAAACCCTGGCAGTCCTGTTCGATCTGGACGGCACGCTCGCGGACACGGCACCAGACATGGCGCGCGCCCTGAATGTCATGCGAGCTCGGCACGCTCTGCCGCCTTTGCCCATTGCGAATATTCGCACCCATGTCGGCAGCGGCGGCCGTGGCATGGTCGATGTGGGTTTCGGCCTGAAGCCGGATCATGCAGCCTTCGCGGAGATGCGCGATGCGTTTCTTGATGTCTATGCGAACAACGTGTTTGCCGACACAGTCCTGTTTCCCGGCATGGCGGACTTGCTGGCGATGCTTGAAGCGCGTGGCATCCACTGGGGCATCGTCACCAACAAAGCCAGCCGGTTCACGCTGCCTTTGCTGGAGGCAATGCAGCTGAAGCATCGCGCAGCCTGTATTGTCTGCGGCGACACCACAGCACACGCCAAGCCCCATCCCGAGCCTCTGTTGCACGCCTGCCGGAACCTTGGCGTGAAGCCCGGTGAAGCACTGTATGTCGGGGATGACTTGCGCGACATTCAAGCAGCGCGAAACGCGAATATTCGGGTGCTGGCAGCCTGCTGGGGATATCTCGGAACTGGTTTGCCGCCACAACAGTGGGGAGCGGATGCGCTGCTGGACGCACCCGCGGACATCTCCGCCCACCTCTGAGGACAGCGGACAGAAGCCTCCGCCGATGTTGCCGATTGTGGCTGTGTGAGACGCCCAAAGCACGCATTGTCGTGAACCATCACGATTGCGTACGCACGATCACCAACGCGTACAAAGCAGAACATGCCGATCCGTAGCATGCCCTTGTCTTTCACCAACACAGACAGAGGCAGCAATGAAACGGAACAACATCGTGCAAATGAAGCAACATCTCGCGGCAATCGGCCTGGTGAGTTTGGCCGGTGCAACGCTGGGACAGGCATGGGCACAGGCACCAGCCGCCACGCCGCCGAAAACGGAAAAAATCGAAATCACAGGCTCGAGCATCAAGCGCATCGAAGGTGAATCCGCGCTTCCCGTGACCATCATCACTCGCGCCGATATTGACCGTTCGGGCGCTACCAACCCGATGGAGTTGCTGAATATCCTCTCGACAAACAACAGCGCGGGCAACGTGAATCTCGGCAATACCATCGGCTCCACCACCTTCTCCGCACAGACTGCATCGTTGCGTGGTCTCGGTGGCGGCAGAACGCTGGTCATGGTGGATGGCAAGCGCATCAGCGGTTTCGCGGGTGAAGTGAACGGGGTTCAGGGCGTGAGTCTGTCGGTCATCCCCGTCGCGGCCATCGAGCGCGTCGAGGTGCTCAAGGATGGCGCTTCGGCGATCTATGGCTCTGACGCCATCGGCGGCGTAGTCAACTTCATTCTCCGTACCGACTACCGAGGCGCGGAAGCGACGGTGTACGCAGGCGTGCCAACCCGCAGCGGCGGCGGGGACCAGAGTCAGGCCAACGGCTCCTTTGGCTTCGGAGACCTGGGCAAGGACGGCTACAACTTTGTCGTGTCGGCGTCATACAACGATCAGAAGAGCCTGGATCAGCGCGACCGCAACTTCTCGAACAGCTCCTTCAAGCCTGAAATCGGACTGATCGGTATCTCAAGCAATACATTTCCAGGCAACGTCACCACCGGTGGTATCGGCGTAATCGGTGCTCCAAACTGCGCCCCGTCGATCCTGATCGGTACAGTATGCCGATACGATCCCGCAGTCACGCCAGGCGTAATGAGCATTCCGAAAACCGAATCGCTCAATGTCTTCGCCTCCGGGCGATTCAAGATCAACGCGGATTGGCAGGGCTACGCCACCTTCCTCGCATCCAAGGATGAGAACAACTACGTCATTCAGCCCGTTCCCATCTCCAGCCTCTTTCCCTTCGGACCGGGCGCAGCCACGGACTCATCGATCCTCATCCGACCGTCCAGTCCGTTCTACCCCACCGCACAGGCCATTGCCGCTGGCGTCAATGGCCAACCGCTGGATGTACGTTGGCGCGCCTTCGAAGCAGGCCTTCGCGATACCACGGATACCAACGAGTCCAATCAACTGACCTTCGGCGTGAAGGGCGGCTTTAGCGGCTGGGATGTTGACGCTTCCTACTTTCATTCACGCAGCAAGGTCAAGTCAAAAATCAACGGCGGCTTCCCGGATGCATCGTTGCTGCTGCCGATATTGAACAGCGGTCGAGTCAATCTGTTCGGGTCCAACACGCCGGCTGTCACAGCGGAGATTCGCGCCACCAATTTCAATGGCGAGGTGCTGAATGGCGAATCCCTTTCCCATGGCTTCAGCACCAAAGTCAGCAGGGATGTGTTGGATCTGCCCGGTGGCCGCGCAGCCATTGCCGCAGGCCTGGATTTTCGCAAGGAGAAACTTGACCAATCCTACGCAGCCCAGATCCGCAGCGGCAACATTTCCGGCTTCGGCGGCAGCTTTCCTGACCTGTCAGGCTCCCGGGATGTGAAGGCGGTCTTTGCCGAGTTGAATCTGCCACTGTTCAAATCCCTTGAAGCCAATATGGCCGTGCGACAGGATCGCTACAGCGATTTCGGTTCCTCGACCAACCCGAAGGTGTCTTTGCGCTGGCAGCCCACCAAAGACTTCCTGGTCCGCACGTCCTATGGCAAAGGATTCCTGGCACCGTCGCTGTATCAGCTTGGCATCCCGCAAGCGACGACCGTGTCTCCCGCCGGCACCGATGATCCGGTGCGCTGTCCTGTCACCCAGAACATCGGTCTGGATTGCGCCACCCAGTTCACCATCATCACCGGTGGCAACGCCGCGCTGCGGCCGGAGAAATCAGAGCAGGCGACCGCTGGCGTGCTGTTCGAGCCCAACAACCGCTGGTCATTTTCGGCAGATTTCTTCAAGATCCGCCTCAATGGCGCCATCACCAATGGCATACCCTACACCACCATCCTGGGTGATCTGGCGCAGTACGGCAATCTGGTCACGCGCGGTCCGGCGGATCCGGCCTTCCCGAACCTGCCGGGACGCATCCAGTCCATTCTTGGCACCTACATCAACCTGGGCAACATTCACATCCAGGGCTTCGACGTCGAGACACACTACAAGGCGCCGGCGCAATCGTGGGGACGCCTGCGCTTCGATATCAGCGGCACGTACTACACCCGCTACGATGCACAGCAGACGGACGGCTCGTATCTCGGCGCCGTGTCCAACAACGCCGGTGCAACGGTGAGCGGCACCACGCCGAGATGGCGTCACTACGCCAGCCTGACCTGGGAGAACGGTCCCTGGACCGCCACGCTGGCCAACCATCATCAATCGGCCTATCGCGACGTCGGCACGGATGCCAACGACAACTTCCGCACCGTGAGTGCCATGTCGTTGTGGGATCTGCAAGGCACATACAGCGGCTTGAAGAACCTCACGTTCACACTTGGCGTGAAGAATCTGCTGGATACCAACCCGCCGCTGACCAACCAACAAACCACTTTCCAGGCAGGATACGATCCGTCCTACTACGATGCCCGTGCTCGCTTCATCTACGGCTCGGTGAAGGTGAAATTCTGATCGTCAGGCTCGCGCAGTTTCAGAAGCGGATCGTGGTTATCCGAATCGCAGCCGGTCCTCTTCTGAGGGTCGGCTGTTGTTTTTTGACCACATCAACATCCGATGCACGCGGTCTTCGACAGTGCGCATCCTGCGAATATTCGCATCAACCCATTCATTTCATTACATTTTTACCATCCTCTTTGAGCCGCCAGCACTTTGCAACATGTGCGCATTGATTTGCCACGAAGAAATACCTATCGACACATGAATGTGCCTAGCATTGCTCAATGACATCGCATCAATCATCGCTCGCCATTCGCCTTCGGTTTGGACGCCCCGGAAGTCACGCCCATGCATGACATCATTCAGCCTCGACAACGCGCTTTCACTGGGTCCCGACCCAGGACGGCGAAACTGCTGCGGCCGAGCACTGGCGCGATCCGGATGCACGGCCGGGCAATTCCCAGTGCAGCCCGGCTTGGGGGTATTCTTCGCCTCATCATTCAGTTCAACGGCCCGGCATCCGGCTTGTGAGCCCGCCTGCCGCCGCATTCATCATGCACACCATGCCCGCCAGGAATCCGATTCGAATTCGTTGCATCACCGCTCTGTTGCCTTTGATGTGGGCAGGATGGGGAGCCCATGCGGCCATACCGCTTCAAATTCCCTGTGATCCCGATTTGAGCCAGGGCTACTGCGCAGCGGAGTCAGCCAAGACGGAACGACCCACTACCTTTCTCAAGCCGGCCAAGCCTGCAGCAGCGATAGCGCCTGCGGGCACAGCGTCACCCGCAAAGTCGGCCCCAACAGCCAAACGGTCTGCTGAACGGTCAGGTGATACCGGGCAAGACAACACAACGCAGACCCCACTGGTTAACGAAGACCCCGTAGTGCGCGTGATCGATGTACCGGATCAGCCCGCCGTCACCACATCACCCTCCGCGAGACCTTGACCGTTCTACCGGGCCACACCACCATTTCCAGAATCGCCAACGTCCGGCGCAAAGACCCGCCATGATTCGCCTTTTCATCAAGATGTACGGCCTGCTGATCGCCACGCTGGTCGTATCATTCTTCATCCAGACTGAAGTCATCGACTATTTCCGGTCGATGTCCACACCCGTCAACGTGCGTGAGCGCTTCAGCGGTACTTTCTTTTTGATCGAGCAAGAGTTGGGCCGCACGCCGCAAGAGAAGTGGCAAGAGAAGCTGGCAGAAATCAAGCCTGGCTTCGCCACGCCGTTGAGTCTTGAGTCTGTGGCCACAGTGCGTGAACGCCTGGCGCTGAACGATGAAAGCCTGGCCGTATTGAGCGCTGGGAAAATGCTGACGCAGTCGCGCCCGCAGGGAGGATTCGCTCTCTCGAAGCGTGTCAGTGGCAGCGATCAAGCGATTCTGCTGGAGTTTCCCGGCCCTCGCGACATGCGCCGGGAAATCTACACCATCAACTGGACCATCGAATTCATCATGGTGGCCCTGCTCCTCTGGTTCTGGGTCCGGCCGTTCTGGCGGGATTTGATGGCCTTGAGAGGCGCGGCGGAGAAAGTGGGCGGCGGCGATCTCGACGTGAAGGTTGACATGCCCAAGAGCTCGCCACTGTACGATTTCGCGCACCGATTCAATGAAATGACCGCCCGCATCAGCGCCCTGCTCAAGTCCCAGAAAGAATTGACCAATTCGGTGTCTCACGAGCTGCGCACGCCGCTGGCCCGGCTCCGATTCAGCCAGCACCTTGCGACCGATGAACCCACTGCGGAGGGCAAGGACCGCTACCTCGCCCTCATGGACCAGGACATCAACGAACTGGATGAGTTGTCCAGCGAGCTTCTCACCTATGCCAAGCTGAAGAGCGGCACACCCGACATCGTCCTCGTCAAGGTTCCTGCTGCACCCTGGCTCGAAGACATTGTAGATGCCGCACGGCGATTGGCCGCAGCGGAAGGCAAGTCGACCCGGATTTTTGCCGTGCTCCAGGTCAGCGAACTGGTGTGTGAGCCACGCTACATGGCTCGCGCAGTGAGCAACCTGTTGCGAAACGCGCTGCGCTTCGCGGAGTCAACGATTCAAGTCGAAGTGACTCAGTGTGACGACCATTTCCGCGTAACGGTTGACGACGATGGGCCGGGCATATTGGTCGCAGAGCGGGAGCGGATGTTCGAAGCCTTCACGCGCCTGGACAAAAGCCGTGATCGCGCAACAGGTGGATTCGGCATGGGGCTTGCCATCGTCCGCCAGATCGCCGTGTGGCACGGCGGTACTGCGCACATCGAAGAATCCCCACGAGGCGGCGCGCGAATCGTGCTTTCCTGGCAGGTTGTCGCCCCGGGGCGCAGCCCCTTGGTGACGAACCGGCACGCACCGGCACAAACCGCTACGAATGACACCCCGGTGACCGTCTAATCTGTGTGACGAGTTGCCCGGCGGGTTCACGACGGCGTGAAGATTGCGTCCCGTTGTCCGCGAACATTGAGTCTACTGTTGTCAGGATGCTGAAGGACGCAATGCGGCATGCAGGAATGCATGGTGTTGCCGGTAGCTCAGTATGCAGACCGAAGCCGCTACACTAGGAGCCCCACATGGACTTTCAAGCCAGCCGCCCCATGCCCCAGCCCACCCTCCCGCGCCCGCCGTCTGCGGTTGCCCCAACCTCTCACCGCGTGCTGGTGGTGGAGGATGATACGGGCCTCTCCAATCTCATTTCCGACTACCTGTCCAAGAACGACATGGAGGTGCTGTGTGAGTCGCGCGGTGACCGTGCGCTGGAGCGCATCGCCCAGGAGCAGCCTGACTTGATCGTTCTGGATGTGATGCTGCCTGGCAAAGACGGCTTCGAGATCTGCCGCGAATTGCGCGGCAGGGGAGGCTCGCTGGGCGCGACCCCTGTCGTGATGCTGACCGCCCGGGAAGAAGACTTCGATCAGGTGCTGGGCCTCGAACTGGGTGCCGATGACTACCTGGCAAAGCCGGTGCAACCACGCGTGCTGCTCGCGCATATCAAAGCGATCCTGAGGCGGTCAAGCCACAATGACCGGCCAGCCAGCGAAAGCGAAGCACTGCAGTTCGGCAATCTGCGCATCCACTTCGTTGCGCGCGAGGTGAGTCTCAATGGACGGAATGTTGATCTCACCACTGCCGAGTTCGATCTGCTGTGGCTGCTGGCCTCTCATGCCGGAAAAGTGCTGACACGCAACGAGATTCTGAAGGCGTTGCGAGGGCTGGACTACGACGGCACGGACCGTTCCATCGATTCCCGCATTTCCCGCCTGCGCCGCAAGCTCGGTGACGATGCGGTGGCCTCGTCGAGAATCAAAACCATCCGCCCGCACGGTTATCTGTTCAGCCCGACCGCCTGGTAAATCTGATGCGAATATTCGCAAGCTTGGCCACTATCGCAGTATTGACCTTGCTGGCCAGTGCCTTTGCACAATCTCCGTCAGCGCCCACTGCCCCGGCGAGCTCGCCTGCACCCAAGCTGTTTGCAGCAGAAATCACCACTGGCCCGAACTGGGACAAGACCAAACCGCCCCAGGAGCAGGCGCAGTTCAAGGAGCACTCTGCTCACCTGCGCAAACTGAGGGAAGACGGCCACATCAGGATGGGGGCTCGCTACGGCGAGAAAGGCCTGATCGTTGTCAGCGCGGCAACGGAGGCCGACGCCCGGGCTTTGCTGGATACGGACCCGTCCATGCAGGCCGGCACGTTTCGCTACACCTTGGCTGAAATGCGCGTGTTCTATCCCGGCCAGGTCGGCGCAGAGCGTCCACCCGTCAAACCCTGACCTGAAACTCGCTGGAGCCAGCCAGGACGTCTCAAGGGTGTCAACGCGTCATCGTCTCGACGCGCGTCAATGCGCCTGCTTGTAGCCAAGTGCACCGCAGTGCCCATTCCCGTTGCATTCGGTCACACCGCGCTCGCATACTGAGGCATCCATGCTTTGACGCCAGCATGCGACACCGATTGCTACCAACTTTCTGCCGCCTCCGACGCAACATCATTACGCAGCACGTGCTGCGCGTCATTCCTGGAGGATTCATGAAGCCGATCGCTGTCTGCCTGCTTGCCGCAGCTACTCTTGCCAGTTCCATAGCCTTCGCCGGTCCGTCGAATCTCTGGACCGACAATCACGGTCACAACTCCGTCGCGATTCCGCTGGAGACGCCGTCACAAGGCATCGCCCGTGCGCGCGTTCTCATGCGGGACAATGAGCACCTGAGAGCCGCCCGCGCTCTGCACAAGGTCGTGACACGCTGGCCCAACGCCACGGTCGCCCATGAATTGCTCGCCGAATCGCTGAACAAGCTGGGCGAAACATCGCAGGCAGCCCATCACGCTCGACTGGCACGGGGCGCCGCCATAGGCAGCGAGCCCATTTCAACCATCAATTGAGCTGTCAGGGCAGCGGTCCATCCTGCCACGAGCGTGGATCCTCGATCGGCTCAAGATGGATGAGCACCTCCGCATGACCCACGGCAGCGCGCAAGTCTGCTTCCACCAGCTCCACAATATCGTGCCCGGCCTGCACTGTCAGCGCGCCGGGCACGAGCACATGTACGTCAATGAAACTGCGGCGGCCAGACTGACGAGTACGCAACGCATGGTAGTCATAGCCTTTGGTTCTCAATGCATCCAGTACGGCACGGATGCGCGCCATCTCGTCCGCCGGGATGGCCTTGTCCATCAGCCCGTCGAATGACCGCCGCATGAGCCGATATCCCTCCGCAAGGATGTGAACGCCAACCGCCATGGCGATCACCGGATCGAGCCAGATCCAGCCAGTCAACATGACTAACAGCAATGCCACCACTACCCCCGCCGTGGTCCAGACATCGGTCATGAGGTGGCGCCCATCCGCCTCCAGGGTCAACGACCGGAATTCGCGTCCTGCCCGGAGCAGGATCAGGGCGCATGCTGCATTGGCAGCCGATGCCACCACAGCCAACACGAGCCCGAGCCCAGCGGCCTCCAGCGGTTGGGGCGCCAGCAACCTGGGCGCTGACGTCCAGATGATGAGTCCGGCGGCCACGAAGATCAGGCCGCCCTCCACCCCGCTGGAGAAATACTCGACTTTGTCATGACCAAACTGATGGTCTTCATCGGGTGCGCGCCGGGCATAGGTCAGCGAGCCCAAGGCAATGAAAGCCGCCACCAGGTTCACCACACTCTCCAATGCGTCGGACAGCAAGGCGACGGAACCGGTGACCCACCATGCACCTGCCTTCAGCCCGATCACCACCACCGATGTGACGACCGAAAGCCACGCATAGCGCGTCAGCTTGATCCGCGGATCGATGCGTGGTGAGCTGTCAGCTGTCATGTTTGGAGTATGCGTGGAATCCACAAACGGGGAACAGCCGTAGCCTGGAAAGGCAATATGGGTCACCGCTTGCCTCCCAGACTGGCCGCTAGTCGAGCATAGCTGAATTTTCGTTCCGTCTTGGATGCCTGGCGCTGGCTGTGCTATTGTTTTCTTGCCATCCGTGGGAGCGGGTGGAATTCGGGCCCGAGATCGGTTGCCGACCGTCCATACAACTAAATCAGGACATGACCATGGCCATTCAGTTTTCCAATCTCTGGAAAAAATACTTCAACTCGGTCAATGCGATAATCCGCGCCGCATTGAGTTTCGCGTTGGTGATCTTCTTCATCATGTGCGAAGCCGGGGCGATCAACATCACGTTCTTGAAGCAGCTCGAGCTGCAGGCCTACGACACGCGGCTGCGCTTCACTATGCCCAGGACTCCGGAAGAACGGATTGTCATCGTCGATCTGGACGAAACCAGCTTCCTGGCTGAGGGCCGCTGGCCATGGCCACGAACCAAGATGGCGGAACTTACGCGCCAAGCGTTCGACAAGTACAAGGTCAAAGTGCTTGGCTACGACATCGTCTTTGCCGAGCCTGATGAAACTTCCGGTCTGGAGAATTTCGAATCCCTGGCCAAGGGAACATTGCGGAACAACGGTGAGTTCCTCGAACTCATGCCGAAACTTCGCCAGGACCTCAACTATGACGCAAGGTTCGCCGAAACAATCAAGAACTACCCTGTAGTGTTGGGTTTTGTCGGCTCCTCCAACATCGCCGCATCCAGCAAACTCCAAATTGGCGCACTTCCACTGCCGACATTTACCACCGAGACGTTTTCTGATTCGAAGTCCGAACGCAAGCGCAGCATTACTGCCATTGAGATGGATGGCTACAGCGGAAACCTGAAGGTCCTCCAAGACAATGCCGCATTCGCTGGCCATCTTCTTCCCGACCTGGACCAGGACGGGATCATTCGTCGTGTTCCAATGCTCGCCAAGTTCAAGGATGGCTACTACGAGGCATTGTCGCTGGCAATGTTCCGGTCATACTCGGATAACGCCCCACTCATGATGGACTTTGACAAGCGCGACTCCAGCTCGGCCGACGGTCCCGTCGGCTTCAAGATTGGCGGCGCGCGCATCCCCATCGACGCCTTTACTACTGCACTGGTCCCTTATCGCGGTGAATCTCCGAAGTTCAAGTACATCTCGGCTACCGACATCATTCGGGGCAAGCTGCCCGAGAACGAGCTCGTGGGCAAAATTGCCATTGTCGGCACCTCGGCACAGGGTCTGCTGGATCTGCGGAACACGCCGGTCGGTGCAGCCTACCCCGGTGTGGAGGTCCACGCCAACCTGTTGTCAGGAATGCTCAACAACACCATCAAGGAGCGCTCGCAATACGACGGTGAGGTGGGTGCCTTCATCATGTTCCTCACCGGCCTGATCATGGTGCTACTGCTGCCACGCCTGTCCCCGCTGATGGCGACGCTGATGACCATCGGTATCCTTGCAGCCATTCTCGGCTTCAATATGTACAACTGGTCTTCCAAGAACACGGTCTACAGCATTGCCATGCCTTTGCTTATGACCTTCGTTCTGTATGTGTTCAATATGGCCTACGGCTTCTTCGCAGAGGCTCGGCAGAAGCGCCAGATCGTATCCAAATTCGGCGAATACGTGCCGCGTGAACTGGTAGCTGAAATGGCCCTGAATCCAGAGGGCTACAGCATGGCAGGCGAGACACGCGAGATGACCGTGCTGTTCTCCGATGTGCGCGACTTCACCACCATTTCCGAAAGCCTGCCGGCCGATCAGCTGGAAAAGTTGATGAACGCCTATCTCAACCCGATGACCGAAGTGGTGCAGGCTCAGCGTGGCACCATCGACAAGTACATTGGCGACGCCATCATGGCGTTCTGGGGCGCGCCGCTGCCGGATACCATGCATGCCGAGCATGGTCTGCGCACGGCTCTTCAGATGCAGAAGGACATCCGCAAGCTGGATGCCCCGTTCAAAGTACAGGGATGGCCCGCGTTGAACATCGGTGTCGGTCTCAACTGCGGCAAGATGAGCGTCGGCAACATGGGATCCTCCTTCCGCCGTGCCTACACCGTGATGGGCGATGCCGTGAACCTTGGCGCGCGTCTGGAGGGCCTCACGAAGGAATACGGCGTCGGCATTCTGGTATCCGAGAACGTCGTCAAAGCAGCACCCATTGCCATTTACAAGGAACTGGACAAGGTTCGCGTGAAGGGCAAGCTGGAGCCGATTGCGATCTTTGAGCCCATCGGCCTCATCGGTGAAGTGGGCGAGTCCGCCATCGATGAAGTGGAGCGCTTCCACAAGGCACTCAAGAAGTACCGCGCTCAGGCATGGGACGAGGCGGAAGTCATCCTCACTGCTTTGTATCAGGCTGCACCGACCACGAAGGTTTACAAGGTCTATCTCGAACGCATCGCCGACCTGCGCACGCAGTCACTCGCGCCCGAATGGGATGGGGTGTTTGTGTTCAAGACCAAGTGAAGCTCGGGGTTGGGGGCTCGGGACTCGGGGCTGGGGGGCTGTAGCGATTTTTTTGCGAATATTCGCAAGGCCCCAGTCGTTGTTTCCCTGGTGCGCTACGCGCACGTAACTCGACCCGAACCCCGAATCCCGAACCACGCGCTCCTCCCCGTGCTCCAATTCCCCTTCCCCGACCTCCCCGCTCCCGGCACAACGATTGAGGTCAAGCCCGGTGTGCATTGGCTGCGCATGCCGCTGCCCTTCGCACTCAACCACATCAATCTCTGGCTCATCGAGGACGGCGACGGCTGGTGCATCGTCGATACGGGCTATGGCGTCGCGGCCACGCATGAACTCTGGGAGCAGATATTTGCCGGCCCCATGCAGTCTCGGCCGGTCACGCGCATTGTCGTGACCCACTACCATCCAGACCACATCGGCTGTGCCGGCTGGCTGCAGGAGAAGACAGGTGCGCCGGTGCTCATCACTGAGGCGGAGTACTTGACCGCCTGGGCCGTGCGCGAAGGCCTGGGTGGCTGGGGACGGACCAGCGGCAACGCACTCTTCGCGAGTCATGGGCTTGATGCAGTACGGCTGGAGGCTCAGACTACGCGCGGCAACTCCTATCGCACCGGTGTTCCCACCCTGCCCCTGACGACATCGCGAATATTCGCAGGCGATGTGCTCTCCATCGGTGGACGCGACTGGCATGTGCGTACCGTGTTTGGCCATGCGCCGGAACACGCGACACTGCACTGCCCCGATCTCGATGTACTCATCTCGGGTGACCAGATCCTGCCGCGCATCACGACCAACGTCGGCGTGTGGGGCAATCATCCCGATGATGATCCGTTGGCGCAGTTCCTGGTGTCCGTGCGGACCTTTGCAGACCTGCCAGCAGACACGCTGGTGCTGCCGTCCCATGATCGGCCGTTCACCGGCCTGCACGAGCGGCTCATTCAACTCGACGAACATCACGCCGCCCGACTCGCGGAAGTGGAGTCAGCTTGCACCGAGCCGCGCGCGGCATCAGACATCCTGCCTGTGCTCTTCAAGCGCCCGCTCGACGATCACCAGTTGATGTTCGCCATGGCGGAGGCCATCGCGCATCTGAACCATCTCTGGCACAGCGGGCGACTCACGCGCGAACGTGGCGACGACGGTGTCTACCGGTTCCTGATCACTGCGGGTGCTGCGCTGCTGACATCGCAGGCAGCCTGAGCGTGAAGGTGCTGCCCGGCTGAGGGGCAGGTGCCGTGCGGCTGTGCACATCAATCCGTCCGCCATGGCGTTCCGCAACGGTCTTCACGAAGGCCAACCCAAGACCGATGCCCTCCTCCGCTGGCTGATCCTCGCGCTGTAAACGGGTGAATCGACCGAACAGTTTCGGCAAGTCTTCCGCAGCAATGCCGTAGCCCTGATCGATCACGAACACGGACCAGCCAACGATGTTATCTGCCTCGGAATCCTGGGCCAATCCGATTCGAACTGTTTGTCCGGCTGGACTGTATTTGATGGCATTCGAAACGAGGTTCATGACGGCCCGGCGCAACAAGTCGCCGTCGCCCAGAACCAGCGCTTCCTCTGCCCCAATGTCCACCACAAGCGTCGTATCCCGCCAAGTGGCCAACGGCATGGCTTCATCCCGGACCTCTTCGATGAGCGCGACCAGATCAACCGGTACAAACTCGGCGACGCGCGCTCGCTCGGCCCGCGCCAGTCGCAAGAAGTCATCCGCGAGGTTCAGCGTCTGGCGCGCATAGCGACCTATGCGCGCCGTGAGCTTCGTCGCAGGCAACGCTTGTGGATCCGTGGCGTGCATCTCGAGCAGCGTGAGAATGGACGCCTGCGGCGCGCGCATGTCATGGGACAGGAATCGCAGCGCCTCGTCGCGCTTGCGCTCGGTGTCCTTGAGCACGCTGATGTCGATCAGGGTCAGGATGCCGCCGATTCGTTCGCCGCTGGCAGCGTGGCAGGGCGCGGTCTGCAGCAACAGTTCACACTCCGCGCCATGCGGATTGATCTGTACCGCTTCAATGGTCAGCGCATCACCGTCCGTAAGCGACGAGAGCACCCCGGCCCATGTCAGATCGCCCATCAACTGAACTTGGGTAACCAGGTCGCCGATGGGCCGGCCCGCCAGCGCCACCACGGATGCTGCTGCTGCCAGCTTCGCCATGCGAATATTCGCAAGCACCACATTACCCTGCCGATCCACCACTGCCGTTGCGTCCGGCAGGCTGTCCAGTACATCCGACACGAATCGCTTCAGGTTGCGCAGCCGCTCGGTCGCGTCCCGAACAGCATGGATGCGGCGTTCAACGCTTTCCCCCATGGCTGCACCCGCGCCCGACTCGACGCGATAGCTCTGTGCCTCCCCCGGTAATAGCGCAGGCTCTGTCGAGAGACGCTCGAACTCCTCCGCCAGATAGCCCTGCGCGGCCTCCAGACGGCGCCAGCTCCATAGGGGATAGGCAGAGAGGATGACCAACAGTGCGGCCGATGGCGCAATCCAGACTTGGCCGACACGGAATACCACGGCCGCCCCAGCCAGCAGCGTGAAGGCGGCCACCACGGTCAGCACCAGACCCTGGCGCGGCGTAAGGCGCAGATACAGGGCCATCACCAGGAGCGCCATCAGCGCCGTGAGCCAGGCAGCGCGCACTGGCCCGGCCAATCGAATGTCGATGCCTTCGCGCAGTGCCTGCAGCACATTTGCATGGATTTCCACGCCAGGCAGTGGGCGCGTACCGCTAGACACCGGCGTCGGGAACGAGTCACCCAGGCCGGTCGCTGTCGCACCCACAAACACGAACTTGTCGCGGAACGTGCCGGGCGGTACCTGCCCTGCCAGCACGTCCGCATAGGAAACCTGCTTGTACGAGCCCGGCGATCCCACGAATGGCACGTGATACCAATGGTCGCGCACGCGGGCACGCGACAGCCGCTCTGCCGAACCCGGGTCCGCCTCACCCGGCAGCGCTGTCGCAGCCGAACGCTGGCCAGCGGCCTCGAGCACCGCCAACGCTAGCTGGGAATGGCGTGCAAGTCCTACGCCTTCGCGCAGGTAGACGCTGCGCGCAAGTCCATCCTGATCGAGTTCCAGTCCGATGAGACCTTGGCGCGTTGCCGCGGAGGCGAGAACAGGAATCGGCGGCACCTCACGGGCGACGCCTGCGCCACTTTCAATGATCAGCGGCAGTACCACCACACCGCTCGCTCGCAGCGTATCCGCGAGCAGCGCATCGGCATCCACCTTCACGGCACTCTGACCGACGGCATCCGGCTCCGACAGGATGATGTCCAGCGCCAGCGCACGCGGCTTGTCCGCGGCGATGCGCTCCACGAGCGTCGCATGGATGGCCCGCCGCCACGGCCAGCGCCCGATGGCTTCGAGACTCGCATCATCGATCCCTACAATCACGATGTCCGACGAGGCAGGCCGCTCCCAGAGCGTCAGCGCGATGTCGTAAAGGGACTGATCCAGCCGCCACAGCCACTGGCCGCGCGCCGTCGACACACCGATAGCGAGCAACACCAGCACGATTGCCAGCCATTCGCGGATGAGGCGAGATCGCAGCCAGCGGTTCAGCATGGCGCGGCGTTCAGGCGCACGGCAACGACATCCTGATATCTATGCCGGCACAACTCAGCGCCCAAGCGGATAGATATCCACCGACTGCGAGCTGCTGTACGGGCCATAGCTGCCATCGGGCTCCACGATTCGGTAGCGCATGTGGTACACCCCGATGGATGGTCGATCCAGGATCACTTCCGCCTTGTCCGTCGCAAGCTCGGTGACAATCCGTCTGAAATTGGAATCCGATGCCAGCTGGAACTGGTACCGTACGCCCGCTTCGCCTCGCCAGGAGAATCGCACCTTGCCACCCTGAACCTGCGGCTCGTCCGGTGCAGCAAGCGACGGTCGTAACGTGAACCGCTGCGCATCGCTCCAGGGACCGGGCTTGCCCAGTCCCGTCACGCTGGCAACGCGCCAGACGTATTCGCCAGGCGAAAGGGGCTGCGAAGGCTGAAACCGATTTACTGCAATCTTCTCTTCGTCTGCAAGTGGCTTGGCAAAAGTATCGGCTGTCGCCGAGCCATCAACCTTGTTGAGCTGAAAGCGGTATGCGCCCGCATCTGTCACGGCAGCCCATTCAAACTTCACATTGGTAGTGCCGATACGGGCGCCATTGGCAGGTGCCGACACAATGGGCGGCTCCGGCCTTGCAGCCAGCGTGAAGGTGCGCTGCGCATCCTTGCCCTCCAAGCCCAGCTTGTCCACCGCACGCACCCGGACATTGAAGTCGCCATCCGGTAGCCCGAGCAATTGCACGTCTGTGGTCGTCGACAGCACATCGGCCTGCACATCCCTGAAGGCGGCGTCGCGCGCGACCTGCATTCGATACGCTGTGGCCCCCGGCACCGCATCGATGCGAAACCCAATCTGGGGCCGTTCGAAACGCGTCGGCATGGACCCCAACCCTGGCTCAGGCAATAGCTTCACTGGCGGCAGCGGGGCCTTGCCTGCCTCCACGACTGTGCCGAACCCGGCATCCAGTGCCAGCTCCGGCGCGGCAACACCCTCTGCGGCGACACCCACCCTGCCGGTGAGTACCTCGCCTATCGTGAGCTTGCTGGCCGGATCGGCCGCCACCCGGAACCGCGTGCCGCGCACACCCATCGTGGATGTGTCGGTTCTGACTTCAAATCGTGCAGCCGGCCCGCGCTGGCGCTCGACACCGGCCTCGACGCGACCTGAGACCACCTTGAACACGGTATCCAATACGCCGCCGCTATTGACAAGCTTGCGGGCATTGTCGACATTGACGCGGCTTTTCGACTGCACCGTCAGCGTGGAGCCGTCCGCCAGCTGCAACGTGACAAAGCCGTTGTCGCCCGTTGCCAGCTTCTGACCTTCCTTGACCACGGCACCCTGAATCAGTTTGGCACCATCGCCTTGTACGTCGCCCTGCACCGCCAGCACCGTCAGCTCAGCCGGTTCGCGGCGCATCTCGGGAATGGGAATACGGATCTGCGTGCCCGGCTTGATACGGGTGGGATCTTCAATCTTGTTGAGCTTTTGCAGGGGCTGCCAGTTCTGACGCTTTTCCAGATAGCGATTCGCCAGCTTGATCAGCGTGTCGCCCTGGGTGGCGGTATGGATGAAATACGCCGTGGTCGCGACTTCAGCCTTGCTCTCAGCCTTGATCGTGGACTTGTCTCGTGGCTGGCTCACCTTCTGGGCGAAAGCCAGCGGCGCGCATGCCATGAGCGCGGCAAGAATGGACAAGGGCAGCGGGCTAGGCGTGAATCGCGATACAGTCATTCGGGCGGACATGTGAATTTCCAGATTCTGTCGAAACGGTCAACTGACAGTTTCACCCAAGACGGACAGCTCTGCATCCTGGTTTGCCCCGCGTTGACAATTGTTTACGCGTTGCTCTCGGGCAAAGGGGATTCCACGAAGTCCAAGCGGTAGCCAAAATTGTAGACAGATGTCAGCCTGAAGCCTGCCTCTGGCACGAGCTGCAGCTTCTTCCGGAGCCGGCTCATGTGGGTGTCCACCGTACGGGTCGGCACGTCGGCACTGCGGCCCCAGACGCTTTCCGAGATGTGGCCACGCGACAGCAGGCTGCCCAGGTTGCGCAGCAGGAACACCGCCACATCGAACTCCTTGTCCGTGAGATTCACCGCGGCAGCACCAACGTGGGCAGTACGCTTCCCGGTGTCGAGCGACAGCGGCCCGGCGGACAACACGATGGCCGAGGCAACCGGCTCTGCGCGTCGATGCAGCGCGGCCAAGCGCGCCAGCAGCTCAAAGCGTCGCACCGGTTTCACCATGTAGTCATCCGCGCCCGCCTTCAATGCGGCAACAATGTCCTCCTCCGCATCGCGCGCGGTGGCGAACAGGACGGGAGTGCGTACATGCTGGTCGCCTCGCAGCCAGGCCATCACCTCGGGGCCAGACATGCCGGGCACCTGCCAATCCAGCAGGAACAGGTCAAAGCTCTCGTGGGCCGCCACGTGCTGCAGCGCCTTGCCATTGTGGAAGGCATGGCACTGATGACCGGCTTCCTCCAGCCAACGTACCAGCACATCGGCAAGATCCTTGTCGTCTTCCAGCAGCGCAATTCTCATGGTGTGTGGGTGATGGGTGATGGGTGATGGATGACAGGTGATGGGTGACAGGTATTGGGTGATGGATGTTACTTGCGAATATTCGCATGTAGCCCACGGACTGTCAGGTCAGTTCCCGCATTGCATCCTCCAGACCCTGCACAGTCAGCGGATACATGCGGTCGTCCATGATTTCTTTCAGCATCTTGGTCGATTGCGTCCATTGCCAGTGTTCCAACGGCGAAGGATTGATCCAGACGGCATTGCGATACACATTCAGCATGCGCTGCAGCCAGACAATACCCGCCTCCTCATTGTGGTGTTCCACACTGCCACCAGGCTGCAGGATTTCATACGGGCTCATGGCTGCATCGCCCACGATCACCAGCTTGTAGTCGTTGCCATACTTGTGCAGGACGTCCCAGGTCGACTGGAATTCGTTGTAGCGCAGCTTCGCGTCACGCCAGACCTTTTCATACAGGCAGTTGTGGAAGTAGAAGTGCTCAAGGTGCTTGAACTCGGTTTTGGCCGCCGTGAACAGCTGCTCCACCTGCATCACGTGGTCGTCCATCGATCCGCCCACATCCAGGAACAAGAGCACCTTGATGGTGTTGTGCCGTTCCGGCACGAGCTTCAGATCCAGCCAGCCCGCGTTGTCGGCGGTGGCCCGTACCGTGCCCTCCATGTCCAGCTCTTCCGCCGCGCCCGTGCGGGCGAACTTTCGCAACCGCCGCAACGCCAGTTGCAGGTTGCGAATGCCCAGCTCGGCGTCGCCATCATAGTTGCGGAACTCGCGCTGGTCCCACACCTTCACCGCACGACGATTGCGCGATTCCGCCTGACCCATGCGGATGCCTTCCGGGTTATAGCCATATGCACCGAACGGTGAGGTGCCGTTGGTGCCAATCCATTTGCTGCCGCCCTGGTGCCTACCCTTCTGTTCTTCCATGCGCTGTTTCAAGGTCTCCATGAGCTTTTCCCAGCCGCCCAGCGATTCGACCAGCGCCTTCTCCTCCTCGCTGAAGACGCGATCAGCCAGCTTCTTCAGCCACTCTTCGGGAATGACTGCAGCCAACGCCTCATCCAGCGACTCCATGTCCTTGAAGTAACTGCCGAAGGCGCGATCAAACTTGTCAAAATGCGCTTCGTCCTTCACCAGCGTTGTGCGGGCCAGATAGTAGAACTCGTCCACGCTGCCGTGGGCCAGGCCCGCCTGCAGCGCCTCACAGAGCGTGAGGTATTCCTTCACCGACACGGGGACGCCGGCTTGTTTCACGGTGAGGAAGAAAGGTATCAACACGGGGATCGGGGTTCGGGGTTAAGCGGGAATTCATGTCCTTGCGAATATTCGCACTTCACGCTCAACGCTGAACGCCCAACACTCAACCTCGGAAATCATCGCCGCTTCGACAAAAACACCAGCCGCTCGAACAAATGCACATCCTGCTCATTCTTGATGAGCGCACCGTGCAGCGGGGGAATCATCTTGTTGGCGTCACCAGACTTCAGCGCCTCGGGTGAAATGTCTTCGGCCACCAGCAGCTTGATCCAGTCCAGCAGCTCTGACGTTGAAGGCTTCTTCTTGAGCCCTGGCATGTTGCGGATATCGAAGAACACTTCCAGCGCATCGCGCAGCAACTGCTTTTTCAGCCCCGGAAAGTGCACGTCGACGATGCGTTGCATCGTGTCCGTATCCGGGAACCGGATGTAGTGGAAGAAGCAGCGGCGCAGGAACGCATCCGGCAGCTCCTTCTCGTTGTTGCTGGTGATGAAAATGATGGGCCGGTGAATGGCCTTGATCGTCTCGCGAGTCTCGTAGACATAGAACTCCATGCGGTCCAGCTCGCGCAGCAGATCGTTGGGAAATTCGATGTCAGCCTTGTCGATCTCGTCGATGAGCAGCACACAGGGCTTCTCGGAGGCAAAGGCATCCCAGAGCTTGCCGCGAACGATGTAGTTGCGAATGTCATGCACGCGCTCGTCACCCAGCTGCGAATCACGCAGACGCGATACGGCGTCGTATTCGTACAGACCGTGCTGGGCCTTGGTCGTGCTTTTGATGTGCCACTCGAATAGCTCCAGCCCGAGTGACTCAGCCACCTGCTCGGCCAGCAATGTTTTGCCCGTGCCCGGCTCGCCCTTGATGAGCAGGGGACGTTGCAAGGTGATGGCCGCATTGACGGCCAGCATGAGGTCGTCGGTGGCGACGTAGGAAGAGGTGCCGGTGAATTTCATGGTCAATAAGTGGAGTTGTCAGAAAAAAGTATAGCTGCCTTGCCCAAATGGATAAGGTCTCATCCAAACACGGGTCTCATCCAAACACAGGTCTCATCCAAACACAAAGCAGGCACCGGCTATGACGAGGTCCATCGCGATGAGCGTCCAGAATACTCCCGGCTGCTCCTCGCGGCGGACGGTTTGCCGCAGGCCCAGCGCCTTGCCGTACACTGCGCCCAACCAGGCACTGAGCGCGGCATGAACAAGAAAAGCCAGACCGCACAACTTGATCATGCATTCTCCTGATCGGTTTGGTCTACTGCAAACCCTTTTGGGAACGCCAGCCGTTGGATAGGGCCTGACGCCTCATCCCTCAATCCATCTGCAATCCAAGGATCAACCATGAACCTTCGCCCTCTCACCGCACTGATCAGCGTCGTGTTCGCCGTGCCCGCCCTCTCCCAGCCTGCAGTGTCGTCGGAAACGGCCATCACCATCTACTCCAGCGCCCAACCGGGAACCCTCTCCCCGCATACTTTCAAGAGCGGCGGTGAAGGCCAGAGTGTGCCGGGCTACGCACTCGTGCGCCAGTCTCGCGACTTCACCTTCAATCGTGGCCGCAATGTGATTCGGCTGTCTGACGTCGCTGCCAACATCGATCCCACCACCGTATCGTTCGAATCCCTGACAGATCCCAAAGGCACGCGTGTTCTGGATCAGAGCTTTGAATTCGACCTGGTCAACACCAACAAATTGCTGCAAAAGTACCTTGACCGTGAAATCGGCGTCGTGCAATTCCAGGCCAACAAGATGGAAGACCTTACCGGCACGCTGGTTGGCACGCAAGGTGGCCTGGTACTCAAGGGCGCGGACGGCAGCGTTCGCGTGGTCAACGGCTACAGTCAGGTGAAACTGCCCGAGCTCCCTGGGGGCCTCATCAGCAAACCGACGCTGGTGTGGAATGTGGCCGCCGACAAGGACGGGCCCAACAAGGCCCGATATGGCTACCAGACCAGCGGGATCACCTGGTGGGCGGACTACAACCTCACGCTGAACGAAGGCAGGGATGGCCAATCCTGCAAGCTGGACGTGGGCGCGTGGGTCACCATCGTGAACCAATCTGGCGCGTCCTATGACAACGCCAAGCTGAAGCTGGTCGCAGGCGATGTGCAGCGCGCACAACCGAAGGCACAGTACGCACCTGCGCCAGTCGCGATGGCCGCACGCGCGATGAAGGAGGAGTCAGGCTTCGCCGAGAAGGCGTTCTTCGAGTATCACCTCTACACGCTGGGTCGCCCTGCGAATATTCGCAACAATTCGATGCAGCAGATCGAGCTATTCCCTGCCGCATCGGGGGCCAAGTGCGAGAAGAACCTCGTCTACTACGGGCAGGCTGGTCAGTACCTCGGCTACTACGGCAGCCCGATGGTGGATCGCAATTTTGGCAACCAGTCCAACAAGAAAGTGGATGTGTACCTGCGCTTCAAGAACACGAAGGACAATCAGCTGGGTGTTCCCTTGCCTGCCGGCAAGGTGCGCGTGGCCAAGCTGGATGATGCCGATCAATCGCTGGAGTTCATCGGCGAGGATCTCATTGACCACACGCCACGAGATGAAACCATCCAGATCAAGCTGGGAAGCGCCTTTGACGTGGTGGGCGAGCGCCGTCAGGTCGACTTCCGCGTGGACAGCAACGCCAAGTGGATCGAGGAGGACATCGAGGTCAAGATCCGCAACCGCAAGGAAGTATCCACCACGGTCATCGTGAAAGAAAATCTGTATCGCTGGAGCAATTGGTCGATCATCAAACGCAGCCAGGAATTCGAAAAGTTCGACTCACGCACCATCCACTTCCCACTGAAGCTCGCCAAGGGCGCGGAAGGCGTGGTGCGGTATACCGTTCGCTACACCTGGTAGCAGCCGGTCGAGGTCGGGGACGGCCACACTTTCCGCCCCCGGGGATGCCAGGAGTATCCGCTGGCGTCTGAAGGCTGCCCGGAGGCGCTGCCGTTCAGTTGGCCCAATCAGTCGGCTCCGAACTGACTATTGGGCGCGGCATGACTCGCAACCACGGTGTCCCGACCGCGCAAGGACTCCAAGAGCGAGCGAACTGTCCACCAGCCGATGAATCGCGCAGATCGTTTCAATACCCGATAGCGATGACGGATTGTCAGTGCATTGCGCCACAGCAACGGCAGGTGCCGATGTACCGCCAGCGTGGCAAAAAGCTGTTCGCGGTGCGCACCCGTCAGATGCCGCGCGATCTGCAGCACGGCGATACCTTCTTCCGTGGCTTGCCATGCGAATGCGCGCTGCAGCGCTGCATCGCTCGTCCGCGAGGCCAGGTTGTCCAGCTCGCGTGCAACGCGCAGGTAATGGCTGGCTGCGCGCAAGCGCGAGCGACTGTCGCGTGGCTGTGACAATGATCCCGCGCGCTGATGATGGTGATACCCGGCGTGATTGCTGAACCCCACCCGCTTTGCGCGCCACAGGATCTCGTTCGTCCAGACAATATCCTGATGCGTAATGCCGACTATGAATCGCACACCTGTCTTCAAAAGCCAGTCGCGTCTCACAAACTGGCACCAGACGTAGTGCTTGAGTTGCCGATCAGCCACGCGTTCGACCAGCCAGGTTGGCCCGGTACCGGTCCAATCAGCAAAGCCCCGCATCATGGCCGTCGGCGCTTTGGCTGACAAGCCATGCCACCACGCATTGCAAAGGAGAACGTCCAGCCCGTCGGCCTCTGCCCGGCTCCACAGCTTGGACAGTGCCGCATGAGCAAGATGATCGTCCGCATCCGCAAAGAGAATGTATCGTCCACAGGCAAGCGCCAGACCGTTGTTGCGGGCAACGGATACGCCCTGATTGGGTTGGCTGTGCAGGCGAATATTCGCAGCAGGATGCTGCCGCGCCACGGAAGCCACCACCTTGGCAGTGGCATCTGTCGAGCCATCGTCAATCACGATGATTTCCACACTCTCGAAGGCTTGCGCGATGACACTTTTCAGGCAGCGTTCGATGCAGGCCGCGGCGTTGAAGGCGGGGATGATGACGCTGACCCGGATACTCGCGTGGCGGGACGGCGTGGTGGTTGCGACCGGCCCGGCCTCCGCGGGGTTCGCACGTCTGATGATCGAGTCTGAAGGGAAGTTCTGCATGCATCCGAGCATCGCCGGATTGCGTAACTGCGTTGTGTCGTCTCTTCACCAAACCGTAACCAGTCATTTCACCGCCGCCTTCGCATAGACTGCGCAACACGAAAACCTGCAAAGCTTTGATACGATTCCCCTGACCCTGCATTCACCTTCTTTCCAGACACACCATCCGCCATGCATCCATCCATTGCCCTGCCCCGACTTTGCGCACTCATCGCCATCGGCTGCCTGCTCCCAGCCTGCTCGGTGCTGGAGACATTCAATGCGCTCGTGCCACGCGACGGCTTTCTGAAGACAGCTGACATCGCCTATGCCGGTACGGCCGGTGATCTGGCGCGTCGCAAGCTGGATATCTACGTGCCGACATCCGGCTCGCCCGCCACCAAGCGGCCGGTGGTGCTGTTTTTCTACGGCGGCTCCTGGGACTCCGGGAGCAAGTCGGAATATCTTTTCGTCGCCGAGGCGCTTACCTCACAGGGATGGATCGCGGTTCTGCCTGATTACCGCATCTATCCGGAAGTGAAGTTTCCTGATTTCCTTGATGACGCTGCGCTGGCCATGCGCTGGACCCGCGACAACATCGAGAAATACGGTGGCGACCGCACGCGAATATTCGCAATGGGCCATTCCGCCGGCGCGCACATTGCAGCGATGCTGACCTACGACCCCCAGTTTCTGGGTCGGGCAGGCGCATCACCGCAGGACATCGCAGGCTTCATCGGTCTCGCCGGCCCGTATGACTTCCTGCCACTGAAGAGTGAACGGCTCAAGGTGATCTTCGGACCCGAACCTGAACGGCCGCGTTCACAGCCGATCAATTTCGTCACCGGCAAGGAGCCGCCTGCCTTGCTGCTGCATGGTGATACCGACACCATCGTCGGCCCACACAACAGCGCCAACTTTGCGACCCGTATTCGGGAGCGCGGTGGCAAGGTCAAACACGTTCGCTATCCAGATCTGGGGCACCGCGAAATCGTGGTGAATCTGGCAGCGATCTTCAGGCAGGGAAAGCCCGAGCTGCCTGCCATTGCCGATTTCATCCGAGAGACGTCGGCCGGCACGAGCAGCCCGGCATCGCCGATTCAGGCCTTGCGCGCCAGCGAATAAAGCCGTGTGGCCTGCGAGCGCCCTTTCAACAGGCGTTCGTCAAGCTCCACGATGACCACATCGGTCTGCGAACGTACTTCTGCCACGATGTCTGCGGTGGCAAGAATCGGGTTGTCCGGATATTCCTTGGTGATGCTCTCCAGTCGTGATGCGACGTTCACCGCGTCGCCGATGACGGTGTACTGGAATCGCTCGATCGAGCCCATCTGTCCCGCCACCACGATGCCGCTGGCAATACCGATGCCATGTGCGATCGGCGCATCGCCGCGTGCCAGCCGCCTGCGATTGAGCTCATCCAGCCGCACGCGCATGTCGAAGGCCGCCTGCACCGCACCCCATGCACTGTCGGGATGTTCGTAGGGCGCACCAAACACGACCATGATGGCGTCCCCCATGAAGTTGTTGACGTAGCCGCTCCAGGGTTTCACGGCGGCCGTCATCTCGGTCATGTATTCATTCAGCATTTCCACCACCTTCGCGGCACGCATGCCCTCGCAAAGCGTGGTGAAGTCGCGAATGTCGGAGAACAGCACCGCCACCTTGCGGTTCTCCCCACCCAACACGAGCTTGCCGCTGAGCAGCTTTTCGCGCACTTCCGGTGACACCATGCGGCCAAACAGGTCGCGCTCGTGATCTCGCTTCTCGATGGAGTCGATCATGGTGTTGAAGGTCTTGATGAGCTCGCCGATCTCGTCTTCATTGATGGCCTTCACGCGGGCTTCCGCATAGTCGCCCGCCTTCACCATCTGAGCCGACCGAATCAGCCTGCGGATGGGCTGCACCAGATCACGCGCAAAGATGAGCACGCCTGCCAGTGCTGCCAGCGCGGCGACCATGAACACCTTCACGATGACGCCCAGATAAACCTCACGCAGCGGCGCTTCCCAACGGCTGCGCGACTCCGTCACGCCCACCATCCATGGCAGCGAGAGTATCGGTGCATAACCCGTGGCCTCCTCCGATCCCGTGAACAGCGCAGGATGTTCCAGGTGTCCCGCAGAACCGGACTCGCGCAGCACCGCAGCAAGACTGGTCGCGCCGAGGCTGCGAATATTCGCACTGTCCGAATTGGCTCCGTAGCGTCGCTCATCGCGTGCGCGTGCCTTGTCCGCATCGGTGAGTACGCCCAGGCTGGTGTGAAGCCATTGCGCATCAGCATGCTGCAGGATCACACCCAGGTCATCCACCACGAACGGGACGGCCCGCCCGCGCAGCGTGCTTTCCGCCAGCAATGCGTCAATCGCACCCGGCACGAGCTTCAGTACCACCCGCCCCAGCGGCGCTCCATCCGCCCCGAGCACCGGCGTTGCAACCAGTAGTGTCGGCACCTCATCCCCAAACGCCGTGATGCCCGCCACCACGCCGCGCGGGTTTCCCTGAGCCGCGCGCACGGGAATCGGGCCCAGCATCCTGTTCGTGCTCGATGACGAGCTTGACAGCAGTACCATCCCCTTCGCATCAAGGATCAGCACTTCCTGCACATCCTCATTGCTCGACAGTAGATCTTTCAACTGTGCCAAGGTTCGAGTCGACGTTGCCGCATCTGCCTTGCCCTGAAGCAGCTGGCGAATATCCTGGTTGCGCTGTAGTGCTCTCACCGAACGGCTGGCGTGGCTGACCAAGAGGTCGATGCGACCCGCAGTCGTGGCAGCCAGTTGCTGCAGCTCCTTCAGCCGACTCTGGCGCACATTGTCTAGCGTGTCACGAAACCCGAAGTGGGCCGTCAAGATGATCGGGATCAGCGCCGAGATCAGAAACGCGAAAGCGAGCTTGCCGTTGATCGGCCAGGACGATGGCCGCAGGAAGCGCTGCAGGAGACTGATGGGCTTCATGCAGGGAGGATCATGCCAGGGGGTTCATACAGGGGGTACGTGCTTTCGGTGTCATGCTTTCGGCAACGCCTGCGCAGGACCAGCCTGAAATCGGGGTTCGGAAAGAACGTGCACCATGAACGTGGTCCCCTCTCCCAGTACTGACTTTACCGACATCGCACCACCATAGCGTTCCAGCAACGCATAGCTGATGGAAAGCCCGAGCCCGGTTCCCTGCTGCTTCTTGGTGGTGAAGAAGGGATCGAAGATGCGCGGCAGATGTTGCGGGGCGATGCCGATGCCGGTGTCGCTCACCGAAATTTCCACGCCTGGTGCCCCATCTTCCGCGACCCAGTCGGCGGCGCGTACGGTCAGCACACCGCCCTGTGGCATGGCTTGAACGGCATTCACGCTGAGATTGATCAGCACCTGCAGCAACTCATTGCGGTTGATGCCGACTGACTGACTCGCCCCGAGCACCTGGCTCAACTGGACATCGGCCGCGTAAAACTGGTGGCGGACAAGGATCATTGCATCGGCCACTGCTGCATTCACGTCGACAGCCTCGACATAGCCCGCGAACTCCTCCGGACGGGCGAACTGCAGGAGCTTGGTGACGATGATGCGTATGCGGTTCACCTGTTCGTCGATGAGACGGATCTCTCCCATCACCGGCACCGCCTGCTCGCCCAGCGTGCTGCGCATCAGATCGAGGTTGCCTTGGATCACTGCAATCGGGTTGTTGATCTCATGCGCCACACCCGCCGTGAGCTGGCCGATCGCGGCAAGCTTTTCGGCCATCACGAGCTGACGCTGCGCGGCAATGAGCGATACGTTGGCCTGTTCCAGCTCCACGGTACGTTCGGCGACTTTGCGATCCAGTCCCTCGGCATATTCCTTCAGCTCGACATTCCGTTTTGCAACCGTATCGAGCAGGCCATCCAGATCGCGTGCGATCAGCCCGATTTCATCGGTGCTGGCGAGCGCCCCCACGCGCGCGCCATCGCTGCCCTGCTCCACGGCCTTCATGGTCTCGTTCATGCGCTCCAACGGCTTGAAGATTCGCCTTGCGAAGGAGAGCGAAAGCACGCAGCCTGCCACGCTGATGAGCAGGAATACCAGAATGATCGCTGCAAGCCCTGCCACCTTGGCCTTGCTGAACGGTGCTTCCAGATAGCCCACATACAGCATCCCGACACGGTTGCCTGTCGTGTCCAGAATGGGTTCATAGCCCGACACATACCAATCCTTCACCACGAAGGCGCGCGCGAGCCACGTCCGCCCCTCGCCCAGCACGCGATCACGCACCCGCTGTGACACCCGCGTACCCAACGCCCGCTCGCCCTGGAACAGGCGCACGTTGGTGCTGATCCGCACATCATCCAGAAATAGCGTGGCAGTCCCGTGGCTTCCCTCGGGCAGCGAACCTTCCCGATAGACGATGTCGTTGATGCGATCCACAAACTCCAGATTGCGATTCAGCAGCACACCGGCCTGCAACACGCCCACAAGCTCGCCCTTCGCATTCTGCAGCGGCGCAGCCGTGTGAATCACCAGGCCGCGGGTCTCGACCTCCCGGTCGGTGGGTGCGGCGTTCTGTGTCGCGACCAGCGGCAGCGCAGCCCGCTCGGCAAGGTCCGGGTGGAGCTCGCGCAGCACCTCGGCTGGAAAGATGTCTATGCCGGTACGGGCAATACCCGTACGGGCCGCCTCCACAACGGACCACCCGGACTGGTCGACGCCCATACCTTGTCGCCTCGCGGCAGCACGCACTCTTCCAGTCGAATCAAGCAAATTCAGGAAGTCCCAGCGTGCAGCGCCACGCTCCTTTTCCAGAAATGCGCTCAGGCCCGGATCACTCAACGACTGTCGCTCGAACCGGGAGGAATTTGCGAGTGCTTGCAAATCGTTTCCAACCAGCTCCGTCACCCGCTCGAAGTATTTCTGCGCCGCGACAAGATCGCCATTGATCTTGATGATGAGCAGGCGGTCATAGGCGGTGTTGGCCCAGTAGATGACCAGCGCGATGAGGATGGGCAGACCCAACAGCAGAGGCGCCAGCACCAGCAGCACGAGCTTGGCCCGAACCGAGGACGCGATGCGCCGGGCGATGCGATCCGTCAATGACACGCCAAAGTCCCGCTCAAGTGTGGCTGCTTCGGGCGGATACACCCCATTCGGTGCACTTCCGCTCCAAGGTCTTGCGCGACAGGCCCAGACGCCGCGCCGCTTCGGACTTGTTGCCGCCCACTGCTTCCAGCACCGCCAGAATATGCCGCTTCTCGACCTCGTCCATGGTCTCGATCGGTCCGCCCGACAGCTGCGCGTTCGGCTTCGGCAAACCGGCAAGTTTCAGGGTGTCGGTGGGAAAGTAACCCAGGATGAATGAACGCTCGACAAAGTTGCGCAGCTCTCTCGCATTGCCCGGCCAGTCATAGGCCTGCATGACATCCAAGTCCTCGCGGCTCCACTCCGCCAGCGGAAGGCCAAGCTGGACTGCAAGCTGGGTGCGAAAGTGCCTGGCCAGCGGGGCGATGTCCTCGCGCCGCTCGCGCAAGGGTGGAATGCGGAGCGTCAGCACATCGAGCCGGTAGAAAAGATCCTGCCTGAATCGGCCGGCAGCGACCTCCTCGCGCAAGTCGCGATTGGTCGCGGCCAGTATGCGGACGTCAACGGACAGCTCCTTTTCCGAGCCCACCGGGCGGATCTTTCTTTCTTCCAGTACACGCAGCAATTTGGACTGCAACGGCAACGGCATCTCGCTGATCTCGTCGAGGAACAACGTGCCACCCTGGGCATAGAAGAACAGACCCGTGTGATTCGATGTGGCACCCGTGAAGGCACCCCTCACATGCCCGAAGAGCTCGCTCTCCAGCAGCTCCGGTGAAATGGCCGCGCAATTCAGCGGCACGAAAGGACTGCCTGCGGGCTTGCGTGCATCCGGCCCCATGTTGTGCAGCGCGCGCGCCGCCACTTCCTTGCCGGTGCCCGATTCGCCCTGAATCAACACGGTGGTACGCATGGGTGCCAGGCGCTTGATGACCTGCGTCAACGATCGCATGGCCTCCGACACGCCAACCAGCCCTTCGATGCCTTCGGTGCCGGTGATCTCTGCCACCTCGCGGCGCAGCACGAAGTTCTGCCTCGTCAATGCTGCACGGTCTGCGCAGCGCTTGATCGCGGTGAGCAATTGATCGACCCGGAACGGCTTGAGGATGAAATCCGAGGCCCCTGCGCGTAGCGCGTCGATGGCCATCTCGATGGACGAGAAGGCGGTGATGAGAATCACATCACCCGCATATCCCTGCGCCCGCAATTCGTTCAGCCACTCCACCCCATGCTTGCCAGGCAGCGCAATGTCGAGGATGACCAGGTCGAAGTGCTGCCGCTCGACCAACCGTGCACCTTCCTCCGCGCTGGCTGCACTCGCAACCAGCCCGCAGCGCGATTGCAGGGCGCGCTCGATGAAGTTCCGCATGCCGGGCTCGTCATCCACCACCAGTGCAGAGATCTGGCGCCAATCCCCCAGTGCATTGGTGGGCGTGACGGCTGTCGGGTCGGTAGGGATAACAGTCGGCGGTGGGGATGCAGCCATGAGAGAGTGAGGCAAGTGACGAGTGCGTTGCTCGCTATTCTGCACCATGAGATGTGTTCTGGCCGGTGATGTCCTGAATCGGGCTGACCCGCCCGGCTGAGCGCAGGGCGTTGCGATTCGATATCGAGTCGTCCGCAATCTCCGATCAGTACGACTGCGTACGCCAAGTCTTTGCTACCGTGACAGACAACGCGCCAGACCGAGCCGCCAGACCGAGCCTTGACGCCGGTTCAATTCAACTCGAAGAACTGCGGCAGCCTGTCATTCCAGCCAAAGCTGGAGAGCATCCAGCCCTTGGGCGTCTTGTAGAAAATGAATGCCCAAGGCAGCGCGTGTTTTTCCGTCTTTTCCATGTACACGAGGCGCAGCACCGACTCCGCCACCTTGCGCTGCCCGACAAACGCATAGCTCACCGATTTGCCATAGCGCGCACTGTGCTGGGCGCGTGAAGTCTGGCTCGCTTCGACGGTGGACTTGAAGTCTTCCGGGGATTGCAATGTGTAGGGCTTCAGCATCTCATGCGCCTTGGCGTGCTCACCCCGCGCGACCTGCGCCATGACGCGGTCGCCGAATTCGCGCAGCGCCGCTTCATCCTTGAGAACATCGGCGCGCACGAAGGCGGCAGACAAGAGACTGATGAGACCGAGCCCGATGGCCCAGATGCGACGATTCATGACGACTCCGGAGGACAGTGAATCGACATGCTATGTCATCCGATGTCATGAGTGCGTTGCAATGCGAATATTCGCCCGGCACCGCTGCACCAGCCGGAAGCGTTCCAACCCCGAGTTCAGAACTTCAGCCGCACTGACTGGCCGACCGCGACTGCCTCCCATTGGACGGTCAGTTCGTCGATGCGGTGCTTCACGGCATCGATATCCACATCAGTCACCGGCAGCATGGGGCAGCCGCGCGCACCTCACGGCAGCCGCAGGGCCGTCGCCACATCCTCCCACGAGACATACTTGAAGTTCTGCGGCCCGTCCGGGAGGCGCTTGTAGCCGTCCTGCACCACCAGCATGCCGGCGGGATAGCCGGGGCCGAGATTGACCGACGTGACATCCAGTCCGTCGGTCTCGGATGCACCGTCGATGCCCAGCGCCACATTGATGCCGATGCGAAAGGCACCCCGCACGGCAAACGGCGGCTTGGCATCCAGCACCACGTAGCTGTTGCTACCCTGGCTCGAGACCACGAGATAGCTGTGGCGCGCGCCGTAGTGGATGGCCATGCCCTCCACGTCTGCCGTCAACACCTTGCCCACGGGCAACACCATTTTCAGATCAGCCGGCTGGTCGGCGCGTGCCGAGGTGACCCACAGGCCGCGCTTTTCTTCGCCGAGAAACAGCCGGTCTTCACGGTCGTCCGCCACGCAGCCTTCCGGCTGGCTCGCCACCTTGAAACGGCGCACCACGCTGCCGCCCCATTTGTCACCGGCAAGTTCGACACGCACTTGCAGGAAGGTGCCGTCCTTGTCGTTGACGAATACCTCGAGCCCGCCCGACTTGGGTTGATACAGACACACGCCGTAGATGTCCTTGAGCCCGGTGGGAATGCGCGCGCGCTCCGCCACCTTGCCGTCGGAATCGATACCGAACACCACCAGCGACAGGTCATCGCGTTGCGTGGCCACGGCGAGGTCGAAACGCCGCCCGTCCAGCATCACCTGCTGGCGTAGATCGACATTGTTGAGTCGTCCCACCTCAAGCAACTGCTGCTCGCGGCCGGCGAGGTCGTAGACCAGCAAGCCCTGCTTCTTGTTGGTGCCCAGCACACGCGATTTGCTCACGTCGGCCGGGTGAATCCAGATGGCGGGGTCGTCCGCCGCATCGCCCAGGCGCGCCACCGGATCGGTCTGGGCGCGCGGCAGGATCACGGGCAAGGCTTCAGGCACCGCTGCAACACGGGGCGCAGCAATTCGGCGGCTCTGCCACACCTTGTCGGTCGCATTGCGCACCAGCAGGTGGGTGCTGCCCGGCTCACCCAGCGCCAGTTCATTGGCGCGCTTGGCCGCATTGCCTGTTGCGGTTGAAGGTGGCGCACTCGGCAGCCAGCGCCGTTGCTGCGCGTTCCAGCCGAATACGTGCAGCGCACCGCCTGGCTGATCCAGCACTGCAACACCACCGGCGACAGGCTGAACAGCCCCTGCGCCTTCCACCAGGGGACCAAATGGCTTGCGCAGTGCCACCGGCTCGCGGCGGGGGATGCCCTCGCCTTGCAGGTCAAAGGCCCACAAGCCCAAGTGTTCTTCGCTGACAAACAAGGTGCCGCTCGCATCATCCACGCGGCAATGGCGCACATGCGGCGGCAATGCCAGGCGGCGATACAAGCGCTGATCCTCCGGGGCTTGCAACAACCATTGCTCCGTCTGGCCATCCTTGCCCACCACGATCACATGCTCCAGCTTCTGCGCATCGCGGTACAAACACAGCGTCTCCACCGAAAATGCAGGCGCAGACAGCCACTTCAACACCGGCTTGGTACCACCGGCGACATCGACGCGCAATACTGCGATGCGCTGCGTGTCTGAATCCACGCCGACCACCAGCGCCTGACCCAGCGCCACGCGCGCGTCGAGGTGCTTGCCGCGCAGCGCCACCTTGGCCAACTCCGCACCTTGCCGGTCGATCACCCTGGCAGCGCTCTTCTCCTGCAGCGCCCAGCCGATGCCGGGCAGTGCGATGACTTCAGAGGCTTTGTCGAAGAAGGACGCGGGCGACTGGCTGTGCGCCGGACTGGCGAGACAGAGTGCAGCGGCCAGCGCTGCCGCAAAACAGATGCCCGGCCGGTAGATGCGCCGGGCATGGGAGGCGCTGAATGGAATTGAAGTCATGAATGTCATCAGGTCAAAGGGCGAAGGCCAACGCGTGGCAACGTGTTCGCCCTGCGAATATTCGCATGGCGAATATTCGCAGGAGAGAATGGACTTCCGAAACGGCTGGTGTCAGAACAGGTCGATCTTCACACCCAGCTTGAAGGTGCGGCCATATTCCTCGTACTGCGCGTTGAAGGCGCTGGAGCCCTGATAAACGTAGTACTTCTCGTTGTTCAGGTTGAGCGCCTCGAACACCACCTGTACCTGTTTGGTGACGCGGTAGGAGAACGAGAAATCGAGCTGTTGCTGCGTATCGACGACACGATCTTGCGCGGGGTTGAGAATGTCACCCAGCTCCAGCAGGTAGGGTGACTTGTGGTTCAGCGCCAGACGCGTGCTGATCGGCCCGCCTTCATACCCCACCATGATGTTGAACACGCGGTCCGATTGTCCCGGCAGCGGGATATCGCGCGACAGAACGGCGTTGGCTGTGCGGTCGAAGCGCGAGAGCTTGGCCTTGGAATCGGTGAACGTGGCGTTGGCACCGACGATGAGGCCATTCCACGGGGCGGGCAGCATGCGCAGCGATTGCGAATACGAGAGCTCGATGCCGTTGACGCGCGCCTTGTCACCGTTGGCGAAGCTCACCGCCGAGGTGTAACCGACCCACGGGCCGGTGCCCGCCAGATTGGTCGTGTAGGTGAAATCCTTGATGTCCTTGCTGAACACATACGCCGACACCGCACCGTCCTGCCCCAGCAAGTGCTCGATGCCGAGGTCCACGTTGCGTGACTTGAGCGGCTTCAATTCCGGATTGCCGATGGTCGCCTCGGTGGCGCTCGCCAGATCAATGCCGGGGGCGAGCTGGCTGAAGTTGGCCCGCACCACTGAGCTGCTGATCGCACCGCGCACGCTGGTCTGTTTGTCGAGATCGAACCGTGCATGCACCGAGGGCAGCCAGTTGGAATAGGAACGGTTGGTGCGCACCGGCGTCACGGTCGTGCCGCCCGTCACCTGATTGCCCAGAGCATCGAACTTGGTGCGCTCGTTGCGGGCACCCGCCAGCAGCGTCCAGCCGTTGAACGTGGTCGACGCTTGCAAATAGGCCGCATCGATGTCCTCGTTCATGGTGTAGTCGTTCAGCACCGAGGCACCAAGCAGGCGTGCGGCATCGCGATTGAGGCCGGCCACGCGGCTGCGGATCAGTCCCGGATCCAGCCCCGGGCCGAACGGACCGAGCGGGAAGTCGATGGTGGGGCCGGTGAAGGCTGTCATCGACGTGGGGCCGGCACCGAAAAAGTTGGGGCTGGTGGTGCTGCTGCTGGTGTAGCCCCACTGCTCGGTGTTGTTGGTCTTCTCGCGACGGCTGACTTTGGCACCGAACTTCAGGTCCGTGGCAAAGCCGCCCAGGTCCATCTTGCGCGTCAGATCAAGTTTGACATGCTGTTCCTCGTCCTCAGACAGACGCGCCTGCAGCGTGATGCCATTCAGGTTGTAGCTCGCCGGGTCAAAGAGGTTGGCAGGGCCGAAGAGTTGGGGAATCTGGCTGTTGTTGAAGCCCACACCGACAAAGTTGGAGGCACCGCGGAAGCGGCCGTCATTGAGCGCCTCGGGCGTGTCTTCGCTGGCCTTGCTGGAACCGAGCGCCGCCTCGACGCGCCAGTCGCCAAAGCGCCGATCCAGGCCTGCGGACAGCGAGGTGATCTCCTGCGTGTACTTGCGCTCGCGCAGACGCCGTTCGCCGCGTGCCGTCACCGATTGACCCGCGGCTGCCGTGCCACCGGAAATGTTACTGATGGTGAGGCGGTCGCGCACCTCGTCGTCACTGAACTGTGAGAAGAAGGTGCGCAGGTAGTAGCTCTCGCCCGGCTCCGGGCGGTAGTCGAGGTTGAGGCCAACAGCGTGGCGCTCGCGGTTGGGCAGGTAGTCGCGCAGCTCGAACCCGGACAAGCGGTCGCCGGTCCAGGCACCGCCGGTCTCCACGTTGTCCGAGCCGAAGTCACGCTTTTCGGTGCTGGCGCCAATGGCCAGACCCACCTTGCCGTTGAGAAAGCGGTCTGCCCACAACACGTTCCCGGCCGGGCTGTTCTTGCCGGTGTTTTCGTCGTTGCTGCCGGCCAGCCCGAACGAGAGCAGCTTGCCCGGCAGATCGAACGCCGAGAGGGTTTTCACTTCAATGGTGCCGCCGATGGAGTTGCCATCCATGTCCGGCGTGAGCGTCTTGGTCACTTCCAGCGAGCGGATCAAGCCCGCGGGCAACACATCCAGCGCGACACCTCGTCGACCGGCTTCCGGGGCGGGCACGAAGGCGCCGTTGATGGTGACCGAATTCAGGTCCGGCCCGAGGCCGCGAATGGACACGTAACGGCCTTCACCCTGGTCGCGCTGCACCGACACGCCAGGCAAACGCGCCAGCGCTTCTGCGGCGTTCTTGTCCGGCAGCGCGCCGATGTCGTCCGCGCTCACCACGCTCTTGATGTTGTCGGCTTCTTCCTGTGCCGCGATGGCCTTGCGCAGGCTGGCGCGCTGGCCGGTGACCACGATGGTCTCGACCGGTGCCGTGGCCGGACGCGCAGGCTGGGTGGGTGCCTGCTGCGCCTGCGCATGACACGCCAGGGCGGACAGCACGCTCAACGACAAGACCGACATCCGGCCACCCACCACAGACTGCACCCGCCACACGTTCTTCTTCATGCCCCGCTCCCGGTGAATTCAAAACCCGGACCTTAGGTTCGCCGTGTGTCAGTCCGGTTACCGGGTTTGTCACAAAGATCGGCTTTACCCCTGCAGCAGTGTCATATGAGCCGAATTGACCTGTGTGCCGAGCCACCTCACACAGGTAGCGCCCAATACTGAAAACTAAATCGCACTCAAACGTGAGCCGTTTGCGCCCCTCCCGCATTTTTGACTTTCCAGCGTCATGCAACTTACATAATCTGGCGCTTCACCTTGCACTGCGAGTCCTTGCCATGTTGTCACTGCACCGTACTTCCCTGGTTGTTTCCGCCGCCGCCCTGTTGCTAGTCTTTTTTCTCTATGCCTCGCTCGGCGTGCTGAAACCTGAGGCTACCTGGCAGTGGCTGGATATCATCGGCGAAGGTGGCACCGCGCTGCTCTGTGGTGTGTGGCTGGTGATGATGCTGAGCGCGCGTCCCGCCGGGGCGGTGACTTCCCTGCTGACCATTGGTCTTGCCGGCCTCATGCTGGGTGCATGGGCAGACTGCATGGACGAGTTCTACAAACTCAGTGCCGTACACGTGTGGGACAACTGGCTGGAAGCCGCCTGCACGCTCGGCGGCGGGCTGACGCTGACTGCCGGCCTGTATTTCTATCGCATCGAGCAGTTGAGCCTCAACGAACACCTCACCAAGCGCGAGCGATTGTTCCGCGACCATCGCGCCTTCGACCGCGTGACGCAGCTTGCCAATGCGGACTACCTTCGCAAGCAGCTCAAGGCGGAACTCGACAATGCAGGAACCACACGGGGCAGCCTCATACTGCTGGACATCGACGGCTTCCACGCCATCAACCGCGAGCATGGCACGCGTGAAGGCGACCGCGTGCTGCAGGCCGTCACGCACCTGCTGCTGCTGAATGTGCGGCGGGACGATCTGGTATGCCGCTACGCCGGGGATCGCTTCGCCGTGCTGCTACCGGCCACCGACACACTGCAGACGCTGCGCATGGCGGAACACTTGCGCCGCATGATCGCGCTGATGCGGCATTACCCGAAGGCGGGCAACACGCCGGTATCCCTGAGTGCACGCCACGTGTGCGCCGCCATCGAAGGCAATGCCGATGCGCTGCTGGACACCTTGAACCAGCGGCTTGAAGCGGCGGGTTCCGGCGGCGGCGGTGCTGTCCGCGCACAACCGCTGTCCGCCTGACGCCCACGACCCCGCACCGGGCAACCGCCATGCACGAGTATTGCCACGCCTCCAGCGCGTTCATTTCCTGTCAGCATCAGCCCGCGCTGGTGTATGACCATGCGCGGTCAGCAGACATCGCGGCAGCCGCACTGCTTGCCGACTGCGGGCTCAATGAGGCAGCCATGAGCGACCCCGCCACGCGCCTCAGCCCGGCACAGGTCATGCGCCTGGTGTCGAATGCGGCACGCGCGCTGGGCGCGCCCGACACCAGCTTCATGCTCGGCCAGCAGATGCTGCCGGGCCACTACGGCGCGGTGAGCCATGCACTGATCCAGGCCACCAGCCTGCGCGAGGCGCTCACCATTCTGTCGACGCATCACGCCACACTGACGCCGCTCTTGCGCCCTCGCCTCATGACGGACGGCCCGTTTGCCGTGCTGTACTGGACCGACACGTTTGGCACGCCGTCGCTGCGGCCGTTCCTGGTGGAAATGCATCTCACTGCCGTCGCGGCCATGACGCGCTGGCTTTCCGGCGAGCGGTTGCCGTGGCACTTCTGCTTCAACCGCGCCAAGCCGCGCCACGCGGAGCAACACGCGGTGCATCTCGGCACGGCGCTGAGATTCGAGTGCCAGCTTGACGCGCAGTTGATCGACATTGATTGCCTCGACCGTCCCTGGCCGCGTGGCAACCGGGTCGCGATGGCTGCTGCACTACGCACCGCCGATGCCGAACTGCTGGCCGAGCCCGGCCGCAGCAGCCTGCTCTCGGTGCTGTACGACTACCTCCATGCGCGCATCACGGCCGCACCGACGCTGGAAGAATCAGCGCGTGACCTGGGCATCAGCCCGGCAACGCTGAAGCGCCACCTCGCCTTGCACGGCACGCATTTCCAGGCGGAGCTGGACCAGGTACGCACGCACGTGTCCATCTACCTGTTGCAGGTGCGCCACTGCGACAACGAGCAGGTCGCGCGCCACCTCGGCTTTCACGACGCCAAGAATTTTCGCCGTTCCTTCCGCCGCTGGACCGGCATCACGCCGACACTGATGCGCAATACGTTGCTACCGGCGAATTGACGTTGCAGTGCAGGGTGCGAGACCCTGCGCAACCGTTGCGACTATTCGCAGGTGCGACATGGCTGGACGGACGGGCACGCGGCGACGGTCTCGCATGCCCAAGCTGTCCGCCAAGCCCGCACCTCATCCGGCTCAAACGTGCTGGTCAAACAGTATCGGATTGCCGTCCGGGTCCACGATGACAAAACTGGCCAGGCCCGTGGTGGTCTCGTCCGCTTCTTGCGAGAGCACGGCACCTTGCGCCTTCAAATTGCGTTGCAGTTCGCGCACGTCGGTGAAGCCCGGGACCAGCTTTGCATCGCTGTCCCAGCCGGGGTTGAAGGTGAGCATGTTCTTGTCGAACATCCCCTGAAAGAGACCGATGATGTGTGTCTCATTCTTCATGATCAGCCAGTTGTGTTCGGCATTGCCGCCGAAGACCGTGAAGCCGAGCATTTCATAGAACCTCTGTGACGCAGCGATATCCTTGACAGTGAGACTGATGGAAAATGCGCCGAGTTTCATGGTTAATCCTTGAATGGGTGGATGTGCTGTCGGAATGGATGTGCTGTCGTGGACGCTTGCGAATATTCGCAAGTCCATTCAGCGGGTGGCCGCCTGCGCCACGGATTCGCGGCGTCGCCGACTCAACCCCCAGGCAGAACCCAGCGTGAACAGCAGCCCCACCGGCAGCGGCTCCAGAAACGTAATGGAGATATTCACCAGCGGATTCTTGTACATCTCATTGAATTCGGCCATGTCCTTCTTCATTTCGGCCAGCTTTGCCTCCGGCGCACCGGACTTGCGCAGCTTCTCCACTTCATACGCTGCGTATTTCTCGAAGAAGTCTGGCGAAAGCTTGTAGTACACCAGTTGCCAGGTGGCCACATAACAAGTGCTGGCAATCAAGGTAATGAGAATGCCCACCTTGAAGGCGCGCCCAAACGTGATGGCGCCGCCCGCCACGTTGTCGCGATAAGACTTGATACCGAAGAACACCATCAGGAAGGACAGCACCATGGTCGTGTAGCCGATGACCATGCCCTTCTCGAAGCCGATCTGCTCCATGAACGGGATGGTGGCCAACATCATGATGGACAGCATCGCGCCCGCGATCAGGCCAAAGGTCAGAACGATTTTTTTCATGGAAACTCCCGGTTGGTGGTGGTGAAGTCGCCATTCAGCCTGTCGGCCCCCCGGTGTGGCGTCACCCGAACGGGTGATTTTGGCAAAAAATCAGGGCATATCACCCGAAAGTTTGAGCCGGACCAACAAATTTTCAGCCTGCCCATCCGCCGAATGGACCCTCAGGGAATCAGCCGAAGCGCCTTGCCACGTTGAACCGCCTGGGTCCGTCGCTTCGCCCCCAGCTTGTCGAACACGCGGCTGGTGTGGGTCTTGATCGTGTTTTCGCTCAAGAACACCTTTTCGGCGATTTCCCGATTGCTGAGCCCCTGTGCGATCAGGGAAAGGATTTCCAGCTCGCGGGCCGTTATGCCCAGCTCGGCCTGCTTCGCCTCGTCCCGGACAAACTCGGCCGGGACCGGGACGTGCACCTCACGAACAACGACCGTTTCCTTCGTGCGGGTGAGCTTCAGCCCCAGCCAGATGCCCACCCCGGCAAACACGGCTGCGACCAGCGCACCATAAATCTCGACCGAATGCGCCACCACCAGCCAGCGGTACTCGATGAACTTGAGGGCGGCAATGAGCACGCCACAGAGGGCACCAAAAAGCAGGGCGTGCTTGAAAAGGGGCTTCTTCATGCCGCATTCTACAAGCCGCCGATTCGACCGCCCCTGCGAATATTCGCAGGCAGCGTCGCACCCGAGTAAGCCCTACAGTGCTGCGACCAGTGCTGCGCGAATGCGCGACTCCCGCGTCTCGCCGACCAGGCGTGAGGTCTCGATCCTCCCTTTGAAGACGACAATTGTGCTTTGGGTCTTGACCTTGAATCGGTCCTTCATGCCCTGCGCCTTGTCGTAGTCGACCACCAGCACCTTCGCCTGAACACCGCCTTCCTTGCGCAGGGTCTCAAACACCATGCTCTGAATCTTGCAACTCCCGCACCAGTCGGCATGGAAATGCAGCACGACCGCCTGATTGTTCGCCTGCGCCTCGGCCAGCGCCTGCTCGGAATAGGGCTCGGACTTGAGCGCGAGTGCAAACGGGGATATCAGCAACACCATGCAGGCAGCAAGGCGGGAAAGGAAGGTCAGCATACGGGGCGCTCCGTGATTGAAAGAATCGAAATCGGATGAGGGATAGTGAATGGTCATGGTGGATGGGACTGCGGCTTGGTCTATCGGGCCAGCTCTACCTTACGCGGAGGAGGACAGCCCGGATTAGCGAGCCCCGTTGCCTGTAGCAACCAGTACTCTTGAAGCCCTCTCTTTCTGCTTCCGCCAAAGCAGCAAACTGCGCAATTTGACCGCAAGATCAAGAGTGTGTTCACGCCATCTCTCCATGACAATGCGGGCTCTCCCAACCTGCCCTGCGCCTGCGCCTGCGCCACGCCCATGACCTTTCGAATCTTTGGCCTCAGTAACGAGCCCTTCTTGCACCTCTTCGCCCTGTCGGACGCCGCACTGGCCGAGCGCGGTATCAGGCGGTATCAGGTCGACAGCAAACCCGGCTTCCCGGACCGCATCGAGCTCAGGGATCTGGAGCCGGGAGAAACCGCCCTGTTGCTCAACTACACCCATCAGTCGGCCGACACGCCCTACCGTGCAAGCCATGCGATTTACATTGGCGAGAATCCCCGGGCAGTTGCGGCAGATACGAGCGATGTGCCCGAGGCTCTCGCATCGCGTCTCATCTCACTGCGGGCCTTCGATGCCCATCACATGATGGTCGATGCTGAGGTGATGGATGGGACAGCCTTGCCTGACGGGATCGCGCAGCTTTTCTCCCAGCCCGCAGTGGCCTATTTGCATGCTCACTTTGCCCGTCGCGGCTGCTTCGCAGCACGTATCGAGCGTCAGGAATGACTACGCCGCTAACACTGGCTTGATCAGTCAAAGGGTGCCAGGAACGCAGCTTTGGTGCCTGTAACACTGACCAGCCGTCCATTGACTCATCCCGTGCGCAGCGCCGCACTGCCGTAAACTGGTGGCATGACCAAACCCAAGCACCTCCAGCCGGATGACCTTCGCGGCTATGCCCGCCTCGCCTTTGATGCCACTGCCGGGCTTACCGATCTTGTCGAGGCGCTGCATGGGACCATCCTGAATCCGCTGGCTGGCAAGACGAAGAAGGGCGAGCCCGTCCGTACCAATGGGCTCACCGGCCTCGTGTATCGCACCATTGGTGGCGTCACCAGCATGATGGGCAGCAGCGTCGATGCGCTCCTCGGAATCCTCCCCGGCGTCGTGCAGGAAGGCAGCGCATCGCCAGAACGCGATTCCATCGTGTCTGCCTTGAACGGGGTGATGGGTGATTACCTCGCCGCAACCGGCAATCCTCTGGCGCTGCGCATGACGCTCCGCCGCGGCAACCATGCGCTCAAGCTGGACCGCACCAGTCTCGAAGCGGCCCTGCCCGATGCAAGTGGCCGCGTGCTGTTGCTTGTCCACGGCCTTTGCATGAACGATTTGCAGTGGACCCGCGCCGGCCACAACCACGGTGAATATCTCGCCGCCTCGCAGGGTTTCACCCCTATCCACGTGCGCTACAACACGGGTCTGCACATTGCCGACAATGGACGCGACCTGTGCGCGCTGCTGGAAAAGCTGGTTTCCGAATGGCCGGTACCGGTGGAGGAGCTCGTCATCCTGGGCCACAGCATGGGTGGTCTGGTGGCGCGCAGCGCCTGCCTCGATGCGGAACAGGAGAAACTCGCCTGGCGCAAATCACTGAAGCGCATGGTGTTCCTGGGCACGCCGCACTTCGGTGCACCGCTGGAGCGCGGCGGTCACTGGGTCGATCTGCTGCTGGGCAAAACACCCTGGTCCGCCCCCTTCGCCGAGCTCGGCAAGGTTCGCAGCGTCGGCATCACCGATCTTCGACATGGCAGCTTCCTCGATGCCAAGCATCACAAGCTGCCACGCGGCGTGCGCTGCTACGCCGTGGCTGCAACGACCAGCAAGGCGAGCGAGAAGCAGGGGCTGATGCATCGCAAGCTGTGGGGGGACGGGCTGGTGCCACTGGATAGCGCACTCGGCACCCACGACGACCCGGCACTGGCGTTGAAGATTCCGGCGACGCGGCAGTACATCACGTACAGCACCAATCACCTCGACTTGCTGGCGAGCCCGGAGGTGGCGGTGAAGCTGGATCATTGGCTGGCGCACAGATAGCAGGATGCTGTAGCCGGGCAGCCCCGCTGCAGAGCGCCAGCCATACCGACAAGTCCCGCGCGACTCAACGCAGATTCTGTTGCAGCCCGTCCGCAATTTCGTAGTAGTCACCCTTCTCCGCCACAAAAATATGCATGCGCAGCGTTGTCGCCGTGGGTGTGTCGAATGCGCCCATCGCGATCGCGATGTGATCGCGCTGTACAGGGTCCCAGAAGAGCGTTGAGCCACACTGCGAGCAGAACCCTCGCCGTACCTTCTCGGAGGACTGGAACCAGGAGAGTTTGTCTTCTCCGTGCAGCGTCAATGCAGCACGCGGCACATCAACCGAGGCAAAGAAATGTCCGGACTGCTTGCGGCATTGCTGGCAATGGCAGGCGTCGGGCTGACCGAGATCCCCTTCAACGTCGAAGGTCACGGCGTGGCAGAGGCAGGATCCTTTGTGCATGTCGCCATTGAATCACGACGGGCACTTCATGGGAACTGACGACACGACAGGGTTAACCTTCGGCCCGTGCAAGTGGCCCTGCCGTCGTTCGCGACAGACGCTCGACCGAGCAGGGTGACGTCCCCTTGTCACAGCCGTGCCATATCTGAGTCATAAGCTTTTTAGTCCTAAAGCGGTGGTGGGTACGCATGCGGCATTCGATGAGCAATGACCGCACACCTCGGGGCAGGCAACTTTGGTGCCGCTTTCAACGGGTGTGGAGATGGCGGTTCAGGCTGTTCACTTTTTTTCGGATTCTTGCTGCGCAAGAATCGACCTCCCGGAGCATGAATGACGTCATCCTGCGGTGTCCGCGCATGAGTAACCCTGTCTCATACATGACGTTGCAAGGGCGCAAGGGCCTGGTCATGGGCTTGGCGGATGTCCACAGCATCGCCTATGGCTTCACCCGAGAAGCGCACCACCAGGGTGCAGAGCTGGTTGCCACATGCCTCAATGAAAAGGCGCGAAACGCCGTGCTGCCGCTGACTGATGCGCTCGACATGCCTCTCTTGGCCTGTAACGTCGAGAACCCCGGCGAGCTGGAAGCAACGGTCGCGCAAGCTGTACAGATACTCGGCCGGCTGGACTTTGTCCTGCACTCGATTGCCTGGGCACCTCTGGCTGACTTGCACGGGCCTGTGGTGGAAAGCTCAAGCCAGGGTTTCGCCCGTGCGATGGAGGTGTCTTGCCATTCCTTCGCGCGGCTTGCAAAAGCGTGCTTGCCACACATGACTGAAGGGGGTAGCTTCGTGACGATGAGCTATCACGGTGCTGAAGAGGCCGTACCGAATTACGGACTGATGGGGCCGGTCAAGGCAGCGCTGGAGTCGTTGGTGCGCTACATGGCGCTGGAACTGGGTCCGCGAAACATTCGCGTGCACGCCGTCTCCCCGGGTCCGATCCCGACCCGCGCCGCGTCCGGTCTGAAGAGCTTTGATAAATTGCTGGGAGACTCGCAGCTGGAGGCACCACTGGGGCGGCTGGTCACACTCGAAGAAATTGCCCGACTCAGCACTTTCCTCTGCAGCCCGGCAGCTTCCGGCATGACTGGTCAAACCATTTACGTGGATGCCGGCATCCACGCCGTCGCATGATCAACCTCTGCTAGAGAATGCCAATCGCCATGGACACCATCACCTCGCAGGATGTCGTTGAAAATGTGACCTTCGACGAAATCCGGATCAATCAATCCGCGCAGATCATGCGCACGCTGACGCTGCAGGATATCCAAGCCTTTGCAGCCGTCTCCGGCGACACGAACCCGGCGCATCTGGATTCCGAGTATGCCGATGCCACCCTCTTCCACGGCATCATTGCCCACGGCATGTGGGGTGGCGCGCTGATCTCGGCGCTGCTTGGCACGGTATTCCCCGGTACCGGCACGATTTATCTGGAACAGAATCTGCGCTTCAGCCGCCCGGTTCGGGTTGGCGACACGCTTACCGTGAGTGTGAAGGTCACCTCGCTCGACGCGGCGCACAAGCACGTCGAACTCGACTGTCAGGTTATCAACCAGAATGACGAACGGGTGCTGCACGGCCAGGCTCGTGTCCTGGCACCGACGCAAAAAGTCCGCCGTGCGCGCACGCACAGCCCCACCATCCAGTTGTTCGATCCGCAGGCGCGTCTGAATGCCCTGCTCAGCCTTGGCGCGCACCTGCCGGCAGTCCGCTGCGCCGTGGTGCACCCCTGCGATACCGAGTCACTGCTGGGTGCCGTCCACGCCTCCCGTCTGGGCCTGATCGAGGCCATCCTGGTCGGGCCTGAGGCGAAGCTGCGCGCTGTGGCAGAAAAAGCCGAGATCGACCTGCATGGCATGCGCATTGTCACGGTGGAGCACAGTCATGCAGCCGCACAGATGGCTGCCAGCATGGCTGCTACGCATGAGGTCGATGCACTCATGAAGGGCAGTTTGCACACGGATGAGCTCATTCAGGCCGTACTGAATACACCCGGATTGCGTTCTGGACGCCGCCTGTCGCACATCTTCAGATTTGATGTCCCGACCTACGCCAAGCCACTGCTCTTGACTGACGCGGCGCTCAACATTGCGCCAACGCTCATCGAGAAAGTCGACATCGTCCAGAACGCCATCTATTTTGCCCACCTGCTGGGTACTGAATTGCCCAAGGTAGCCGTCCTGTCAGCAGTCGAAACCGTCAATCCTGCCATTCCCTCGACGCTGGATGCAGCGGCACTGTGCAAGATGGCACAGCGCGGGCAGATCGTCGGTGGCGAGCTCGATGGCCCGCTCGCCTACGACAATGCCATTTCAATCGAGGCGGCGCGCCGCAAGAATATCGAGTCTGCAGTCGCCGGAGATGCCGATATTCTGGTGGTACCTGATCTCGAGTCCGGCAACATGCTGGCAAAGCAGCTTGAATATCTGGGTGGTGCCACGGCGTCCGGCATTGTGCTGGGCGCTCGCGTGCCGATCGCCCTGACGAGCCGCGCAGATGGCATCTCGTCCCGCCTGGCTTCCGCCCTGCTCGCCAAACTGGCCGCGCACCATAACCGGCTCGGCAAGGCCTGAGCGCCTCGGCGCAACGATCCATGGCGATACTGTCGGTCAATGCTGGCTCATCCAGTCTCAAGTTTGCCCTGTATCCCCTGCGCGACGATGGCACCATTGCCGAGGCGACGCTCACAGGCCAGGTTGAAGGACTTCAGGCAGGTGGGCAGCCGCAGTTTGCCTGGTCTCACGGGACGCTGAACGAGACCGCACCCGTCCCTGATGGGGAAGGCGATGCACCGACACGCGCCCTGCTCGTCCTGCAGAGGTTGCTGTCCAACTTTCTGCCTGAGGGTGCCCTGCAAGCCATCGCGCACCGGGTGGTACATGGTGGCACCTGGTTCCGTGATGCGGTGCGCGTGGACAGTGCGGTCATGGAGAAGCTGGATGCACTCTGCACCATGGCGCCACTGCACCAGCCGCACAACCTTCAAGGCATCCGTCGTATGGCAGCCATCTTCCCCGATGCCCTGCAGGTTGCGTGTTTTGACACTGCCTTCCATGCCGATTTGCCACCAACGGAGCAACGGTTGGCTGTGCCGCAGGCTTTGCACGATGCGGGCATCCGTCGCTACGGATTCCATGGCTTGTCCTATCAACATTTGCAAAATCAGTTGAGAAGTCTTTCCGGGCGGGCGATGCAACGTGTGGTCATGGCGCATCTCGGTAACGGCGCCAGCTTGTGCGCAACGAGGGACGGCCGCAGCCAGGCCACCACGATGGGATTTTCGACACTCGACGGTCTTATGATGGGCACACGCTGCGGCAGCATCGATGCCGGCGTGCTGCTGCATCTCTTGCAACAAGGCTGGACTGCCGAACGGCTGGAGCGGCTCTTGTATCGTGAAAGCGGGCTCTTGGGCGTCTCAGGCATCTCTGCAGACATGCGCATGTTGCGCGCCAGCGCGGCTCCCTCGGCACAGCAAGCCATCGCACTGTTCACGCACCGTATCGTCCGCGAAATCGGTGCACTCGCGGCCTCCCTGGGTGGGCTGGATGTGCTGGTCTTTACCGGCGGCATCGGCGAGAACGACGCTCGACTGCGGGAGGACGTGTGCGAACGCCTCACTCATCTCGGCGTCGCGATGGATATCGGCAAGAATCAGCTCAGGGATGACAAGCGTGCAACCACGTTGCATGCTTCAAGCAGCGCTGTTGAAATATGGGTCATTCCTGCTGATGAGAGCCGCATTGCGGCACAGGCAGCCGCGCTGCTATTGGGTTCAGCCGCGACATAGCGCCGAGCGTCGTCGTTGACTTGCGCGGGCTGATCCTGATCTCCAAGCGCTGCCTGTAGAGAGGCGAACGAGACAGCGTGCTATCCGCTCAGAGTTCTCTGTCGTTCAGGGACGCTTGGGGCATGGTCGCCGCTACTTCACCACCGGTGCACCCCAGCCGTCGTACTCGCCCTGCTCCGCCGCGGCGATTGCGACGAACACCTTTCGCAGCCGCGCAAGCTCCCTTTCCGCAGGCACCATGGTTCGGGTGGCGAACACCAGCCAGAGATTTCCGTTGGCTGCCGCACTCACCGTCGGTTCCAATCCGAATACCTTCACTCTCTCAGCCGCACGATCGGCCGCGTCGCGGGTGGGGAAGTACAGGAAGAATTCGATGGGGTGAGGCCGAATCAGATTGGCCCCTGCGCGTGCGAGCTGATTCAGCGCGGCAGCATCCGGTCCGGGCCGCTTTTCGAAAGCACGCATCCAGGCGAACGCCACGCCGATGAAAAGGGCTGCCGCAAGGTACAGAAGTATGTCGCTCGCTGTCACGCCAGTGGGTCCCTTTTGATACTCGCTGTCGATGCCGACCCACTCCCGGTTTCGTCTGGCTTCACCATACTGTCATCCTCTTGTGATGAGATTGCAGGGCGAATATTCGCATGGATACACAGGGCGATGAGGCCCCTTCATGGCCCTGCAGGGACGACGCCATCAAGTTCCGTCCGCAGCAAGGACGGCCTCGCCCAACACCAACCGTGAACAATTGAAAATTCAAACGCAGTGCTGACAATGGCTGTTAGGGTGCACGCCATTGGCGCACTTTCAAACATTGACAATGCGCCAGCCGATTTCGACTCACCACCAAGGAGGCAGCATGGGACTCATGAGCTTTATCAAAGACGCAGGACAGAAGCTGTTTGGCATCAAGGACGCAGAGGCTGCGCAAAAGCAGGTTGAAGCCGCGCCCGACAACGAAGCCGCCAAGGCAAAGTTGGACGAAGTCAACAAAGCTGCCGCTGCCTCGATCGTTGCGTACATCAGCAAGCTGGACTTTGAGGTTCGCGCACTCGACGTCATGTACGACACCGCGACCACAACCGTGAATGTGTACGGCGTCGCGGCAGACCAGGCCACCAAAGAAAAGATCCTGCTGTGCTGCGGCAACGTGGCTGGCGTCACGCATGTCAATGACCGCATGGAGGTCGATGACCCGCAGCCCGAAGCGCAATTCCACGAAGTCGTGAGCGGCGACAATCTATCGAAAATCGCCAAGAAGTTTTACGGTGACGCCAACAAGTACCCGGTCATCTTCGACGCCAACAAGCCCATGCTCTCGCATCCGGACAAGATCTATCCGGGGCAGATGCTGCGCATTCCGCCGCTGTAGGGCTGCACACTCTCCAGGCCGGCACGCTTTGGCGTGCCGGCTGATCTGACCATGCGGACGAAGCGTTTGTGCGGTCAGCGATCGATCATGGACGAATAGCGAGTTGAAGCGGAGAATTTTGGAGTTGAATCCTGATACCAATCACTCTTGGAATGCGAGAGTGTCGCTATCGCTCGATGATCTGCCCGATGCGCAGCAGATTGCCATCCGGATCGACCACAGCGAACTCGCGCATACCCCAGAGTTTGTCTTCCAGAACATCCATGCGCGGAATGCCGGTGTGCGGGAGCGCAGCTACCGCGAAGGCGCGATACCAAGCGTCCACATCCTGCACGCGAAGGTAGCAGCCCGCATGTGACTCGGCAGGCGCCAAGGTCTGGTGTGTGAAAAAGTGGAGTTCCACCGCGCCGCGATGCAGAATGGCATAGCTCCCATCTGACTCATGCGGCCCACCTTCAAAGCCCAGCCGACGATAAAACTCCACGATGGCACTCACATCGCGGCAAGGAAGAACGGGAACGGCGAGGTCGTGGGGCTGCATACGATTGGATTCCAATTCCTTAAAGTCCGGCTCGGACCGCGCAAGGATCAAGCAGGTCTGATGCGAGACCTCTTGGTCACTCCACCGAAATGCGCGTCGCTCCCATCTCCACCAGCACGCCCATCAAGCTTTCGATGGACGTGACCGGCGCTGACCCGAAGTCGACGATGAAATCCAGCTCACCTTTCGCGTACTCGGGGTCGGCAAGATAGTGCACGACGCCGTGCAGCCTATCCGGGCCCGCGGGGTTCTTGTCATCCGGATCAAACCAGCTCCAGAACCAGGCCAGCAGCGGCGCGGTGTTGGGGGCCTTGGGGAATGACACGATGAACTGCGCGTAGTCCCAACCGAAGTGCTCGATCAACAGCGGCACGCCAGCGACAGACGCCTTGAGTCCATCGAAATCGAAGGTCGTTTGCGGGTCCACCATCACCGATTCCCGCATGTTGTTGTTCTTGTCTATCGGGATCACATCCACCCGGCACGGCAGATCAAAGGTGCCTTCCGTCGCGACCGCGCCATCGGCATCGCGGATGACCATTTCCACCACGCAGGGTGTCCGGTCTTTTGCTGCCTTGGCGAGCGCCCGAACATTCAGGGCACGGATTTTTTCGAATATCTCGTTGGATTTCATGGTTGGTTATTTTGGTGTGTGAGCGGGTGTATCAATCAAAGGGGTAAGTCGGTCCTATCCAGACCGCTGAAGGTGGAGCCGATATCGATGACATGCGAAGCATACCCGCACGCGGTGCCGGGCTGCTTTGTGCGAAGTGCACTGCGAATATTCGCATTTGTGCCAGACCGCTGCCTCAAGCTTGCGGCAGCGAGGCGACGAAGGACTCAATGTCGGCCAACGAGCGGAGGTGATGCACGCGCTTGTGCTCGCGCTCTGCCGCCACAAACGCGCGGTACTTCGGCGTCAAATGCCTGTGGCACAAGCCCAGTACGCGATAGCTGCTCATTGTGCTTCGCAGGATCGGGCTGTTTGCCGGCCAGCCTTCTGGTGGCGCGATCAGGAGTCCCTTGATGCAACGCTTCGTCACCCACCAATAATGTCGGTACAACGGCAGATCGACATGGACCAGCGTGTCCGCCGCTTCCAGCCGCTCCCACAGTGTTTGCGGACAGCCGTAGCCATCGATCACCCATTCATCCTTCTGCATCAGCTCGGCATGCGCCCTCAGATAGTCCTCGTGCGGAACCGGCTCGCCACCGGGACGTAACTGCAGCAGGTCGAGCGGATGCAACGGCAGGCCCGTCACGCCGGCCAGCTTGCGCGCCAGCGTGGACTTGCCGCCGCCGGCATTGCCGAAGATGGCAACCTTCTTCAACGTCGACCCCGGGTCACCTCAATAAACCTTTGGCAACCCCAGCTCGGGGCAGTGCCGGTCAAGGCGCGTGGCCAGCTCGGGAAGCTTGCAGGTCGGCACGGCCGGAAACATGTGGTGCTCGAAGTGATAGAACATGTTGTACGTGATGGCCGCCTTGAACCGGTTGCGGATGGAGCGTGCAACGGGATGACCGGCTTCACAGCCGTTGTGGGTGGTCCACACCGCGAAGAACGCAGTACAGCACTGCCCTGCTGCCATGGCGATCACGTGATACTTGAGCGCGGCGATATCCAGAAATTCGAACACCGCTACCAACCACACCAGATTGGCCATCAACTCGGCGATGATCCAGCGACGCTGTGCTGGCGATGCCAGCTCAAACGCCTTCACATGCAGCATCCACGGATATCGCGGCCCAAGCATCAGCGCGCCCCAACCAGAGAGACGCGCTCCCATGGCCTCGACATCATCCTCAGCCATGCAATGGCGATGATGGCGCAAGTGATTGATCTGCACCGCATGCATTGAACCCAGCATCAGCACACTCAGCACGAACATCATTGTCGAGCCTGCCCAGCGTGGCAACCCAAGCGCATGATGAAAGGCGTTGTGAACCTGGCGCAGACCGGTGAGGAAGAACATGAATGAGCTGGCCAACGCGAACAGGAGAAATCCTTCGTGCGCAGCCCAGAGCGATCCCACAAGCCAGGGCAAAGACAACAACTGTTCATGCGCGATTTCGAAGCGGCTCTGGTTCAGCAAATCCTGCCAGTGGACCTCGTGAAGAAGTTTGTCGGGGTTGATGTTCATGGCCGATGGTTGGCTGGTGGAAAGTGTCGTCACGCAGAAAAAGGCGGCATCAGTCTACCTGCCCGGCGGCCATTGCATTGAAGCCATACAGAATTAACGCCCAGACCAGCGCGCTCAGTGCCATCCAGGCAAATCATGCCTTGTAGGGTATTGGCGCCTTTCGCTGCGGATTTCGGCCACCCGTCTCCGTTTGCCGCTGCCTACCGCTGACCATCCAGCCGAATACCTTCGGCCGGACTACCCTTACCCCATCGAGTGCAACCCGACCTTGTTGCCTTCGGTATCCATGAAGTGCGCAAAGTATCCGAAGCCGTTGCCGATATCCGTTTTGGGCACCACGGTTGAGCCACCTGCAGAGGCCACGCGAGCCAGCATCGGCGCCAAGTCTTCGCCGCCGTTCAGATACACGATGGTGCCCTGCGCCGAAGGCGCTCCACCATCGCCATGCACGATCGCGCCGCCGACCGCGGTCTGATCCATCGTGAAGAAACCCATCGTGATCGGCCCCATCTCCATCGGCTCGATGGTGATAGCGAGGACAGTTTGGTAAAAGGCCTTGGCGCGGGCGAAATCGGTGACAGGAATCTCGAACCAATTCACGGCGTGTGGGCTGGCAGACATGACATTCTCCTTTTGGATGAAGGGTTCAGGTGGATGTGCCACATCCATTGCGCGAGTACAGCACATCGGGAGGTGACTGAGGGACTCAGGCGGCCCTGCTCAGCATTGCGAATATTCGCACGAATGCGCTGAAGTTTGGTGCAGTGACCCTGGTCCCATTTATCGACTTGCATCCTGCGGATTCTGGAAGCGACTGCCGCTTATTTCATCTGTGTTGTTGTGCTGTGACTACCCTGGTCCTGGCATTGCTTCAACGCGATCACCCGTACCGGCGACAACTTGTACGTCTCGAAGCCCATGCTTCGGTAAAGATCGCGCGCCGCCGTGTTGGTGCTGACGACATGCAAAAACGTGGATTGGCCTCGCAGCATCTGGTGGCGGATCAGCTTCAGCATCAGACGCCGCGCCAGGCCACGTCCCTGAAAGTCTGGATGGGTACACACGCCGCTGATCTCGCGCCACGGCCCCGCCTGCATGCGCTCGCCCGCCATGGCGACGAGACGCGGCCCCTCGAACACACCGAAATAGTCGCCCAGTTCAATCGTGCGAATGCCGAACGGGCCGGGCCGCGTCAACGTGGCAAGTTCAAGTGCCTGTGCCGCATGTTCCGGGCCGAGCGGCACGGCGGACAGCGTCGCATCGTGCGGCGGCACCGCACCCTTCCACACCATCTTGTCCATGGTGGATTCAAGTTCCATCTCCCATCCCGCTGGCACGGGGCCGGACCAGGCATCGGTAAAGAATCGTTCGCCGGGCTCGCAGTACGGCGAGATGGCCGCGAAGTCCGGATTGGCGATGTCGGCAAAGCCGATGATGGGCGAGAAGCCGGGCGCATAGCGGCGCGAGGCACCCTCACCCACCGCGAAGTGCGAATGCGCGCCGGTGAGTGCGTGCCAGACGATGTTGTCGAGGAGGTGGAGCATGGTCAACGACTTCGGGCTGCTTGCCCTGTCATCACTTTTCGGTGGGATGGTAATGGACCCGCTTGATCAGCTCCTGCTGAAACTCGTAGATCGCGATGCTCACTTGCGAGCGCGGGCCAGACTTGCCCTCCCAACTTGCCTTCTCCAGCACCGCGACGCGATTGGGCGAAGACTGCACCCACACCAATTCCGAGCGGGCGCTCGGCAGGGACTTGAAGTAGGACGCCATGCCTTTGCGCAGCGCCTCCTTGCCCTCGGACTCCACGCTAACGGTCTTGTCTGAGACGTTCAGCCACGTGATGTCGTCGGTGACCATCAACAGCATCGCGTCAATATTGCGCGCATTGAATGCCGCGATGTAGTCGCGCACGCGCGCCTCGTTTGATTTGGCCTCTTGCGCAAAGGCGGATGTGGCCACCCAGGCGCACAGCATCAGCAGCACAGTTCGTTGCATCAGTCGCTTCATCATTGCCTCCCGAATAGTCGTCCCAAGTAATCCCGCTATGCGAATACTCGCATTCAATCAAACTTCCACAATTCAAGTCAAAGTTCGTCACCCCTTGCTCGACACGGGGTCCAGCGACTTTCCGTTGAACGCCACTGGAGCAGACGCATGCGTTTGCGCCTCGCCGGGGCGACGGAAACTGTAATTGATTTTGGCGGAATCAAGAGTCCGACCAAGCCGCCCCATCCAGCAACTTCACTCGCACGCCATTCACCACGTCCGGCTCGAAATTGCGCGCGTTTACACCCATCTTGCTGCCGGGTACGGGCGTGATCCGCTGCCAGCACATGACGCAGCCGCAGCCTTTGCAGCGCACAAAGTTCAGCACCTTGCGGCCCCAGCTATAGGCCTGCGTCGCCCCGGGCTTGGCGATTACCTGCACATCCTCGGACAGGTAGTAAGCCCACAGCACGCCATAGCGTCGACAGATGGAGCAATTGCAATCCGTGAGCACGCGCGGCTTGCGCGGCACTTCAACGCGGACAGCGCCGCAGTGGCAGGTGGCGGTGAGTTTGGGCATGGGGCTCGGTTCAGCGCGACGCGTAAACCCCGGACAACGCAGCCCACCCGTTCTGGAAGTGCGTGCCGAAGACGGCGGATTCACCCTTGATGCCGAAGGCGCTGCTGAAAACACCCTTCCCGCTTGCGCGCCACTGGCCCCGAGCACTTTGGTGGTGATGCCCGTGGTAGGTAATCACCCAGAATCGATCCGCGCTTTTCCCGGAAAAAGGGACAGACATGAATCCCGGCTCCGGCGACTTGCGGCGTTTGCGCTCTCCGCTTGTCGTGACGTCCGCCTCAAGGGTTTCAGTGGGCAATGCCAGGCTCAAATGCCATCGATTCGGGCTGACCGCGGTCACTTTCAAGTCCGCAAACTGGGCCATGGAGTCGGTGGCAAGAATCGCGGCACGGTCGGCAGCCCCCACTGGATACCAGCTTGCCAGCTGCACCCACTCCACCTTTCCCTGCATGCGGTCATCGCGCGGGCCGCTAGCCCTGGCCCACCAGAATGCCATCGGCATGGGGGAAGGTGATTCAATGCGCTTGTCATCGACGACAAAGTGCCCAACCGACATGAAGCACAGACTGCCCACCGCGTAGTCTTGCAGTGCTGGCGTCTGCCCCAAAAGTTGCGCCGCATCCGCATCGCCTTTCGCGTATTCGTTGAGGCGAATCAGTCGATAGCCCTTGGGCAACGCAGTCTGCACAAAAGCAGGATCAAACAAGTGATCGCGACAGATCTCCGCCGCCACGTCAGACACCAGATTGGTGCTGGACGCCCCGGCCGGCAGTTTGCCCAGGCGTTCATCCATTGCATGTACGGCAGGCATTGCAATGGTCAGCATCAATCCAAGCAAGCGGCAAAACATGACTCGTCCCCTTATGGAAAATGAAAGCCAGTCAGTGGCGCACGGCCAGGCGCTGCAGCTTCACCGCTCGATCTAAGCCCAAGCCGACTCCTGGCGAATATTCGCAGGCGACATAAGCGTTCGCTACGCAACGTAGTGGAATATCGCAATGTAATGCAACACGCTCCCGCCCAGTACAAACAGATGCCAGATGCCGTGCCAGTGCCGAAAGCGCTCATCGTAGAAATAGAAGATGGTGCCGACCGTGTACACCACGCCGCCCGCCACCACCCAGGCGAAGCCCGCCCAGGACAACGCCTCGATCAGTGGAATCACGCCGATGACCGCCACCCAGCCCATGCCGATGTAGAGATACAAGGACAGCATGCGTTTCTTGCTGGAGAGGGCCAGCTCCTGCACGATGCCGAACACGGCCAGCCCCCAGACCACGCCGAAGAGCGACCATCCCCAGCCGCCGCCCAGCGTTACCAGCGTGAAGGGTGTGTAGGTACCGGCGATGAGCAGATAGATGGCGCTGTGATCGAGCTTGCGGAAGAAGTTTTTAGCCCTTCCACGCGTGCTGTGATACAGCGTTGAGCTGCTGTAAAGCGCGATGAGCGTCGCGCCATAGATGGAAAAGCTCACCACCTTCCACGCATCGCCCTGAATGGCACCCATGACGATAAGCACGACTGCGCCCGTGACGGCGAGCAGCGTGCCGAAGAGATGGCTGTATCCGTTGAAGCGTTCACCGTGGTACATGAGTGGTCCTGCTGTGAGGGAGTGGGTTCAAGTACAGCACGCTTTGTGATGCAAGACGGGGGGTCGAAAGCAATTCACCCTGGCCCATTGGATTCAGCAATTAGATTCAGCGGGTCATTGCCGATTTGGCGAAGGCGCTGGCTGCAAGGCAGCATTCCACCTGCCTGAAGAAGTATAACCGCGCGACTGTCGCTGCTTTGGTTCGGTGCAGGTTCAGACGAGCCCTTGTGCACTTCTGGGGCCGTCTCGCATGGCACCCCCCAAATCCAGTTTGATACGTGGCCACCCTCTCCCCTCGTGGGAGAGGGCCAGGGAGAGGGAGAACTTACGGCAGTGCCATGAAGGACGGTCTTGTATTTGCTTGGAAAATCACACGGATGCATCCCGAAACGCCCGCAGAACTGTATTGATCCGCGTCTGATATCCCGGCCCCTGCGCCTTGAACCACTCCAGCACGTCCTGATCCACCCGCAAAGAAATCGATGCCTTGGAAGGCAACGGTGCCAGCCCACGCCGGACCACACCACGAACGATGTGGGCGATGTCGGCCTCGGGATGCTCGGCGTTCGGATTTGTTTTGGCGCTGCTTGCCTTGAGCCTTGCCCAGTCAGTTTTGGATTTCATTGAAGTAGATTTCGGCTTCACGCTTTGTGGCTTTGCGGAACGAGATGATGCGGATTTCATTTTCACTCTCTGCCAGACCATGTCAATTCAATGCGCTGACTGTATATACGCCGTGTATTGGCGTCAATAAGTTGGACGGGCTGCCCTAACCAAACGGATGTCATCAATCGGTAATGCCCAATTGCAACTTTTCCGGCATTCTCCCGCCATGAATACTCTTTCCGCAGCACCAGCCTCCTCTGCCCTAAACTCCGGCGTCCAGAAGCGAGAGCTCTTCGCCTGGGCGATGTACGACTTTGCCAACTCGGGCTACACGACGGTGGTGCTGACGGCGGTGTTCAACGCTTACTTCGTCTCCGTGATCGCGGAGAAGGCGCCGTGGGCGACCCTTGCCTGGACGGCCACGCTGGCAGTGTCGTATGCGCTGGTGATGCTGGCCGGGCCGGTGATCGGCGCACATGCGGACCGCAAAACCGCCAAGAAGCGCTGGCTCTTCGTGATGACGGCGGGCTGTGTCGCCTCAACCGCGGCGCTGTATTTCGCCGGGCCGGGAATGCTGGTGTATGCGATGGTGTTCGTGATCATTTCCAACTTCTGCTACGGGATCGGGGAGAACCTGACGGCGGCATTTCTGCCGGAGCTGGCGCAGCCGACAGCGATGGGCAAGGTGTCGGGCTGGGGCTGGAGCCTGGGGTACATGGGCGGGCTGGTGGCGCTGGGGCTGTCGCTGGCCTGGCTGATGACGGCGGAATCGCGCGGGAGCACGACCGGGGCGGCGGTGCCGGGCACGATGCTGATCACGGCGGTGGTTTACGCCTTGGCAGCCAGCGTGACGTTCATCTGGCTGAAGGAGCGTGTTCAGTTGCCCCAAACGCCGGCGAATCCTGAAGCGAGTACGTCGTGGCTGCATTCATGGTCTCAATTGCGCCGGGCTGTCGCGGAAGCATGGCAGATGCAAGATCTCGCGCGGGTGTGCATCGTGGCGGTGTGCTACCAGGCGGGTGTGGCGACGGTGATCGCGCTGGCGGCCATTTACGCGCAGGAGGTAATGGGCTTCACGACACAGGACACGCTGGTACTGGTGTTGCTGGTCAATATCACGGCCTGCATCGGCGCGTTCGGATTCGGCTATGCGCAGGACAAGTTGGGCAAGGTGAATGCGCTGCGCGTGACGCTGTTTGGCTGGGTGGCGATGGTGGGCTTTGCATGGTTTGCGACGGATCGTTCCCTGTTCTGGGTGGCGGCGAATCTGGCGGGGCTGTGCATGGGCTCGTCGCAATCGGCCGGGCGCGCGCTGATCGCGTATTTCTCTCCACCGGAGAAGGCCGGGGAGATGTTCGGCGTGTTTGGCATGGCCACGCGCCTATCCGGCATCCTGGGGCCGATCAGTTATGGCTTGGTGACGTGGATATTCAGCGGCAATCACCGGCTGGCGATGCTGACTACGGGTGTGTTTTTCATTGCGGCCATCGTGTTGCTCTCGGGCGTGGATGAGAAGCGTGGGCGGCGGGAGGCGGAGGGCGGCGTCGCTGCTGCATCCTGATTCGCGCACTTTCCGACGAAGGGGCTGCCCGGCGGGCGGGAGTTGCGGGATAATCAGGCCAAGATTGTTGCTGGTCCTGAAGCGCTACCTCAACAGTACTGCAACGCCACTGGGTCCCGACCTTCGTCGGGACGACGACTCTGAAGAACGCCACCATGCCAGACGCGACCAATTATTACGATTTGCTGGAAGTCTCCGTGCACGCCACGCCGGACCAGATCAACTTTGCTTATCGCCGTGCGCTGGAGAACCTGGCCCGCGAGGGCAAGGACGGTACGGTGGAGGCTGCGAATATTCGCAAGGCGTGGGAGACGCTGTCCCATCCGCTGCAACGCATGAGCTATGACGCGACGCTGGTGGATCGCGGCGCGGAGTTGATCAATGCTGGTGGCACGATGGCGGGCGAGTCGGCGCCAGCCTGGCACGCGGCGCCCTGGGTGCGCATGGCGATCGGTAGCCTCGCCGCGCTGCTGGCGTTCGTTGCAATGCGCGAATACACCGCTGCGAAGCTCGGGGTTGCGGGCAATGCAGCGCGAGTTGAGCGCGCCAACCATGCGGCCGAAAACCCGGACCAGGCGGACCCGAATGCGACGCCACTCGGCGTGCTGCCCCGCTCGGCCGATGAGATCTATTCCGCCATGACCGGCGCTGTGGCCAAGGTGATCGTGAGCGACTTCAACGGCAACCAGATCGCGACGGGCAGCGGCGTGGTGGTGGCCCCCGGCATCGTGGTGACGAATTGCCACGTGGTGGAAAAGGGCACGCAGATCCAGGTGAAATTCCCCAAGGAATCGTTCAGCGCCTCTGTGCAACAGCGCAATGTCGAGCGTGACCTCTGCCAGCTTTATGCGGGCAACATTTCGGCACGGCCGGTGGCGGTCTCCAGCGTCAACACAGTTAGGGTTGGCCAGAAGGTCTATGCCATCGGCTCGCCCTACGGCCTGGAGAACACGTTGTCCGAGGGCATCGTATCGGCCCTGCGTGAGGTGCCCGGCGGTACGGTGATCCAGACCAGCGCGCCGATCTCGCCCGGCTCTTCCGGCGGCGGACTCTTCGACCAGTTCGGCAACCTCATCGGCATCATCACGTTTCAGCACAAGTACGGCCAGAATTTGAATTTCGCCGTGCCGGCGGACTGGATCGGGACGCTGCCGAAGATGGCGGGTGCGGGAAATATCGATTATTCCGCGCCCGCGGGCGGCGAGCGGCAGGCCGCAGCACCCGCCGAGCCCAGGGCCGGCGATCTCATCACAGGCAAGTGGACGTGCGTGGGCAACATCGATGGCACGTCGGGCAATTGGAACGTGTCGCGCTCGTCGCTGGAGATCGGCAACGACGGCAAGACCACGAAGAACAGCTACGCGCTGCAATCGGACAAGCTGGTGCTGTTCGATCCGCGCGGCATCGTGAAGCTGGACGTGGACGAGATCACCAGTGACAAGCTCGCATTCAGTGACTTCAATGGGCGGAAGGTGAACTGCACCCGGCGCTGATCTGGCTGGCAGTTCGCCGTACGTGGCGCAGGCTATGCGCCACGCACGGTATCCGCATCACTGCTGTTTCGGTGCCTGTCGCTCGCATTCAGGTTTACCTGCGTGACTGCACTCTTCGCCTTTGCCGTGCTGATGGCCGACACCATGCATTCCGTGGCCCATGCCCCCATGCATGCCATGGCCCTTGCCCTGATGCATGCCAGGGTGTTGGCCATGTTTGCCGGCTCGCATGGGGCAATTCCCCTGCGTGCCTTCCTGCTGGCAAGCTTGATGTGTGCCCGCCGGCTTGCCGTGGGCGCCGGGAAGGGCCATTGCGCCAGCAGTGAGGCCGGCACCAGCGACGAGAGCTGCGATAGTGAAGAACATTTGCTTCATGAGAATCTCCTTGTTGGTAGGTCAATCTGGATACGAACAATTGCTGCCCGCAATCCGCACATGCATCCAGAGCCTCCCCGCTTCAAGGCTGAATTCGCAACCAAACATTGCAGGAAGTCGCCAACGAACCCCGGATTGCTGCGCATTTGATTTTGCGCAATCTTTGCCGAAGTTCAGTGCCAGTCAGGCAACAATGCCACGCGCCCAAGGTCGCGCAGGCGATCCTGCGCTGCACCGCACAATCCGTTCAGGGATAATCGCGGTTTCGCTCTTCAGCACCCGCACCATGTCCAACGGACCCTCCGCACCGGCCGCAGATGCCGCACACATCACGAATTTCATCAAGAACGCCATCGACGCCGATCTGGCACAGGGCAAGTTTGGCCAGCGCACCTGGGGTGGCGCACCCGGGCCGGCAGAGAAACATCTGGGCCAGCCGAAGGACGCTGCGAATATTCGCACCCGCTTCCCGCCTGAGCCAAACGGCTATCTGCACTTCGGCCATGCCAAATCCATCCTCCTCAACTTCGGGCTGGCGAAGGACTACGGCGGCATCTGCCACCTGCGTTTCGACGACACCAACCCGGAGAAGGAAGAGCAGGAATTTGTCGATGGCATCATCGACGCCATGCTTTGGCTGGGTTGCGACTGGAATGCGAATGGCAAGGCGCATCTCTACTTCGCCAGCGACTACTTCGACTGGATGTATGAATTTGCCGAGACATTGATAGAACATGGTGAGGCGTATGTCGACTCGCAAACTGCCGAGGACATGCGCACCAGTCGTGGCACGTTGACCGAGCCGGGCAAGAATTCGCCGTTCCGCGAACGCAGCGTGGCCGAAAACCTGCAGCTCTTCCGCGACATGCGCGACGGCAAACATGCCGAAGGCAGCCACGTGTTGCGAACCAAGATCGACATGTCCTCCGGCAACATCAACCTGCGCGATCCGGCCATCTATCGCGTGAAGCATGCGCATCACCACCGCGCCGGTGACAAGTGGCACATCTATCCGATGTACACCTATGCACATCCCATCGAGGACGCGCTGGAAAACATCACGCATTCCATTTGCACGCTGGAGTTCGAAGACCAGCGGCCGTTCTACGATTGGCTGCTGGAGAAGCTGGCGCAACACGGCAAGCTGCAGCGCCCGCTGCCACAGCAGATCGAGTTCTCTCGGCTCAACCTCACCTACATCATCACCAGCAAGCGCTATCTGAAGCAACTCGTGGATGAGAAGCGTGTAGACGGCTGGGACGATCCGCGCATGCCGACCCTCGTGGGCGCGCGCCGTCGCGGCTACACGCCCGCGGGCTTCCAGCTCATGGCCGACCGCGTGGGTGTGTCAAAGCAGAACAGCTGGATTGAATTCACCATCCTCGAAGACTGCATGCGTGAAGTGATGAACGAAAGCTGTGAGCGACGCGTCGCCGTGCTCGACCCGCTGAAGCTCATCATCACCAACTATCCGGAGGGCCAGAGCGAGGAATGTCTGGCTCCCAACCATCCGCTGAAGGCGGAGCTGGGCAAACGGGTCATGCCGTTTTCGCACGAGCTGTGGATCGAGCGCGAAGACTTTCAGGAAGTGCCCGCCAAGGGCTACTTCCGTTTGTTCCCCGGCAATCAGGTGCGGCTGAAGTACGGCTTCGTGGTGAAGTGCACGGGCTGCGAGAAGGATGCAGCAGGCAATATCATCGCCGTACATTGCGAATATTCGCCGGATTCGAAGAGCGGCACGCCAGGTGCAGACACGTACAAGACCAAGGGCGTGATCCATTGGGTGAGTGCAGCGCAGGCTTACACGTGCGAGGTGCGTCTGTTTGATCGCCTCTTCAAAGCGCCGAATCCGGGCAAGGAAAGCGGCAATTTCCTCGATGACCTGAATCCGAATTCGAAGCAGATCATCACGGCCCAGCTTGAGCCGTCACTGAAAAATGCCAAGGCAGAAGACCGCTTCCAGTTCGAGCGTCACGGCTATTTCGTCGCGGATCGCAAAGACTCGAAGGATGGCGCGCCGGTGTTCAACCGGGCGGTGACACTGCGGGATGTATGGAAGGCTTAATGCAGCCTGGGACATTTGAACTCTCCACCTTGGATTCCGATTGGAAAAAGAATCGCCGTCACCCCGGCGAAAGCCGGGGTCCAGCGACGTTAGCAGCCAAGGCACTGGATACCGGCTTCCGCCGGTATGACGACCGCTCATGAACAGTCAAGAAACCCTGACACGATGACTCCTTCCGATTGGATGGCTGTGCTGGTGGCGTTTCTTCCGGGGACAGTGACCGCACTGGTTGGTTTTCTGCCCGCGGCATACGTGGCCGGAGTCTGGGGAAGACGATTCTCGTATCACCCTTTGCTTGCATCGATCGGGTATTCCATTTTCTTGTTTGCCTTGTGGCTCGCTGCAGGGACTTCAGGACTCGTGGCCACATACAAGTTGATTCCCGGGTTTGACGCACATGGCGCTCCTCTGGCTTTCATTCCACCCTATGTCGTCATCAGCATCCCCGGCGCATTGGTCCTGATCATGTGGTTCGTCTCAACAGTTCGGAAGGCCACTGAGCAGTGAATTCTCTTGGCAAGTGGCGCCAATTCATCGACGCCCTGCATGACGGCGCACGACTTGCCGTGTTCCGCCGCCCGCGCAACGATACGCTTGCCGCACCCTGGTGGCTCATCGGCGTGATGGCTGTGCTGTCGCTGGCCACACCTGCCCTCTTCAATTTCACCCAATACGGCCTCACGGGCCGATTCGAAACCTGGGCCGTGTCCGGTGCGATGGTGCACTTGCCGCTGCTGGCAATCGGCGTGGTGCTGGCCGCTTACCTCACGCATACCGTGACGCGCATGGCGGAACTGCTGCTCGCTGCGCTGCTGGTGTTCTTCTGGACCGATGTGCTGGTGTACCTGACCTGGCTGCCTGTCAGCAAGGCGCTCATGCCGCGCCACGAGTTCATCGTGATGGTTCTCTACTACAACGTGGCACCGGCATGGCCGGCACTCTGCATGGTGGTGTATGCGACGCGCCTGTCTCCCCAGCCGCGTCTGATCGCGGGACCTGCGCTCATTGCTGCGTTGATGGCGTGGACATTTCCCTGGATCAGTCTTCAGCCGGACCGCCAGCTGTGGTATCCGCCGCGCGTGGAACGCGACGACACCCCGCTACGATCCTCCCCTGCGGATGAAGCGCGTCTTTATTCCCACGCCGAGCTGCTGCAAAAGCACCTTGATGCTATCCAGCCGGAGCGACCCGATCGCATCGACCTCTATGCGTTGAGCGTGGCAGGCGACGCCAGCCAGGATGTGTTTTTGCGCGAAGTGCGCAAGGTCACCGGGATCATCGAAACGCAATTTGATGCGAAAGGCCGCACGCTGCAGCTCATCAACAGCCGACACACGCACGACACGATCCCCATCGCGAGTGTCACCAGCGTGCGTGACAGTGTCCGGGCCATCGCAGAGCGCATGAACAAGGACGAGGACATCCTGTTTCTCTTCCTGACTTCCCACGGCAGCCCGGATCACAAATTCTATTTGAACAACTGGCCGGTGCGCTTTCAGGATTTCACGCCGAAAGCGCTGCGCGACATGCTCGACCAATCCGGTATCAAACATCGCGTGCTGGTGGTATCGGCCTGTTACTCGGGCGGGTTCGTCGACGCGCTGAAGGACGACAACACGCTGATTCTGACCGCTGCAGCCATCAATCGCACGTCGTTCGGCTGCAGCAACGAGGCGGAGTGGACTTACTTCGGAAAGGCGTACTTCGAAGACAACCTGAGCAAAACGCATTCCTTCATCGGTGCGTTCGACGCCGCAAAGCCGGAAATCGAGAAACGTGAGCTGGCAGAGAACCACGATCCCAGCCAGCCGCAGATTCACATCGGTGCGAATATTCGCAAGAAGCTGGAGGCGTTTGAGAGGCAGTTTGTGACGCGCTGAACTCGTCCACAGAGTGCGTCATACCGGCCGGGGGTTGCAATTGAGCCGAATCCAGCAATGATGGTTCGACTTCTGCAGTGCGGTGTTCGAGAGTTGGAAGACGCTGGATTCCGGCTTTCGCCGGAATGACGAGATAGTTGTGAATCGGACTTACCTGATCAGGAATTTCGGCATGCCAACCATCGGCCTAGACCACTACAACCTGCGCGCCCCGCGCGTGCTGTTGGACGCACTGCGCGATTTCTACTGTGACGTGGTCGGCCTGAATGTCGGCGACCGCCCGCCCTTCAACACCCACGGCTACTGGCTCTACGCTGGCAGCGACCCTGTACTCCACCTGTCCGAAGCCCTGCCCGGCGATGTACGCGCGACGCACATGTCGACGACGTTTGACCATGCTGCATTCACCTGCACGGATTTCGACGCGATGGTGGCCAAGCTGCAGCACGCGAATATTCGCCACACGGTACAGACCGTGCCGGGAACAACTGTGCGGCAGATATTCTTCTCGGATCCTGCAGGCAATGGCGTGGAGCTGAATTTCTCCGGTTGAGCGTCAGCGTGCTTTCAGAACCTCAGGGACCTTGAATGGAAAAAGGGCGGAGTCCCCTCCGCCCTTTGTCATTGCACCGCTGCATCAATGCCGCGGATCATACGGCCTGCGATCGTAGCGATCCGGCCGGCCATCATTGTCGCGATCATGGGGGCGACGGTCACGGTAGTTCGGGATGCCATCGCGGTCATTGTCGCGATAGTCATGGCGTCCGTCACGATAGTAGTGGTGGCCACGACCATTGGGCGTGGCATCGCGATAATTGGGAATGCCATCGCGATCGTTGTCGCGGTAATGGTTGCGTGAGTCGTAGCCATACCGCCCATTTGGCGTTGGGTCACGATAGTTCGGTATGCCATCGCGATCATTGTCATGGCGGTAGTAGACGGGTTGCTGGCGGTCCCAGCGGCCGGGCTGCGAATACCAGCCGTTCGAACCGCGCGCCCATGTCGGCGCATACCAGTAGTAGCCGGGGCGTTCGCGCACATAGCTGCCGACGATCCACACATAGGCGTTCCCGCGCCAATCCCAGTAGCCGGGTGCCCAGACAAAGCCGACGCGCGGTGCGGGGATGTGTTCGTAGCGCAGGGCAGGCGGACCGAAACTCAGAAACACGTCGACACTTGTCTTGGCCCATGACGGTGCAGCAAAGACGGCGAGCGATGTCGCTGCCAGCAATCCGATCAGGAATCTTCTGTTCAACATGACATCTCCTCTGCAGGGTCGCTGGAAATTTCCCGGCCGGTAGACCGCGTGCGCAGAACGTGCGCAGGCCGTGACCACTCAACGCGTCAAAGATCAATCGGCTGACAAGGATTCTGGTTTTCCCGTCGAGCCGGCAAGGCGCCCAAGACACTTCGCGAATGATTGCGCCGATGAATCAAAGGGATGTACCTGTCGAGGGCTGCTTGCTGATACCGAGCCTCTGGATGAGGAATATCGACAGCAGCGCTCACGTCGGTTGCGTCGCAACGAACAGACGGCCAGAATGCCGCTATCGTTCATATCGGACTTCCCATGAAAAGACTTTCACTGGTCCTGCTTTGCGCAGCCCTCATCACACTTCACACAGGCTGCGCATCGAACGAGAGCCGCATGGAGGGGAAAGCAACCGCCCCAACCCTTGCGGCCAAGCCAAAACTGGTTGTCCTGCTCGTCGTGGACGGGCTCCCGCAAAGCCAGGTCACTGCCTACCGTGATCAGCTGTCACCCGATGGCTTCCGCCGCTTCCTCGACAAAGGCACCTGGTACGCCAATGCCCACTACAGCCATGCACACACGGTCACGGCAGTGGGACACGCCACAGTCCTCACCGGCGCCCATCCTTCTGCCACTGGCATGCTCTCCAACGAATGGCGCGACCCGGCCACCGGGCAGGCGGTCTACTGCACGGGTGATGAAGCGCACACCTATCTCGGCCACAAGACCAACCGGCTCGATGGCACCAGCCCGAAGAATCTGCGTGCGGAGTCGCTCGGCGATGTGCTGAAACGTCTGACACCGGCATCGAAAGTGATCGCGATTTCAGGCAAGGACCGCGGCGCGATCCTGCCTGCCGGAAAAACCGGCACGGCATACATGTACATGGCCCAGACGGGCAGCTTCGTGACCACGACCTACTACATGAAGGAGCATCCGGCCTGGGTGACCGCCTTCAACGCCGCAAAGCCTGCCGACAAGTATTTCAAGCAAGCATGGAAGGCGCTGCTGCCCGAGGATGCTTACAAGCAGTCGGTAGCGGACGGTCAGACTTGGTTCGCAGGCCCTGGCAAGCTGCCGATGACATTCGGCGCAGGCGATGCACCCGGCGCGAATTTCTACGGGAGCCTGATGCCAAGTCCGTTTGGCGACGAGCTCACGTTTGACTTTGCGCGTGCAGCGATCAGCGGAGAGTCGCTGGGTCAGGACGATGCGCCGGACATTCTCTCCGTCAGCCTCTCAAGCCATGACTATGTGAATCATGCCTATGGGGCAGAATCGCGCATTTCGCATGACCACATGCTGCATTTGGACCGCAGCCTGCAGGCGTTTTTCCGTGACCTGGATGCCCGGGTTGGCAAGGACAACTACGTCGCCGTGCTCACGGCGGATCATGGCTTCATGCCGGTACCCGAATATTCGCAGAGTCTGAAACGGGGTGGCGGTCGTCTCAACACCACCGAGATGACCGCGCGCATCAATGCAACGGTGGGCAAGACCTTTGGTGAAGGTGCCTGGCTCCTCGGCAGCTCAGGTAATGGTGTGCTGTTGAACAAAGCCCTCATGGCCAGCAAATCCGTGGATGAGAAGGCGCTCGCCATCGCAATTCGCGATCTGCTGCGGAAGGAGCCCGGCATCGGTCAGGCCTGGCTCAAGTCAGAAGTACAAGCCGGGCTGCCGCCAGGTACGCAGTTTGCCGATCTGCTGAAGAACCATCTCGTAGCGGATCTCTCGGCGGACATCATCATCGTACCCACGCGCTATTGGCTGCTGGGCTCACGGCCAGGCGGCACGACGCATGGCACGCCTTACGACTACGACACGCACGTGCCGATCCTCGTTTACGGACGCGGTGCAGCGGGCCGTGTGGACACGCCAGTGAGCGTTGTGGATATCGCACCAACACTGGCGAAGCTTTTGGACATTCCGGTGCCCGCGCAGTCCGCAGGAAAACTGTTGCCATCAGTGCGGTAAGAAAGATCAGCCCGCTTTTGAGGGCGCATCGGATTCGCTTGTGAACACAATCAAAGGGATGCTGCATGAAGCTGGATGACGAACGCGAAAGCAGCAACGTCGAAGATCGCCGGGGCGGTAGCAGTCTTGGCGGCAAGGGCGGACTCAGCATCGGTGCCGTGGTGATCATCCTCATCGTGAGCTGGTTCCTCGACATCAACCCCTCCACGTTGATGGGGGTCGCGGAGCAGGTGCAGGGTGCCGCGCCCTCTCGCGCTGCGCAGCCGGTTGACCCCGCCACTGATCCGCAGCGCGAGATGATCCGCGAGCTGCGCCAGGTCCTTGCAAAGACGGAAGATGCCTGGCAAGCCATCTTCAAGGCTGGTGGCGCGCAATATCGCGAACCCAAACTGGTGGTCTTCACGGGCGCAACACCCACCGCCTGCGGGACGGGGGACACGGCCAGCGGACCGTTCTATTGCCCTGCCGACGAGAAAATGTATCTCGACCTGCAGTTCTTTACCGAGCTCGAACGCCGCTACCGCGCTGCGGGGGATTTCGCCCGCGCCTATGTCATTGCACATGAGGTCGGCCATCACGTGCAGAAGCTGACCGGCGTATCCCAGAAGACGTCGAGGCTTCGGCAGCAATTGTCAGAGAAGGAATACAACAAGGTCTCGGTGCGTGTCGAACTGCAGGCTGACTGCTATGCCGGCGTGTGGGCCCATCATGCACACAAGGCAAAGCCTTTCATCGAGCCTGGCGACATCGAGGAAGCGATGCGTGCCGCGACCGCCATTGGTGATGACGCCCTGCAGCGCGCGTCGTCGGGCCGGGTGGTGCCTGACTCGTTCACGCACGGCAGCTCGGCGCAGCGGGTGCGCTGGTTCAAGACCGGATTCGAGACCGGCAGCCTCAAAGCCTGCGACACGTTCGCAGGAAACGTATAGAAACGGGGCCAAAAAACAGGACAGTGACGCAACAGGTGTGGTGAAACACGCAGTTGTCGCTTTCTGGAGACAGTACCGAACCATTTTAAATCAACAGGTTACTGTTTCCGCCACCCCAGAAGTGTCGTAATTTGGCGACACAAAAATGAGAAAACCCGCCTTTCGGCGGGTTTCTCTTTTGGTTTTAGAGGCGCTTGAGTCTGATCTACTGCAAAAACACGGTGTCAGTCCTTGGGTTGGAGGTCGATTCCGCCAACGAGGATGAATTGCTGCATCTGGATGTCGTCGAGCATGGCGCGATAAGCCGCGTCATCCATCTCGTCATCCATGAAAAAACCGTCCGGTGTCGCCACCGGTGCGTGGGTCATGGGGAGTGGGCGATGGGCTGAGAACGACTCATCCAAGGGCAACACAACACCCGCTACATAACCTGAAAGTGCAATATCTTCAGTTACTTGAGATTCCATCTGAGCCTCTGCACGGACACCGGTCGCTGCAAACAGACCGAACAGTGTCGAACCCAGAATCGCGTGCATGACACGCTTCAGGGGGCGCTGGTCCATCAGGGTTGGCAGGGCGGTGGCATTCATCGTGTGGCTCCGGAAATTCAGGACTTGCGGTCATGGGCAGGTTCTAGACAAACTTGATAACGCAGGGACCGTGCCAACTATTGCGCGCGCCAAAACTTATTTTGGGCGCCCCGGATTGACCCGGATTCGACAACACTTCAATATGTGCATATGCACATATCTGGCGCTCCCTTGCTCACCGAAATGGCGCTCGCTTCAACAGCTGAAAACGAAGCGGCCAACGCGACCGGCGCGATCACGACAAGCGCTCCGCCGCATAGCCCGGCGGCACTGGCAGCAGTCGGCGAGCCCCTGCCCTGCACTGGCGGCCGGGTTCGCAAGCTGATGCGGCGCATGACCGCGTTTTATGAAGCCTGGCTGCGGCCGGTCGGCTTGCGGCTCGGGCAGTACTCGCTACTGGCCAATCTCTCCGACAAGCCACAATCCGTACTTGAACTGGCCAACCGGTTGGAGATGGACCGCACCACGTTGACTCGCAATCTCACTCCGCTGGTCAAGGCGGGCTGGGTGGAAAGTTGTACCTGCCATGACGCACGAAAACGGGAATACCGACTCACGGCTGATGGCCTCTCTGCCAGAACGCTTGCGCAGACTGAATGGGCCAAGGCGCAGTTGGCGCTGGAGACTCAGCTCGGCCGCGACTACATAGCCCGCCTCAATCTCGATCTCGAAAACACGCTTGCCCAACTCAAGCCAGCTTTACCGGCGAACAATTGATGAAACCGGCCCTTCCGGAGAAAAACTGAACATGACGTCAACCCGTCCCGCACAAGCCTGGTGGCTGGTCACGCTCATCGCAGCCGCCATCCTGATGATCACCATGGGCGCACGGCAGTCATTGGGGCTGTTTGTGTCTCCGTTGAATACGGCAACCGGCGTGGGCCTCGCCGCGGTCAGCTTCGCCATGGCAGTTGGGCAATTCACCTGGGGCGCCATCCAGCCCATTGCGGGCGCCATCGCAGACAAGCATGGACCTGCACGCGTGTTGGCAGTCGGGCTCGTCGTGCTGGCGCTGGGCAGCGCAATCACGCCGTTCATGGACTCCACCTGGGGACTGGTGTTTTCCCTCGGCCTGCTTTCTGCCATCGGGGCCGGCGCGGGCAGCTTCTCGGTCTTGATCGGCGCGGCCGCGCAGCGCCTGCCTGCCGAAAGGCGCGGCATGGCGTCGGGGATGATTAACGCGGGCGGGTCGTTCGGCCAGTTCGTGTTCGCGCCGCTCTTGCAGAAACTGATCTCCTCGTTCGGCTGGATGGGCGCAATGTGGTCCATGGCGATCATCACGCTGGCCGCGCTGCCCCTGACGTTGGGCCTGCGCAAGCCCGCTGCTTCTGTTGAGGTGAAGGCTTCCGCAGAGCCTGAGCAGTCGCTTGGCTCTGCGGTCAGGTCGGCGCTGAAAGATCCAAGCTACTTGCTGCTGCATGCGGGCTTCTTCACCTGCGGCTTTCACATCGCCTTTCTGGTCACGCATCTGCCCGGCGAGATCCAGCTCTGCGGACTACCCGCCAATGTTGCGAGCTGGTCGCTTGCCATCATCGGCCTCGCCAACATCGTTGGCAGTTTGCTGGCTGGCTGGGGCGTGGGCCACTATCGCAGCAAATACATCCTCTTCTGGATGTACGCCTCGCGCGCGCTGCTCATCGGGATCTATCTGCTGGCGCCCAAGACCGAACTGACGTTCTATCTTTTCGCGGCCGGCCTTGGCCTCACCTGGCTCGCCACGGTGCCGCCGACTGCGGGCGTGGTCGGCAAGCTATTCGGCACGCGCTATCTCGCGACTCTCTTCGGTCTTACCCTGTTCTCGCACCAGATCGGCAGCTTCTTCGGCGCCTGGCTGGGCGGGCTGGCGATGGAGCGCTTCAGCAACTACAACCTCATGTGGTACGCGGACATGGCGTTGGCCGCAGCGGCAGCAGTGGTGAATCTGCCGATACGGGAGGCGAAGATCGAGCCGGGAATTCAAGCAGCCTGATCCGATATTTGCGACCATGTGCGAATGCGCTACAGCGAATTCCCGGCCCCGCAGGACCTGAGCGACATCGTCCGCTGCATCTGGATCTTCGAGGCCAGCTTCGACGATCCGCACGATGAACGCATCGTGCCGGATGGCTGCCCGGAAATCATCCTGCACTTTGGTGCGCCCTATCGTGAACTCGCGACTGCGGACAGATGGCGCAATCAGCCTCCCTTGCTCCTCGCGGGCAATATCACCCGGCCACTGGTGCTGCGGGCGCAGGGCAAAGTCGGCGTCCTGGGCATTCGGCTGTGGCCGCATGCCATCTCGCGGTTCATTCCAATCTCACCTGTCGCATCACTCGACACGCGAATGCCGCTGCGGCATCGCGACATCGCCTTCTGGCGGAAGCGACTCACCCACGCCGTCGACACTGAACGTGTGCATCTGGTCGAGAGCATCGTGAGCGCGCTGTCGCGGCACCCGGCAACGATGGATGCTGCCGTGGCCTGGTCGGTGGCCGAAATATTTGCCAGCCGGGGTCAGGTGGCCCCTGAGACGCTGGCTCAAGGTAACAATCTGTCCCTGCGTCAATTGGAGCGGCGCATGAAAGCCACGTCCGGCCTCAGCTTGAAACTGCTGGCCTCGCTGGTGCGATTCCGTGCCGTGTTCGACGAACTCAATGCCGATGTGCCCAGCCCGTGGCTCACCGCCGCGCTGGCTGCGGGCTACTTTGACCACGCCCACATGATCCGCGATTTCAAGCGCTACGCCGGCAAGGCACCGCGCGCCTTCCTCTCCGGTGCGGGCGCCTTGTCTTCGGCATTGGTATCCCTGCCCGCCAGGTAGAGGCGTCGTTTTCGTACAATTCAAGCGAAGTGTGGCGTGGGAACATGCGGTCGCAATCCCCACTTAACGCACAGGAATCCCTTCAATGACTATTCGCCTCACACTGGCCGCATCGTTGCTGGCCTTCACCCCTGCCAGCTTTGCCCAGGACATCAATGCGCTGTCCTTTCTGGCGGGTTCATGGAGCGAGAAAACCGAGCGCGCCGAAACCCAGGAGGTTTGGACTGCGCCGCGTGGCGACGTCATGGCGGCAGCCAACACATCGCTACGCGGCGGCAAGAGCGGATTCGAATTCCTGCGCATCGTGAAACGCGACGACAAAATTGTTTATCTCGCGAGCCCCGGTGGCCGCCTGCCGCCCACAGAGTTTCCGCTGAAGGACCTGAAGGACAACCGCGTCGTGTTCGAGAACCCCACCCACGACTTCCCCACCCGCATCATTTATCAGCGTGACGGCGACAACCTGCTGGCGCGCATCGAGGGCAGCATCGGTGGCAAGGAGCGGGCGATGGAGTGGCGGTTCAAGCGAGCGCTCTAATCTGCCGTGCGGGGTGTTGCGGATGTAACGCGAATATTCGCAACACCTGACGGCATGGGCTTCATCCCGAAGCACAACCGCAACCATGCCACTCGCCGGATGACGCCCACGTGCAACACACAGCACGTGGCAATGGTGCCCGCGATCACGAGCAGCGGCTCCAGCACCGGGCCCAGCTTCAACGGCAGTAGCCAGTAGGCCAGTAAAACAATCACGCTTTGATGCAGGACGTACCACGGGAAAACGGCCTCGTTGGCAAAGGGCAGCCAGCGGAACGGGCGATTGAGCAGCGCATGCCCCCAGCCCAGGATGGCCGCGAGTGCAAGCCAGAGGTAGAGGTTCCGCAGGACCCAGATGAGCACAAGCGATGGATAGGGCGCGGGATTGGGCACCACTTCGATCGACACGTAATACACCGCGAACACCATCAACGCGGCCGCCAACGCCACCTTGCGCAAACGCAGCAATTCCATCCACAGCACATCTGACCGGGCCAGCCAGAACCCGATGAGGAACATCGAAAAATAGCGCAGGTGGAAGTACCAATCCTCAATGAGATTGTGGGTTTGGGGAAAGAAGATCTGCAATGTGAGCGTGAGCCCGAAGAACAACACCGCTGGATACACGAGCAGACGCCAGCCGCGCAGGGATTCGAGCCGTCGATGGAATGCGCGTCCGGCGCGTGAGTCCAACAGTGGCTTCAACGCAGCCAGCAGCAACGTGTAGACCAGCAAGTAAACCAGATACCAGAGATGGTTCCAGGTGAAGCCATATTCCCAGCCATCGAAGGCACCTTTTGGCCACTGGTAGCCCGTGTAGTAATTCTTAAGAAACTGCAGGAAGCCCGGCTCCACCAGACCATTGGCCACACCCTGGCAGTAAGGCTGGATCGGCACCACAACCAGCACCCCGAACAGCAACGGGATGAAGAGCTTGGGAACCCTGACCTTCAGGAACTGGCCCGGCGTCCGGCTGGCGAACAGGAAGGCGGTGGCCAGCCCGCTCACCAGAAAGATCAGGTCCATGCGCCAGCGGTTGACGAACAGCATGGGCAGCTGCAGGGCTTCGCTGGTGTGAGGGCTCTTGAGATGCCAGCCCCATTCGGCCACGTACAGCATGGCGATGTGGTACAGGATGAGCAGTGAAAAAGCGATGGCGCGGAGCGCGTCGATGTCGTGGCGTCTGGCAGTTTGGGGAATCATGGCAGTCAGGAAGTGCGCGGTGAAAGATGCCTGCAGCCTGCCGCCACCCGGCCCGCGATGGTGAAAAATGGGTTGAAAATTCGGGACTTGGTGACGAGTGGTGGGCTGGAGGGACGAAATTCCACTCGTCCCGCTCGTCACGAACGTAGAATCCGCGCATGTCCGAGCCACCACCACTGCCTCCCGCTGACCCGCGCGACTTCCTGACCCGTTACCAGCCCTGGCGCCCGGTCGTCGAAGTCGGGTTCTGGGTGTTCTTTTTCTGCCTGCATGCTGCGTTCAACACCATCACGGTGATGATCGATGTGGAGCGGCTGAAGCTGGGCTTCGCCAGTTGGGAACCCGCGGTATGGGAATGGACCAGCAACCTGACCATGCTGTGCCTCGTGCCCGCCATCATCGCGTTCGAGCGACGCTTCCCGCTTTACATCGGCGTCATGAAGCAGCACCTGCCTTGGCATGTACTCGCCAGCGTCGTCGTGTCTGTCACTCACGTTGTGGTCATGGTGGCGATTCGAAAGGCCATTTACGCCACGCAGGGTGCCAGCTACGAGTTCGGCAACTGGCCCAAGGAACTGCTCTATGAATATCTCAAGGACGGGCGGGCGTATGCACTCATCCTGGTGATCGTCAGCCTGTATCGACTCTTCTTGCTGCGGCTGCAGGGCGAAGCGCGGCTGCTGGATGCCCCCGATGACGGCCCGGCGGTCGAACCGATCGAACGTCCCGAACGCTTCCTGGTGAAGAAACTGGGCAAGGAGTTCCTGCTGCCCGCGCAGGAGATCGAATGGCTGCAGGCCTGGGGAAACTATGTGAACCTGCGGGTGCGCGGCCACGACTATCCGCTGCGCTCGACGATGACCGCCATCGAGGGGCGTTTAGATCCACAGCGCTTCGTGCGGGTGCACCGGAGCTACATCGTGAACATCGCGGAGATCATGGAGATTGAACCGCTGGAAGCAGGCGATGCGCGCATCAAGCTGAAAGATGGCGCGACGGTCCCCTGCAGTCGACGGTACCGGGATGGACTGAGGCAGCTAGGGGCGTGATGCCGGGCGACGAGTATTCTGGAATCGCGAATATTCGCGACACCGGATTCACTCCATCCGCAAAAAATGCTCGCGGTAGTACTTCAACTCGTCGATGGACTCGTAAATATCCGCAAGCGCTTCATGTTTGCCATGCTTGGTGATCCCGGCCAAAAGGGTTGGTCGCCAGCGTTTGGCCAGCTCCTTCAGCGTCGACACATCCAGATTGCGGTAGTGGAAATAGTCCTCCAGCTGCGGCATCCAGCGGGCCATGAAACGGCGATCCTGGCAAATGGAGTTGCCGCACATGGGCGACATGCTGGCCGGCACATGCTGCTTCAGGAAGTCGATCATCTGCTTCTCGACGTCGGCATCGGTGAACGTTGACGCCTTGACCTTGTCTATCAGACCCGACTTGCCGTGCGTACCCTTGTTCCAGCTGTCCATGGCGTTGAGCACTGCATCGGGCTGGTGTACGACCAGCACCGGTGCCTCGGCCACGGTTTCGAGCGTTGCACTGGTGACGACAATGGCAATCTCGATAATCCGGTCCTTGTCTGGAACCAGACCAGTCATTTCCATGTCAATCCACACCAGATTATTCTGATCTTGCGGCATAGGCTTTCCCCGTCCTTGTCGCCGCAATTCTCTCACAAGGTCTGCCACCCGAGGTCACCTGTAGAATGTATGACGTGAACGCATTCACCTATCTCTTCATTGCTCTGCTCGTCGCCGTCCTGGTGTCGCGGCTGCTTCTGGCCAGACGTCAGATGCAGCACGTGGCTCGCCACCGCGACCGGGTGCCTGATGCCTTCGCCGCGCACATCGAGCTGGCGGCACATCAGAAAGCCGCCGACTACACCAGAGACAAGACCCGCCTCGGCATGAAGGAGATTGTGGCGGACGCGCTGCTGCTGTTGCTTTTCACCCTTGGCGGCGGCATTGCGCTGATTGATTCGGTTGTCTTTGCCTGGCTCGGCAACTCAGTCTGGCGCGACGTGGTGACAGTGCTCGCCGTGATGGCGGTATCGGGCTTGGTCATGATGCCCTTCGACATCATCCGTACCTTCGTCATCGAAGCTCGTTATGGATTCAACAAGCTCACGCTGAAGCTGTTCATTCTGGACGGCATCAAAGGCATGTTGCTGGGTCTTGTCATCGGCGTACCGCTCTTGCTCATCACGTTCTGGCTCATGGGCCGGATGGGCGACTTATGGTGGTTCTACGTCTGGCTGGTGTGGCTGGGGTTCAGCCTCACGATGATGGTGGTTTATCCCAAGTGGATTGCACCACTCTTCAACACATTCACGCCGCTGGCTGACGAATCGCTGAAGTCACGAATCGAAGCCTTGATGCTGCGATGCGGCTTTCAGTCCCAGGGTCTCTTCGTGATGGATGGCTCCAAACGGTCCAGCCACGGCAATGCCTACTTCACCGGGTTCGGCCGCACCAAACGCATCGTGTTCTTCGATACATTGATCGAGCGGCTGTCACCGGAAGAAATCGAAGCCGTGCTCGCGCACGAGCTGGGTCATTTCAAGTTGGGCCATATCCCGAAGATGATGGCTGCGCATTTCGGCATCGCCCTGCTGGTCCTGGCTACGATGGGCTGGGTCATCGACAAGACCTGGTTCTATCAGGGGCTGGGCTTCGCAGGCATGCAGTCGACCGGCGTAGCGCTGCTGCTGTTCTTCATGCTGCTGCCGGTTTTCACCTTCCCCCTCTCACCCCTGTCCAGCGTGATGTCGCGCAAGCATGAGTTCGAAGCGGATGCCTTTGCTGCAGGCGAAACCCGGGCCAACCATCTGGTGAGCGCACTGGTGAAGCTGTACCGCGACAATGCGTCCACACTCACGCCCGACCCGTTGCACTCCATGATGTACGACTCCCACCCGCCTGCATCTCTGCGCGTGGCCCATCTTGAACAACTCTCTGCCCACCACCATGCAAGTCTCAGACCTGCTTGACGAACACTGCGCCGCCGGCCGTGCCAAGCTGCCCGACGCAGACTTGGTACCGTTGTTGAAACTGCTGCCCGGCTGGACGCAACAAGGCATCGAGCTCAACAAGACGTTCCGCTTCGCCAACTATCACGAGACGATGGCCTTCGTGAACGCACTCGCCTACATTGCCCACCGCGAGGATCACCATCCTGATCTGGGTGTCCACTACAACCGCTGCGTGGTGAACTGGTCCACCCATGATGCGGGCGGATTGACCCTCAACGATTTCATCTGTGCTGCCAAGACAGAAGCACTGGCCAGAGCCCACACACCTTGAAATACAGCGTCATCCAGGGCACGGTCATCGGCGACTTCGGTCGCGAGTTTTTGGTCGAGCTCGCGAATACCAGCGAATATTCGCATATGACCTGCTCACGCAAGGGCAGGAAGCAGGACGTGGCCTGTGGCGACATTGTGGACGTCGTACCCACCTCGCTTACCCAGGCCCGAATCGAAAAAATCCATCCCCGGCGGAATGTGCTGTATCGCTCTGATGCCTGGCGGGAAAAGACGCTGGCGGCCAACCTGGACCAAGCCATCATCATCATCGCGCCCAAGCCCACGTTCAGCGAGACTTTCCTGAACCTCTGTCTCGTGGCGTGCGAGGCGGCGGGCATCCATCCAATCGTGATGCTGAACAAGATGGACATGACTGAAGAGTACGCGGTGGCGCGAAAGCGCATCAGCTACCTCGACCCATTGGGCTACACCATCCTGCCCATGTCGGCCAAGTTCGACATTGCGCCGTTGAAGCCGCACCTCGAGAACAAGGTCAGCCTGCTCGTGGGCGAAAGCGGCATGGGCAAGTCGCGCACGGTGAACTCGCTGGTGTTGAATGAAGTCACCAAGGTCGGCGAGATCTCAGAGGCGCTGGATGCTGGCAAGCACACCACCACCTTCACGCGCATGTACCGCCTGTCGCGCGAAATGGGCCGCGAGACGGCCATCATTGATTCACCCGGCCTGCAGTCGTTCGGTCTGTTCCATCTTTCCGATGACGAAATTGCGCATGCCATGCCCGAGTTTCGCCCCTACATCGGCCGCTGCAAATTCAATGACTGCAGCCATACCAACGAGCCCGGCTGTGCCGTCACCGCAGGCGCCAGCGCAGGCAAAATCAGTACTGTGCGCTTGGGCTTCTATCAGGCGCTCATCGAGCAACTTCACGACCTGCGCATCGCACATCCGGAGTGGAAGCGCGGCAATACCTGAAAGGAAAGCGCCATGAAAGCATTTCGCACGATAGTTGCCGCGCTTACCCTGTCGTCCCTTGCCGCCATGGCCCATCACGGCTGGAGCGAATACGACGCCACCAAGACGCTGAAACACACGGGCACCATCAAGCAATCCGGCTACGATCATCCGCATGGATTCGTGAAGCTGGAAATGCCGGACAAGACCTGGACGGTCATCCTGGCGCCGCCGTCGCGCATGGAAGCGCGCGGGCTGCCCAAGGATGCGCTGAAAGTCGGCAACAAAATCTCGGTCGAAGGCTACGCGCATCGCAAGGACGCCAATGAAATGCGGGCAGAGCGCGTGACTTCGGGCGACAAGACCGTGGAGCTGAGGTAAGGCGATGCTCAGGCTGTCTTCCCCCTTTGGCAAAGGGGGATTGAGGGGGATTTCGTTTGTGCCCTTTGGCAAAGGGGGATTGAGGGGGATTGGGGCTGCTCTACGCATTGAGAAATCCCCCCTAGCCCCCCTTTTCCAAAGGGGGGATGCCGTCAGGCTGGGGGGGTTCCCACACAGGCCCCTTTTCCAAAGGGGGGATGCCGTCAGGCTGCGGAGATTCCCAGACAGGCTACTTTTGCAAAGGGGGGAGCAGCATGGCCTTGCAGATTTCGAACATCTCGCAAAGCCATGAATCCCATCACCGCGCTCATGAAGAGCTCGACCTGGTTGTTCCCGGCGGTCGAGACGTTTCACATTCTTGGCTTTGCCCTGCTGGCGGGCAGTATCATCATTCTCGACTTGCGTGTGCTGGGGCTCAATCGAGCCCTACCGCTTACCGTGCTTGCACGTCACATCCTGCCGTGGACATTGACGGTGCAGGTGTTGCCGTCATGTCAGGCGCATTGCTGTTCGCGGCCCAGATCGACGAACTGCTCGCCAACCGCCTTTTCATGCTCAAAATGGGCTTGCTTGTGCTCGCGGCCTGCAATGCGGCCTGGTTCCACAGCGTGCCGTGGCGGCACGTCGCGGAATGGGATCGGGACCTGCCCGCGCCCGCTGCCGCCCGGATCAGCGCGATGCTGTCGATCTTCATCTGGATCGCCATCATTTTCTGCGGACGCTTTATCGCCTACGTCTAGATCTGCCTGACCAATCCTGACAAATCGCCGTCAGTAGGTCTGCCGCAGGAGGCGTTTACTCCCGTCAAAGAAGGAAGGTACGACACGCCTCGGCCGACGCAGCGCGCAGCGCGATCTGAACGGCGGGTCGCCGGCGGCCCAGGCAATCAGGCCGCAACTTGCGCGCTGAAGTCAGTTTCTGACGGCAGGCCCAGCCATGCGCGGGCGGTTTTCATGTCAGTCGTGATGAAGGTCGACTGGTTCTGGATGACCCGCATGAGCTGAAGCACGTTCCTCACGTCCGTCGGCACCGCGTCTCCCGTGACGATGGCACGCCGCGCCCCCGGCTTCATCAGGCCTTCATAGGCCAGCTTCCAGATCGTGAACGTGGAGAAACTCAGCGAATTGAGTTTGCGCACGTCGTACAGCCTGAGCTCGGTCTGCGCATAACCGGGGTTGTTGAACACCCGCTCGCGAAGATTGAAGAAATCGGCATCGACCACATCCCCCTCCACCTCGACAACGAGGAGTTTCTGATCAGGAAAGATGGCGTGGCGGGTAGTCATGGTGACGTGTGCTGGCTGGATTTTACCTGACCGAATGCGCCGAGGCGATGGTCGGCTATCCCGCGAGTCGGGCAAGCCAGTGCCCGATATACGGCAAAAAGAGCGCGCCCAGGATGCCGTGCAGACCCATCGCCAGGCTGGCGTAGGCGCCTGCGCGCGGGTGCAGCGACCAGGCGCGCGCCGTGCCCATGCCATGCGCGGCGATACCCACAGCGTATCCCCGCGATGCCCAGTCCTTCATGCCCAGCGCATTGAGCAGCGGTGTGGCCATCAGCGCGCCGCAGATGCCGGTCATGAGCGTGAACACTGCCGCAAGCGTGGGAGAGCCCCCGATCTGCTCGGCAATGCCCATGGCGATGGGTGCTGTCACCGACTTGGTCGCGAGCGATGCCACGAACACGGGGGAAGCACCCAGCAACTTTGCCGTGCCTACGGCCAGCACAACCGACACCGCGCCGCCCAGCGTCACGGCGCAGAGCAACGGCAGCGCCCGCGCCTTGAACTCGCTCCACAAGCGCGCCAGCGGCACGGCCAGCGCCACGGTTGCAGTGCCCAGGAGAAAATGCACGAACTGCGCGCCTTCGAAATAGGTCTGGTACGGCACGCCGGACATGGCAAGCACGGCCACAATCACCGACACCGAGATCAGCACCGGGTTGGCGAAGGGATGCTTGTCGAACTTCTGGTACAGCGCATCGGCCGTCACGTAGGCAACCAGCGTGAGCGTCAAGCCGAACAGCGGCGTCGCGGCAAGATAGACCCATATCTCGGCAAGATTGGGAAGCCCCGGCTTCACGGCTTCGCCTCGTCTTTGGTCTCATCCGGCGGCACGCTTCCACCATTGCCCAGCCAGCGCTTCAAGAGCAGCGCAGGCAACAGCATGGCCCCCGCCGTGCTCAACAGAATTGCGACGATCCAGGCAAGGCCCTGTTCCGCCAGCGGCTTGGCATAGAGCATCACACCCACTGCAGCAGGGATGTAAAAGATGGCAAGGTGGGACAGCAAACCATCTGCGGCCTCTCCGAGAGACGGCGGCGTATCCCGTTTCAATACGAGGAAGGCAAACAGCAGCACCATGCCGACGACTGGCCCTGGCACCACCATGCCGCTGGCACGGACGATGACTTCGCCGAGCGACTGGAACACCAGCAACATGGCAAGACCGCGCAGCATGGCCTAGCCGCCTTGCGATACTGCGCGCATTGGCCGCGTGATCGGAACCTGCATCGCGAATATTCGCATTGGCGCCCTGCTGCTGAAAGAGGATGGGGACTGCTCGGCGAGCAGCCAGAGGATAACAAGAAGCGGGCAAGGGCCGAACCTGAAGATCATCGCGGCGACAACGGCCCAGCAGCCGAGCTGCTACAAAGTGTCACAAACCGACACCCTCGAACTGTCTACCATCAATCCAAACAGTCATTGACGCGGCGAGTCGGCATGCATACAATTCGTCTGCAGCCAGACCAGGTGGCCAGGAAAAATCAGCAGGCCTGCCCCGTCTGGGACACGAGTCCGCTCGAAAGGGAGGAAACATGAGAATCGTTTCGAATCTGCGTCTGGCTGCCTGCCTCGCAACGCTGGGCCTTCTGCTTGGTGCCTGCAGCGGCGGCGGCAGTGGCGACGGCGGCGGCAGTGTCACGCCACCCCCAGCGGCGAATTTTACAGACCCCAACACGTACTCCAGCGCATCCGGCGCCTCGCTTTCCACGCCCAACGAAAACACGTCGGTCACACAGCACAGCATCACGGTGAATGGCGCTGTGCTCAACTACACCGCGACCGCCGGGCACCTCACTGCGCGCACGCTGGGTGTGGCGACGGGTGCTGCGCAGGCCTCGTTTTTCTACGTGGCGTACACACTGAATGGTGCAAACGCCGCCACCCGACCGGTCACCTTCTTCTACAACGGCGGGCCAGGTTCCGCATCGCTCTGGCTGCACATCGGCTCCTTCGGGCCAAAGCGCGTCGCCACCGGCGTGCCTGCCATGACGGCCATCGCACCCTTTCCGCTGGTGGACAACGCCGAGACCCTGCTCGACGTGAGCGACCTGGTCTTCGTCAATGCTGTCGGCAGCGGATTCTCGCAGGCGATCGCACCCAATACCAATCAGACCTTCTGGGGTGTGGATGCCGATGCCACCGTGTTCCGCGATTTCGTCATGCGGTATGTCGCTGCCAACAGCCGTGCCGCGTCGCCCAAGTATCTGTTCGGCGAATCCTACGGCGGCCCGCGCGCAGCCATCATGGCGATGCTGCTCGAAACGGCCGGCACGCGGCTTGCTGGCGTGGTGTTGCAATCGCCCGCGATGGACTACAACGCCAACTGTGGTGTGACCGGCATCGCCACGCAAAGCTGCGCAGGCTACCTGCCCACCTATGGCGCCACCGGCGCCTGGCACAATCTCGCGACTCCCAGCCCCGCGCCCCCCGCCATCCCGGGCTACATGAACGACATGCGTACGCTGGTGACGACACAGTATCAGCCCGCCGTGCAAGCCTTCCTCGGCGGGACACCGCCACCGCTGCCACTGGTGACGCAACTGGTGAGCACGACCGGGCTCTCGCAGGCCAGCTGGCTCGCGCGCTTCAACATGAATCCCGGCTTCGTGCAGAGCAACCTGCTCTCCGGCCGCATCACCGGGCGCTATGACGCACGCATGGCTGCTGCCGTCGGCACGGCACTCGCCAGCGAGAGTGACCCGTCGCACACGTACATCGCGAGCTCGTTTTCCAGCGCCATCACCAGCTACATCACCAACACGCTGCGCTACACCACGCCCTCCAGCTACGTCTCGTTCAGCGGCGCCATCAACACCTGGAACTTCTCGCACGCAGGCCGCCAGGTGCCCGACACCATCCCTGATCTCGCCGCCGCGATCGCATTGAACCCGCAACTCAAGGTATTGGCCGTCAACGGCTATCACGACCTTGCAACACCTTTTCATCTCACCGAACTGGACCTCGCCAGACTGGGCAACAATCCCAATGTTCGGGTGCGGAATTACCTGGGTGGGCACATGACCTATCTGGATGACACTTCACGCGTGGCGCAGCGTGCAGACCTCGTGCAGTTCTATCAGGCCGCGCCAGCGGCGCAGTGAGGAGAGCAATGATGAATCAGAAACTGATGAACCCGAATATTCGCAATGTGACTTTGTTTATCGGGCTCGTGACTTGTAGCGCGCTCTCAAATGCCCAGGCGCCAGCCGTTTCAGAAGGCGTGATGTGTGACCCCTGCGTCCCCGCAACAGTGCGGCAGAAAGTGCAAGCTCAACCGGTCGCCGCCACTCCGTTGCCGGAGGCTGTGGCATCGCGGCTGAAGGAACGATTTGATGCATCTGACTTGAATCGCGGCGGCATGCTGACGCGCGCGCAGGCAGAAGCTGGCGGCTTCGGATTCATCGCGCAGAATTTTGATGCGATGGATCGGCGCAAGGTGGGCGCAGTGACGTTTGAGGATGTGAAGGCGTTTCTGAAGGCGCGCGGAGCAAAGCTGGAGTAGTTGCGAATATTCGCACCGCTTGGACGCGTATTCAATTCCCGTTAACCGCGATCAACAAACAACAACGCCACCCGAAGAAACTGGGTGGCGTTGTTGTTTGTTGGTGGAGGCGGCGGGAATTCCCTTCGCGGCTCTGCCGCTACGGGCCACCTCGCGGCCTGCAGGCCGCTCCGACTCGTGAGGCAGGCGACATGAAGCAGTTCATGTCGCCTGTCCCCACTCGTCCCACGCCCGTACCGGACGCGGCTTCACTTCCCGCGAGCCAGAATCAACAAAGCAAACGGCCACCCGAAGGTGGCCGTTTGCTTTGTTGGTGGAGGCGGCGGGAATTGAACCCGCGTCCGCAAGTCCTCTACAGACAGATCTACATACTTAGCCTGGTTATTTGATTTAGCGCCCCACACGCCAACTGGCAGGCTGGTGAAACGCGAGTCACCTATTGTTTAGCCCCGTGCAAAGTGACCCTGCAAGGAGCGAGCCTTCTGAATGGCTCTGCTGTGGTTTAACCCACCCGGCCCGAAGGCTGACCGGTGCAGAGTCTGGCCGGTATTAAGCGGCTAGAGCGTAGCTATTGTCGTTTGCGACTATTGCGTTTTCGGTTGTATTTACGAGGTGGCCGACCCTCGGTATGCCCTGCTCTGCTTTGCAACCCACGTCGAAACCAGGTCGCCCCCATGTGAAATCGGATCAGCAATCGAATTATCCCATACATGGGGATGGGCGAGAAACAAGCAAGCCCCTCTCCCTTGATGGGAGAGGGGTTGGGGAGAGGGTGGTGCAACGAAACTCAACCTTCCGTCCGCTCACAACCCCCCTCTCGCCTGCCCTCCCCCATCAAAGCGAGGGGGCATGCAGCAATATAATCGCGACATGTCCCGAAACCCGACTCACCGCCTCATCCAGCGTGCCTGGCACGCGCCCTACATTCTGCTAACCCTCACGGCGCTGTTCTGGTCCGGCAACTGGATCGTCGGCCGGGCCACGGTCGGAGATGTGCCCCCCATTGCGCTGGCATGGTGGCGTTGGGTACTGGCAGTACTGTTCATGCTGCCGCTGGCGCTGCCGCAGATCCGAGCGTCCTGGCCGGCCATCCGCCGCGACTGGAAGAAGCTGATTGGCTTCGGCATTCTCGGCACGGGCTATCACAACATGTTTTCGTACCTCGGCCTGCAATACACCACCGCCACGAATGGCGTGATGCTGAATTCGGCGATCCCCGTCTTCATCATCATCCTGGGCGTACTGTTTTTCGGGCAAAGGCTGCGCTGGCTTCAGGTGACGGGTGTCGCAATATCGCTGGCTGGGGTGGTGGCCATCCTCTCGCGTGGCGACCTCGCGGTGTTGGCAGCGCTTGAGCTCAATATCGGCGACATCATCCTGCTGGTCTCCATGGTGCAGTGGGCGTTCTACACCTTGGCGCTGAAGTGGCGGCCGCCGGACATTCCGTCGCTGGCGTTCCTGTGTGTGTGCGCAACGGTGGGCGTGATCGCGATGACGCCTGCCTATCTCTCCACTATTGCGCTGGGCAGCGAGATAAAGTGGTCATGGCCGGTGGTGGCGGCTTTGCTCTACGTGGGTATCGTGCCGTCGTTCATCGGGTACATCTTCTGGAACCGTGGGGTTGAACTGGCGGGGGCTGAGGTGGCGGGCATGTTCATTCACTTGATGCCGGTCTTCGGGAGTTTGCTGGCCTGGCTGTTCCTGTCGGAGCGGCTCTACCTTTTCCATCTCGTCGGTATCGGATTGATTCTTGCAGGCATCAATGTCGCCTCGCGAAAGTCGTTCACCCCGCCTGCGGCACCCGCCGACTGAGCGGACAACGTCTGGTTCTGGCAAGAGGAATTGCGCAGTGGATGTAGATTGGGAATGGTGAATATTACAATCATGACAGTCGCTTTCCGCGCTGCAGCATGCTCTAATGCAAGCCGCGAAACAAGCCCAACAGGGAGCGAAATGGAACTGATTCTGTGGCGTCATGCAGACGCCGAGCCCGGACGCGAGGACGCCAAACGCGCCTTGACCGACAAAGGTCGCAAACAGGCCGAGAAAGTCGCCAAGTGGCTGAAGCCGCGCCTTGAAGACAAGTGGACCCTGCTTTCGAGCCCCACGGTACGCACGCGCCAGACCATTGATGCGTTAGGCATGAAGTACGACACGAAACTCACACTCGACCCGGATTCCAGCGCCAGTTCCATACTGCGCGAAGCGCATTGGCCCGACGGCGACCGCAACGTGCTGGTCGTGGGTCATCAGCCCATTCTGGGCCAGATCGCAGCCCGGTTCATCACCGGGCAAGCGGGCGACATGTTGTTCCGAAAGGGTTCTGTGTGGTGGTTTTCCACGAAAATGGTCGAGGAAGGCGAAGCAGGCATCGTGCTGCGCGCCATGATCGGCGCTGATCTCGTCGACGAAGACTGACCCCGCCTGAATCGGGCTGAATCGTTCAGCCCGCCATTTCAAGCGCGATGCCACAGGCGCGCCATTCTTCCGCCTCGGCCCGCAAACCGTATTCCGTGAGGCTGTGTTCGGCCAGCCAGTCGCTGGCGATGCGCAGCACATAGCCGCCAGGTTCGCGCGTGACGCTGAACAGCTTTGTCTCCAATGCGCGCCGGCTGCGGAAGAGCAGTACAGCGAGTCGCAGGCAAAATACCTGATCGCGAAACTCGCGATCCGAATTCAGCAGCCCCGCAACCTTGATGAGCTTGCCCCGCTGCGCCAGGGCGAGCTGTGACAACTCCACCTGCTCTGATCGGGAGAAACCGGGCATGTCGGCATTGGCCAGCACGTACGCGGTGTGCTTGTGAAATCCGCTCTGGGCGATCGAAATGCCTATTTCGTGCAGTCGGGCCACCCACTTCAGGTTGTACAGAAGGTTATGGTCCTTCTCGTCGTTTTCCGGGTCGAGGTCAGGACGCATCTGGCGCAGAAACCGGAGCGCCAGCTCTTTGACCCTGCCAGCCTGAAGCGTGTCGACGTGATAGCGCTTGGCGAACTGGTCAACGGTCGCGTCACGGACGTCTGCATGGTGTGTGCGACCCATCAGGTCATACAGCACACCAGTGCGCAGCGCCGTGTCCGCCACCTGCATGCGCTTAAGTGCCAGCTCTTCGAATATGGCGATCATGATGGCGAGCCCGCCTGGTAGTACGGGCACTCGATCCGGGCGGACGCCGGGCAGGTTGATTTCGCCGAAACCGCCGGCCTTGATGGCCAGTGTGCGCAGCCACTCGAGTCCGGCAAGGGTGATGCTGCCATCGCCCTGCCCGCTCTCTTGCAGAATACCTGCGAGCGCCTTGGCCGTTCCGGAGGAGCCGATGGTCTCTTTCCAGCCGGTCTTGTGATACTTGGCGGTAATGATCTCGATCTCGCGGCGCGCAGCCAGCTCCGCCTGTTTGAAGGACCGCTTGTCGGTCTTGCCATCAGCGAAGAATCGGCTGCTGAAGGAGACACAGCCCATGTAGAGGCTTTCAGCCACTTTGGGCTTCAGCGCGTGGCCGATGATGAATTCGGTTGAGCCGCCGCCAATATCGATGACCAGCCGGTTATGTGGCACTGCGGGCAGGCTATGCGCAACACCGAGATAGATCAGTCGCGCCTCTTCCCGGCCAGCGATGATCTCGATTGGAAAGCCCAGCGTGGTTTCGGCCTCGCGGATGAACTCCTTGGCATTGAGCGCCATGCGTAACGCATTCGTACCCACCACGCGCACCGCCTCGGGCGGTAGCCCACGCAGGCGTTCAGCAAAAAGTCTCAATGCATCCAGCGCACGCGCTGCGGTCTTGGGTTCAATGCGCTTGTCCGGGGTAACGCCTCCACCCAGACGCACGGTCTCCTTGTGCGCGTCGAGCGGATAGAGGTGCTGATCAACGACCCGGGCGATTTCCAAGTGAAAACTATTGGAGCCAAGGTCTACGGCAGCGAGGACTTGCGGAGGGGTCATGCTTGTCTGGGTCCCATGGGTAGGGGGTAAAGGATGATGGGCAAAGCGCAAAGGGAGCCGAGCGTATCACTTGAACGGGTGTTGCGACGAATGGCAGGACTGTCAGGCGACGATTTATGTGGCATGCACCGAAACTTGGCCAACAATCAAACCCCTGCTGTCTCAAAATCGTAATATTGTGCCGATAGATTGCGACAAACTTCTGACAACTAAGAGAAAATCACCTTGGTCACTTCCCTTGCACCCGCCGAACGCTTCCTCAACCGGGAGCTGATGGCGCTCGCGTTTAACCGCCGAGTGTTGGCGCAAGCGGAAGACGTCACCGTTCCGCTGCTGGAGCGACTCAAGTATCTCGCGATTGTGTCTTCAAATCTGGACGAGTTCTTTGAGATCCGTTTCGCGGGTCTGAGAGAGCAGATCAAGGCCGGTTCCACCACCACCGGACCGGACGGCATGACCCCGACTGAGGCCATCCAGCACATCGCGAGCGAAGCCCACGCCATCGTGGACCGGCAGTACCAGCTCCTCAATCATGATCTGCTGCCCGCCATGGCGGCGGAAGGTATTCGCTTCCTGCGTCGCGCCAGCTGGAGCATCCGCCAGCAAACCTGGATCCGCGACTACTTCCTGCGCGAGATGATGCCGGTCCTCACGCCCATCGGGCTGGATCCGGCACATCCTTTCCCGCGCCTGTTCAACAAGTCGCTCAACTTCACGGTCGAGTTGACAGGGCTGGATGCCTTCGGCCGCAACTCAGGCGCCGCCATCGTCCAGGCACCCCGCCTGCTCCCCCGCGTCATCAAGCTCCCGAAGGGTGTTGCGGATGGTCCCAACGATTTCATCTTCCTGTCGTCCGTGCTGCATCAGCATGTTGGCGAGTTGTTTTCGGGCATGCAGGTTTTGGGTTGCTACCAATTTCGTGTCACACGCAACAGCGACCTCTTCGTGGACGAGGAAGAGGTGAAAAACCTGCGTACGGCCCTGCAAGGCGAATTGCCTCAACGCCATTTCGGCGATGCCGTACGTCTGGAGGTGGCCGACAATTGCCCCGATACAATGATCAAGTTCCTTCAGCAGCAGTTTGAGCTGCAGCCTGAGGACGTATTCAAGGTCAATGGCCCGGTGAATCTGGTGCGCCTCATCAATGTCCCCGATCAGGTGGATCGTCCTGATCTCAAGTTCCGTCCGTTCACGCCGGGGCTGCCCAAGTCGCTGGCGCGGGCCTCGGACATCTTCGAGACCATTCGCAAGGGCGATGTGCTACTGCACAATCCGTTCCAGTCCTTTGCGCCGGTGATTGATTTCATCCGTTCCGCAGCACTGGACCCGCAGGTGGTGGCAATCAAGCAGACCGTTTACCGTACAGGTACCGACTCGGTCATCATGGAGGCGCTGATCGAGGCAGCCAAGCGGGGCAAGGAAGTGACGGCCGTGGTGGAGCTGATGGCGCGCTTTGACGAAGAGGCCAACATCAACTGGGCCCAGCAGCTCGAAGCAGTGGGTGCACATGTCGTTTATGGCGTCGTGGGTCACAAGACACACGCCAAAATGGCCATGATCGTGAGACGCGAAGAGATCGAAGGCAAGCGCGGAAAGTTCATGTTGCGCCGCTATGTCCACCTCGGGACCGGCAATTACCACCCTCGCACTGCGCGTCTGTATACGGACTTCGGCCTCATGACTTGCCATGAAGGCATTTGCGCCGACGTGCATGAGGTGTTCGTTCAACTGACAGGGCTGGGCAAGGCATCAAAACTTGCGCATGTGCTGCAATCGCCGTTCACGTTGCATGACGGCATCCTGAAGGCCATCGAATCCGAAATCCGCTTCGCGAAGTCAGGCAAGGCGGCAGCTGTCATCGCAAAAATGAATTCTCTCGTGGATCCACAGGTGATCGAGGCGCTTTACAAGGCGTCCAAAGCCGGTGTGAAGATCGATCTCATCGTGCGTGGCGTGTGCCTCCTGAAGCCCGGCGTTCCAGGGCTCTCGGACAACATCCGTGTGCGATCCGTTGTGGGCCGCTTTCTCGAGCATCACCGCATCTTCTATTTCCGCGCGGGCGGGGCCGAGAAGGTCTGGCTGGCGAGTGCCGACTGGATGGAGCGCAATTTTTTTCGCCGCATCGAACTCTGCTTCCCGGTGCTGGATGACAAGCTGAAAAAACGCGTCATCAAGGAGGGTCTGAAATCCTATCTGGCGGACAACACCCAGGCATGGGACATGGGCGGGGATGGCACCTACGCCCGCCGCAAGCGCGGCCGTGGCGTCCGCCATTGCGCGCAGGATGAATTGCTGGCGCAACTCAGCGATCACTGAACCACCCGCTGAAAAGAAAAAGCCTGTTGCGAATATTCGCAACAGGCTTTTTTCATGGCGGGACGATTTCGGCTACCGACGGTAAGCCGACGACACGCTGTTGCGCAATCCGGGTGGCGACACAGGAGGGATGACTGATTGATCCGCGCTCTTAAAGATTAGGCATATCTTCGCGGGTGGTTTGCAAGGATTGAGCATCCGCCCGGACACACACCATGACACGCCTGCAGCATGCGACAGGCGTGCCCCACGTCGCAACACTCTAAAAAGGTCGAGGAGACCCCATGCCCGCACCGCAAGTAAAACTGATTGGCTACTCGCCTTCCCGCGCAATGCGCACCATCTGGATGCTGACGGAACTTGGCATTGCCTATGAACACGATCCCATCGCCGCCAAGGCGCCGGAACTGAAGCAGCCGCCGTATACCGACTGGAATCCCAACGGACGCGTGCCTATCGTCATTGTCGACGGATTTCCGATCTGGGAGTCACTCGCAATCAATCTGTATCTGGACCGGAAATTCCCTTCCGCCATCAGCCTGCACACCCTGGAGGAGCAGGCGCAAGGCATTCAATGGTCACTTTGGGTCTTGAGCGACGTGGAGCGTCACACGTTCGATTGGTACAGCAACACCCTCGGCAAGGCGGAAACGGAACGCAATGCCGAGGTGGCGGCAAAGGCGTGGGAGACCCTGCAGAAGTCGTTCGACGTGCTGGAGACAGCGCTGGTCAACGGCCATCTGGTCGGAAACCGCTTTACCGTTGTCGATCTCAATACTGCCGCGGTAATGTACCGAGCACTGTGGATGCCCCTGGACCATTGGCCACGCTTGAAGAACTGGCTGAATGGTTGCTGGGCAAGAGAAGGCGGACTGGCGGCGCGGCGCGCACGGGGAGATGCCGTCTGAACCGTACTGCAGCCTGACGCCGCGCGGCAGCAGCGCTGCGAATATTCGCAACAGGGCCGACGAAACGTGGATTGTCCCGCGCATCCTCTACAATCGGGACAATCATGAATGTCCTGACTCGTTGTGGCATCCAGGCCCTGGCGGCCTCTCTCTTCTTCATCAGCATCTGCCCCGGGCCCGTCGGCGCGCAGGCTCGCACGTCGGCCAGGCCCTCTGCGGCAACGTCGGCGCAACCGCCATCCTCCATTGCAGAATCTGTCTACGCCAGCGCCAAGTCGCGCATTCTGCAGATCCGCACACTGCTCATCAGCGCGGGCCGACAGTCCACCATCGGCTCAGGCTTTCTTGTCAGCGCGGACGGGCTTGCAGTGACCAACTATCACGTCATCTCGCAATACGCGCTGGAGCCCAAGACCTACCGCCTGGAATACGCAGCACCCGATGGCAGCAAGGGAGGAATGACCCTGCTCGCCATCGACGTGGCCAACGATCTGGCCGTGGTAAGGCTGGATCGTTCGGATGCTACTGACCTGCCCTACTTCGATTTCGACGAACGCGCGCTGGCCGATGCATTGCCCAAGGGCGAACGCATCTACGCCATGGGCAATCCGCTCGACATTGGGTTCACGATTGTGGAAGGGACATACAACGGTCTCGTCGACAAGAGCTATGACGAGCGCATTCACCTGTCAGGTGCCATCAACTCGGGCATGAGCGGTGGGCCGGTCACCAACGCGACTGGGCGGGTGGTCGGCGTTAACGTCGCCAAACGCACGGATGCCGAGCAAGTCGGTTTCCTGGTGCCGGCGAAGCACGCGGCACGACTGCTGGGCAATGCGCGCCGCGACAAACCGCTGACTGTGGCGCAGACACGGCAGGAGATCGGTCGGCAGCTCCGCGAATGGCAGGCTGGGTTCCACCAGCAATTCATCCGCGAGGGGTTCAAGGACGCGACCTTTGGTGCATACCGGGGCATGGAAAGCAGCGCGCGCTGGATGAACTGCTGGGCGAACACCAATGCCAATGCGGTACCCAAGCCGCGTCATCTCCAGAGCGCCACCCGCTGTGACAGTCAGACCGGCCTGTTCGTGTCCAACAGCATCTATACCGGCCGTGTCACGCTCGACTACACCTGGTATCAGGCCACGGACCTCAACGCCTTCCAGTTCGCGCGTCTTCTTTCGCGACAGAACTCTGGAGCCTTTGCCGAATATGGCGGCCGGGGAAACAAGCGCATGACCGAACAAGTATGCCGACACGATTTCATCGCTGGTGACAGAAGCCGCCCCACGCTGCGGGCAGCCTGGTGCGCCCGCGCCTATCGCGAGTTCGACGGCGTCTTCGATGTGACTGTGATTGCGCTGACCCAGGACCGGGACCGCGAGGCACTGCAAGCCCGGCTAAGCATGCAAGGCGTTGCCTGGGATAACGCCGAGATACTGGGCAAGCGCTTTCTGGAAAGTCTCAAGTGGGCGCGCTGATGTGGATAGAGGTGCTGGATCGCCATGGAAGCGTCGTCACCCGGCATCGCTTCGACGACATCGCACGCTGGCCGGTGCGGATAGGCCGCGCACCCGACAATGACATCGTGCTGGATGATCCCCATGTCGCACCTCACCATGCGCAGATCAGCATGGACCGCGATGGCAATCTTCACGTGGACGACGAGGGCACACTCAATGGCCTGATCAACGAGTCGACGCAACAGCGACAGGCGCGCATCCTCTGCAGCGCGCACCCACTCGTGCGGCTGGGCCGCACCCGATTGCGCGTTCGTGATGGCCGTGAACACGTTGCGCCGGAATTGCCGCTTGTGTCCGAATTCGGAGCGGTGTGGATTGCGGCCGGCCTCGCCGTGATGGTCCTGGCATTCGGACTGCTGGATCTCTGGCTCAGCTATACCGGCGACAAGCCCGCAACACACTTCCTGTTGCCCATGATGGGGCTGACTGTTCTCTTGCTGGTCTGGACATCGGCCTGGGCGTTGGACTCGCGAATATTCGCAGGACAGTCCTGGTACGTGCGCCACCTCTGCGTGGCGCTGCTGGCCACACTGACGATTCTGGTCACGGCTGAAGCAATGGAATGGCTCGCGTACGGGCTGGCTGCGCCGACGCTGCAGGATCAGGAAAGCGTGAGCATCTGGATCATCATCGCTGTCGCCAGCTACGCGCACTGCCGCATCATCGGCATGCGACAGATGCGGCTGGTCGTCACGGCGATTGTGCTGGCCTTGGTAGCGGTGCTCGGCATGCAATGGGCCACGCAGCATGAAGCAGTCAAGTGGGTCGGCCAGCCAGCCAGGCTGGGCACGTTGAAGCCACCTGTCCTGCAGCTCGCCCCATCGTTGACGATGCCGGAATTCGTCAAACGAACAAATGAAATGCGTACAGTGCTTGAGACTGCGCGACGCAAAGAGCCCGAAAGGGATGACCTCGATGGGGACAACTAATCGGCGCTGGTCCAGGCACTGGCCTGATTGCCTTCGCGGAGCGCCCCGGCGGTTCATCAGGCGCGGGACAGAACACGGGTCAGGCATGAAAAAAGCCTGATGGTGAATCACCATCAGGCTTGAACCAAGCCAGAAACTGGCTTGGGGAGGAGACATATGCCTGCAGGCAATTGCCGGCAGGCGAGAGATCAGTGCGCTACGGCTGCGGCGTGAGCTGAGGCCACTGTCCTGCGGCGGCGGTGCTCTTCCATGCCAGCTTTGGCACCCTGCAGTGCCGCTTTCAGGTCGGAGATGACGACGGCAGCATGCTTCCACATAGCGGCCAGAGCATTGCCCAGCAACTCGCCCAGATACGCACTGCGCTGCAAATTGGCGCGGCGAATATGGCTCTCAATGGCGACGAAATCGGTGTGGTTCATGGTGCCCTCCTTGGGATCGGTGGATGGTTGGCTGATCTGGGTTTCTGATCAGCGTGCTGCGTTGCACAAGAAGTAAGATAGGGCTGCGAGACGCCAATTGCCAATCGTTTGTTTGGATGCATGCCATAAATTTTATTTATGCTAAATTGGCCACTTGTTGCAAAGCAGCATGATTGCGACAAAACGCTGTCCTGTTGCCATTTCAGCTATTTCAGCCTTTTCCGCCTTTTCCGCCTCTCCGGGACTTCTGCCCGGTACCGTACTGTTCATGGAGCTCTACCAACTTCGCAGTTTTGTGGCCATTGCCGAAGCCGGTCAGTTGACCCGGGCGGCAGAGGCATTGCACGTCAGCCAGCCAGCGGTGTCTGCGCAGCTCCGCGCATTAGAAGATGAGTTGGGATTGTTGCTGTTTCGCCGTGGTCCTGACGGCATGCAGTTATCCGAAGCGGGCCGCCGATTGCTGTCTCGCGCCCAGAAGGTACTGGCAGCTGCGCAAGCGGTCCGCGACGAGGCTGCTGCCCTCAAGGGAAAGCTGGCCGCCACGGCCCGCATCGGCACGCTTTCCGATCCGACATTTGCCCGCGTGGGAGAATTCATCAGCGCATCCATGTCCCGCTATCCGCTCATCAAGCTGGAGCTCCACCAGGGAATTACCGGCGAATTGCTCGCCAAGGTGCGGGATGGCGATCTTGACGGAGCCTTCTACTACGGCGAGTTGCACCATACCGCCGTGACGGGGCTTGCCCTGCGCCAGATTTCCTATCGTGTGGTCGGGCCCAAGGCTTGGCAGGCAGCGTTGGCAGCCGCCGACTGGGCTACTGTTGCGGGCAAACCCTGGATCATTCCGCCGCCCATCAGTTCGCAACATGAGTGGGTGATGCAGCTGCTTCAGTCACAGGGCGCAAAGCCAGCCCAGGTGGTGGAGTCAGACAGCGAGACCGTCATTGCCACCCTGGTGGTATCCGGTGTGGGCATGGCGCTCATGCGCGAAGACCTTGCGCGTGACTTCGAGGCTCGCAATGAGCTCTTCATCTGGTCGGACATGCATCACGACTCCACGCTCTGGTTTGTCCACGCGCGTGACCGCGAACGCGACCCGGCAATTCGAGCGCTTCTCGATGTGCTGAAGGACCTTTGGGGCCTGCGTAGGGATGCCCCGCGCCGGCGAACCGGCGACCCCGCCAGCGACGACTCGCCAGCATGAACAGCATTCACGGTCGATACACAAACAGGCTCAGCATGCCACGCAATCAAGGCTGCCTGATGTTGGGCCTGGTGGTGGGCCTGCTGGTCGCCCTGCTGACCCTGGCCAGTCCCCCAGCTGATGCGTTTCATCGCGGCGATGATCCCCGGCAAGCGCTGAGCAGCCATGTTCATATCCTCGAGGACAAGAACCGCAGCCTGGACGCCGAGTCCGCGATGGACGCCTTCCGTCAGGGAAAATTCAAGGCCGATGCTGATTCCGACAGCGACATCGCCATTGGCTACTCTGCATCCGCATTCTGGCTGGCCATGCCGCTCAAGTCTTCAAGCACCGGGGACACCCAATACCTGCTCGAGATCGGCCAGCCTCCACTGGATCGGGCGGAGTTCTACACCAGGCTGCCCAATGGCGGATTCAAGCGCCAGGTGGCTGGCGATGTGTTGCCCTTTGCATCCCGGCCATTCATTCATCGCAATCCGGTCTTTCCCTTCACGCTTCGGCCGGCGGAAGAAAACATACTGCTCGTTCGAATCACTTCTGAGGGCTCGCTGTCGATGCCGCTTTCCCTTTGGACGCCGCAGGCTCTGCATGAGCATGACCAGCAGGCCTATGCCCTCATCAGCATCTACTATGGCATCGTACTGGCATTGCTTCTTTACAACTTCATGATCTGGATCGCCATCCGTGACCAGTTGTATCTGGTGTACGTTGCTTGCGCGCTGTCCATGGGCATTGGTCAGGCGGCACTCAATGGACTGGGCAATCAATTCCTGTGGCCGAGTCTTCCCGGCTGGGGCAACGTATCGCTTCCCATTGCGATGTCCGCTGCCGGTCTCTTTGGCGCGCAGTTCATGCGGCTCTTCCTCGAAACGCCAAGACTCTTCCCGAGGTCTGACAAGATTCTTCTGGCCTGCATCGCCGCCTTTGCGCTATCGATCATCACGTCAGCTGTCATCAGCTATCGCCTCGGGGCGGTGCTGACTTCGCTGTCCGGCCTCACGTTCGCCGTGGCCGCGTTCGGTATTTGCGTGGTTTGCCAGATTCAGGGGCATCGCACGGCGCGTTATCTCCTGTTGGCCTGGTTTGCACTGTTGATCGGCGTCGCGGTACAAGCCATGCGCAACCTGGGCTGGGTCCCGACCAATCTGTTCACGCAATACGCCATGCAGGCGGGTTCATCGCTCGACCTGCTGCTGCTGTCGTTTGCATTGGCAGACCGCATCAATCTGCTCAGACAGGCCAAAGCCCGCTCGGACGAGGCACTCCTCGAAAACAAGCAGGAGCTTGTTGCCGTACTGCGCAAGAACGAATCGGAACTCGAGAGGAAAGTTGCTGAGCGCACGCGTGATCTGCAGACCGCGAATTCGCGCTTGATGGAGAAGGAGCAGCAGCTCGAATACATGGCGCGACACGATTCACTTACTGGCCTGGCCAACCGCAGCTTGCTGTCCAGCCGGATGGAACACACATTGGCGCGAGCCCGTCGCACGGGAAAATCCTCAGCGGTGTTAGTGCTGGATGTGGACAACTTCAAGCAGATCAATGACCGTGAAGGGCACCTCGTCGGCGACCACGTGCTGGTGAAGCTTTCTGCTCGCCTGGTGGAAGCCGTACGCATGACTGACACCGTGTCCCGCTATGGTGGCGACGAGTTCGTGGTGGTCCTTGAGGAAGTTGCGTCAGAGGATCAGGCACGGCAGATCGCGATGAAGCTCCTCAGCATTGCCGCTGAACCGGTGCTCCTGCCCTCCGGCAAGGAAGTGTTGACAACCGTGAGCATCGGCATGGCTTTGTTTCCGCAGGATGGCGGCAATGCCGAGGAGCTGCTGCGTGAGGCGGATAACGCGATGTTCGGTGCCAAGGCAGCGGGCCGCAACCGCTGGCTGGCAGCCACGCACCCGCCCGCTCCCTGAACGCTTCAGCCGAAGCGCGAGATCAGCTGAGCGACCTGCTTCAGGTGACGATTCGCAGCGTTCGACGTGCCTGACTTGCCTGTTGCAGGCGCAGAAAATCCTTCGGCATCTGACGCGAAGGCCTCCGGATGCTCCACCACACAGGCGAGCATGTGATAGAACGCCTTGTCCAGCGCCTTCCGGCTGGCAGAGAGCTGCTGCGCAACATCCTCGCACGGAGCGCCCTCCTCGATCATTTTCTGGATGCCGCGCAGTTGCCCTTCAACCCGGCGCAGGCGCACGATCATGTCGCGACGCGCTTTGGGTTGTGATGTGCCGGATGCCTCGCTGTGCTTCGCCATGGTGGGTCCTTGTCAAGTGCGGTGGCCGACTTCAGGCGCCCTGCGTCGCTGGCACACCCAGCTTCTTCAGGATGAGACCCAGCGGGCAGACATTACTGAAGCCGAACTGTAGCAAATTGGCCCCGACGAACGCCGTGAACCAGAGCCAGTGCACGGAAACGAAGAGCGGACTGGCCTGCACACCCAATGCCAGCGAGATCAGGATGAATGAGCCTGCGAATATTCGGATGAGACGGTCGATGGTCATGGTGTGCTGCCTTTCTGAAGCGGTGGATAAAGTTTGATTCATGCAGCGGGATGCTCGTCACGCCGATGGTGGATGGCGTAGTACAGGACCGGGATCACAACGAGCGTCAGCAGCGTGGCGATGAGAATGCCGAACAGCAGGGATACTGCGAGGCCGTTGAAGATCGGGTCGTCGAGAATGAAGAGCGCGCCCAGCATGGCCGCCACGGCCGTGAGTGCAATCGGCTTCGCACGAGTCGCAGCTGCCTCGATGGTGGCCGCGGCCAGGTCGACACCTTCCGCCTGCTTCAGACGGATGAAATCCACCAGCAGGATGGAGTTGCGCACGATGATGCCTGCCAGCGCGATCATGCCGATCATCGATGTCGCGGTGAACTGTGCGCCGGTGATGGCGTGTCCCGGCATGACACCGATCACGGTAAGCGGAATGGGCGCCATGATGATGAGCGGTGTGATGTAGCTGCGGAACTGCGCCACCACGAGCAGGTAAATCAGGACGAGGCCCACCGCATACGCGGTGCCCATGTCACGAAAGGTTTCATACGTCACTTGCCATTCGCCATCCCATTTGATGGCGGGAGCATCCCAGCGCTCCGTTGGGGGGCGAATCCAGAATTCATCCACCCTTACGCCAGCCTGTTCCAGCTTGCTGCGAATGTCGAAGAGTCCGTAGAGTGGGGAATCATTGCTGGCGTGGCCGCCGACATCGCCGACGACATACGTGACCGGCAGCAGATTCTTGTGATGAATAGGCGCATCGCGAACAACGCTGGACACCTGCACCAGTTCAGAGATCGGGATGGCTGTGCCGTTGTTCCCGGGCACCTTCAGCTTCAACAGACGCTGCAGGTCACCTTGCTCCCGAGCGGGCAGACGCAGCCGAACGGGCAACGCACGGGAAGAGCGCTCGTCATGCACCAGCGTCACGTCGCCGCCCGCCAGGGCGATGCGAAGCGTGTTGGCAATGTCGCTCACGCTGACACCCACGAGTGCAGCACGCTGCTGGTCCACCCGGATGTCCAGCTGCGCCGCCGCATCCTGCACGGTGTCATCCACGCCCACGACGGCAGGTGTTGCCTCGAATGCCTTGCGCACCGACTTGGCCAGCGTCGCCCGCTCCACATCCGTGCCCGCATAGACCTCCGCAACGATCGGGCTAAGTACTGGCGGACCAGGTGGCACTTCCACCACCTTGAGATCGGCACCATGACGACGCGCAACGGCCTCCAGCGCGGCGCGCACGGCCCCTGCGATTTCATGGCTCTTGCGTGAACGCAGAGACTTGTCGCGCAAGTTGACCTGCAAGTCCCCCTGCTCCGGTTGGCTCCGCAGGTAGTACTGACGTACCAGGCCATTGAAGTTGATGGGGGCTGAGGTACCCGCGTAAGTTTGAACGGTCGTCACGTCGGGCACCTCGCGCAGCACAGTCGCCAGCTCGCTCAGCACGGCCTGTGTGCGCTCAAGGGGTGTCCCGGTGGGCATGTCGACCACGACCTGGAACTCCGACTTGTTGTCGAATGGAAGCATCTTGAGTACCACCAACCCGGCAACGGCGAGCAACGCGGACACCACAATGGCGCCGGCCAGTCCCAGCCAGAGCAACAGCCGATTGCGGGCACCACGAAGTGGATCGAGAAAGGGCTGCATGAGTCTTGCGAATATTCGCGAGAGGCGCTCGCCCAGCCGGTCCGCACCCGCTTGCGCCTGTGCGGCAACGCCAAGGCGCAGTGCCAGCCATGGCGTGACCACGAAGGCCACCAGCAACGACAGCACCATGCCCAGCGACGAGTTGATCGGTATGGGGCTCATGTACGGCCCCATCAGGCCGCTCACGAAAGCCATCGGCAACAGCGCGGCAATCACCGTGAACGTGGCAAGGATGGTCGGTGCACCCACTTCGTCCACCGCTGACGGGATCAGTGAGCGGGCATCCAGCGTCGGGAACAACGCGCGATGTCGGTGAATATTTTCGACGACGACGATGGCGTCGTCGACCAGAATGCCGATGGAGAAGATCAGGGCGAACAGCGACACGCGGTTCAGGGTGAATCCCCATGCCCAGGACGCGAATAGCGTGGCGGCCAGCGTGAGCACGACTGCGATGCCCACCACGAGCGCTTCACGCCGACCAAGCGAGACCCAGACGAGGAGAATCACGGACAGCGTCGCAAAGAACAGTTTTCGAATCAGTGATGACGCTTTGTCGGCAGCCGTCTGGCCATAGTCGCGCGTCACGGTGACCGTGACATCGTCGGGAATGACCCGGCCCTTCAGCGCGGCAAGGCGCGCCACCACTGCCTCTGTGACGGCTGACGCATTGGCGCCGGGCAGCTTGGACAGCGCCAGCGTCACGGCTGGACGTTCTCCGTCGCGATCCACGTGGCTGACATACCGCGTGGGCACATCTGTCTGGTTGCGAATATTCGCAACGTCGCCCAGCGAGATCGGCCGGTCGCCACCACGCTGCGAGCGCGAGACGCCGACAATGAGTGCCGCTGCGTCACGCGCATCGCGAACGAACTGACCGGCACGGAGCTCAATGGTCTGGTTGCCACGCACAAGCTGTCCGGCGGATACCGAGCGGTTGCCAGCCTCCAGTGCGCGTGAGATTCCCAGAATGGTCAGTCCCTGCGCGGCCAGCCGCTCTGCATCCAGCTCGACCAGCACCGCCTGCTCCTCGGCGCCGATGGTCACCAGTTCCCGCACGCCAGACACCCGCTTCAACTCGGTCTCAAGCGAACGGGATATCTGCTGCAACATCGCCGCGCTGTGTGCAGCGCCGCCATGCAGTGTCAGTGCCAGCACGGGGACATCATCGATGCCCTTGGGTTTGACGATGGGCTCACCCACGCCGGCATGCGCGGGCAGCCAATCTCGATTGGCCCTGAGTACGTCATGCAATTTCACCAACGACGGAATGCGTTCCTCGCCTACCTTGAACTGAACCGTCAACACGGCCATGCCCGGCTGCGATATGGAGTAGAGATGCTCGATGCCAGTAATCTGCCCCACCACCTGCTCAGCAGGAAACGTCACCAGCGTCTCGACCTGCTTGGCGGTCGCACCGGGAAACGGAATGAAGACGTTGGCCATCGTGACGTTGATCTGTGGCTCCTCCTCCTTCGGCGTGATTGCGACGGCGAACAGACCGAGCAGAACGGCAACGAGTGCGATCAGCGGCGTGAGCGGTGAATCGAGGAACCAGGCGGCGAGACGCCCTGCGATGCCCAGGGTGGGTTGCGAAGTGTTCATGGCTTGCCTACTCGCGAATATTCGCAGGCAGCAGGCGCTCGCCTGCCGTCACGCCGGCCAGCACTTCCACCCAGCCACCGGCATAGGATTCACCCAGCCTGACCTGCCGCAGCAGCGGTCGTCCATCGGCGGATTGCACCCGGACCGCGGCCACGTCACCACGCCAGACAATCGTTGCCGCAGGCACCACTAGTCGCTCCACACTGTCCAGCACCAGCGAGACCTTGGCGGTCATACCGGGAATCAAGCCGGGAATCAGGCCGGCAGCGGCATCGATCTCAACCCGGATGCGACGCGACAGATCGCGCGAGTCCACAGCCGGCAGCACCAGAATCTTCCCTGGTACAACCGACTTGCCGAGCGCGGGGATCACTACCTCGGCGACCCTGGGGCCTGCTACACCCAACTGAACGGATGATGGGACGCTGGCCACAACACGCAGCGAGCCGGGCTGATGGATGACGAACAGCGGCCGTCCGGGAACAGCCAGCTCGCCAGCCTCGGCAAGGCGTGCCGCGATGACACCATCCTGGGTGGCCACGACCCTCGCATGTCCCTGCTGCACGCCGGCCAGCACCTCACCGGACTGCGTGGCTTTGAGCGATGCGTCTGCGGAATCCAGCGCGGCGCGGGCTTGATCCAGTGCGGCCTGGCTCACGAAGTTGCGCTCACGTAACGACTTGGTGCGCTCCCAAGCCTGTCGCGCTTCCGTGACGCGGCTCTGGGCAGCTGCCACTTGCGCACGGGCCGCATCGCGGCCGGCCTGGACTTCACGGGCATCGATGGTGGCGAGCAACTGGCCCTTCACCACCTTGTCACCCGCATCCACACGGGTGTCGAGAATCACGCCGTTCACCTGCGCGGCCACTGACGCCTGCTGTGTACTTTCAATGATGCCGTCAGCCATGTGAATCCGCTCGACCTTCCGCAGGGACACAAGTAACGGCGGGGTTGCGATGGCAGGTGAACCGGTCGCAGCAGGACTGAGCGGCAGGCGACTTGCCGCCGCCGACGTGTTCAGCGTGCCAAGACCGACGACAAGACTCGCCACAACTGCCAGGATGACGTGAGCATCAGGCAGGCAGCCCGCCTTTAGTGCCGGTGCTGCAACTGGGTGGCTGGAGGATTGGTGGGGCAGTTTCATGGTCTGATCAGTCAGGAAGAATGGTTGAACTGTATACCCAGTGGAGTATGATGTCAATATACCCCCACCCGTATATTGGATACAGCTGAACCCATTTGGCCCATAGCGTGATCATTGTCCAATCCAGGCACCGGACTGCATGTCAGCACACTGCCTGTCGAGCAGCTTTGTCGTACACTCCCTGCCATGACTGACGCACCCACCTCTGCCTGCACAGGCAACCTCCTGGAAATCCGCGACCTGCATTTCGCCTATGGCAAGCGGGTGATTTTCCGGGGTATCAATCTGGATCTGCCCCGCGACAAGGTAGTCGCCATCCTCGGCCCGAGCGGCTGCGGGAAAAGCACATTGCTCAGCCTCATCGGTGGGCAGTTGCGGCCGTCGCGTGGCACAGTGAACGTTTGTGGTCGCAACGTCCACGAATTGGATACGGATGGACTGTACGCATTGCGCCGCGAGATGGGAATGATGTTCCAGCAAGGCGGTCTCTTCAGCGACCTCACGGTGTTCGAGAACATTGCATTCCCGTTGCGTGAGCACACGGAACTTCCGGAAGACATCCTTCGCGACATCGTGCTGATGAAGCTCAATGCCGTGGGGCTGCGGGGCGCGCACCCGATGCGTACGGGCGACTTGTCGGGTGGCATGTCGCGCAGGGTGGCGCTGGCGCGCGCCATCGCCATGGACCCTGCGCTCATCATGTATGACGAGCCGTTTGCCGGCCTCGATCCGATTTCGCTGAACGTGATCGCGAATCTGATCACGACATTGAACAACGCGTTGGGTGCGTCGTCGATCGTCGTGACTTATGACGTACCCGAGGCAATGAAGACGGCGGAGTATGTCTATCTCATCAACGAAGGTGTGGTGGCGGCCGAAGGCTCTCCCGACACCCTGCGCGCCTCGAAGGATCCGTTCGTGGTCCAGTTCCTCAATGCGCAGCCGGATGGCCCGGTGGGATTTCACTATCCGGCGCCGCCGATAGAGCAGGACCTGCGGCTCCGGACTTCCGGGACTCAATAGAGCAGATGCGTGCCGAAATTCGGCGCGTGATCATTTCGAATCATGAGGCGCCAAGCAGCGAGCGATCCATTGTCCATCTTCCAGAACTTCTCGCAGAGGTCGAAGTAGTCCAGCACGACCTGCTTTTCGCCGCGCTGTAGAAGCTCTTCGGCGAGCGTCATGTTGGGGCCGAAGGAATCCAGCTGGGGCGAGCCAGGCGTGCGTCCGGCGGAGATGAGGCGGGCCTTGGCTTCGTTCAGATCACCACGCCTCAACGCGACCCGGCCCAATATCAGATGGCCCTTGTGCAGGGCATTGCCGTAGTTCCAGTCGCGAGGAAACTTCTCCGCGTCGCGAAGCAACTCGGCGCCCATCGCCGCAGCATCATCGAGCCTGCCCTGATGCACGGCCCACATGCCAGCGTCATCCAACGCCACCCAGCGGTTGTAGGGCGATGCCGCCGCATCCAGCTTCTCCTGCGCCTTGGCCAGCGAGGTGGTGGCAGGATCGATGCGGACGGGCACGGCAGCCATGAGATAACCGCCATACTTCAGCATCAGCCACACTGCAACCGCAAAGGTGGCCAGCAATGCAACCAGTGCGCCCAGAATCCAGACCACTACGGGGATCCTGCGACTGGTGGCAGGTGCTTCTGGCGATCCACGCATGAATACCGGGCCTACTTGAGCGCCTTGTACCGAATCCGATGCGGTGCCGCGCCTTCCTCACCCAGGCGACGCTTCTTGTCGTCCTCGTACTCGCGATAGTTGCCGTTGTAGAACGTCCACTGCGAGTCGCCCTCGCAGGCAAGGATGTGGGTCGCGATGCGGTCGAGGAACCAGCGATCGTGCGAGATCACCATCACGCAACCGGCAAATTCCAGCAACGCATCTTCCAGCGCACGCAGCGTTTCCACATCAAGGTCGTTTGACGGCTCGTCCAGCAGCAGCACGTTGCCGCCCTTCAGCAGCGTGATGGCAAGGTGCAGGCGACCGCGCTCCCCGCCGGACAACGCGCCAACCAGCTTTTGCTGGTCGCCACCCTTGAAATTGAACCGGCCGAGGTAGGCGCGCGACTGCATCTCGAATTTGCCGACGGTGAGAATGTCCTGTCCATTCGAGACCGCTTCCCAGACATTCTTGTCGTTGGGCAGGTTGTCGCGGGTCTGGTCGACGAAGGCCAGATTGACGGTCGGTCCGATCACGACTTCGCCAGAATCGGGCTTTTCGATGCCGTTGATGAGGCGGAACAACGTGGATTTGCCGGCGCCGTTCGGGCCGATGATGCCGACGATGGCGCCGGGCGGAATCTTCATCGACAGATTGTCGATGAGCAGGCGATCGCCGAAGCCCTTGGATACACCCTTGAACTCGATCACCTCGTTGCCGAGACGCTCGCCGACCGGAATGAAAATCTCCGAGGTCTCGTTGCGCTTCTGGTATTCGTGGCTGGACAGCTCTTCAAAGCGGGTGAGACGCGCCTTGCTCTTGGCCTGACGGCCCTTCGGGTTCTGGCGTACCCACTCCAGCTCCTTCCGGATGGCCTTCTGACGCGCGGACTCACCGGACTCTTCCTGCTTCAGGCGCTTCTCCTTCTGGTCCAGCCAGTCCGAATAGTTGCCTTTCCATGGAATGCCATGGCCACGGTCAAGCTCCAGAATCCACTCGGCGGCGTTGTCGAGGAAGTAGCGATCGTGGGTCACGGCGACGACCGTACCGGGATAGCGGGTCAGGAACTGCTCCAGCCAATCCACGGATTCGGCATCCAGGTGATTGGTGGGTTCGTCCAGCAACAGCATGTCCGGGCGCGACAGCAGCAGCCGGCACAGCGCCACACGGCGCTTTTCACCACCGGAGAGATTCTTGATCTCGGCATCCCAGGGCGGCAGGCGCAAGGCATCTGCCGCAACTTCAAGTTGGGTTTCCGTATTGTCGCCACCCGATGCCGCGATGATGGCCTCGAGCTCGGCCTGCTCGGCAGCCAGTTTGTCGAAATCTGCGTCCGGCTCGGCATAGGCCGCATACACCGCATCCAGCCGTGCCTTCGCCTGCAGCACGCCGCCAATACCCTCTTCCACGGCCTGGCGCACGGTCTGCTCGGGGTTCAGCTGCGGCTCCTGCTTGAGAAAGCCGATCTTGAGATCGGGCATGGGCAGTGCCTCGCCCTCGATCTCCTTGTCCTCGCCCGCCATGATCTTGAGCAACGTCGACTTGCCCGAGCCGTTGAGGCCCAGCACCCCGATCTTTGCACCCGGAAAGAAGGACAGCGAAATATCTTTGAGAATCTGACGCTTGGGCGGGACGATCTTGCCCACGCGATTCATCGTGAAAACGTATTGAGCCATGGAAATTTCTGGGGAAGGAAGTGAAACGGACCGCGCGCGTCAGCCCGGGAAGGCGGCGCCGGAAAAGACGCGAAGCTTACTCCATTTGGCGCTCTCACGATGGTCCACGCGTGGACATTGCGAATATTCGCAAGAGCGAAAGCGCGCTCTGGTGCCTGCCAGGGTCGCAGATTGGCAGGCATCTTGCTCCATGGGCTGCGCACTGCCGTTTTGCCATCCCGTGATACGCCAGCAAACGGGCTGACTCGCCCCGCAAACCATTGACCTAAATCAACAAAAAGGAATACTGCTGCCATGTCAAGCATGCTTGTCTCCAACATCGAAGTCGTCCCGGGAAAGCGCGTGAAAAGTCATCTTGGGCTCGTACAGGGCAGCACGGTGCGCGCAAAACACGCCGGCAAGGACCTGCTGGCGGGCCTCAAGAATATCGTTGGTGGCGAACTCAAGGCCTATACCGAGCTCATGCAGGAAGCCCGCGAGGAGGCCACCGAACGCATGATCGAACAGGCCCGCTCCATCGGCGCCAACGGCGTGCTCAACGTGCGCTACGCAACGACCGCCGTGACTGTGGGGGCGGCTGAGATCCTGGCCTATGGCACCGCCGTCATCCTTGAGTGACGGGGCTCTGCAAACATGGATCTGATACTCGATTATTTCGAACTGCTGCTGACGCTGATTCTGCTGGCGGTGGGCTTCTTTGCCGGCCGCTATGTGGAAAAGCGCCACTACATCAGCATCCGCCAGCGCGAGAAACAATTCCGCAAGATCCTCACGTTCTCGGCGCGCTACCCGCCCAACATGGTGGAACCACAGGACAGCCGACTCGTCTGCGGCACTGTGGTGATCTCCTCGGACTACTTCAAGCAGTTCGTGGCGGGATTGCGCAACTTCATCGGCGGGCGATTCCGCAGTTACGAATCCCTTTTCGACCGGGCCCGGCGCGAGGCAATACTGCGCATGAAGATGGATGCGCACAAGAACGGCTTTGCGCTCATCATCAACGTGAAATTCGTGACGACCTCCATTGGCGGCGGCACGACCGGGCAACAGGGCATGCCGTGTTTTGAAGTCTGTGCCTACGGTACGGCACTGCGACCGGAGAAGACCCGGTTTCCCGACAAGCTGAACCCGATCTGACGCTGAACCATCCAACCCGGCAACGCATGGAACTGGAAAACCGCGAGCCCGACGAAACCGTCAACTACACCATCGAACATCCGCTGAAAGAGTTCGCCTGGCTCATGGGTGGCGTCCTTGGGCTCATCCTTGTCATGAGCGTATTGCTTGGCTGGTTCGCGGGCTCCGTGGCCGCCTGGCTGCCGTTCCGCTATGAACGTGAAGTGGCCGATGGCGTCGCGGCGAAACTGCGCGCGGCCAAGCCCACTCCTGCACAACTTGCTGCCGAGAAGGAACTCACCGGCCTCGCCGGGCGACTCTCCGCCGTCATGGATCTGCCTGCCGACATGCAAGTCACCGTCCACTTCTCCGACGATGACACCATCAATGCATTCGCCACGCTTGGCGGCAACATCGTCATGTTCCGGGGACTTACTGGTCGGCTGAAGGATGAGAACAGTGTCGCCATGGTGCTGGCGCATGAGATCGCACACATCAAGCTACGGCACCCGGCTCGCGCACTGGGTCGCGGCGTGGCGGTCGGCATCATGCTGTCGGTAATCAGTTCAAACGTGGGAAGGAGCGCTGCCGGAAACGTGGTCGGCAATGTCGGCACGCTCACCCTGCTCACGTATTCGCGAGAGCAGGAACGCGACGCCGATCGCGAGGCGCTCGCGGCACTGCATCGCCTGTACGGCCATGTGGGAGGCGCACAGGATCTGTTCCAGGTGCTGTCCACGGCGTCCGGCGGCGAGTCGCGGCTGCAAGTCGCGGCCCTTGCCACCCATCCCTTGACGACCGACCGTATCGCCGCCGTGGCGTCCTTCGCCGAGGCACGCGGGTGGCCGCTGTCCGGGGACAGAACCCCGATGGGAAGCGGACTGGCCGCCATGCCTGCAGTGCCCGCTGTACCTGCAGTACAGGCCATGCCGGCGTCGTCCACGAAATAGCGACCAAGTCCCGGCTGAAGCCTCGGCATTCATCCCGCAACAGGGTTGTTCAACCGCCGTTATCGGGCAGTCATCACATTGCAACCATGAGTCAGCAAAATTTTGCACAATAACCAGAAGAAGTTCATAACAACAAGAAGAAAGGACGCACATGACCTACCTGACATTCCTCCTCCCTGCGCTGCTCTTGCTGGTTATCGCGGTTTTCGCCTACAGCGCGGTGTACACGAAGCGCCTCAAGGCGAAACGGCAACAGTTCATCGAGGCGTACAGCTTCCCCGCAGCACTCCGGGCGAAGATGCTCTTCAAGCATGCCGGCCTGACCGAAAACCAGATGTTCCAGATTCTTCAGGGATTGCGCCAGTTCTTCCTGATCTGTCTTGCAGCCAACGCAGTGGGCAAGAAGCGCAGCTTCGGCATGCCCTCGAAGATTGCGGACGATGCGTGGCATGAGTTCATCCTCATGTCTCGCGAATATTCGCGATTCTGCGAGCAGGCCTTCGGTGGCTACCTGCACCACACGCCGGCCTCTGCCTCCACGGAGCCACATGAAAAGTCACTGCTGCGCACCCTGCATCAGTTGAAGTCGAAGAAGGCGGGTGTGGCCGGCTGGGCGATGCTTGGGGGCATCCCGCTGCTCTTTGCGCTGGACAAGGCCATGGCGGTGGAAGGCGGCCAGCACTTTGACCAGACGGCCATGGCGGAGCTGGAACAGAAACGTCAGCAATGGCTGCAAAGCGGTGGAGACGCCAGCATCGAACTCGGTGGGTTGCACAGTGACCACAGTGATGGCGGGATCGATGCCAGCGGGTCGGACTCAGGCGGTGGCGGTGGCGGGTGCGGTGGCGGCTGCGGCAGCTAGCAGCAATCGTCAGACCCGCATTTCGGCTGCTCTGTTAGGATTCCCGCATTGCTTCGACCCAGTATCCGAAGTATCCGAAGTATCCGAAGCATCCGAACCAAGTCTGTCCGCGTAGTTGATCGTCCATCCCACTCATTCGAGCTTCCATGACCACTCGTATCCTCGCGGCCCTCTGCGGCACCATGCTCTTTCTGAGTTCATTTGTCGCACAAGGCCAGACGCTGCGTTTCGGCGTCGGCCTGTTTCAGCCGGACAAGGAAAAGAACGACGCCACATACAGGCCACTTGCCGACTATCTGGCAAAGAAGCTGAACCGCGAGGTCAAGCTGTACACGGTCGACTCATGGGAGGGGCTGGCCAAGTCGCTTGCCAATGGCGAAACTGATATCGCCCTGATGGGACCGTGGGGTTATGTGCTGGCCAACCATCAGGCCGGGGCTCAGGCAGTGTCCACGATCCTGTATGAAGGCAAGCCCGAGTATTTCGCCATCATGATCACGCATCCCAAATCCGGCATCAACAAGATCGAGGACATGAAGGGCCGGACATTTGCATTCGGCGATAAAGGCTCGACTTCCGGTTATCTCATTCCATTTCATGAATTCCAGAAGCGCGGCATCGATCCGGAAAAATATTTCTCCAAATTGCTGCATACCAAACATCAGGCCATCGAGACTCAGGTGACCCGGGGTGATCTGGACGCGGGTGCCGACTACAACCGCAACCGCGACGCCATGATCGAGCAGGGACTCATCAAGGCCGCCGACTCCAAGATCATCTGGACCTCGGCACCCCTGCCCAACGATGCACTGGCCGTGAGTGCGGATCTCGCCAAGGACAAGGCGTTCGTGGCGAAGCTGCAAACCGTTCTGGAAGGTGTGGGTGCCGAATTGAAAGCCAACCCCAACTTGCTTCCCCGCAGCTACACCGGCTTCGTCACCAAGGACAACAGCTTCTACGCGCCCATCCGCGATGCTGGCCTTGCCACGGGCAAGCTCACTCCCGTCAAGCGCTGATTCATTCCGTCAGGCAATGACTCAACTTCGGCAGCGTGCCTACCTCGCCGCCTATGCGGCCCTGCTGGTCGCCTGCCTGTGGAGCCTGATTGCGGCGGGTGATCTTTCGTTCGGCCGCAAGCCTTGGGAGAATTTCGCGAAGACGGCACATGAACTCTCGCGACCAAGCTTCGTTGATCTCTGGTTCGGCAATCCGACACTGGAGTACAAATCCGACGATGGCCGTGTGCTGCGCGTGGAAAATCAGCAAGAGAGCGAGGCACGCTTCCTCAAAGGCTTGGGCCGCGCGGTGTGGGACACACTCAAGATCGCGACGATAGGCTCCCTGGTCGCAGCGATGATGGCAATACCCTTCGGCATCGTGCTCGCACGCAACATGCATGCCCCTCGTCCTGTTGCCATCGTCGCCAAGTTCATTCTCGATGTGTGCCGCTCCATTCACTCGTTGGTTTTTGCCCTGATCTTCGTCGGCATCGTAGGCCTCGGCCCGACTGCGGGCATTCTCGCCATCGCAGTGCACTCGACGGGCACCTACGGAAAGCTTTATGCCGAAGCCATCGAGACGATGGATCAATCCCTCTACGAGGCCGGGCTCGCCATGGGTGCCACACCCATGCAGGCATTGACTGGCGTGCTGTGGCCAGCCGTGTTGCCGCAATGGCTGTCGTCGCACTTGTATATATGGGAATACAACGTGCGCGACTCGACCGTGCTGGGGCTGATTGGTGCCGGCGGCCTGGGGCTGTTGGTGAGCGAAGCGGTATCCCTGTTCCAATGGGGTCGGCTTGCGACCATTCTCATCGCCATCGTGGCTTTGGTCATTGCTTTCGATGCACTGTCACGCAGGCTGCGGCGCGATCTGCTGGGGCGTTAAACTACGGCTTCTAAACAAGGAACTACACCATGAAATTCACCTACAACATTGCCACCGTACTCATCCTGGCCTGCGCTCTGCCGGCCGCAGCCCAGCAAGACTTCTCCAAGGTTGAAATCAAGACCACCAAGATCAACGACACCACCTGGATGCTGGTGGGGTCCGGCGGAAACCTCGGCCTCTCTGTCGGGCCCGACGCCGTATTCCTGATCGACGATCAGTACGCCCCGTTGACGCCCAAGATCACTGCCGCAATAAAGGCCATTACCGACAAGCCGGTAAAGTTTGTGGTCAATACCCACTGGCATGGCGACCACACTGGCGGTAACGAGAACTTCGGCAAGGCCGGTGCAATCATCGTGGCGCACGATAATGTTCGCAAACGCATGAGCACCGAGCAAGTGCTGGCGTTCTTCAACATGAAGGTCCCACCCTCACCCAAGGAGGCGTTGCCAGTCATCACCTTCAGCATCGATACGACGTTTCATCTCAATGGGGACGAGATTCAGGCGCTGCACATGCCCAGCGCCCACACTGATGGCGATGCGGTGGTCATCTTCAAGAAGGGAAACATCGTCCACATGGGCGACCTGTACTTCAATGGTCTGTATCCCTTCATCGATTCGGCCAGCGGCGGAAAAATTGATGGCGTGGTTGCTGCGGCAGATCGCGTGCTGTCGATGTCGGATGACAAAACCGTGGTGATCCCCGGTCACGGCCCACTGTCCAATAAGGCGGAACTGAAGGCCTACCGCGACATGCTTGCAACGGTTTCGGGCCGCATCAAGGCACAGATTGCGGCTGGCAAGAAGCTGGAGGACATCATCGCTGCCAAGCCGACCGCTGATTACGACGCCAAGTGGGGCAACGGCTTCATCAAAGCCGACAAGTGGGTCGAAATGGTAGTGCGTAACCTGCTGCCCTGACTACTGGCCCCTGCCTCAACAAAACGCGGTGCGATACGTCGCACCGCGTTGCCAGCGGCCTGAGACCACCCGGCACTCCAGGTCGTTTCTGCTCCCCGCGCCGCTTCAACCCTAGGGGAATCCCCTAGGCTGTAAACTGACTTGCACCGGTTTTAAGGTATTCCTCGACAACCCATGCTGGACGTTCGCACGCTATTTCTTGTGATGATCCTGGTCAGCCTCGTGCTGGCCTTCTCGCTTTGGGTCGGTGTAGGGCGGCAATGTCAGTCCGGGCTGACTACCTGGATCGCCTCGCTGCTATTGCAAGCTGTGGCGTTCGGCCTGTTCTCCCTTCGCGGAACCTTGGGGGATTGGTGGACGGTCATACTCGCAAACGGTCTTTTTCTGCTCTGCCTCAGCTTGAAGGCCGACGCGGTCATGCAGTTTTATGGTCGGCGCATGAATCTCGCGTGGCATGTTTTGCCCCCGCTGGCGCTCATGGTTGTTTTCGCGCTGTTGCTGGATCGCATAGAAGCGCGGGTTCTGATCGGCAGCGCACTTTACGCAGCGGTGCAGTTCGGTCTGGCGGTGATGGCCGCAAGAATGCGCACCCATGCATCCGAGAATGCCACCCGTCTGTTGATCATCGGCTATGGGCTGGGGGCGGTCTCGTTTCTGGCTCGCGCGCTGATTGCGCTGGTGGCCCCTGAAGAGGTCAATAGTCTTCTCGGTCCCAGCATGATTCAGGCGATGACCTTTCTCTTTGCCATCGTCGCGATTCTCATGGGCTCCGTGGGATTCATGTTGCTGTTCAAAGAACAGGCAGAAGACACCGCCCAGCGCGAAGCAGCGACCGATCCGCTTACCGGAATATTCAATCGTCGAATGCTCCATGAATTGGGTGCCAAGGAGATTGCAAGGAGTCGACGTTCACATGTGCCGCTGTCGATCTTGATGCTGGATCTGGACCACTTCAAGAAGGTGAATGACAAGTACGGTCATGCTGCGGGTGATGAAGTGCTGCGCCGTTTCGTCGATGTCACCAACATCTGTCTTCGGCGCGAGGACATCCTCGTACGTTACGGCGGTGAGGAGTTCTGTGTGCTGCTGCCCGAAGTCTCGGACGTTCATGCAGAGGCCATGGCAGAGCGCATTCGCTATGCCATCGCACATGCAACATTCAAGTACCGCGACCAGACCATTCCCGTGACCGTCAGCGTGGGGATCGCCAGCCTGCGCACCGACGCGGAAGAGTCGCTCGAAGCGTTGCTGCAGCGTGCCGACGAGGCCTTGTATGCCGCCAAGAACGCGGGCCGCAACCGGGTCGTCGTGTGCCCGGAGAATTCCACCCTGGCCATGCTGATGCGCACCCGCTCCGGGTAATGCAGCCGTGACGGTCATATCCGAGCCGAGTGACACAGGCATCATCGTCCGGCCGGCAATCCCTGCTGATGCCGATGCCATCGCCGACCTGCACGCGCGGTCCTGGCGTGCAACGTATCGCGGCATCTTTTCCGATGCCTTCCTCGATGGGCCCGTATTCGCAGAACGCCGGGCGCTATGGGCGGAACGGCTCTCGACCTGGGATACGCGCCGGAACGTGGCGTTGCTCGCCCAGGATGCAGACCGCCTGGTCGGATTCGCCAGTGTGATGCTCGACCAGGAGCCCGAGTTTGGCGCCCGACTCGACAACCTGCACGTCGACCCGGCGGCCAAGGGTCACGGCATCGGCCGCCTGCTGATGCGCCATGCCGCGCGCTGGGTGCTGGATGACAACAAGGCGCCGATGCTGCATCTCATGGTGTTTGAAGACAATGTGGCCGCGCGCGGGTTCTATGACGCCCTGCGCGGGGAATGTGTGGAGCGGCGCGAGGTTACGGTGGAGGATGGCACGCGGCTGGTGGAACTGCGATACCTCTGGACAGACTTGGACGGTCTTGCGTCGGGGTGAGGGTTGCGAATATTCGCAATGGCGCGTTGACTGCGACTGCCCATTCAATCAATACCCTTCGGCATACGCTTTCTAAATTCGATCTTGTAATCCTCATCCAAGGTCGTCTCTCCAACAGCAGGACAGTCGAAAACTAGCTGGTCATTTCGAGGCCTAACAATTCGGCTCAAGTGTTCCTGCTTTCTACGGTCCGCCAACGCTTTGTTCCAAGCTTGCACTTGTATTGCCGAAGCGGCCCTACCCTCTTCAGCGCTCTTTGCTGCCTCATATGAAAAGAGTGCAAGATTTAGTCGCTCTACCGATCTCGGCACTACGGCAAACTCCACTCGCCTCCACCTGCCATCCTGATAGCGATGAACAACATATGGCGGCGATGGACAGTCATAGTAGGTCACGGCATCACCTCGCCAAGTATTTCCAATCACATGTGCCTGGCCCTTGATGAAGAAAATTGCCGCTGGTGAAAGGCCGCCCGGACTCCTGTATTCCAATCGCCTATTGGAGTCGGCGGGATCATGAAACCGAAGGACCCATTCGCTTTGACCACGCTTGCTCTCCCAGGGAAGGCGCGGCCCGCTGAAAATGACCTCGCGCTGCACCATGATCGATCGACCATCATCAAGCAACGCCTCCTCTTGCCATTTCCATGCCTCGGGACCGCAGGCAGATAGGAGAAGACTTGCGAGGGTGCACGCAACCAAGCGAACTGCGGCACGTCCCAACATCAGAAGTGGCCAAGTTCGAATTCCCTCAGGCTTGCTTGCAGTTCGACTCATTCTTGGCTCCTCATTCCGCTGCCTCCAATTGCGAATATTCGCACGCCTTCGTGCTGGATCGAAGACAACAAAAAAGCCGCCCGTGGGCGGCTTTTTCTTGCACGACAGATGCTAAAGACCGATCAGACCTTCTTGATTGCTTCCAGCATCTTGAACACGCGCTTCGGCGAGCCGATGAAAAGGCGCTTGAATGCCTTGCCCAGACATTTGCGCTCGAGGGTGTTGCGGCGGTTACGGGACCGTTCGGCCATGATGCTTCTCCAGAGAAATCAGAATTCGGAACCTGCGAGTATAGCCGATCGGCACTCTCACGGAAAGCCTTGATTTTCCAGCGCTTAAAGCTCCAGCGACAAAGGCTCCAGCGCCTGAAGCAATCGCGAACCGCCGTCAGGGCGACGACTTGAGCACCTTGGCCTGCACGCGCTCATCGAACCGAGCCACGTTCACCACCACGCGCTCATGCACGCCGGACCCGATGACTTCCTGCTCATCCCGCGCGACCACGTCAAAGCGAATGATGCGACCCTCCGTGCCGGTCACCCGGACTTCGGCGGTCACCTTCATGCCCACGGGCGTTGCCGCCACGTGGGTGACATCCAGATGAGTGCCCAGGCTCTGATGACCGGCGGGCAACAGGTGTTCGACCGCTGCGAGCGCCGCCGCTTCGATCACGTTGATCATCACGGGGGTTGCGAGTACGCCAACCCGACCGCTGCCAACCCGGGCCGCCGTATGTTCATCACCGACGACAAGTGTCGATGTGCCGGTCTGACCGGTCGGAATATCGAGTGTGAACGCCATGCTCAGCCCGCCTTTGTCTTGACTTCACCGTCGACCATCTCGGCCTCGCTGCGCTTGCCATCTTTGTCGGTGTAGTGCCCGGTGGCCCGTTTCAGACCATCTTCGAACTGGCCCTCAAACCGGGCGCCATCGCCAAACCAGAACGTGCCCTTCCCCATCGGCTTGCCGGAAGCCATGTCGCCTTCATACTTGGCACCGCTCTTGTGAAAGTACACGCCCCGGCCCGTGAGGGTGCCGTTCTGCATCTCACCTTCGTAGCGGTCGCCGTTGGTGAAGCGATAAACGCCGCCAACCGGGCGGCCATCGACAAACTCGCCTTCGATGCGGTCTCCGCTTAACGCCACAAAAACTCCCTTTCCGGTGAGCCGCCCCTGGAGCATCTCACCCTCATAGCGGTCACCGGAGACAAACTTGTAAACGCCCTTGCCTGTGGCTCTTGCATCGATGAATGTCCCGTCAATGCTGTCCCCTGCCTTGGTGGTGAAGAGCCCACGCCCGCTGATCGCACCAGCCTTCATTTCACCCACATAGCTGTCACCGTTGGCAAACTTGTAGACGCCCTTTCCATTCGGACGATTGTCTGCGAACTCGCCCTCAAAATTGTCGCCTGACGCGAAGGTCAGGTTACCTTTGCCATGCATGTTGCCGTCAAGGTATTCGCCGCGATACTTGAATCCCTGCACCTTCGATTCATACTCACCCGCGCCGTGCAGCCGCGTGCCGCGCAGTCCCCCTCGGTAGATGCTGCCGTCGTCGTAGGTCACTTCACGCACGCCCGGCGATATCTCGCGCCCTGGCGTCGTGTCGGGTGGAGGCCGGGCCGGCGTCGCTGCTGTAGGCACCACCGCAGCGACTTGAACGGGAGGCTCGCTGCGCACAGACAAGACTGCTTCCGTCTTTGGCGGCGAAGCAGTGGTTGCTGCAACACTCGTGGTTGCCGCTGGCGTGGCTTTCTGTACCAAGGCAACGTCGGTCCTGCCAGTCGGCTGCTGGTCGGGTCGCGGCTCGGATTTTGTGGCAGCTGGCCGCGATGACTGAGTCGGTGAAGTGGCTACTGGCTGCGTGCCTGCACCCGGAGACGCGCCTGCGCCTGGGGCTGCTGTGGGCACCGATCCGGCAGGTGCCGCGATGGCTGTGGACGCTGGCGCAGTGGGCAATGTGGATGTCGGTGGCGGTGCGGCAGCGACCTGCTCTGCCTTCGGCTCTGTACGCCGACCCGGCCGCACCAGCGCCTCAATGGTGTTTTTCGCCAGCACGACATACTGACCTTGCGGATACTTGTCGATGTAGGCCTGAATGTCCTCCGGGCGGGTGGAGGTTCGCACGCTGACCCAGAACTCCCGTTCAATGGCGAGTTGCGCATCCATGGACGCCGAACCTGGCGCCGATGCATTCGCCGCCTGGTTGCCACCACCGGAGCCGTTGAAGGCGAAATCGCCCTTCAGTGACGACACATCCCAGGGTGTCTGCAGGCGGCGCGTCTCGCGCTCCACCGACTCGCGCACGCGCTTGAACATGATCTCGACGGGCAGATCGGGTACCTTGATCTGCTGCAGGATGTGCTTGGTGTAGACGCCATTGCGTCCGTAGCCATCTGCCGCGACTGATCCGGGCGCCGTCGCATAGGCGACCAGCGTGCCTGATGGCGCGTTGGCGATCTGGGCGAGACCCGAGGACGACACCTTGAAGGCCGATGCAAAGGGATTGTCACGGCAGGCATCCAGCACGATGAAATTGAATCGCGTGCGAGCCCGCTCCATGCGATCAAACACCTGGGAGAGCTCGACCGAGGAGAACGTGACATCCTCTTCGGACTTCATGTCCGCATCAACGGGAATCAGGAAGTTGCGATCCTTGAACTGCATCGCGTGACCGGCATAGAAAAACAGAGCGGCCTCGGCGCCATCCAGCTCTCGTGCAAAGTCCCGCAGGGCCACAGCCATGTCGGCCCGGCTGGCATTCTCTTTCACGATGGTCTTGAAGCCCAGCTCCTTGAGAACGTCCGACAGGTCGCGGGCATCATTCACTGCGTTGATCAGGGGCGCTGCTACGTAGTTGTTGTTGCCAATAAGCAGCGCGACTCGCTTGCCCTGGGCCTGTGCAGAAGCGGGGAGCAGAATGGCCAGCGTGGCGGCCACACAAATCAGTGAAGCCCTACCTGTCCGGGCTGCGAATATTCGCAGAGGGAGGAGGCGATCACGATACATCGTCATGTCGGGCAAGACAGTCATGCTTGGATTATCGCCGATGCGGCGCAATTCGTCGTGTCCGGCGTGTGTGGCCCGCCAATTGAAGCGGGTAGAGCAGCCGACTAACGGCCCAGATTGGCGAGCTCCGGCAAATCCGGGCGTTCGGCGCTGAGCACCGCATAGGCGGCCCTCGCCTCGCCATGTGCCCCCAGGGACTGAAGCGCAATGGCACGCAACAGCCTGTCGCTGAACGACTTTGTTGCGGGCAGTGCAGCCAGCTGCTTCTGTCCTGCCGCATCCAATACAGAGAACGCCGCATCCCGCTCTGATGTGCCGTCGGAGACGACCCAACGATAGCGCTTGCCCGCCTCGAGCCGCTGCGTGGGAGTCCATTGCAACGCGGCTGCCGTGCCCTGTTGAACCAGCTTTCCATCGAGTTCCAGCCGTATCGATGCTTTCGTGCCAGAAGCCGCCTGCCACGTGAAAGCCGGCTGGAGGCTGGTGACGACCGTGTCCACCGGATCGAGCAGGCGCAGCTTGGCCGGATCCGTACTGGCCGGTGGCACGCCGCGCATGCGCAGGCTGGCCGTCGCTGTACGAGACACGTTGACCATGCTGCCCGGATCGGGGCGCCATGAGGTGCTGCGGCGCGTGGTTTTGCCCATCGTGCCGGTCTTGGACTTGATCGGCTCCAACGCGTCGGCCTTGACCCTGAACTCCCCCTGAGACAGCTGGTATTCATGACCGGACTGGATGTACATCACCACAACTGTTCCCTCTGCGCCAACGCTGATGACTTGTCCGGCCGACAGCTCAGCCATCAGGACCGCGCGCTTGCCCTCAACCTTGTGCTCTCCCGACACATCGGTGATGAATGCCACGCCCGAACTCGCCATCGCCAGCCCTGCAGAAGCTACCAGCAGCGCACAGGCACCCCGACACGCCGCCAAGATTGTTGGCAGGCGACGCCACTGCAACAAGGTCAAACACCGAAGAAACATGCGCGTCACTTTGCCTTACCCAGCGAAGCGAGTTCGGGGAGATCCTTGCGCTCTGCAGCCAGGTTAGCCCACAGCGACTGCGCATCCTGCGTGGCGCCGAGATCATTCAGCAGCACCGCGTACAGCAGCCGGTCGCTGAAGCTTGCCTTGGCATCGGGTTTGCGCTTCTCGACCAGCGCGATGTTCTCTTCGCTCAAGGTGCGGAACTTTCCGCGCCCCAGCTCGGTGCCGCCTGCAGTCACGGTCCAGACATATTCCGTGTCGGGCTTCAGGCGGGTGGAGAACTTATGGGTCGCACTATTGGACTTGCCTGCCGCGATGGGCTTGTCAGGTTCAGTGCTCAGAGCGATCGAAACGTCGTAGGCGCTGGCACCGGTGGCCTGCCACGAGAGGACGGGCTGAAATGACGCAATGCTGCCCCGCACCGGATACAAGAGCGCACCGATCTTGGTATCGGCGACACCTGCATTGGGATTCATGCTGCGCATGCGAATACTGGCCGACGAGGTTTGCGATACCTTGACCAGGGCCTGCGAACTGATCTTCCAGTCGGTCTTGCGATTGACGGGCTGTGCAGACTTGCCCTCGGCCACCAACGACTTGGCATCCACCGTGTAGTCGCCAGGGCCTGACAGCACGAACTCCTGTCCAGACTGCACATACATCACCGTGATGCCAGCCCCCTTTGACAAACTCAACTTCTGCTTTGTCGAAAGCTCGCTCATGAGCGCAGGGCGCGCAGTGCCATCAACCTTGACATCACCCTTGATGTCGGTAACGAAGGCAACGCTGTCAGCAGCGGTTGCCATACCTGTGAACAGAAAGCCCATAAAGGCGAGGCTGAGTGCGATGCGTTTCATGATCCATCTCCCGATTCCCGTCGTTGCAGCGGTATGCTGCCACGCAGTGCTTTTTGCATTCCCGGCGCAGGGGCAGCTTCAATGCGTGGGCGCATTGTCGATGCCTGACTCGCCCGTCCGGGCGGTCCGGGGGGCGCGTATGCCCCAAACCTTGACCGGACTGTGTCCCTTCACCAACTGCTCGCCTAGCGGCTCGAAACTGAACCGCTCGCTGATGCGGCTGACGACAGACTCTGTAATGAGAATTCTACGCCCCAATTCCTTGGTTTGTCCCTCTATCCGGGCTGCCACGTTCACGGCATCCCCAATAGCTGAGTAATTGTGCCGCTCGCTGGACCCGATATTGCCCACGACGACTTTGCCGTAGTTGATGCCTATGCCAATCCGCAGCTTGGGCAGCCCCTCGCGTTCAAACTCCACATTGAGCGCATCCAGCGACTCCAGCATGTCCAGTGCACAGCGCACTCCATCAGTGCATGGATCCTTCGTCGGTCTCGGCGCCCCGAAGAGGATCATCATGCCGTCGCCGATGAATTTGTCGATGGTGCCGTCGAAACGATGGACCGACTTCACCATTTTGTCGAAGTAGCGCTGCAAAACGTTCATGACCTGATCCGGGTCCATGGCCTCGGACAGCGTCGTAAATCCCCGGATGTCGCTGAAAATGACGCAGACTTCCATCGTGCTGGCCGCATCGGGATCGAGCATGCCGGAATTGATGTCTTCGAAGACTGCCGGGCTCACCATGCCGGAAAAACTCCGCTTCAACCGGGTTCGCTCCACAACGCTGTCGATGGCATCAAGGATGGCCCGGAGGAAGAAAGCAAGCCAAAGAGTGGTGGTGACTGCGGCGATCGGGAAGAGCCACTGCGCCTGCCGGATCAGAAAGAGACTGACCAAAAGTAACGAGAGTGGCAACAGGACGGCGCCGATGAGCGCTCGACTCAGGCTGAAACGAAGGAACACGGCTGTGGCAGCAGCCAGACAAAACAGCGCCACCAGCCAGTGTGGCGCCGGATGCAGCAATCCTGAAGCAAGGTGGCTGCGTAGAACCTGTGCGTGCAGCACCACACCAGGCTGTCCCAGATCGAACTCCTTGCCGTGGGTGTCAAACGTCGCCAGATGTACCGGCAACTTCCAGCGGTCAGTCACAGTCGAGAACGTGCCGAACAGCACGATGCGCCCCCCAAACCGGGCACGCAGCCTGGCCTCGTCGCCCGCTTCAACCAGCTTGATGACATCCTGCATCAATTCGTATTCCATCGGCCCACCGACGCTGAAGTCGATGTAGCCTTCCTGCACGGGCATCTGCAGCAATCGCAGGATCTGGCCCGCAAACGAATTCACTGTGCCGTACTTGCCCAGTTCTCGTTCGCTGAATCGGCGCGCAATCTCGTCATAGTCCTTTACCTGCTGATCGGTACCGAAGTTCACATCCTGCTTCAGGAACCTTGCATAGATCGGAAGCGGTTCTACCGGTGCGCCCTTGCCATCCGTGCCCGTCACGTACACAAGCTTCGCGACTTCCTGAAGTCTGAAGATACTGATCGCCAGGGCCTGATCGACACCCGGCAGGTATTTGATGTACGACTTCTCCGGCAGAACAATGTCCACGCCCACTGCTGCCGGCTTGGCTATGCGCATCGCATCCAGGACCTTGGCGTAGTGGACATGCCAGAGTGACAGAGGCTCGCTGAATCTTGCCTCGGTTGACTCATCAATGCCGATCAACACCACATCATTGGCAAGGGGCCTTGGCGAATATTCGCGCAGCAGCCGCATCTGCTGATCAAACGTCGAGCGTTCAAGTTGCATGATCGGCGACCGCTTCTGCTCGGGCAGTGTGAGGCCTGCCAGCACCAGGACTGCCACCAGCAGATACAGTGCCACCTGCCGGTACCGCGCAGACTGCAGCAATAGCGTGACCAGCCTTGTGCGTTGCGGCAGCAAGGCACTGGCACCTTGCGGTGCAGCAGGGGGATGCGGACGAGGATTGGCGGGTGATTGCAACGTAGGCTTTGTGGTCTTGGCTGGCGAATATTCGCATTCTGCCCGTCCGGAGCTGAATCCACCAATGCCGCACTTCGGGCATCATGCCGACTCACTCCGTACGCGATTCCATTCCAACAGCCCAATGGGCGGTATTCCCTACATCGTCGGCCTGACGGTTCTTGGCCATATTGCCTTTACCGGCAGCCGGCTCGGCGTCTCCCTCTTCGCCATTTCACAGCAAGCAACACCCCTGTCGGTGGGCGTGTTGATGGGGCTCTTCGCCCTGCTCCCGGCGCTGCTGTCCATCCAGACCGGCCGTCTCGTCGACCGAATTGGCGTCAAGCTACCCATGATCGTCGGATCGCTCGTCGCCTCAGCGGGTTGTCTTGTGGCGGCCTTTGGAAGCGGTCTTGTCGCGCTGCAAATCACCAGCGCTCTCGTCGGCACCGGATTCATGGTCGTCGGCATCTGTGTCTATCAGGTTGTGGGTGATCTGGCGACGCCGGACAACCGCGCAACACAATTCAGCCTGCTATCCATCGGATTTTCCGTTGGTGGATTTGCCGGCCCGCTCATTGCCGGGATCGCCATCGACGCGCTGTCCTATCAGCAAGCGTTCCTTGTGCTGGCCGGTTTTGCGTTGCTTCCTGCCATCGCCATGGCAGTGCGCCCGATCCAACTGCCGCTGAAGCACGTGCATCGTGAACGACCAGACGATGCAGCAATACTGGACCTGTTCCATCAACCGCAATTGCGCCGGGTCTACCTGAACGTGCTCATCTTTTCGGTGGCATGGGATGTCTACAACTTCGCCCTGCCGATTCACGGCGTGCGCATCGGCTTGTCGGCGTCCCAGATCGGAATGGTCATGGGCACGTTCGCAGCAGCCACCTTCGCGGTGCGTCTGGCCATGCCCTGGATCGCGAACCACGCCCGCCCCTGGACGGTTGTCATGTTGTCATGCGTCGTGAGCGCTGTCGCCTACGTCGCCATGCCTTTTGCTGGCAATGTGATCCTGCTCATGCTCTTGCTGTTCACGCTAGGCATCGGGCTCGGCGCACCACAGCCCATGGTACTGTCGATCCTGCATGACGCCGCGCCGCCCGGTCGCAGCGGAGAGGCTGTGGGTGTCAGAATGCTGCTCATCAACGGCTGCCAGACCGTCATGCCGCTGCTGTTCGGCATGGTGGGCACACTGGGCATGCTGCCTGTGTTCTGGGCAACAGCCGGCATTCTGGCAGGTGGCGGCTGGCTGGCCAGACAGTCGCGCCAGACTTTCGATCCTGTATCCACGAACAAGAGCAACTTGCCATGAACATTGCCGATCTTCGCAAAGACTACAAGCTTGCCTCACTGGCTCGTTCGGACGTGGACCTTGATCCATTGAAGCAATTCGACCGCTGGCTGGATGAGGCAATCAAGGCCGAAATGCCGGAGCCCACTGCCATGTCACTGGCCACGGTTGCGGCCGATCCAGAGGGAATCATGCAACCGTCGTCCCGCATTGTCCTGTTGAAGGGCCGGGATGCGACCGGGTTTGTGTTCTATTCCAATTACGACAGCCGCAAGGGCCAGGAACTGGCCGGGAACGGCCGGGCCGCACTGCTGTTTCACTGGGTAGAGCTGGAACGTCAGGTACGCATCGAGGGCCGTGTGGAAATGATCGCGCAAGAAGAATCTGACGCGTATTACCGCAGCCGTCCCCTTGCAAGCCGTCACGGCGCCTGGGCCTCACCCCAAAGCCGCGAGATCACCTCGCGGGCTTGGCTGATGGCGAAGTTTGCCGAGGCATTGGCTACACATCCGATCGACCCGCCGCGGCCGCCACATTGGGGGGGCTATCGGGTAGTGCCGCATGCGATGGAGTTCTGGCAGGGCCGACGCAGCCGCCTGCACGATCGCATTGCTTATCAGCTACACGACACTGCCTGGCAGATCACTCGTCTCGCGCCCTAGGCCATGGATCCAGGAACGCAGCGCCAACTGTTTCAGGGACGTTCAAAGAGAATATCGCCGTAGTGAGACACGACGCGAACGCCGGTATTGTCGGTGTCGCTCATGATGCCCACTGAAATGACCTTGCCCGGATCCTCGCCGAAGGCGCGCCGGTAATCGTCACGAAGGTTGCGCCGCTCTTTGACCCAGGTATCCAGTTTCTCACCACCGGTTTGGGTAACAATCATCTTGATGCGTGACGAATACTTGTTCTCGATCAGCGTATCTACCGGATCCTTGTTGCTCCAGATGTACATCAACGTGGCGTAGGGCACGTCGTTGCCCGACAAGGCCTTGACTCGCTCGGCGAAGACTTTGTCCTCGAAGTCAAGCTTGTCGCGATCGCCATCAAATGCGACCACAACCCGTGCTGCGGCATCATCGGGCCCAATCCGGTTGTTGGCCTCTGTCGGTACATCAGACACCTTCCACCGCCAACTGATGAAGGGCGTGTTGTCGAGAGTCAACGAGACCTTCTGCGACAGTCCCGAGGCGGAGCTGTCCGCAACGGCTTTCACGACGACCGTGCCGCCATAGTTCACAGTCATGAACTCCGTGGCGCGCTTGAGGCGGGACAGAATGTAGGGGCGCCACTGCTGCGGCACCTTGAGACCCTCGGGATTGGCTGAGAAGGGATGCACAGCCGAGCCCGTCGGGCTGTCAGGGTGCTGCGGGCCATGCAGCAGGGAACATCCCGCCAACATGGCCAAAAGTGGTGCCAGCAACAGTCCCGGAATCCGCATTGCCGTCCTCCTTGTAGTATTGGTATCGGCGGGCGGATTATGCGCCGGGAGCCGTGACAATAAAAGTACCAGGCATGCGTTTGCGGCCCTGAAGCACGAACCCGCAAGCGGGACCAAGCCGAATGTCGCAGAAATACTTTGCGATGACACCGCAAACTGCCTGTGAATGGCCGCAAGCTGGAACAAAAAGATGAAGCCCGGCGATGCCGGGCTTCATTGTTCAGACAAAATTACTACTTCTTGGGTTTGGCAGGCTCTGCCGCCTTTGCAGGGGGTGCGGGTGGGGCCGCAGCCACGATCACTGTGGGCTTCGGCACAGGCTTGCCCGCTTTCTTCATGTTGCCCTGAAAGTTCTTTACCGCTTTTTCCTCGGCCGCGACCTGCTGAGCCTTGGTCTTCTCGGCAGCGACCTTGTCCTTGGCGGCCTTTTCTTCGACAGCCTTGGGATCCGGGGGAGGTGCCGGCGGAAGTTTCGCCCAGGCGGTTACCGCAAATGCGGCTGCGAGTACGGCGCTGATCAGTGGTTTGTTCATCTTGATGTTCACTTGGTCGCTCCTCAGTCGTCGCCGGCAGCAGCCGCAGTGGTTTGCGGTGGCGCGCCAGAAAGCTTCTCCGTGCGCTTGCCCGATTTGACATCCTCATACCAAAGTTGGTGATGCTCTTTGGCCCAGGTCTCGTCCACGAAGCCTTCGCGCATGCCCTCGTAGGCGCCTTCCGTACCGGCGGTGCCCATGTAGATGTGAGCGAAAGACGCTGCGACGAAGAGGCCTGCGACCACGCCATGGACCAGGTTTACCTGACCCATCAGTTCACGCGAAGTGTTCCAGTTGGGAAAGAGCAGGATCAGGCCGCTGATACTCGCAGCAAGACCAAAAATCACGATGGATAGCCAGAACCAGACCTTTTCACCCCCGTTGAAGCGGCCTGAAGCAACCTCTTTGTCGGAAAAAAGACCGCCCAGCTTGGTGATCCAGTTGATATCCACACCATTGATGAAGTTGTCCTTCACGTAGATCACAAAAAAGACGACCAACGAAAAGATGAACAGAGGCCCCACAAAATTGTGGATGTTCTTGCAGATGACTGCGACCGTGGAGAAAAATGACGCCCCCAGCAACGGCATCAGTACGAATTTGCCGAACAGCAGCACCGTGCCGCTGATGGCAAGCGCCACAAAGCTGATGGCCATGGTCCAGTGAGCAACTCGTTCGGCGCTGTTGAAGCGTTCGATGAGCCGGCCAGTGGGCTTGTCATGCAGTTTGAAAGGCCCTTTGACCATGTAAAACACCACAAGCAGCGCCGGCGCAATGACCAGGAGCCAGCCCATATAAAACGTCAGTGGGCCGTTTCGAAGCGCTCGCCACTGGTGCCCGGCATCCTCGATCAGGATGTTGGTTTCCTGTCCCGGCACGGATGCATAGGCCGGTTTCATGCTCACTTCACTCCAGTTGGGCGGATTGTTCCATCCCGGTGCCGCCGTGCTCCCCGCAGGTAGCGGCGGTACGGGTTTGGCTGCCTCTTGAGCAGCAGCCGGTGCTGCAACCGCAGGCGCGGCTTTCGCTGCTTCGGGTGCAGCCTTGGCCTTGTCCTGCGCGAATCCGGCGATGGGCAACAACGCCATCGCCGCCATGCACAACCACTTGGTCAGCTTCATGCATGCCTCCTGTTATTTTTTGGCGGGTTCGGTGCGCAGATACTCGTTCTGCCCCTTGTTGCGTTCGGCAAGCGCCTGCTGCCACTTGCCTTTGTCCGACGCGAACTCCTTGCTGTCATAGGGGCGCTCATCCTTCTTGCCCGCATAGACCTTTTGCGTCTTGGCCGTCTGGTCAACCTCGGAACAGGCGGAGAACACGATGGCAGCCGAGGCTGCCATCGTCACGGAGATGAGTTTTTTCATGCCTTGCCTCCCGGGACTTTGCCATCTCCGCCATAGGCCATCGCCCAGCCCCAGACTTCCTCGCCCTTGCCACGGCGAGTGACCCGCGTCTTGTAAATCGAGGTGATGGAATCGTGGTCACCGGCCAGGAGCGCCTTGGTGGAACACATCTCAGCGCACGCCGGCAGCTTGCCTTCGGCCAGACGGTTGCGACCGTACTTCTTGTACTCCTCAGCCGTGTTGTTGGCCTCTGGGCCACCCGCGCAGTAGGTGCACTTGTCCATTTTGCCGCGCAGGCCAAATGCGCCGGCCTGCGGGAACTGGGGCGCACCGAACGGGCAGGCGTAGAAGCAGTAGCCGCAACCGATGCAAAGGTCCTTGTCATGCAGGACGATGCCCTCTTCGGTCTTGTAGAAGCAGTCCACCGGACACACCGCCATGCAGGGCGCGTCCGAGCAGTGCATACATGCCACCGAGATGGAGCGCTCGCCGGGCTTGCCGTCGTTCACCGTCACCAGGCGGCGGCGGTTCACGCCCCAAGGCACCTCATGCTCGTTCTTGCACGCGGTGACGCAGCCGTTGCACTCGATGCAGCGCTCGGCATCACAGATGAATTTCATTCTTGCCATAATTTTTCTCCTTTATCCGTGATGTCTGTCAGGCACGCTCGACCTGGCAGAGCGTCGTCTTGGTTTCCTGCATCATGGTCACCGAGTCGTAGCCGTAGGTCGTTGCTGTATTGACTGCCTCGCCGCGCACAATCGGCGCAGCCCCGTCGGGATACTTGTCCAGCAGATCCCTGCCCTGCCACCATCCTGCGAAGTGGAACGGGATGAAGGTCGTGCCCGAGGCCACGCGCTCGGTCACCAACGACTTGACCTTGATGCGGGCACCGGTCGGCGTCTTGACCCAGACAAACTGATTGTTCTTGATGCCACGGGCTTCGGCGTCCTTCGGGTTGATCTCCACGAAGTTCTCCTGCTGCAGCTCGGCAAGCCAGGGATTGGACCGGGTTTCGTCTCCACCGCCCTCGTATTCCACCAGACGTCCAGACGTGAGGATCATCGGGAAATCCTTGCTGATGTCCTTGTTCTTGTCCTGGAGGGATTTGAACAGGGTCGGCAGGCGCCAGAATGCCTTGCGGTCGTCGTGCGTCGGGTACTTGGCAACCAGATCCGGTCGGGGGCTATAGATCGGTTCACGGTGCTGCGGAATGGCATCCGGGAAGTTCCAGACCACTGCGCGCGCCTTGGCGTTGCCGAAGGGATGCGCGCCGTGATTCTTCATGGTCACGCGCTGAATACCGCCGGACAAATCGGTCTTCCAGTTCTTGCCTTCGGCTGCCTTCTTCTCGTCCTCGGTGAGCTCATCCCACCAGCCCAGCTTCTTCAAGAGGACATGATCAAATTCCGGGTAGCCCGTCGTGATGTCGCAGCCCTTCGATGCCGAACCATCTTCGGCCAGCAGCGAGACACCATCGCGTTCCACGCCAAAGTTCGCGCGGAAATTGCCGCCGCCGTCCATGACATGCTTGCTCGTGTCATACAGGTTGGGCGAGCCCGGATGCTTCAGTGCCGCATTGCCGTAGCAGGGCCACGGCAGGCCGAAGTAGTCGCCTTTGATGTTGTAGCCGGTCTCCTTGTCCACCACGTCTGTCTCGCAGCGTAACGTCTTCACGTCGAAATGCTGCATCAGGCGCATGTGGGCCTTGAGGCGCTCCGGAGACTGACCAGTGTAGCCAATGGTCCAGGTGCCCGCGTTGATTTCACGCAGGATGTCCTCGACAACCGGTTCCTCATAGCCGTTCTTCTTCGCGATGGCGATGTTCTGCTTGCCATCCTTCTTGCCGACCAGCTGGTCGGCAAAGCCGAACTTCTTGCCGAACTCGTACATGATGGCGTGATCGGAACGCGATTCAAACAACGGCTCGATGACTTGTTCGCGCCACTGGATAGAGCGGTTGGACGCCGTTGCGGAACCAGCGCACTCGAACTGCGTGGCCGCGGGCAGCAGGTAGACGCCATCCTTGCGCACATCGGCCGCCATGGCCGCTGTGGCGCTGGGATAAGGATCGATCACGACCACGAAATCCAGCGCAGCGAGCGCCTTGCTCATGTCCAGGCCGCGCGTCTGCGAATTGGGCGCGTGGCCCCAGAACACGACAGCTTTGAGATTGGAATCCTGGTCGATCAGCTCGTTCTTCTCCAGAACGCCATCCACCCAGCGCGACACGGTCATGCCGGGCTTGGTCATCATGGCTTCGGTGGCGAACTGCTTTTTCAACCAGGGCAGATCCACATTCCAGACCTTGGCCCAGTGCGCCCAGGAGCCGGGTACGATGCCGTAGTAGCCTGGCAGCGAATCCGGATTGGGGCCAACGTCCGTTGCGCCCTGCACGTTGTCATGGCCGCGGAAAATGTTGGCACCGCCACCGGACACACCGATATTGCCCAACGCCAACTGCACGATGCACGACGCACGCACCATGGCGTTGCCGATGGTGTGCTGCGTCTGTCCCATGCACCACACCAGGGTCGAGGGACGATTCTTCGCCATGGTCTCGGCAACTTTGTATACCTCGGCTTCGGGCACGCCGCAGGCTTCTTCCACAGCCTTGGGCGTCCACTTCTTCATGACGTCCTCGCGTACCTTCTCCATACCGAAGACGCGATCATTCAGGTATTTCTTGTCTTCCCAGCCGTTGTTGAAGATGTGGTACAGCACGCCGAACAGGAATGGAATGTCTGTGCCGGAGCGGATGCGCACAAATTGATCAGCCTTGGCCGCCGTACGGGTGAAGCGCGGATCCACCACGATCATCTTGGCGCCGTTTTCCTTGGCATGCAGCATGTGCAGCATCGACACCGGATGCGCCTCGGCCGCGTTGGAGCCGATGTACATGGCTGCCTTGCAGTTCTGCATGTCGTTGTAGGAGTTGGTCATTGCGCCGTAGCCCCACGTATTGGCTACGCCAGCCACAGTGGTGGAGTGGCAGATGCGCGCCTGGTGGTCGCAGTTATTGGTGCCCCACAGCGACACGAACTTGCGCAGAAGATAGGCCTGCTCGTTGTTGTGCTTGGACGAACCCACCCAGAACACGGCATCCGGCCCTGCCTCCTTGCGCAGCTTCAGCATCCGGTCACCCAGCTCGCTCATCATCTGATCCCAGCTGATGCGCTTGTACTTGCCGTTTTCAAGCTTCATTGGCCAGCGCAGGCGATGCTCGCCGTGGCCGTGCTCGCGAATGGCGGCACCTTTTGAGCAATGAGCGCCGAGGTTGATCGGCGAATCAAACACCGGCTCCTGGCGCACCCACACGCCGTTCTGCACCACGGCATCGATGGCACAGCCGACCGAGCAGTGCGTGCAAACTGTACGTTTGACTTCCATCTTGGCACCCGGGGCCGGGGTCTTGTCACCTGCGGCCGCCTGCGCCCTGTTCACCATGGCGTAAGGCAATGCCGCGGCAAACGTGCCAGCGCCAACGGTGAAGCCGGAACGCTTCAGGAATGCGCGGCGGTCCATTGTGCCCAGTGCGCGGTTGACGCGCGACACGGTGCCTGCTGATTTTCTGGTCAACAACATGGTCGCTCTCCTCTCAGATTTCTGTGGTCTTGTAGTACTTGGCGATGTGCTCGGACATGTGATAACCCTTGACCTCCTGCACCGGCGCCGCAGCCAGCACTTCCGCCGCTGGCGCAGCCTGCTTCGAGCCGATCAGGACGGTGGCCGTGGTGACCGCTGCGCCGCCTGCGCCCGCCACGAGAAACTGCCTGCGATTCAATTTGCTGTCTTTCATCTCACGTCTCCTTATCAAGACACACCACGCACTGCGAATATTCGCAAGGGCCGGACTGCGCCCTTCCAAAACCGTTACGCCATTCCAAATGCTTCACTTTCAATTGCGAAAAACGCCTGGCCAAATGCAGCCACACGCTTGTAAAAATTGGCTTCAGGTGACGCCTGAATCCCCTGGAGGCACTGCTGTACCCACGGCTCCAGATGTGCGCTGTAAAACGCCTTCTGCTGATCCAGCGATGCGGGCCGCGAGCCCAGGTCGCCCAAAATGAGAAAGCGCATGACTTCGCAAAGTGCCGCGATGTGATCTTCGGTTTCCGACACGGCCTCGGCGCGTTGCAGCCCGAGTGCTGCGAGGTCATCACGCAGGGCTGACAGCGGCTTCTCATGAAGAAAGCCACCCAGGTACACCGATCCGAACACCATCACCGCGGGGCGTCCAATGCCGCCAAAAAGCCGGTCATATTCATCTGCGACGGCCTCGTGCGTCACCACACCTGCGGCGGCGCTGAGTGCACGCCAGGTGGATACGAGGCTGGCATCGTCCGTCTCCGCCTGCGGCTCGGGTGCCACGACAATCGCGTTGAGCAGCCGATCATCGGGTGCTGCGCGCATCAGGTGCCCCAGCAAGGCGTAGTAGTCGGCGCGATCCTGATCCTCGGACGTCAGGACGCGGGGTGCCTCGAAGGCCATGCTCTGCTGCGCGGCGGTCATGTCTTGTCCGCCCCGAAGATGGACATCTCATTCTTGTTTTCCATCATGTCCACCACGCGACAATCCGCGCACATCTGCAAGCGCGTCAATTGGCCCTCGCCCTGGAACATCGAGTGCCCGGAGAGCCGCGACAACATGCTGGTAATCATCTGCTTCGTCCCGAGCGGCTTGTCGCAACGAATGCAATGAAACGGCTCGGCCCGATTGAGTACCACTTCCTGGCGTCGCTCTTTGGTAAACAGCATGCGTGGCACCAGTTCAAGCGCATTTTCAGGGCAGGTGGTAACGCAAAGCCCGCACTGCACACAGTTGCGCTCGAGGAACCGGAGCTTGGGTTCATCGCCGCCATCCATCAATGCCGATTCCGGGCAGGCACCGGTGCAGGCCATGCACATCGTGCAGGCGGTCGTGTCGATCTTGAGCGTACCAAATGCCGCACCCGCTTCCAGGGCCACTTCAGTCCGGGGTGCCAGGGCGTGCTTCAGCAAATGGTCTATCGAGAACTCGATGGCGGTGCGCTTGTCATTGCCCAGACTGAAGCTGCCCACCACAGCAGGGACCGCGCCCAGCGGCATGCTGGACAAGCCCGCCGCCAACTCGTCGACGCCATGGGCCTCGATCACCGAAAAATGCACACCACCATAGCCCAGCGCGTTGAGCAGGGTTTCAGCAGTACGCATTTCACGCTGCAGTCCAGTCACATACTCGACCGCTTCGCTGCCAGCACACAACAACGCCACATGCCGCGCACCGTAAGACACCGCAGCCAGCATGGCGTCCATGCCGAAAGAAGCGACATGCCAAGCCCCCAGCGGCAGCACGTTTGCCGGCAATCCCGCACCGTTTCGCGCGAACTCCGCCAGAAGGTCCTGCCCGTCCAGCGCGTTGTGCAACAGGATAACCGGATCAGCACCACCTGCTGCCGTGTACTGACTCACCAACGTGCGCAACATGACGCCACGATCCGCGAGGCGGGGATATTGGTAGCTCATCGCCCCGGACGGACACACCGTCGCACAGGCACCACATCCCATGCACAGATGCGGATCGACCTTCACGTGGTCGCCGTCTGCGCTGATGGCCTGGGTGGAACAGATATCGATGCACTGCGAGCAGCCCTGCTTCCGGGAGCGGCTGTGGGCGCAGATGGAGGATTTGTAGGCGAAGAACTTCGGCTTTTCAAACTCGCCCACCATGTCGGCCAGCTGGAGGCGCAACGATTCCAGCGCGGTTGCATCGCCCGCCATGGCAGCCTCGCCACCGCGCACATAGCCTTGCGGGGGTTGGGGCATGCTGAACGCGGGCTCGCGCTGCAGATCGAGCAGGAGATCAAACGTGCCGGAGCACTGTCCCTTGGCGGCGGACACAATCACTTCTTCATCAGCCTGGGCCAATGCGACAGGTTCCACCTGCGAATATTCGCCATGCGGCCAGGTCACCTTGAAGGCACCGAGGTGCCCGCTCACCGAAATCGGCGCGCCGGACCAACGCAGAAAGCCATCGCCAGCACCCGCCTCGATGCCAGGCATGAGGACATGCACATCGAGGTCATTCTTGAGATGTTGCGCTGCCAAGAGTCCAGCCTGGCCGCCGCCGACGATCAGGAGGCGACCTTTCGAGAAATAGCTCACGCTGGCGACCGGTTCCACCGGCGGCAAGTCGGCCAAGGCGGCCAGCGCCTGAACGCGAGCGGGAAATGACACGCTGGACCAACCTTGCTGTTGCAGGCTGGCGGAGTCTTCCCGAGTGTCCGATCGCGGTTCTGTCATCCGTGCACACAAGGCTACTCGTCCCGCGGGACGTGCAACCCCTGCTCCTCTCTCCGTTATGCGCCGTCCAGTCGCCCAAAGAACAGGTGCGGGACGGCTTATCCAAGTTATCTCAGCATAACTTGTGCCGAAACAAAAGGAAAATACTTACAACAACAAACCCAAATGACTATTCTGGCTTCGCTTGTTGCGGATCAATCGCAATTGCCTCCAATGAAGTGGGACAAATTGTCTTATCTGGTGCCATTTGACCCAACTCGGGACTCTCTTCAACGGGCGGCAAATCGTGAGCGACCGCTACCGTCGACTCGGGGTTGCTTTCAGCCTTCTCCGTCTCTTCGTCTGGCAGGTCATCAAACAACTTCAGCATCCGTGACTGGGTCATTTGCCGCAACATGCTTTCGGGGATGGGGTCTGGCAGGCTGTAGTCATCCACATAGACATCCATCATGTCCATGACATTGAAGTGCGGATCGCGGAACAGTGACTTCATGGCCTGATTGCGCAATGCCGGGTCCACATCCGGCTTCATGAATGGGCGAAAGTCCGATTCTGGCGTCAAGGTTTCCACCGGTGGGAGTGCGGTTGATTCGGCTGGATGATTCGTCTGCTGTAAATGCTGGATGTCCGGTGCGCCCGTTGCCGTTGTGGCGGACGGCAGCGGGGAAGGCAGCGAAGCTGGCGTCGCGACCGGTGCCACCAATACGCTCTTGGCTGCAACACTCTGCGAATGCGGAGTGGCAGGCGCGGGTTCAGTCGGCGCGGGCTCCGCTTCTCGGCTGCCCTGCTTGCGCTTCGACCATCTTGAGAGAAACGATTCAGCAGGCATGCGTCAACCCATGTTCCGGTAGCGGCCTTCCTTCGACTCGAAGGACTTGGGACGGATGCGCTGCTTTTTTACCTCAGGCTTGTAGTGCTCCTCGACAAACGCCGCCAGAACGGGCAACAACTCGGGCAGCATTGGCACACCCTCGACCTTTTCCTGTGCATCCATCCATCGCGCAGCCTCGTTGTAGGACAGCGTGAGCATGAAGGGTTCCGCCTCGCTTTCCGTGCCCAGTGCCTCTTCATTCAGACGCCACATCACGAAAATCTTGGGTGCAGGCGACGTGAGATTGAGAAAGTAGCCTTCGGCCTCGTCGCGATACAGCGACACTTCCATGCCCGGATACAGGCGCTGGAGCAAATCATCACGATCCACAATAGTCTGCGGTGCGCTCCCCGACACTTCGCTATCCGGCAAAGCGCCCGCCGCCTGCCATTGATACGGCAGCCAGCGATTGTTGATGGCACGACGCTCCATGATGATGGCAAGCCGCGTGGTGGGATGTTTGAGTTGCTGTTCCATGACCTGACTATACACCGCACAAAATATGGGATTCCCCGCATCCGGATGTCAAAGCCCATGACGCAACGAAGCGGAATGAACATCGCACGGTGCTATCCTTTCAACCATGACAGAAGTGTCCGGCCAGAAGGTCATCCCCATCCAGATTGCGCGGCATCTCGCCATTCCTGCACTCGTGCGCGGAAGCGATGTGCCGCTCGCCGATACCCGCAACCGCGGCCTGCGCGATCTGCGCATTTCGGTGACCGACCGCTGCAACTTCCGCTGCACCTATTGCATGCCCAAGGAAGTCTTCGACGACAACTACGAGTACCTGCCTCACGCCGAAATTCTCACCTTCGAAGAGATCGTCCGCCTCTCGCGAATATTCGCAGGCTTCGGTATCGAGAAAATCCGCCTCACCGGTGGCGAGCCGCTCATGCGAAAGGGTATCGAATCGCTCATCGCGCAATTGCGCGAAGCGTTGCCCGCCATCGACATCACGCTCACCACCAACGGCAGCGCATTGAAGGCCAAGGCCAAGGCGCTCAAGAGTGCCGGCCTCTCCCGCATCACCGTCAGCCTGGATTCACTGGACGACGCCACCTTCCGCGCCATGAACGATGCCGACTTTCCAGTGGCGAAAGTGCTGGAAGGCATCGACGCCGCGCGCGACGCGGGGCTTGGCCCGGTCAAGGTGAACATGGTGGTGAAGCGCGGGACCAATGATCAACATATCGTCGACATGGCGCGCCACTTCAAGGGCAGCGGCCACATCGTGCGCTTCATCGAATTCATGGATGTGGGCTCCACCAACGGCTGGCGCATGGATGACGTGATCCCCTCGCGGGAAGTCGTCAGTCGCATCAACGCGGTAACCCCCTGTGAGCCGTGGAACGCCAACTACAAAGGCGAAGTCGCCCAGCGCTGGCGCTATCTCGATGGCAGCGGAGAGTTCGGTGTCATCTCCAGCGTGACCGAGGCGTTCTGCTCGACGTGCAATCGCGCGCGCCTGTCCACGGACGGATCGCTGTACACCTGCCTGTTTGCGCAGCAGGGTTTTGATCTGAAATCGATCCTGCGTAGCGGCCAGGACGACGCGAGCATCCACGATGCCATCGCGGCCATCTGGCAACACCGCACCGACCGCTATTCCGAAATCCGCACTGCCGAGACAGCCAAGGCACGGAAGGTCGAGATGAGCTACATCGGAGGCTAGTTCGGAAATGTCCTGGCAAAAACTCATCACCGGCCTGCTGCTACTCATCGCCCCTTGGCCCATCTTCATCTATTCGGCCAAAACGCCCGGGCCCATGATCGCGGCCGCGCTCCTGCTCACACTGGTCGTGTCCGCGTTCGGTCTCATGATTCTGATCGGTGGAAGAAAGAAGTGAAGCAGCTTGCATGGAAGGGCTACTTCGCACTATTCACATGTGCCTTCTTGTCAGCAATCGGCTTAACCGCTTGGGGTACGCTGACTGTTGATTCCTGGTATGAGGAGCTTGCACTTTGGGTACTGGCACTTGCAGAGGTTATCGCCCTTTACTCATTCACATATTCGCGCCCAATTGGAAAGCCTTGGATTTGGACTGCGGTACTGTTTTTGTCCATCACGGCAACTGTGTTCACATCGGTACCGCTGTTGCTTGATGATGAGCTTCGCAAAGACTGGGATGCATTCCTATATGGATTCTTGCTTCTTCTTGCTCTTTTCATGATTCCTCTGTGGTTTGCTCTTCTGCAACTCGCGCGCAGTAAAGAACCTGCACCCATCTAGAGCAATCAGAGATTCCAGCCATGCACATCCCCGCCCTCATCCAGTTCCTCACCGGCCTTCACGAAAACAACGAACGGCCCTGGTTCCTGCACAACAAGCCGGCCTACGACATCCTGCGCGACGAATTTCAGACGCTGGTGGCCGAGGTGATCCAGCGCACCGCGCGGTTCGACAAGTCCATCGAACATCTGGACCCGAAGAAAGCAATGTTTCGCATCTACCGCGATGTGCGCTTCTCCAAAAACAAGGACCCGTACAAGACGCACTTCTCCGCCGTCATCGGTGACAAGAAGACAGGCGATCCCGGCTATTACTTTCACATCGACAAGGACGGCAAGCTCGGCACTGGCGGCGGCATCTATATGCCGGATCCCGCGATGCTGAAGAAAATCCGCGAAGCCATCGTGGCGAATCCCGCCGCGTTCGCCAAGGTGATGAAGAACAAGCAGTTCGTCGCGCGCTACGGTGGGCTGCTGGACGAGGACCGCCTGCAACGTCCACCCAAGGGATTCCCACCTGAACATCCGCACATCGAGGCCATCAAGAACCGCCACTTCTTCGGCTGGCATGAACAGAGCATCGCCAAGCGCGTGCCCAAAGACCTGGCCGGCGACATTGCCGCACATTTCGCGGACGCGGAGCCGCTGGTGAGCTGGCTGCGAGGCGTGGTGAAGTCATGAGCCTGATCACCATCTTGCGCTTGCCATGATCGAGCTGAATACCGAATCGCCGACAGCGCGGCCAGGCACGCCCTGGTCTGGATTGCCACACAATCGTGCAGAGTGGTCGACACTGCGTCAGGCTGGCATGTGGCGCTACATCCTTCGCGCCAAGACCACTTGGGGATTCTTCGTCCTCATGGGCGTGATCAATCCGCTGGTTCTGCTGCTGCTCTTCGGTGCGGAACGCGGCATGTGGTATGCGATCTCCGGATTCATGGCTGGCCTGCTGGGCGGATTCTGGATGAGTCGCATCATCTGGAAAAAGTGTGAAGACGCGTTCGCAGGCAATAGTGACGCGGACGCCATCGCACAATGAGCCACCGCCCGCAACTCTCCAACGCCGCCCGCCCCTCCACCTTCACCGTGGATGCTCAGGATGAGCACGGCACCGTGGTGCCGACACCCATCGCCGGCGAGCACCCGCTGACGCTGTATGTGGATAAGCAGGAGATTCTCACGCTCATGACGCTGGGCGCCGCGCCCGAGGCGCTCACCATCGGCTATCTCCGCAACCAGCGGCTGGTGCACTCGATCGAGGATATCGTTGCGGTCAGTGTGGATTGGGAAGTGAACGCGGTTGCGGTGACCACGAGGCACGGGCTGATCGATCTCGAAGAGAAGATGCAGAAGCGCACCAAGACCACCGGCTGTGGCCAGGGCACGGTCTTTGGTGACCTCATGGCTGATATCGAGAACATCAAGTTGCCCGTTGAAGCGCGGCTGAAGCAGGAAACGCTCTTTGGCCTCCTCAACAACGTGCGTCTGCATGAAACCATCTACAAGCAGGCGGGTGCGGTGCACGGCTGCGCGCTCGCACAGGGTGAAAACATCCTTACATTCGTCGAAGACGTGGGCCGCCACAATGCGGTCGATGCCATCGCAGGCTGGATGTGGCTGGAAGGTGTGGATGGCGCAGACAAGATTTTCTACACCACGGGTCGGCTCACCAGCGAGATGGTCATCAAGGCGGCACAGATGGGTATTCCCTTCCTGGTGTCGCGATCCGGTCTCACACAGATGGGCTACGAAATCGCGAAGCAGGTTGGCATCACGATGATCGGCCGCGCCGTCAACCGGCACTATCTGCTCTTCACTGGTGGCGAACGCTTCATCAGATGACCCGATATGCCGAACCGTACCCGTCTCGTTCTGATTCAGCGCCTCGGCATGAGCTTTCTCCTCACGATTGCCACGTCGTGCTGGGCAACGTCTGACGCTCGGGCAGCTCCCGCAAACGCCGCCATGACCGATGTGATCCGCTTTGACACCCCCGCATCCGCGCAGGCTTTCAGCGCCATGGATGACCGCGTCATGGGCGGCGTCTCACGCAGCCGCGTCCGCTTTGACCCGGCGGGCCATGCCGTCTTTGAGGGCACCGTCTCACTGGAGCAGAACGGTGGCTTCGCCTCGGTGCGCGCCGCCCTGCCCGCCGCGACTGGCGACGCAGTTCGCGGCTTGCGGCTTGCGGCGATGGGGGATGGCAAGCGCTACAAGCTTTCGCTGCGCCTCGGCGGGGATGTTGATGGCGTCAGCTATCAGGCGGCTTTCGACACGCGCCCGGGTGAGTGGATGACCATCGAGCTGCCACTGACGGCGTTCGTACCCAGCTTTCGTGGTCGCCAGGTCGCGGCACCTCCGCTGGATTGGCGCGCTGTGCGAGAAGTCGGCTTGCTGATTTCGGATCGGCAGACCGGCCCCTTCGCGCTGGCATTGCGTCGCCTCAGCCTGCTGCACGACGACAAATCGAACGCCAAGCCGCCGCAGCGATGATGACCTCGCTGCCGGACGGCTATCGCGCCCTCGTCATCGGTGCCACGGGCACCATCGGCGCTGCCTTCACGGCGGCACTTTCGGCCGATCCGCGCTGCGCAGCCGTGACAGCTCTGTCCCGGGCGAGCGATCCACCGCTGGATCTGCTTGACCAGGCCAGCATCGCCACCGCGGCAGACCACGTGAAGCAGAGTCCGTTTCATCTCATCATCGTGGCAACCGGTGTGCTGCATGCCGACGCGTTCATGCCCGAAAAACGTCTCGCCGATCTCAGCGTGGCCCAGATGGAAGCCAACTTTCGCATCAATACGCTGGGGCCTGCACTGCTGCTGCGCCATTTCTCCCCGTTGCTCGCAAGGGATCGTGGCGTCTTCGCCTGCCTTTCGGCCAAGGTGGGCAGCATCGGCGACAACCGCGCTGGCGGCTGGTACAGCTACCGCGCCTCCAAAGCCGCGCTCAACATGATGATCAAAACCGCCGCAATCGAGCTGAAACGCACCCAACCCAACACCGTGCTGGTGGCGCTGCACCCGGGCACTGTCGTGTCGCGCCTGTCGCAGCCGTTTCAAGGCGCAGCCAGCGCACGCCCGGCTGCAGATGCAGCGCGCGACATGCTGGCCGTATTGGATAGCCTGGTCCCAACAGATTCCGGCAGCTTCGTCTCATGGAACGGTGAACGTCTGCCCTGGTGACAAAGCGCTTTATTTGCGGCGCCATTGCAGGACAGAGGAAAAGTACTCTCCGGTGTGAAACAACCCCCCCTATGTCGCGCTCCGACTCTGCAAGCGGCGCGTCAACGCTACCGCGTGAGCTTCATGCAGCTCAGGTTGGTGCAGGAATAGAGCTCCACGACGCCTGCCGGGCCGTGGAGGCGTGCAGCAACAATCTCGCGCGGATGCCAATCGCCCCACAGTCCGGGGGGTGATTGTGCATCCAGACGGCCTTCAACTTCGAGGCCCACCTTCCTGCCCTCCGCCGCCGTCTGGCACCAGCGCGTGAAGCGCCCACCTTGATTGGTCATGCGCGGGGTTGCGCCGGACGGGCACTGGCACAGGGCTTCCATCGTGCCGAGGAACCGCTTCGCCGCAACGGGCAACTCCGTCGCCGGGCAAATCATCAACTGGCTGTAGAGGTCCGGCACGCCGCCGCGCACGACAAGCCGCTGCACGATCTCGTCATCGCGCGCCTTGGTGGCCCAGTAAAGGACTGAGCGCCCATACTTGTCGACCGCCTGCGGATTCGCGCCGATCTTGATGAGCCGGTCTGCAATGTCGGCACGCGACGGCGATCCGCCGCCGCCGACATGGCGGGACACGGCGACGATCAATGCCGAGTCCACCGACTTGGCATCGACGCTGCTGAGAAAGGCGATGTGTTTCACCATGCCGTTCATGCCAGCGTGCTCAAGCGGTGTGAGCCCGCCCGGCATGAGCGGTGCGTCGGGATCGGCGCCCTGCTTCACCAGCTTCCACGCCTCGGTGAACTCCGCCTTGTTGTAGAGCTCGATGAATTTGCGGTCCAGGTCAGGCCGCTTTTCCGTTTGGGCGAATGCTGCAGTGGCGATCAACATCATTGCCATCCATGTTGCCGCTTGGTGACACCAGCCCTGCGTAGTACATCGACTCATTTCCGCTTCCACCCTGTGAATGGTTGAAATCAACTTGTCCGACTCGGCAGTGATGCGTGAACCTGACCGGCTTGGTCCGGCCCGATTTGGACGGCATCTGACAAACCTGAATCGCAATTTTTACACACCTTGCCGTAGACTTTGCCGAACATCCACTTGCAAATGCGCTGCGTAGCAGGCGGGACAGCATGAACTTCCCCAACTTCCATTACGGATCCATCAATAATGAACCGTTCACTTTTGCGAATATTCGCAATTGCCTGCACCAGCAGTATCTGGCTCACCTTGCCCGCCGGTCTGGTGCATGCCCAATCCCCTGGCTACAGCGGCAAGCTGCTTCTCACTGGCGGTGTGACCCAGCTCGAAGGATCGGCGGGCGGTGGCTTGACACCCTGGGCCGTGATCGGTGGCTACAGTACGCGCGATCAGATCGGTGCCAATGCCTTTCTCACCAACGTCCGCGCAGATGACTACGAGCTCCATAGTGGCGGCGTACTCATTGGCCTGTTTGACCGGGCCGAGATCTCGTTCGCCCGCCAGGACTTCGACACCAAGGCGGTCGGCGGCGTGCTGGGGCTGGGCACCGGCTTCAAGTTCAAGCAGGACATCATCGGCCTCAAAGTAAGGCTCGCAGGCGATGCGGTGCTGGACCAGGATAGCTGGATGCCGCAGATTGCGCTGGGACTGCAGCACAAGAAGAACAAGCAGGGTGCCGTTGTGCGCGCATTGGGCGCGAAGGACGACACCGGCACCGACGTCTACCTCTCCGCCACCAAGCTGCTGCTGGACAAGAGCCTGCTGCTGAACGGCACGTTGCGCGCAACCAAGGCCAATCAGATCGGCATCCTCGGTTTTGGCGGCGACAAATCGGACCAATACAAAACCCAGTTCGAGGGCTCGATCGCCTGGCTCGTCAATCGCCAGCTGGCAGTAGGCGTCGAGTGGCGCACCAAGCCGGACAACCTGGGCATCGCCAAGGAGGAGGATTGGTACGACATCTTCATCGTCTGGGCGCCCACCAAAAACGTTTCCGTGGTGCTGGCCTATGCCCAGCTCGGCAATATCGTCATTAAGGACAACCAGAAGGCCACGTACCTCTCGGTACAAATCGGCTTCTGATCATGAAGGAGATCATCATGCAACGAATATTCGCCATCGCAATGGCTGCAGCCAGCCTCGCCATCGGCATCCTCCTCGTACCCGAGGCCCGCGCCCAGACGTTCAAGCAGGTTGATGACCCAGCCGCATTCCAAGCCTTCGGAGAGAAGCCTGGCCTGGTCCGCATCATGGATGACCTCATGATCAATCTGCTGGCCGACCCCCGCACGAAGAGCCACTTTGAAAATTCAGACAAGCGCCGCGTCAAAGAACAGCTGGTCGACCAGTTCTGCGAAATCCTGCGCGGGCCGTGCAAGTATGGCGGTGCCGACATGAAAAAGATTCACTCGGGCAGCGAGATCAATCGCGAGGCTTTCTTCGCGCTCGTCGAGTCACTGCAGAAGGCCATGGACAAGCATGGCGTTCCGTTCAGCGCGCAGAACAAACTGCTCGCCATCCTGGCACCGATGCATCGGGATATCGTGAATCAGTGAGCTGGGGGATGGGTGATGAGTGCCTTTGCGAATATTCGCAACGGGCGCAACCACTACAACAACTCCACACCGAACGGCTTCACCATCCAGGCAAACAGCACGAAGCACACCACGGTGATCGCCATGCAGGCCAGCAATGTCAGCCAGAAGCCAAGACGCGGCAGCAGGAAGGGAAAGGCGAGGAACATGGGCAGCGTCGGCACCACATACCAGAAGGTGTACCAGGCGTGATTGGCCAACTTTTCCTGCGGCTGGCTTTCCACATGCAGCCAGACCAGTGCAATCAAGGTGACCAGCGGCAGCGCCGCAATCAACGCACCCAGCTTGTCGCTGCGCTTGGCTGCCTCGGACACCAGCACGATGACAGCGGCCGTCAGAAGGTACTTGGTGATGAGCCAGGTCATGCTGTCCATCCTTTCCGGATCAATACGGCTCGCCGTTCTTCTTGAAAAACTGCCAGGCACCTTCCACGAATCGCGCAGCCAGATCATCGTCAGGATAGGACACAACATCATCCGCAGTACGGTCGCCCACCTCCAGGTAGACGACATCGACGCTGGTCTCGTTGACAAGACAGTGGGCATTGCCCGAGCCCGCCTTGAAGCCTGCGCATTGTCCAGGCGCCAGCCGGGTGCGGCCTTCGTCCGTCATGAGCGTCGGATGGCCGGAGAGAATGTGGATGAACTCGTCCTGCTTCGTGTGCGCGTGCCGCAGGGCGGACGCGGCACCAGGTACCAAAGTGGTGAGATTCACGCCAAAGTTGGTGAGTCCGAAACGCTCCCCCAACTGGCGCTTCACGCGGCCGCCGACCCGGCTGGCGAAGGGCTCTGGATAGAGGGATGACCTGGCGCGCGGCGGAACATCGATTGCGTTGATCGCGACGGGCGCAGGCTCCACCTTCATGGCCGGCGGCTCTGCGGGATTCGGAATGTCTGGGCTCATCGGATTTCCTCACAGCGAAGCTTCAATGCCCGCTGGTCATTTGCGATTGGCGTTGGGCGAGTGGCGTTGGACGAGTGGCGTTGGGCGAGTGGCGTCTGATGGCGCGGCGCTTGATCGAGATGTTGTTCCGGCCCTGCAAACTGGCCGCTGGCTTTGCCTGGATCATGGCGAGAGCGCCACTATCTGGATGGGTACATCGGACTCAACGACCGCCAAACATCCGCTTCACCGCACGCCACGCCTTCGCCCACAGCGCCGCTTCCTTCGCCAGCAGGCGGGCAAGCCAGGGCGGCATGTCGTTGGTTCCCTGCGCGGTCGCGTTGGCGACCGCTTCATCCACGGTGCCGCCCTTGAAGACGCTTCGATAAATGGCCCACATGATCACCAGCTCCAGCCAGATGAGCGCGGCCAAACCGATGTAACGCAGCGGCGCCACATAGCCCAGCATGGTCTGCTCCTGTTCCGGCACGAGCTTGAGCGCGATCCAGATGCCGAGACACGCGAGTGCTGCTGCCTTCACGATGGCCTTCCTGCCTTGCGCGCGATAGCACAGCCAGTAGAGGCACGGCAACAACACCACAAGATCAAACAGCAGGCCGAACTCGATGAGCGGGGTGATCTCGCCTCGCGAAGACAACGCGACGTAGAGATTGACCGCAAGAACCAGCGGAGCTGCGAGGAAGAACCAGTGGGTGCGGAGCGGGGTATAGGTCATGTCAGTGGCTTGCGGGATTGATCAACGTGGCTAAGTTACGAGCTTCGGAAATTGCCAGGGCAACTGGTGAGAGACTGTCCTTCACCATCCCTCACTACGCAGGCGCCTGCACATCTGGATTTATGCGCCGCCATGCGACGTTCCGCATTGTCTTGCATTGTCCTGGAGAGCTGCATGTTTGCTAGCGCTTGCCCAATCGCCAGAGCGATGTGACTTCAGCCCGTCTTGCTGCGGCCAGCCGATCGGTCGATTCAGTCGCCTTCGGGTGATACGGATTGATATCCATCCGCCCCAGTACGGTCAGGCCACCTGCCTCGATGGCAGCTTGCAGTGATTCGCGTGAGCGCAGCCCGAGATGTTCGGCCAGATCCGACAGGATCAGCCAGGCCTCGCCCTCCGGTTTGAGATGGGCAGCCACACCGGACAGGAAACCCGCCAGCATGCGACCGTCTTCGTCATAGACGGCCCGCTCCAGCGATGCGCTGGGTCGTGCAGGCAGCCACGGCGGATTGCACACGATGAGGTCCGCACTGCCTTCAGGAAACATATCCGTTTTCACGAGCGTGACCTTGCCCACCTTCGCGTTCTTGGGCGGGGTGGGACCCACCTGCCCGGCCAGCAGGCCCAACCGCTTCAAGTTCTCTTGCGCACACGCGAGCGCTCGATCATCCATCTCGGTGGCGATGACGGTGCCAATACCCCGCTTCGCGAGAATCGCGGCGAGGATGCCGGTGCCGGTGCCAATGTCGAATGCGGTCGCACCCGCCATCGCAGGCAAGAGGTGCGGCAACATCGGCACCTTGGCGACCAGGTCCACATACTCGCTGCGGATCGGTGCGAACACGCCGTAGTGCGGATGAATCTTGTCGCGCAGCGCCTTCACCTCCACACCGCGCTTGCGCCACTCATGCGCGCCGATCACGCCCAGGAGTTCGCGCAGGCTGGCGACATAGGGCTCGGTCACTTCGCCATAAGCTTCCGTGCACGCTGCTACGACATCCGGCGCACGGCCCAGCGGCAGCGTGTGATCGGCATTGAACGGCAGCAGCAGCATGCCCAGCGTGCGGGCGCGCTGCCCCTGCATCATGCGATGCCGGTTGAACGCATCCGCGGTGCCGATTTCGATGTCCACTGCCTTGCCTGCGGACCGCTCTGCACGCGCATCCACGCGTCGCGCCATCGCGCCCAGCAATTGCTTCGCGTTGTGAAAATCGCCATACCAGAGCAGCGCCGTGCCCTCGCTCGCGAGGTGGAACGCCTCGTCCCCCTTCATCTCGTCATTCGCGATGCGCATCTTCTTCGGCGGTGGCAGACCGGCTTCGGATTGCCAGCGCGCGGTACGCTGCACGCCGTTTTCTGTCCATTGGATTTCAGTTGTCATCAGTTGTCCTTGCCATCACAGCGCATCGTGCTTCTTCGCCGAACCGCGCGCCTTGTCCGCCGGATACTTGATCGCATTCAGCGCCATCTTCTCTTGTGCTGCCGCCATGAGATCAATGCCCAACCGATCTGACAGCCGCACCAGATAGAGCAGCACATCGGCCATCTCATGCGCCACTTCAGATTTTTGCTCGGGCGTCAGGCTCTGACTCTGCGCTTCGGTCAGCCACTGGAAATGCTCCAACAGCTCGGCGGCTTCAACAGAAAGCGCCATGGCAAGATTTTTGGGCGAGTGGAATTGCTCCCAGTCGCGCTCGGCAGCAAACGCCGCTTGGGATTTACGCAAGGTTTCAAGATCGTTCATGGCGGCAGTATTGCAGAGTTCGGTGAATCGACGCGGCTCGCGTCAGCAGAGCGTGCCCCGGTCCAAAGGCCAATCGTCCCGCTTCAGCCCAACAGCTCCAGCACCTCATCGCCAAAGCGATCCACGTTGCCTGTGCTGCGCCAGCCCAGGTGCCGATAGAAGCCGTGCGATCGTACGGCAGGGTCCGCCGCACAGCCCAGGAAGAGCCGGGCATGCCCTGCCCCGCGCAATTGATCGACAACGAGGCTGAGCAAGTGACGCCCGATGCCCTGCCCCTCGAATTCAGGCAGCAGCGCCAGCACGACGACTTCGCCCGTCTTCACATTGCCAAAGCAATAGCCTGCCATCGAGACTTCTGACCGACACACAAACCCCGGCAGCGTGCCGGATGCAATATCGTCGGCCCAGGATTCAGCGGTAATGCCCACTGCACGCAGGCGCGCTTCGGGGACGGCATTCTCACGAGTCATTCCACGCAAGCGTACGCATTCGGGTGCGTCAGCAGGGGTGGCGGGGAGGTATTCAAGTGCCATGTGATGCGCGCGCTCAGCACTTCTCGCCGTCGTAGTAATCGACTTCGCTGTCGCGCCGCGTCATGTGCCGCAGGCCGCGCTTGCCGCGTTCTCCCGCCGTCACCATCACCTTTTGCGAGTCCGGGTACTCGCACGCCTCGATATCCGAGACATTGGACAGCGCGAGATACCGCATGGTCGTGCTGCCGGTGTTGATGATCTGATGCGCCACCGCAGCGCCGCCGGTCGGGCAGGCGATGACATCGTGCTTGCGAATGGGGTATCGCTCTGCGCCGAAACGGAGTTCTCCCTCGCCTTCCAGAATGAAGAACATTTCCTCTTCCGCATGATGGCTGTGGAAGGGACATTGCGCCTTGCCGGGTGGCAGTTCGGTGAGGTTGTAGCCCAGCTTCTTCGCACCGATGTGATCACTGAGGGTCGCGCGTTTCGAAGTGTAAAAGCCGTTGTCCTCGATGTCGTCGAACACGGCTTCAGACAGGTTCATGAAGGGTTTCATGCAGATTCTCCTGAGGGGCGGATGGCAATCGTTGAATAGTCGCACGACCTGCCGGCAACTCCGTGCCAGTCCCGACGCAGTCGTGCAATCAGTCCAGCGTCGCCAGCATCAGGTGATAGCTGTTGCGAAACTCGATGGTGCGAAATCCGCAGCGCTCGTACAGGTGCCGAGCTGGATTTTCCGGATGAACGGTGAGCGAGGCCTGCCGATAACCCGCCGCAGCGGCCGCAGCGAGCGTATGACGCATCAGCGGCTGACCGTAGCCCTGGTGCTGAAACCGCGGCTCCAGTGCAATGCCAAGCTGTGGTGTTGCCGCATCTACCGAACCCATGCCAACACCGAGCGGCAGCAGCCGCAACCAGCAAGCCCCCGCATCAACGCCATTGACCTGTGCCACCACACCCACATCAGTCGGCTTGCCCCACGCCTCGGCATAGATGCGCACACCGGGGTGCTGCAGCATCTCAATCGGACGCAGCGCCGCTGGCGGCGGATCCCAAAGGGCGACATGTAGCCAATGCCAGAGCATGTCCTGGTCGGCGGGCCCAAGCGAACGAAAGCTGAGTGGACGTGGATCGGGATTCAATGTCTTATGGCGAATACTCGCGCAAGCAATGGTTGACGCGAGAGTATAGGCAATCGACAGAATCGCCACATGCGCGACCGGGCGTAGAATTTGGCCGTTCACTTCCCGCATATTCTCGTTCATGGCTTCGATGCCGTCCCTGGCTGTTGCAACACCACATCGCATTGTCATCGTCGGCGGTGGCGCCGGCGGATTGGAACTGGCCACCCGCCTCGGCGACTCGCTGGGCCGCAAAGGGCGCGCTACGGTGACGTTGGTGGATCGCACCCGCACCCATCTCTGGAAGCCGCTCCTGCATGAGGTCGCGGCGGGCAGCATCAACATCCATACCGACCAGCTCGACTACATGGCGCAAGCGCGCTGGCATCACTTCACCTTCACGCCAGGTTCACTGGCCGGGTTGGACCGCGCCCGCAAGTGCCTGCAAGTGGCGGCCGTTATCGATGACGAAGGCATGGAAATCCTGCCAGCCCGCGCGCTCTCCTACGACACGCTGGTGTTGTCCATCGGTAGTCAGTGCAACGACTTCGGCACGCCGGGTGTCGCCGAGCACGCGTTCAAGCTGGACAACGCCTGGGAAGCCAATCTGTTCCACCGCCGCCTCGTGAACGCATGCTTCAAAGCCAACTTCGCCGCTGACGGGCGCATCATCAACATCGCCATCGTGGGCGCGGGCGCCACGGGGGTGGAACTGGCGGCAGAGCTGCACAACACCACACGCGTGCTGGCAGGCTACGGACTAAAGGATTTCGATCCCGAGACGCAGATCAGCATCCGCATCGTCGAAGCCGGGCCGCGCATCCTTGCCGGATTGCCGGACTATCTTGCCGAGGCGACGCTGGACATCTTGCGGTCACTGAAGGTCGAGGTACTGGTCAATGAGCGGGTCGTCAGTGTGGATGATGCGAATATTCGCACCGCCTCGGGACGGGACGTTCCCGGCGAGTTCACGATCTGGGCAGCCGGCATCAAGTGCGCCGATGTGCTGGCGGATCTGGATGGCCTGGAAACCAACCGCATCAACCAGCTCGTTGTCCAGCCCACATTGCAAACCACGCGCGATGCGGACATCTTTGCATTGGGCGACTGCGCCGCGTGCGAATGGAAGGACGGCCGCAATGTGCCGCCCCGTGCGCAATCAGCGCACCAGATGGCAAGCCATATCGCCGACGCCATCCACCGTCGCATCGCAGGGCGCAGCCTGCTGCCGTTCCGCTACCGCGATTTCGGCTCGCTGGTTTCACTGGGGAACTACGAATCTGTCGGGACCCTGATGGGTTTTGCCTCACGCGGGTCCATCCGCGTGGAAGGCATCATCGCCAAGCTCTTCTACATCTCGCTCTACAAACTGCACCTCTGGGCACTGCACGGCTTCTGGCGCATGGCGCTGGACACACTGGCACGCATGATCCGCAGGCAGACGGAACCGAAGGTGAAGCTGCACTGAGCTTTGCTGCGTTGCGAATATTCGCAACGCGAGGCCGACAACTCGCTCTGTTCGCACCAGACTCCCCTCCCGGCCCGCCACGGGGTTAGACTCATCCCATAACAAGTGGACACAAGGCGGTACCGCCATGGAGAAGTCAGGAAAGATGCCGGCGACGACGCCGGATTTGCGGCATAGCGTACGCACTACCACACGGAGCGTGCCAGGGCCTGCGCTGCCCCATGCGGCCATTGATGTGAGCACAACACCCACGACCGGTTCATGGTGGTCTCGACTCATTCCGGGTCGGGGCGCATCGGGCAGCTATCGCGCCACACTGTCAGCGTTGCAGGATGCGATCACGCGCACCGCCGTCGGTGCAGCCCGCACGTCGCAGCGTCTGGGCTCGGTCAGCCAGCAGATCCGGCGCATCCATACCGCGCTGGGCGAAATGCTCGGCACGAGTAGCAAGCTGAACGATGACATCAAGCGCATCGCCAGCTCCTCCGAGCAAACCCGGGAGGCCGCGCATTCGATGAATCTCGTCACTGCCGAAGGCCGCACATTGAGCAAGAAGGGTGCAGTATCTGCGGCGGAACTGGAGACGCAGATGCGCGAAACGGTGGCGCGTATCGACCGTCTGGTCGTTGGCGTCCAATCCATTTCGCAGGTGAGCGAGATCATCGACGACATCGCCCGCCAGACCAAGCTCCTGTCATTCAATGCCGCCATCGAGGCCGCACGTGCGGGCCATCATGGACGCGGCTTCGCGGTGGTGGCCAAGGAGATCGGCACGCTGGCAGAGCTCACCGCCAACCGCACCCGCGAAATCAAGGCACTCCTGAACAAGGTCAACGACGAGCTCGGCCCGGCCCGGGACGCCGTGGAGAAAAGTGCCAGCCTCGTCGACACCACGGCCGGCCACGCACATGCCGCAGGTGCGGCCATGGAGCGACTATCGGGGCTCGCCATCAACGTCGAAGACCACATGCTGTCCATCACGTCTGCGGTCGAGCAGCAGCGCGAAGGTGTGGCGGAAGTGTTCGCAAAGCTGAAGGCCGCCAGTGAATCATCGCAGACCATCACGGCGGATGCCGAGGCGATGACCGCTGCCACCTTCGCTCTGTCCGAGCTGACCGAGGAAACCTTCCGGCATTTCGAAAGTGTCGACACCGGTAGCGTGTTTCACCGCACGCTTTCGAGGGCACACAAGCTCGCACGCGCATGCGCCGAGATCATGGGCCAGGCCATCGACAGCCGCCGTTGCACGCTGGACGATGTGCTGGCACTGGAGTATCACGAGATCAAGGGTGGTGACATCCGCTCGCTGGCTCACCTCTTCGACGTTAGCCGTGTCCCCTCAAGCGGATTTCAGCCGCCGAAATATCACACGCGCTACGACGCCCTGGTTGATGTCGATCTGCAACGCGCAATGGACAAGGTGAAAGCCGAGGAGCCTGCGCTCATCTTTGCCCTGATCATCGACCTCAACACATACGGCCCGATCCACAACACCGAGTATTGCAAGGATTGGACGGGCATTGCGGAGCAGGATCTCATCGGCAACCGCATCAAGCGATTTTTTACCGACCAGCGCGTGTTGCTACGCGGCGCGCGCGTGGGGCTGCCGCAGGCCGCGCGTCTGGGCAACCAGGTCACCCGCGCCGATTTCCAGCGCGCTGGCTGCAATCTGGCCGAAACGCCGGAAGCAGCCGGCCAGTTTCTCGTGCAGACCTACGCCCGCGACACAGGCGCCATCGTCACTGCGCTCACCGTGCCGCTCTTCGTCAAGGGCCAGCGCTGGGGCGCCGTGTTGATGGGATGGAACACTGATGGGGCGCGATAGCACTGCAAGCTCGAGAGTTGCGCCGGGCCCGATGCGGCAACTGCATTGCATGGCTATGCGAATATTCGCATGGACGATCATTCCACTGGCCGGGCAACGACTGCGCGCTGCACCCCCTGATTGCCCGGTGGATCTTCACAATCAGAATCCTCGCGGACGCAGGCCTGCAACGAACGCAGAGAACGTCTCCGCCAACAGCAGAATGTTTCCTGCGCCTTCGACTGTGCCATCCCAGCCCTCATCAGGCTCTTCCTCGTGGTCCCAGAAGTAGACTTTCCCGACATGCGCGCCGCGCAAGCCCAGACAGATGGCATTGCCAAACGGGTCGTCCATGATCCAGAGAAGATCGTCTGGAATCCGGCTTTCATAGATCGCTCTGGCCCATGCCAGCGAGAAGTAGTTTTCCTCGCGGAATCCACCGATGTGATGGATGCTTGTGCCAACCCCCTCACCAGACGGCGACAGACCCTCGAAACACAGCTCACCGGAGACAAAGCCGCCATTGCAGGCCATCAGAAAAGTGCGATAGAGATCGGGCAGGCGGCAGCCCAGTGACTGTTCGAATGCGGCAATCTCGGATGCCGGTGCGGGCGGAAGCTTTTCCTTTACCGCTGCGACAAATGATTCCATTGTCATCGGCGTCTTCGGACCAGGCGGTACTGTCCCGGGGGACTCGATAGCCGCCATGGGTGCGGCAGCGTCGGCCTCCAGCTTCGCGGCGTAGGCGACCATCTCCGCATCATCGACGGGCTCATCGAGCAGTGCCGAGAGCGTTGCAGTGGGCAGCATATCCAATGGGGACGCCGATGATGCGGGCGGCACCACAAGACGCAGACGCATGCGTACAGCCGTCGCACCAGGGATCGCCTCGACGATCCGGTCGATCTCGACTTCATTCGTGATCAGACAGATCCGCAGTTCGTTGCCATGTCGTGTTCCGCCGACTTCACGCCAGCGCGTCAAGCTGAGCCGCAGAGTCCACTCGCCGGCCGCCGGACTGCCCATCGCGCCGGCGCCCATGGCGCTGGTGACACCGATGATCTCGATCTCAGACTCGGTGGTGAGCGCCTCCAGCTGTGCCTTCTCGGCGGCGACCATCAATGCGGCGCGATCTTCCAGATTTGGCGGGGCGGGTGGGGGACTGCTCATGGAATGGTTTCAGAATTCTGTGCAGTGTGCATGCTGCATCCGCACGCGAATATTCGCAAGCCGAACCCGGTCGGCATCGATGCCACTGGCTGCAGGCTTCGGGCTGCGGGCTGCGGGCTGCGCAATCCTGCTGCACTATTCTTTTCCGAATTCCTCGAATGCGTCCCGACAGTGCCGACATGCCATCCGCGTATAGGCGTCTGCCCAGGTTGCCAAGCAGGGGAAACCCCGAGCACCATCAGGCATATCACCGATTGACGACCTGCTGTTCCGGCCATAGATTACCAACGTAGCAATTGATCTGCCGATGGTTCCTCGGCAGGTCGCGATACTGAAACAGGGCTAACCCATCGAAAGTTGGGGGCGCAAAGTCACCGGTCTACAGGATCTCCATGCACAGAGAGATTCCATGACAGCGGGATTGCCAGTCATCATCCTTGCAGGGGCATTCCATGCCTTGCAACCTTCGTGCGATGTGCGCCGTTTTTGCACACTTCTCGCACGTCTGGCCAGCGTCTGTCGATCCGACCGCCTCCCTGTTCACGGTGTTGTAGCGCGCCGCGGTAACGCGGTGCACCTGGACCGCTGCTGTACCGCTGTTCCGCGCACGCGCGGGATTGCAAGGAGATGGCCATGCACGCGCGCTCGACAGTTGACAACGTGGTTGCCCTGGATTCTCGCCTGCGCGCGCGGTCCTCCCGCCACATCGCCCCCAAGTCCGCCACCGTCATCAATGATTGCCGGGAGCTGGCGCTCAACCGAATTTGCGAACTCGTGACCAAGGCATTCGACAACATCGAGAATGAGCTCTTTGAGCTGGCCCAGGGCTCGGTGGATCGGGAACTGCAGAATGTCTACCTCGACGCACGCGCCCAATCGCGCGAGAAGCGCGGCAGCATCGAGAGTGCCTTTCGCCAGCGCTTCCTGGGCGAGTTCGACGGCAAGGTGCGCGGCGATGTGGCCACGCCAGTCAAGGCAGCCCCCGTGCTGGAACTGAAGCTGGTGGATGAAGCCGACCTGGAAGAATCCATTGCAATGTCAGCAATGGCCAGCACCATGAAGTCCGGCAGCGAGGAAGAGCTGGGCGCCCTTACCCAGCGGCTCGGCTTCCTCATGGATGAGCCCGACATGGCGGGCGCGGAAAATCCCCTCAGCCCGGAGACGGTTTGCAGGGCACTGCAGGACGCCTGCGGCCAGATCAACGCCGGCTCGCAGGTGAAGCTCACTCTCCTTCGGATGTGCCAGCAACATGTCACGCAGGATCTCACCCAGGTGTACCGAGATGTCAACGCACGGCTGGTGGAGCTGCATCGCGTGCTGCCCGATATTCGCGTGACCTATCGCGCGCCCATTCAGCCCAGCAATCGGCCAGCACCGTCCGCGCAGGGACCAGAAGGCACTTACAAAGCCGCGAGCGCGGACAACGCCGCCAGAACCACTGCGACCTCAAACGCTGGCCCATCGCACCCTTCACACCCGCCTCAAGCCGCTCAAATGTCCGGCGCCGGCGGAGACTTGTTCAGCATGCTGCAGCAGCTGATGAGCGGCGCTGCGGCGCACGCAACACAGAACAATCTTGCTTCGAACGCGGTTGCGCAAAACGCCGCGACACATTTCGTTGCGCCACACGGCCGCCTGGCAACAAGCGATGGCACCGCCCCACTTCCGCCCGCCATGCCGATGTCGCAGCTGCTGGGCCAACTGACCAGCCTGCAGCAGCAGATGGGGCCCGTCACACGCTCCACCAGCCAGGCTACAAGCGGCAACACCCAAAACGATTCCATTGATCTGGCTGCTGCGCTCAATGTGCTGCGCGATATCGGCACACGGGAACTGAAAGCCAGCGCCAGCCAGGTCGACAGCATGACGATCGACATCGTGGCCATGCTGTTTGACTACGTGTTCAGTGATCGGCAGATTCCGTCACCCATCAAGGCGCTCCTGGCCCGCCTGCAGATTCCCATCCTGAAGGCGGCACTGCTCGACAAGTGCTTCTTTTCGCAAAAGACCCATCCGGCCAGGCTGCTTCTGGATGGGTTGGCCGAGCTGGCCCTGCAATGCGATGAGTCGGTGGACGAGTCACATCCGTCGTATCAATTCATGGAGGCACTGGTAGGCCGGGTGCAGCTCGGCTTTGACACGGATCTGGGTGTCTTCACCCAGGAGGTCAACGGTCTGCAGGCATTCATGACTGCACGCGACGAAAGTGGCTCCGGCTTTGTCGAGCAATCCACCCGGCTGATTCACGATCGGGAGCAACGCGAGATCGCCCGCGTGGTCGCCGAAAACGCCATTGCGGGGCGGCTGGACGGCAAGACCCTGCCTGCAGCGGTGGTGGTGATGTTGAAGGCACGCTGGGTCGATGTGCTGAAGCATGCCTGGCTCGCCAGCGGAGAAGACGGCGCAGCCTGGGGCACGGCCTGCCAGGTGGTGGACGACTTGCTCTGGAGTCTTGAACCGAAACTCTCTGTCGATGATCGCAAGCGTCTGGTCGGCCTGCTGCCGCGCATGCTGCGCATCCTGCAGCAAGGCCTGTCCGGAATCGAGGTAGCCCCCGGCGAGCGGGAGAGATTCTTTTCTGCCCTCGTGGATCACCACGCCAGGGCCGTGAAGGCAGGGCTGCGACAACCGGGTCAGACCGATGCAGCAAGAGATGCTGCCCGCGAGGCCACTGCAAGCGAGCTGGTGGATGCATCCACGGTGCACGTACAGGTATCAAACGTACCAGAGCAGTTTGAAGTCCATCCGGGGGAGCCCGGCCTCATGCGCATTCATCTCGAAGCCGATGGCGTGCGCGTCGAAGAAATCCGCATGACTGCAGACAGAGAGCCGCTGCAGACAGCGAGACCGACGCTGTCACGCGGCACATGGGTGGAATTCAAGCGCCCGGATGGCCGCCTTCGCGCCAAGCTCTCGTGGATCAGCCCGCACAAGGGCGTCATGCTGTTCACCAACCCCGATTCCGCCCGCGCCATTTCGCTGACACCCGATGCATTCGCGCTGCAGCTGCACGATGGCCTGGTGCGAATATTCGCAGAGGTGCCGTTGTCAGAGCGGGCGGTGGACAGTGTGCTGGAGGATCTGCGGGCGGCGTAGGTGGGTCAGTGAGGGCGTGCGGGAAGCGGCTGGCGGCTGCAAGGTCCGAGAGATTCAACCGAACCATGCATGGCCGACGTGACGCATGCCTTCGATGCGCGCTGCGCTTGCCAGCCGTGCCGGAGATTCGCTACAGTCTGCGGGTGCAGCCTCGCTGCTTCGCCGAAGACCCCACCCGACTCCACAACACCTCGGACAACCATGAATCTCCCCCTCGCGGCCACCTGCGCCGCCGCGCTCATGCTGAGCTTTCAGCCGCAGGCTGCCTATAAATGCGTCGTCGATGGCAAGACCACCTATCAGGAGCGCCCCTGCAACGATGAGGTGAAGAAGCAAGGCATCGAAAAGGTCATCGCACCACCGCCAAGGCGCGCAGATCTCATCAGCCCCGGCACCGTCGTCACCAAGGAAGAGAACGCCCGCCGCAGCGCCAGCGTGAAAAGCGAATACGAGCCACTGGTCCGTAACGCATTCGCGGCCTACACAGAAGGCCGGATGATGGACTACCGCGACATGACCTGCCTTCGCACGCGCCGCATGCTGTCGCAGCCGCAGGGGCAAGCCATGGCCAGTAACGATGGCAAAGCATGGGTTGCGCGCAAAGTTCGCCTGGTTGAGCTGGAGCCACCCAGCTCGCCATTGATCCTCACCTTCAAGGCCAGCGAGCAACTGGACCCGAAGAAAACCTGGCACAAACTTCCGCAGCAGCTCTTCATCAACGTCTCGCTGGAAATCGAAGACGGCAAGCCGTGTGTGAACGGCTTCAGCGAGTGGTCGAGGGAGATTCGGTAGGGGGCGGGGTTAAAGATCGGCGCTCGAAAAGTAGGCCTGGCTCCTCCGAAAGTTTCTAATCAGGCGGGTATAGATGGATGCAACAAGGCACGTACTGGATTCTGTTCGATCTCCACCATCGACCGAGTTTCGCCTCATTTGTTCTTACGAAATTCCATGACGGTCAAGCCCAGACCAATTAGCAGCATTGCGAAAACAAAAATGGCAAAGTAGAGAAGCTGAAGTGTTGTCATGCCTTTCTCCCAAGCAATGCGGCCAACTTGAAGTAAATACCGAAGCAGAAAATTGATGGGATCCAGATAGCGGTGTAAATCGCTTGCTCACGATCTTGAACGACGAACCACAAATAGGCGGAAATGGCGAAAGAAATCATCACGGCAAAGATAATAAAAAAATCGGACTTTCTAAACATTTGGGAATCTCCTAAGGTTTCACTTCTCAAAAAAGTCTGCGAGGCCGTAGCCGATGGCACTCAGCAGACATCCGGATACCGCCACTGTGCCAATCACGCGTATTCCTGACGAAATCCCCACTGCAAAGATGTCCGCATCCAGAACGCCGCTCACGGCAAGCAGTAGGCCAAGGCAGCCAACTAGAGTGAGCACGTTGCCCAGCACGGGAAGTGCGCTACGTAGAACATTTACAGCTCTGTTCACAATCAATTCCAAGCAAAGGGATTAAAAAACCGAGAATAACAAGACCAAATCAGTGTACAGGGCAAGCGCATGGAACTGTCTATGACTCAACGTTTTAGCAATTGTTCTCGATTGGTAGGGAAAGCCGGTCACTCAAATGCGCGACTTGCGTTTGATAGCCTCAGGCGTAGCAGCGTCCGACAAGTCGAAAAAAGAACATTCCCCCTGAGTCCAAAGAGGGTATGGAGCCAGGGCGGACGGTTCGCAAATCTTCGGCACCAACTAGGCCAGCGGGTTCCCGGCAGTCCTCCCCGAGAACGGCACTCCATGGCCCAGACGCGAATATTCGCAGTTCAGGATGGCCGGCAGCGAGACTGGTGGGCTAACCCAGATCACCGAGGTTCCACCCCGACGGCGAATGGCAAACCACACAAATCTTGTTCCCGTCCGGGTCGCGGAAGTACGCACCGTAGTAATGCTCGTGATATTCCGGCCGCAATCCCGGCGCGCCCTCCGACGTGCCGCCATGCGCCAACGCAATCGCGTAAGCCTGGTCCACAACCGCCCTCCTCTCAGCGAGTAAAGCAATCATCTGCCCGTTCCCCGGCGCATGTGCGAGCTTGTCGTGTGGCGCGCCAATGACAAACAGCGGACGAGGCCCCGGACTCGATTGCCATCCGGCCCACGGGCGTGAACGATCACAGAAGCGGGGCGGGTTGCCCAGGGCAGACATCAGCGGGATGTAGAACGCCAGCGCGCGGTCGAAGTCAGTGACGCCTACGAAAATGTGTGAGAACACGGGGTGCTTTCAGATTGGCGAAAATTCGGTATTAACGGGCTTGGCCCGCTCAAGCAGTGCATGGGCACTCAGGCGCGCTGTGACAGAAGATTATCTCCGAAGTCGAGGAAGCGACCTAGCACTGCAGTGCTGCCACTTGTTTGACCATTCACCGGCTGGACGGTACAGTGCGGGGCCTTGAAAATGGGTCATTCAAATTTCTGTGCCCCGCTGTACAAGCTCCTGATTTAGAGGCGAGAACACCAACCATCCCACCAAGACGCAGGTCTGGCGCGTGTCCCACATTCGCCGCTGAGACGATTTGTCCCATCCGCCCTGAACCACATAGGGCAAAGCGCGGTTAAGCCTCGGAGGTTTAGATTGAAAGCGAACAAAGTGTTGTTAGGCGCCTTGCTTGCACTGGCCGTGTTGGCCGCAACAGGAGGAGGCATCTATTGGTCTCAGCTCAGCGTCCCCGTTGGGCCTGCTTCAGCAGCCGAAACCATCGAGCGTTTCTACCGCGACTATTTCCGCCACTACAAAGCAGACCCCATGCAAAAGACGAAGGCACCGGTGCCGCCTTTCTCGTCCAGCTTCATTGCCTCCTTGGCGGAAAACGCGCGGGTCTGCGCCCAAAAGGCCGGCACGGAACTGTGCGGGTGGGGCGCTGGCGGCGACGTCTACTTCGACTCACAAGAGTATGAGCCCACCCTCACCTACGAAAGCTCCCGCATGAAAATTGTGGAGCTGAAGCCGGGCGAGGTCAGCGCGAGCTTCAATGTCTACCCCAGCCTCAAAGACGCCGGCACATTTTACGATCGCACGCTCGTGTTCAAGCTGGTTCAAGCAGAGGGCAAGTGGGTCGTTGATGACATGCTGGCGGGAGGAAAATCCCAGCGGCAAGCGATGGAAGCGGAAACCCGAGCGTTCTCCAAGGCTCCAGAGCAGCCTGGAAAAAAGTAGGGGCAGATCTCCGCCTGCTCAGCAATGCCGAGCCTGAACACCAAATGGTTGGCCTCCCACTACCCCACGGCAGTAATGCGCATTCGGTGCGAGCCGCTAAATGCTCTAGCAAAGTCGTGCTGGCCATGCCAAACAGCCGCTGCGCTGCAAACAATTGTGGTCTGTCCCCTGTTATTGCGCGTGTCAGATAGCATGGGATTCAAGACAGTTGCTGGCCCCTTAGATTTCGCTGCTAGTTATTAGGCTTGGGTTCTTGCGCGCTCTTCCTTTACGCGATCTAAGTGCGACTTCAACAATTTGCTATCAATTGAATTGTCGTTAACGACTTCTTCTGGCTTAGAAAATATCATCCTCGCCACTTCACCATAGGCTTCTACTGCTTCGGCGGGTTGAGTGCCCGGAGCGCGCGCGTGCTCAGGTGGAGTTTTTCGCCGAATGTCCGCTATGAAGTGCAGCATCCTGTAAGGCCCATTTCCGTCCTCGCGTTCAAACTCAAAAGTTTTCACTCCTTCATTCGGGTCCACGTACCAGTCCTTATCATTAATCATGTTCAGCAGAATTTTCGGAACAGCAAACTTGAAGAAGGTCTCGAAGTCTGACGCCAATAGTTCTGCGGGCGTCCCAGCACCCGTCCGGGCGGCTAGTAACTCAACAAGTTCCGCGTCCCGAGCAATATTGTCTGATAGGCACTTAAGCAGCATATCTCTGTAATCTGCGCTCATGTTCTCTGGACCCACCCTGGTGGTGAACATAAAACTGAACCCTTGAAGGTACTCTTTTGCGTTTGAGTTCTTGAACGTCACGGGGAGTTTTTGCCATTCCAGTACCTGCCTGATAGCGTTAATTAGCTTGCCAGGAAGCTGATCGCGCGGACGGAATAGGTATTCTTGAAGGTCCAAATTGAGAACGTCAAAGGGAAAGTGACTGGAGAATTCTTGTCGCTGCGCACGCATTCGCTGGCGATCACGTACCTCTATTCTGTCTTTCTCCGCGAGCGAGTAATCAAGTGGGTCTGCCTGTGGTACCACGTCATTTACTTGTTCACCGAAGGCAAGTATCTCTGTGAAGTTTCCTGGAAAGCCGATCGCTCCAGGAATTGCCTTCTGTGTTTGCACCACATTTTCTGGCGTGAGTTCAAAAAAGACGACTGTGTCGAAGAAGTCTTGCTTGGACTTCTTCAGCACCTTCTCGACTAGAAGCATGTATACGTCAATCGCACCAGTGGCACAGAACGTGAAGTACCTTAGGCGGCGATTTTTCGCGCCAGCGGCTCTAATTGCTTTCAGCCTTGATTTGCATAGTGGGAGCCACCCGCTATAACGAACGTGGTGCTTCAGCAGGCAGTCTTCGTGATTGAAGGTGGGGTTCATATCACCATTTTGCTAACACACCAGCTAACAATTCGGCAAACAGGTCACGTCTCCTGGCGGGATCCTTTTCTTCCGCTGCAAGATCAAATGCAAGCAGCACTGATTCAGCGAGCTGCCTTTGTGATGCCTTTAGGCGGATGCCAACTGGGAAGACGGACTGTGGCTTGGTAGATGCATCCGTAGCCTGAGGAACGATACTCTTTGCAAGCTTCTCCACCTCTCTGGCTGGCAGTTGAAGTGACTCCTTGGCAGCTTTTTTGAATACTGTCGACACATGCTCCGCACGATGGACAGCTTTTGCTTGGGCCCGCTTCTCCGAGCGAACGTCAATTTGCTTGTAGACCTCAGGAAACACACTATCCTGCAGAAGTCGGTGTACCTCTCGCTGCACAGCTCGGAATTCGGGATGAAATCTGTTGAAACTGTCGCGATCGATGTTCAGCGCATCTTCAAGACCGGACTCCACAAAAATTTCGCCAGTTAGCCATCGGCTTCTGGGTCCGTGGTTAATCCTGTAATCCAGTAACGAGAAGTCGTAGTACCCAATGCCAACATCTTTCACACGAATCATGATGCCACGCAGTTCGTCGGGCTTTATCTGCTTCCCCTCCTGAACAACAAGGTAGCCGTGAAACTTGACTGGATAGCCATAGACTTCGTAGGTTGCACTCTTTATGCGCAGCGGCGTATAGCCGTCGGCATTCCCGTGCAACCAAACAGGCTTTGCCAACTGGATACCATCTACCGACACCGCAAAGTTGTATGAGGTCAATCGTTTGTGATCTTCTTTGACTAAGCGACTTGGCAACGCGTCCTCGTGGATATACGGAAGCGGGCAAGATGCGGCCAGTTCCCATACCAGCTTCCAATAGTCGCCGAGCTCGTTTAGCGAACGAACTTTGCTACATTGCGCCACACAATCAGCCATCGATCTGGATGGAGCAACAAAGCCGGATTGTTTGACGGACTCCTGAAAGGACTTAGTAAAAGTGGGATGAACGTCCGTTGAGTAAACCCATGTGCCTACTGGGCGCGAATCCAGGTCATGCGCGATAAAGTCGTATTCGCCGACATGAACCTCCATGACGGGACCGTCTTTCTTCGCACCTTTCTGCTTGTCGAGGTCTCGCTTAAGTGTGTCGTATAGGCGAACGCTGGCGGCGAAGCCAACACCTTTCGCAGGTTTAGATATGACCACAAATGAAGGGCAAATCTGCGCGATGCCCAGCATACCTATTCCAAGTCTGCCAATCACCGCCCGACCATAGAGGGGCTCTTGCTTTCTCGCACGCTTCTCGCTGTTGCCAATACCGCCTGACATCATTCTCTCAAACTCTTGCTTGGAGAATCCGTGGCCGTTGTCTTCGATAGAGATCTGAAAGAAGTTCGGATAGTTCGTATTGATCGTGACAGTTGTGGCATTCGCATCCCAAGCATTGCTCACCAGCTCGCGCAACGCGCTAGCGGGGCTTCGATAGAGCCCTCTGCTCAAGTGCCCGAGAGCTTTCTCGTGTACTTTGATCTTCATAGCCATGGTGTCCTCCTGCTCAGTTCTAGCGCCGTCGCAAGATTAGAATGTTCTCTGCTACAGCGTCTCTGCCGTTTGTAGGCCTGCGCATTCTCCACTTTCGGATCTCAAGTACGTCGAATCCTGATCGCTCTGCAATTGAACCAAGTATTTCCGCAGTCGGGATGTGGACGCCAAAATACGAAGCTTGATCGCCAACGATATACATACACCTTGCCTTGCGGCGAAGAACTTTCTGCACGGATTTGAAGTGCATTGCCATCCCCCCAAAATACTGTCGAAGTACGGTGGGATAGAGGCGTGCAAATCCATGAGCATCTGGCGGAGTTAGTTCCTTAATCTGGTTCGCAATTCGTCCTATCCGTTGACTCCAAGAAACTTCGCTACTGTCGCTATCAGAAACGTAAATGCCCTTTGTATGTGATCGCAGCATTCTCTTCTTTATTGTCCGAAGGGATTCAATGTCGGAAACTTGCTCAAGAAATGCAAGTTCAAGACGCGCGTTCCTTGTGTAGTCATGCTCGGTTGGGTATGGGGGAGAGCAGATCACGGCGTCAAACAGGCCAGCTTTCCTGACGCGTTCTGATGTATGCAACTTTCTTGCGTCGCCAAGAAGGACCTCAGTCCTCGTGTCTCGCCCCCCCTCTGCAACGTAGATGTCAGACGCCATTCTTTCAACTTGCTGACGAAAGTTCGACAGAACGTCGACCTCCTTCTTGGCGGTCGAGCAGTAGAGCTCTGGTCCAAATTTGACGTTCGATGTGGTGAGTACAAATTCGGCCATCAGGGCGAGCAATAATGGCGGTTTGGAAGCGTCATGCGGCTTGCGTAGCTTGAGCACAGCCTGCTTCGCGGCCATCGCGGCAAGCAATGGCTGATGAGAAATCCAGCCCCGTTCAAGCATGCCAGAGGCAGAGATGTATCTGTAGGTTGGATCGCGCTTCAGGCTAGCTTTGTCAGCTAAGCAGGTATCAAATGATCTGCCTACGGCGCTGGCCGCACGAACTAGCGATTCTGGGTTCAGGTTCCAGTCTGTCTTGACTGATGATGCAAAGCAGCTTGAAGGGTTTGCGTCCAAACCTAAGGCACGAATGCCGCGCTTTTTTGCTTCAACCAATGTTGTGCCGGCACCACAGAATGGGTCTAGAAGGCGTGCTTGAGTCTCGTTTAGATCAAGTTCATCAAGTAGGTCCGAGACCAAGTGGTCAGAGTATCCAAGGACGATTCGGTACCAGTCATGGACTTCGCCATTCTTGAACTGCTGTGGGTGGGGCTCTTTAGGTATCTGTTTATGCATAGTGGCGCCGGTGCTCCAAGGACAGGGCCTTATAGCACAATGAGTCAAACCAGCGGGTGGGGTCACGGGTGGGGTCAGGTCTTTCATTATCACATCCGCCCTGCTGCACACCATTGGACGACTTCACTTAGGGGCTCAGGCTAGTGCAAGTCGTGGAGCAGAGAACGAAGTTTAAGACAGCTGAACAGGATGAATGCGATATTGAACGTCGTGACCCCATTGGTTTTGACCCCATTGGTTTCGGGCTGTCACACCAGCGCAGCCAAGCGGTGCCTAGACTGACTGCCGGAGCGCCCCTGCTCCGCCGCTACCGAAAGGAAATCGCAATGACATCATTCGAGATCGCAAAGAAACTGGTCGAACTGTGCAAGGAAGGCAAGAGCGACGAAGCACAGAACACGTTGTACGCCGAGGACGCTGTCAGCGTTGAAGCCGCGGCCATGCAGGACATGCCACAGGCAGCCGAGGGCATCGCCGCAATCAAGGCCAAGAACGCCTGGTGGTTCGACAACCACGAAGTTCACAGTGCAACCGTCACCGGCCCATGGCCCCACGGTGATCGTTTCATCGTCGGCTTCGAGATCGATGTCACTCACAAGCCCTCCGGCACACGGATGAACATGATCGAGGCCGGACTCTATACCGTCGAAGGCGGCAAGATCGTCCGCGAAGAGTTCTTTTACGCGACGGAAGCCTGACAGCGCTGCGACGGAAGCCTGACAGCGCTCTTGGCAACACCGGACTCGCGTTTCCCATTGGCGAGTCCGGCTGGTGTGCCTGAGGGGTCGAAAGCGGTTGTCCCGTCTGCAGGAGCGCCTGATCGCGCGCGGAACCTGCGTGTTGCGTATCTGTCACATTGATGTGATAAACCACAGTGTGACTATACCTGCGGAAAAACGTCCTGCCCCCGCGCAACCATGAACCTGTTAGACCGCCTGAAGCGCCTGTTCGATACGTCGGTGGATCCGCCGCCAGAGGCGTCGGACTTGCAGGATGTGCCGTCCGAATCGGTGCCGGAGTATGTCGGCCTGACGGCGCTGACCATCGATGACTCGATGACAATTTTGGTTTCGCTACGCCGCACGTTGCAAAAGAGCGGTTTTCAGACCCTCGAGGCAACGACTGCGGAAGACGGTCTCAAACTGGCCCGAACACACCAGCCGGATCTCATCTTTCTCGACATCGTTCTGCCGGCGATGGACGGGTTCGCGGCGTTGCGATTGCTGCGCAAAGACCCGCAGACCCAGTTCATCCCGGTCATCATGATGAGCGGCAACGAGCAGGCTGCCGAACAATTCTATGCGCAGCGCATCGGCGCCAACGACTTCATGAAAAAGCCCTTCTCCGCCAATGAGGTCATGTCGCGAACCCAAGCCTTGGTCGAAAGCGGACACCTTAGATCGGGCCTGCCCCGCACGCTCGTCTCGGCAGGCTAAGGCAGATCACACGGGCCAGCCATTGTGTTGCTGGCAATCAAGCGGGCCAGTGACAACCATCCTGAAATTGCTCGCCTCGACGACGCTGGCCGACGGCTCGCGCTGTTATCCGGACATCCGCGTCACGCTGCAAAACGATGGTTTCCTTTTTCATGGATGCACGGGTGTACCCAAAGAAATGCGTCATGACCCCACCGATGCGATGGTGCTGTTCAAAGGGCGCGCATTCGGTTTCAGTTACCGGTGGATGCGGGCAGACAAGGTGGAGCGCAACTCGCCGTGAACTGGTGGGAATACATCAAGGCAATGATTCAGAGGAGCAAAGCATCTGTCCGCAAGGTCGTGCAAGAAATTTGCAAAAAAGAAGGGGCCGCTCGGCCCCTTCGCTTTTTTTGCAGTCTTTACCTACTGCGAATATTCGCAACCACCGCTTCCCCTCCGCCGTCACGCCGCCTTGCGCGGCAGCAGATCCACGCGCACCTTCACATTGAGGCTGCGTCCCAGCGCGCCGAAAATGGCCGACAGGTTTCCCATGGTCGGGTTGTCGGTGTTCGACAGCATGCGATGAACGCTCTTGCTCGGCACATCGATCTCGGCCGCAAGTTGCTCAAAGCCCATGGTCGCATTCACCAGATCGCGCAGTATCAGCTTGGCGGTGTCAGGCTCTCCCTCAAGAAAAAGCGTCACCGCTTCATCGAGCAGCGCGCGGGCGAATTTCGGCTCGCGTTCTGCCCGCGCTCTAATCGTCTCTTTGAAGTCTCGTGTCAATGCCATGGTCTCACCGGCTTGCTTATCATTGAGCGAGAAACAGGGGGAAGAGACCCCTTGGATGCATCATCCTTCAACCCGGCTCGGCACTTGACGCGGCGGACGCTGCACAATCTTCTCCCCCAACGCCTGCTCTTTCTCTTTCAGCGCCTTGAAAATGGCGGCCAGGTCGTTACCATGACGGGCCGTGAACGCCTGCCCGTTCTTGCGCATTTCCTCGACAATCGGATCATCCTTCATGGTCTGCGGTTCCTGATTCCTGATGAAACATAGCTGGAGACTGTCGACTTTGTTGTGAACGAAGGTACTCTTTCCGCGATCACCGAATCAAAGGCGCTGGACCCCGGCGTTTGACGGGGTGACGAGCACTTTTGCATTTATGGAAGTGCCCCATTGCTCCGCAACTTTGTTCTATCCACCAATGGGCACAGCACCATTGCGAATATTCGCAACTACCCCTTCCCCTCCAGCTGCGATTCCACCCGCTCCACCAGCGACGACAGAATCTTGATCCGGGCGTGATACTTGTCGTTCGCCTCCACCATCACCCACGGCGCGTGCTTGGTGTGGGTGCGATCGATCATGTCGCTGGCGGCGCGCTGATAGGCGTCCCACTTCTCGCGGTTGCGCCAGTCTTCCGGGGTGATCTTGAAATTCTTGTGCTCGATCTTCTCGCGCTCCTTGAATCGGCGAAGCTGCTCCTCGGATGAGATTTGCAGCCAGAACTTGGTGACGATGCCGCCGGCCTCGGCGATCTCTTCTTCAAACTCGTTGATCTCGCCGAAGGCGCGCATCCAGTCGGATTCGCTGCAGAATTTCTCCACACGCTCCACCAGCAGGCGGCCGTACCAGCTGCGGTCGTAGATGGTGACGCGGCCCTTGCCTGGCAGGTGGCGCCAGAATCGCCACAGGTAGGGCTGGGCACGCTCTTCGTCCGTGGGGGCGGCGACAGGGATGATGTGGTAGAGCCGCGCATCCAACGAGCTTGCGATGCGGCGGATGGCGCCGCCCTTGCCCGCCGCATCCATGCCCTCGAACGCGCAGATGATGGCGCGCTCGGCGAACTTGGGGTGCCGCGTCATCTGGGCGATACGACTTTGCAGCTTGGCCAGGTCCCGCTCGTATTTCTCCTTGGGCACGGCTTGCTTCAGATTCAGTGTGTCGAGCACGCGCAGATGATCGACGGGCTCCACCAGTGGCGGCACGGCAATCTGTACAGCCTTCTGGCCCTTGGGCAGGGCGAGGCGGTTGTTGAGCGCCTCCAGCAGCACCTTGCCCACCATGACAGCGCGGTATTCCGGATCAGAGCCCTCGACGATGAGCCACGGCGCGTGGGCGGTGCTGGTCTCTTCCAGCACTTCGCCGCTGATGTCGATGAAGCGCCGATAGTGTTTGAAGAACGACCAGTCGCGGTCGCTGACACGCCAGCGGTTCTTGGGGTCGGCCTGCAGCGTCTTCAGCCGCTTTTTCTGTGCTGATTCGGAGAGGTGAAACCAGAATTTGATGATGAGCGCGCCATCCTGCGCCAGCATGGTCTCGAATTGGCGGATGCGCTCGACAGCCTGGGAAAGCTCGCGCTTCCTGGACATCTTGAAGACGCGGTCGATGATGGGGGCGGTGTACCACGATCCGAAGAGAATGCCGATCTTGCCCTTTGGGGGCAGCGCCCGCCAGAATCGCCACATGGGCGGCCGGGCACGCTCGTCGTCATTGGGGGTGTCGAAGGCAGTGGTGCGGATGTGCCGCGGGTCCATCCATTCGTTGAGCAGGTTGACCGTCTCGCCCTTGCCCGCACCCCGCACACCAGAGATGAGGATGACGACAGGAAAGTCGCCGCGCTCGGAGAGCTTGACCTGCGCCTCCAGCAATTCCGCCCGCAGCTTGGGCTCGATGAGCTTGTATTCGCCCTTGGAAAGTTTGTGGCCGATTTCTGCGGATTCGAACATGCGTGGGTCCCCTTGTATTCAACGTCAGTCAAAAATTGCCGTCGTCCCGGCGAAAGCGCGCTTTCGCGCCTTCGCCGGGATGACGACCTAAAATTAGATTGCCAACGTCGCCTTCTCCAGCCATTCCTTCGCCGCCCCACTCACCAGCGGTGACAGCCGCTCCTTCACCATGCGGTGATAGGCATTCAGCCACAGCTTCTCGCCTTCATCCAGCATGTTCTTTTCAATCAGCTCAGTATTGATCGGGCACAAAGTCAGCGTTTCAAACTGCAGGAACTCGCCGAACTCGTTCGCGGTGCCCATGCCGGTCGCGGGTACGTTCAATACGAGGTTCTCGATGCGCACACCCCACTTGCCCTGGCGGTAGAGGCCGGGCTCGTTGGAGGTGATCATGCCGGGCTCCATCACGGCGAGCGGGCTGGTGGCGTGGGGGGAAATGCTCTGCGGGCCTTCGTGCACGTTGAGGAAGTAGCCGACGCCGTGGCCGGTGCCGTGGCCGTAGTCGGCTTGTGCTGCCCAGATGGGTGCACGGGCGAGCGTGTCCAACGCAGCGCTCTTCACGCCTCGCGGGAAGATGGCCATGGAGAGCTGGATCATGCCTTTCAGCACGAGCGTGTAGTCGCGGCGATGCTCGGCCGTGGTCTTGCCGATGGGCACGACGCGGGTGATGTCGGTGGTGCCGCCGTAATACTGGCCGCCGGAATCGATGAGCAGCATGCCGTCACCCGCGATGACCGAGTGACTCTCCGGCAGGGCGCGATAGTGCGGCATGGCGCCATTGCCGTTGAAGCCGGCAATGGTGGAGAAGCTGGGGCCGACGAAGCCGGGGCGCTTCGCCCGCGCGGCGCAGATTTGATCGTCGATGGTGAGCTCGGTGATGGCTTCTACCTTGGCGAGCGCGCCGTCCAGCCACGCGAAAAATTCGCAGAGCGCAGCGCCATCCTGCTCCATGGTCTTGCGAATATTCGCAACCTCGGCGTCGCTCTTCTTTGACTTGGCCAGCATGGAGGGATTGGGTGCTTCGATGCGCGTGGCGCTGGCGGGCAGCGCATCGACCATGGACAGCGTGACGCGGGCGGGGTCGATCAGAACGGCCTGGCCATCCAGCTTGGCGAGTGCTGCGGCGGCCCCAGCGTAGTCGGCGAGCTTCACGCCATCCGCCGCCAGCCGGGCCGTGAGTGCGGCATCCACCTTGCCGGGCGCCAGGAACAGCGTCACATCATTCAGCCCGATCAGCGCATGGCCGACGAACACGGGGTTGTATTCCACATCGCTGCCGCGCAGGTTGAATAGCCACGCGAGGTCGTCCAGCGTCGACACCAGATGCCAGGCTGCACCCGCCTTCTTCATCGCATCGCGCACCAGCGAGAGCCGCTCGGCACGCGTGGCGATGGCGAATGGGGCGACATGCTCGGTGAGCGGTGCAGTGGGCAGGCCGGGACGATCGCGCCAGACTTCATCGAGCAGATCGAGATCGGTGCGCAGCGTGACACCATTCGGCGCCAGTGCTGCGCGAAGCGCGTTGGCTGCGGCGAGGCCCATGACCTGGCCATCGACGGCCACTACGCCATTGCGGCCAATATTCGCAGCCAGCCAATCGAGATGCGCGGCGCTCGACACGACCGGGATCTTCATCATCGCGATGCCGGTGCCCGCGAGCTGCGTCTCCGCCTGGACCCAGTAGCGACTGTCCACCCAGAGTCCGGCGAAATCGGCCGTGACGATGAGCGTGCCCACCGAGCCGGTGAAGCCGGAAAGCCATTTGCGGCCTTGCCAGCGGTCGGGCATGTATTCGGAAATGTGCGGGTCGGAAGAGGGCACGACGATGGCGTCAATGCCGTGCCTGGCCATGACGTTGCGGAGGTCGGCAACGCGGCCGACGGCGGGAGAGGTGGCGATGTTCATGTGCTGGAGAGGATAGGGGATGGGGGATAGGCGATAGCGGAAATGATACGCCGCTGCCGGTTGGCATGCCTCCCCCTTTGAAAAAGGGGGACCGAGGGGGATTTGGGGTGGTGCTGTGAACTGGAGTCGGCGCTGAAATCCCCCCTAGCCCCCCTTTTGCAAAGGGGGGAACGCGAAGCGTGGGGGGATATTGTCAACGTGCCCCTTTTGCAAAGGGGGGAACGCGAAGGCGTCAAAGATTTGCCCAAGGTGGAAGGAAAGAAAAAGCCATCCCCTATTGCCTATTCACTATCCCCTGAATCTCAGCACTCGACCTGCGCAATCGACGCAGGCATGGAAACCGTGATGGCGAGCCCGCCCAGGGATGTTTCCTTGTACTTGGTCTGCATGTCTGCACCCGTCCGGCGCATGGTCTCGATGGCCTGATCGAGGCTGACGTGATGGGTGCCATCGCCCAGCATGGCGAGTGAGCAGGCGTTGATGGCCTTCACCGCACCCATGGCATTGCGCTCGATGCAGGGGATCTGCACCAGACCGCCAATGGGGTCGCAGGTCATGCCGAGGTGATGCTCCAGCGCGATCTCGGCGGCGTTTCCGATCTGCTCGTTGCTGGCGTTGAGCGCTGCAGAGAGGCCCGCAGCGGCCATGGCAGCGGCGGAGCCGACTTCACCCTGGCAACCCACCTCGGCACCGGAGATGCTGGCGTTGCGTTTGCAGAGCGAGCCGACAGCGGCAGCAGCGAGGAAATAGCGCACGACACCTTCATCGTCGCTCTGGCAATAACGGCGGTAGTACTCCAGTACGGCAGGCACGATGCCTGCAGCGCCATTGGTGGGTGCGGTCACGACACGGCCGCCAGCAGCGTTTTCCTCATTGACGGCAATGGCGAAGGTGCTGACCCAGTTCATGATGTCGTGTCCAGCCATGCCGGCGCCCGTATTGAGCTTGTCCGACAGCGACTTGGCGCGCCGCTTCACCGAGAGGCCGCCGGGCAGGATGCCTTCTGTGGCGAGGCCACGCTGGATGCAATCGCGCATCACCGACTCGACCCGGAAAATGAACTCGCGCGTGCGCGCCTCTCCGTGCAGCGAATATTCGTTGGCGGCGAGCATGGCGGTGAGGCTCATGCCCTGCTTCTGCCCGAGCGCCAGCAGCGCATCCATGGTTTCAAAGTGATGCGGCACGGTCGCCGCTTCACCGCGCGGCGTGCCGACGAAGGCCTCCTCCGCATCGACCACGAAGCCGCCGCCGATGGAATACATCTCGCGCTCGCCGATCAACGCACCGTCAGCATCGAACGCACGGAAAGCCATGCCGTTGGAGTGGACAGGCAATACTTCCTTGAAATTGAAGCGCAGGTCGCGCGATTCATCGAAAGGCACAGACTTGGTGCCGAGCAGATTCAACGTGCGCGCCGCACGGATGGCGGCCACGATCTCCGGCACGCGTGCCGTGTCGACCGCGTCCGGCACATCTCCCTGCAGGCCGAGCAGGATGGCGAAGTCTGTGCCGTGGCCCTTGCCAGTGTGGGCCAGCGAGCCGTACAGCTCGACCTCGACCCGGGAAATGCGGGCAAAGTCCGCCGGTGCCAGCTCGATGAGGAACCGACGTGCGGCGCGCATTGGCCCAACGGTGTGAGAGCTGGAAGGGCCAATGCCAATTTTGAACAGATCGAAGATGCCGATGTACATGCGTGAAGTGGGCGTGGGCGCCGGATGAACAGGAGCCGCGATTGTCGCATGGCCCCGTTCACGCAATTCGAAAACACCTCTCCCTTGCCCGGCCGCTCGCGCCAAGCCACGCCACGCTACGTCATTTGCATGTTCCGGCTGCGGCTGCAACACTGTCGCGCATGTCACCTTGCGAATATTCGCGTGCAACCTCATTGGTCAACGCGCGCCCCCCACGACACTTGTTGCCGGCAACGGCCCTCTGTATCGCCCTCGCCTCGCTCTGCGCGTCCTTGGCACTCTCGGCCAACGCTGCCGCGCCGGCGAAACTGCCGGTACCCGCTACCCTGACGCTTTCCGGCGTGCCGCCTCTGCCAACGAGCATCGAGGCTGCTGCCCGCCGCTATGCCGATCTGGAGGGCACGCGATTCGTGGCCTGGCATCCGCGTGAACGCAGCATGATCATCAGCCAGCGCGCCGGCGAAACGCACCAGCTCTTTTTGCTGACCGAGCCCATGGCAAAGCCCGTGCAACTCACCTTCCATGCCGACCCGACCCGCAGCGCCGCGTATGAACCGGTGAGTGCACGGTATCTGGTTGTCGCCCGTGACAAAGGCGGCAACGAGGCACACCGCCTCTATCGGCTGGATCTGGATGCCAGACAAGTTGGCACGCGGCCCGAGCCAGTGTTGCTGAGCGAGGCCGACCTCAAGGCCGAGCACTGGTCATTCTCGACCGATGGCCGTCAGGTGCTGTATGCCACGACCACGCTGGATCGCAATGAGAATGCCAGGGAGGATGGCGAGGCAGACGACGAAGCCGGTGCGGACAATGCCGGCGAACGTCTTGAGTCCGCTGTACATCTGGTGAACCCGCTGGACCCCGCCCAGCGCCAGACGCTGGAGACGCTGCCGGGCCGACGCATCACCAGCCTCCGGTTCATCAACGGCGGCCGCGCCATCGAGGTTCGCGCTTCACGTGGAGCGCGCAGCACCACCTGGCGCATGGACCTCAACGGGAAGCGTCTGCCCGGGCAGCGGCCCGCGAACTCGGACGCCAGCAGCAGTGGGAGCGGCAGCCGTGAAAACACTGATTCAAACCAATCCGCCGATGCGGATGAGGATGACACCGAGGCATCACGTCCCGCGCCGCCACCACGCTGGCTCGTGGAAAGTGATGGCGAATTCCGCCGGCTCACGTTGCGTCAGGACGGCAGCTCCACCCGCGAGCAGTTCCTGAAGGACATCGCCTGGGATGTGGAGCGTATCGCCGTGCCACCACGCTCAACATTGCCCCTGCCGCTGGTGATCAATGAAGCGGGTATCTCAAAGCTGAAGTGGTTCGACCGCGAAACGCGCAAGCTGGCGCCGGACCGCGACCTTGCCCTGCCCGATGGCGTCATCGGCGCGTTGCGCTGGCATCGGCGTCTGCCCGAACTTGCCTTCACCCACTCGTCATCGCAATCACCGGGCGATGTGCACACCTACGACGCCGCCAGCGGCAAACTCACGCGCTGGACGCGTGCACTGCAGGGTGACGCCGCGACAACGCCGGCCTTCGCTCGCGCGGACCTCATTCGCTGGAAGAGCTTTGACGGGCGCGAGATCAGCGGGTTTCGCTACACACCACCCGTACAGCTCAAAGGCAAGCGGCCTGTGCTGATCATTCTTCATGGCGGGCCGTCGGGACAGTCGCGGCCGGGCTTTCTCGGGCGCGACAATTACTTCATCAACGAGCTGGGCATGGTGCTGATCTATCCCAACGTGCGAGGCTCCACCGGGTTTGGCCGCACGTTCACCAATCTGGACAACGGCCGTGCCCGCGAAGATGCGGTCAAGGACGCGGGCGCACTGCTCGACTGGATCGCAAAGCAGCCGGACATGGACGCATCGCGCGTCGTCGTCTCCGGCGGCAGCTATGGCGGCTACATGTCACATGCCATCGCCACCACCTACAGCGCGCGTATTGCCGGCAGCATCAGCCGGGTCGGCATCTCGCACTTCGTGAGTCTGCTCACCCACACCGAAAGCTATCGCCGCGAGAACCGCCGGCTGGAATACGGCGACGAGCGCGACCCGGACATGCGCACCTTCCTGGATCGCATCTCGCCGCTCACCAAGGTTGCGAATATTCGCAAGCCGATGCTGATCAGTCACGGCCGCAACGATCCGCGCGTGCCCGCGACCGAGGCATTGCAGATGGCGGAGAAGGTCCGTGCCAACGGCCAGCCGGTCTGGTTGATCCTGGGCGAGAACGAAGGCCATGGATTTACGAAGAAGGACAACAACGACTACCTCTTCTACGCGACGATCGCGTTCATCCGCTCGGTCACGGAGCGTGGCGAAAGCCGGTAGCCGGTAGCCAGTGGCTCACAGTTCGCTTGCACCAACGCGGGTGATTTGTTGTAGTTTTGCAACAAAGTGAATATTGAATCACACAAGAAATCTCGTGTTTTCAGCAGCATAGCTACTGGGCATGGGTCTGGTCACACAAAACTCTGCAAAGTGTTGCACGCTGTTACAAACGGCGTTGTAACTTTATTGCAGCATCGCGGCAGCGTGTAGAAATACGCGACGGAATATGCCTGTCTGCAACGCAAGTTCGGACACCTCCGGCAGCTTCAGGGCCGGCAACCGTTGATAACCCGCAAGCAATCACCCCACTTCCAACACTTCAGGGATTCAAACCATGAAAACTCCCCGTACAAAAACTTTGGCCGTCGTCATTCCGGCCCTGCTGGCCGGGATGGTCAACGCCGGCATGGCATCGGCGCAGGCACCTGCTCCTGCCGCCGCCCCCAAGCCGGACAAGATTGAAGTCACCGGCTCGCTGATCAAGCGCGTGGACACGGAGACCCCGTCGGTGGTTCAGATCATCACCGCCCAGCAGATCAAGGAATCCGGCTACGCCACCATTGAAGAGCTGATGCGTTCCCTCTCCTCGGTCGATGCCTCCTCCCTTCAGGACGGCGCGGCTTCGGGCTTTGTGGGTGGCATCTCCACCATTTCGCTGCGTGGCTTCGGCTCGCAGGGCACGCTCATCCTGATCAATGGCCGTCGCGTGGCGCCGGTCGCTGCCGTGGACATCAACTTCGGCCGCGGTTCGCTGATCAACGTGAACACCATTCCGAAAGAAGCCATTGAGCGCATCGAGATCCTGAAGGACGGCGCATCCGCACTGTATGGCTCCGACGCCATGGCCGGCGTGATCAACTATGTGCTCAAGAAGGACTATCAGGGCATTGACGTCAGCGCATCCTATAGTGCCAACGATGAAGGCGTGGGACAAACTACACGCGCGGCTGTGACCTTCGGTTTCGGTGACCTGAGCCGCCAGCGTTACAACGTCTTTGGCGGCTTCGAGGTCTCCAAACGTGATTCCGTGATGCACTCGGAGTTGAAGGACCGCGGCAGTCTGGCTCAGCACGACGAGCACAACCTCCTGGGCAACCTCACGCAACGCTTTACGCCGGACTCCTCGGCCAGCGGCACGCCCAACTACTATCGCGTTCCGACCAGCCTGACTGGATCCACCGTGATCAACGGCATTTCCGTCGCGAACAACAGCCTGTTCGGCACGAACTACCTCGGCACGATCGCCGGTTGTCCAACCGAAAACACGGCAGGTCTGGGACTCTCGAACCGCCCGCCAGGCTTCGCAGCGACTACTGGCTCCCTGCCCAACGGCTTCTGCCGCTTCAACTTCGACAACGCAGACGAGGCCATTGCCAAGCAGGATCGCATCAATGGATCGGTGCGCGGCACGTTTGCACTCACCAATGACATCACGGTGTACGCAGATCTGATGTACTCGCAAACGGAAACAACGGAAAAGCGCATTCCGTACACCATGACCACCGCCCTGGTGACCTCAGGCAATCCGACTGGTGCCACCTGGCCGCTTTTGAACGGAACCTTCCGGACCCAGAACGCGCTGATCCTCCCGATCGGCCACCCGGACAACCCAACCAATGGCTCCGCCACGGCACAGGCAGTGCAGGTCATCTACCGCTTCACCGATCTGAAACTGGGCGACATCAACGATCTCAAAACCATTCGCACCACCGTGGGTCTGCAGGGGACGTTTGGTGCATGGGATGTCGACAGTGCACTGCTCTATACAAAGCAGGAGAATGAGCGCAACCAGCAGGACCGCGTACGCAGCTCGCTGCTGACCTCGGCCATTGCATCCGGCAGCTATCGTTTCAATGGTCAGAACAATGCCGCAGCCGCCGCCACCGTCGCCTCTGATGCCGTGAACAAAGGCGAATCGGAAATCACCGCGTTCGACATACGCGGCAGCCGCGAGCTCTTCAAGATGGCAGGCGGCTTTGCTGCCGTCGCCGTTGGCATGGAAGCACGCCGGGAAGAACTGGCCTCTGTACCCAGCGACATCTACCTCTCCGGCGACTTCATTGGCCTCGTGGCCAATGGTACGAGCGGCAAACGCAGCTCAAAGTCATTTTTTGGCGAACTGCGTCTGCCGGTCGTGAAGGCGCTGGAAATTCAGGCAGCCATTCGCCATGAGGACTTCAGCGACTTTGGCAAGTCGACCACCGGCAAGGGTGGCTTCAAGTACGACGCAATTCCGGGAACGCTGTCGTTCCGCGGTACGCTCGCCACCGGCTTCCGTGCACCAGCCATCTCGCAGATCAGCAACTCGTTCCTGCTGTCCTTCCACAGCAACCAGACCCGTCGCTTGTTTGACAGTCTGCGCTGCAACTCGTCGGATCCAAGCGCGCCAGTCAGCTTGGGTGTACCGACTGTCGCACGGGACTGCAATGTGCTCGGCTTCACTTCCGTGCCGGCCGGCCAGAACCCGGGAAATCTGCCTACCGTGATCAGCGGCAATCCGAATTTGAAGCCGGAGCTCTCGCGGTCCTACACCGTCGGCATCATCTTCGAACCGGTCAAGGACGTTGATGTCTCGCTGGACTGGTGGCGCTTCCGCCGCAATGACGAGATCCGCGTACAGCAAGGTATCGACATCGTGGATGCGTTCAACGCCAACCCGGCTGCCAACTCACAATTCGTGATTCGCGATCCCAATTCGCAAACCTGGCTGCCCGGCATTGCCAACTCCGGCCCGATCGTGGCGCTGGTGCGCGGCTACGGCAATTTCAAGTACACGGAAACAGCGGGTATGGACTACGACATCAATGTCCGCTTCCCGACCACGTCATTCGGCAAATTCAGCTTCAACGCCAACGGCACGCTCACCCGCTACTTTGACCGTCTGGTCCTCGACGGTGGCGTCGTTGAGAGACTGGTCGGCACCGAGACGTCTGACGTGCCCAAGTTCAAGGGCAGCATGACGCTGCGCTGGAGCCACAGCAACTGGACAAGCTGGCTGCGCTACAACGAGACGTCGGCACTGGAACGTGGTTCGACCACCGCCTGCCTGTCGCCGACCGCGAGCGCCGCCAACCAGTACCTGGCATCACGCGGCTACTGCCGTGTCGGTCGCGAAGAGACGTTTGATGTGGGCGGATCCTGGAGGGGAATCAAGAACCTGACCGTTGCTGCTGCCATCCTGAATCTGACCGAGAACTATGGTCGGTCACAGAACGTGCCGAACACGTTCACGTACTGGGACAACGGCACAGCTGGCCAACTGGGCCGACGCTTCAACATCAACCTGGATTACAAGTTCAAGTAATCCGCAGCAGATGTTGCCGTCGCAGCAAACCAAGACAGGGCCTTCGGGCCCTGTTTTTTTTGTCCTGCATGAAGGTAAGGATCAGCCGAGAGTCACCACAGTCTTCACTCGCCCCGCGCGATCATGATGTGCATCCAGCGCCACCACATCGCCCTGCTTCGCCTTGACCACCCACTCCACGACGCAGCGGTCGGAAGTAGGCGCCGAGTCAGTCCAGAAGCTCATCAGCGTGTGCTTGTACGCGCGGCCTTCCAGCTCGCCGGCCATTTCGCGCAGCTTGCCAGCGACCAGCGTGGCGCCCGCAGGCAGCGTGATCTCCGCTGCGACACCGCGGGAGCTCTTTTGCTTCAGCGCATGCTTGGAAACGTAGCTTGGCAGGTAGCCCGTGTTCTGCAAGCACATCGTCACGCGCCAGGTGTCGCCGCCGAGGCTGTCCGCTTTTGCTTCCATCAGCTCAAGCTTCGGTGACGTGAGCGTGTTCCACACCAGCCAGTCCGGGAACTTGGCGATTTCGCGCTCCAGCAAGTGCGGCGGCGGATTGCGGAACGCGTGGATCTTGTCCCAGCCACCCAGCTCGACCTTGCCCAGCTCGGGATGGTCGACGCTGTACCAATCCACATAGCCTTTGCCAGCGAGTTCCTTGTCGGCCCACTGCAGCATCTTGATATCGTCCTCGATCGGATGATCGCGGAACCAGTCGATGTACTTGTAGTCGGTGATGCCCGCCTCGCGCATGGGGCACCAGATCTCGATGGTCCACTCGTACAGACCAAGATGCTCGTAGATCCAGTCAAACGTGCCGGTGATGACCTCTTTGGGGTGGTAGCGGAACTCGTGGTACGTGCTGATGGCCGGATAGCCGGTGACCTTCGTGCCCTGCTCGCCTTGCTCCTTGTAGACCCACAGGTCTTCGGCCGGCATGTCGTCGTCGGGCTTGTTGGATGACGGACGCAACAACACGCCGCTCCACGTGTGGAACGAGAGGCCGCCAGTGATGTTGGTGTGCGAGGTGATGAAATGCACGACCGCACGGACTTCCGGCTCCGATGTCGGAAACGGACCAGCCCCAAGCTGATCCGCCTCAGGCCGCCATCCCGCAGGGAAATTACGGTTGAGGTCCAGACCTTCCTTGTTCGGATTGACCTTGATCTGATAGCCGTCGTAATTCTGGATGCGGCCTTCGGGCAGCATGCGGTAGTACTGGCCACCATACTCGGTCGGGTCGCGCGGCACCATGAGGCGAGGCTCGGTGGCGTGGCACTTCCAGTTGCCATTGGGATCGGGAATGCGCATCGAGAGAATGCGGCCGTCGCCGTCGATATCTTCGATATCCAGGCCTTCAACGAAATCCTCGTCGCGGGGATACGGCCGCGTGGAGGAGCGGATGATCTTCGGTCCGCCGTGTTCGGGACCCAGCATCGCCCACTCTGCGCCATCGGGATTGATGCGCGGACAAATGTACATCACGCGTGTGTCGAGGCAGCGGGTGATGTCGTCGCGCTTGCCGTAATGCTTGGTCAAGGTGTCGAGCAGAAAGAGTGTCGCCGCACTGCCTGCCAGCTCACTGGCGTGAATATTCGCATCGACCCAGTAGGCGGGCTTGTCTTCGGCCGGGCCGGTCTTCGTATTGGTGGCAGTCACCACCCAGATATCGCGACCTTCATGGCTCTTGCCGATGGATTCGATGCTGAGCAGGTGCGAATATTCGCTGCAAAACTGCTTGAGGATGGCGGTGAGTTCGTCGTACTTGTAGAAGCGGTCGTGGTGGAGGTTCATTTGCTTTGGGGATTCGGGGTTCGGGATTCGGGGTTTGCTCCCTCCCCTTTGAGGGGGGAGGGTCGGGGTGAGGGTGCACGTAGTGAAGGCTGCGGATTCGGTGTTTTGTAATTGGGTCAGATGGCAGGCTTGGTCAGCCTCGACATCTTGAACTTCCGCCACACCCAAGGCCCCACCACAATCAGCAGCGTGATGGCGAGGATGGTGCCGCTGATCGGCCGCTGCAGGAACACCCAAGGATCGCCCTGACTGATGGAGAGCGAGCGGCGCAGTTGCGATTCCGCGAGCGGACCCAGGATCATGCCGACGATCACCGGTGCGGTCGGAAACCCGTAGCGCCGCATGAGGAAGCCCATCAGGCCGATGACGTACAGCAGGAACACATCGAACGCCGACTGACGCATGCCGTACACGCCCATGGTGGCGAAGACGAGGATGCCCGCGTAGAGCTGCGGCTTCGGAATTTCCAGCAGCTTGATCCAGATGCCGATCAGCGGCAGGTTGAGGATCAGCAGCATCACGTTGCCGACATAGAAGCTGGCGATGAGTCCCCAGACCAGCGGTGCGTTGGTTTCGAACAGCAGCGGTCCGGGCTGCAGGCCGTATTGCTGGAATGCGGCCAGCAGGATGGCGGCGGTGGCTGACGTGGGCAAACCCAATGTGAGCAACGGCACCATCACCCCGGTGGAAGCCGCGTTGTTGGCTGCCTCGGGGCCGGCCACACCTTCTATGGCACCTTTGCCGAACTCTTCCGGATGTTTGGCGAGTTTCTTTTCGGTTGCATAGGAAAGGAAGGTGGGAATTTCGGAACCGCCTGCAGGCATCGCGCCGAATGGAAATCCGATGATGGTGCCGCGAAGCCACGGCTTCCACGAGCGTTTCCAATCCTCCGCTGTCATGAGGATGCTGCCCTTCACCCGCTCCATCGTCTCACTCAGATGGTTCAGCTTGGACGCGTTGTAGAACGTCTCGCCGACCGCGAAGAGGCCGACGGCGATCGTGACTACCTCGATGCCATCCGCGAGTTGCGGAATGCCCATCACGTAGCGAGCCTGACCCGATTCGTTTTCGATACCGACCACGCCGATGCCAAGGCCGATGGCAAGTGCCACGAGTCCGCGCAACGTGGAATCGCCCAGCACGGCGGACACGGTGGCGAAGGCCAGAATCATGAGCGCGAAATATTCCGGCGGCCCCAATTTGATGGCCATTTCGACCACTTGCGGCGCGAGCAAAGTGAGCAGCACCGTGGCAATGGTCCCCGCGATGAACGAGCCAACGGCCGCGGTACACAACGCCGGGCCGGCCCGCCCTCGTTTGGCCATCTGATTGCCCTCCATCGCGGTGACGATAGTGGCGGATTCACCCGGCGTATTCAGCAGGATGGACGTGGTGGAGCCGCCATACATCGCACCGTAGTAGATGCCGGCAAACATGATGAGCGCACCCGATGGATCGAGTTTGCTGGTGATGGGCAGCAAGAGCGCAATGGCGACAGCTGGACCAATGCCAGGCAGCACACCGACGGCCGTGCCGAACGTGACGCCGATGAGGCACCAGAGCAGGTTCTTCGGCTGCATCGCAACCTGGAAGCCCTGCATGAGAAGGTCGAAGACGTCCATCAGGGCAGCACTCCAGAAAGAAAGCCCTTCGGCAGGTTGAGACCGAGGCCGTAGTTGAAGAGCGCGAAGATGATCGACGCGAGGATCAATGCGGTAATGGCGTTCAGCACCCAGCGCTTGCTGTTGAAGCCAGCCGCCGTGGCGAGGAACAGCAGCACCGAGGCCGGCACAAAGCCGATGTGCTCGATGGTGAGGCCGTAGACGATGAGTCCGCCCGAGAGCCATGCGAAGGCCGTCCAATTCATCGGCAGCGCGCGCTCAGCGGCTTCGTCGTGATTGCGGAAGCCCTTCAGCCAGAACACTTCGTAAATCAGGAACGCACCGAGCAGGAGCAGTGCGGCACCGACGATCTTGGGAATGGCAGCGGGGCCGACGGTGGAATAGCCACCCGCGTCGGGAATCATGAAGGCGCCGATGAGGAACGCGATGCCTAGGCCGACGACGCCGAGCGATAGGAAGAGTTGACCCTTGGGCATGGTGCACGAGCTCCCTGGTTTTGCCTCCCCCTTTGAAAAAGGGGGATTGAGGGGGATTTCGATGTTGAATTCTCGCGCCAACAATTGCGAATATTCGCCGCGCTTGAAATCCCCCCTGCCCCCTTTTACAAAGGGGGGTGAGTCCGGGAATTCGGGTCGCATGCGACACGCCGGACGAACGTCAACGCGATGCAGCGCGTTGGCAAGTGGGTTTTCTCAGACGTCACTTCTTGCCGAGTCCCAACCCAGCCAGAATCTCGGTAATGCGCTTCACGTCGGAATCGATGAACTTCTTGTAGTCGTCACCGGCAAGCCACGTGTTCATCCACTCGTTTTTCTTGAGCGACTCTTCCCATGCCTTGCTCTTCACGCCAGCCTCGATGGCCTTGATGAGCGCATCGCGCTGTGCCGGGGTGATGCCAGGTGCGCCAAACACGCCGCGCCAGTTGCCAAGCACCACGTCATAGCCCTGCTCCTTCAGCGAGGGAATATTGCCCTGCTTGGCGGGTGCGGAGACGCCGAGTGCGCGCATCTTGCCCGAGGCAATGTGCTGGGAGAACTCGGAAACGCCGGAGATGCCTGCCGCCACATGGCCGCCGATGATGGCCGCGACAGCTTCGCCACCGCCCTTGAACGGCACGTAATTGACCTTGCCCCCTTCAACGCCGACCGAGTTGGCGAGCATGCCGGCCAGGATGTGATCCGAGCCGCCTGCACTGCCACCGCCCCAGGAGATGCTGCCGGGATTGGCTTTGAACGCAGCGAGCAAATCCTTCATCGACTTGTGTGGCGAGCTCGCTGGCACCACGACGACAAGATATTCCTCGGTGAGACGGGCCAACGGCGTGACCATGGAGAGATCGACCGCCGACTTGTTCTGGATGATGCCGCCCACCATGACCATGCCGCCGATCATGATGGCGTTCGGGTCGCCTTTGCTTGAGTTTACAAACTGCGCCAAGCCAATGGTGCCTGCGGCACCGCCCTTGTTGTCGATCTGGAAGCTCTTGATGCTGCCGGCGGACTGCATCGCGGTGGTCAGCGCGCGACCGGTGGAATCCCAGCCGCCGCCCGGATTGGCCGGGACCATGACTTTAAGGTTATCGACGGCCAGCGCCGCCGTGGATGCCATGAAAGTCGCCGCAATGGCGACCCCACGAATGACAGTTAGTGCTCTCATGCTGCTCTCCTCTGATCTTCTTTGGACGGTATGCGGATTTTTCATCCCCGATGAGCCTTCTCAAGGGACTCGATGCGCAGTGTAGCCGTAGCGGCCATGCCTGACAAACCGTCTGCCAGAGGTCCTGCCGTCAGAACGTCAAACTATCCCCTCGGCGAAGAATCGTTCGATCTCGCCGTCGTCGCAGCCGACTCGCCGCAGCCACTCGCGCGTGTGCGCACCCAGCTCAGGTGGCGGTTCGGCGGGCGAAGGACGTTCACCGTCGATCTGGAACGGCGACCGCGCCATTCGTGCAGCACCGCCAAGCCCGGGGACAGCGTCGAACTCGTGCAGAAAAGAGCGCGCTGCGATGTGATCGCTTTCCAATATCGCAGGCACGGACAGCACCTGACCCGCCGGCACACCGGCATCATTCAGTAAAGCTTCCCATTCAGCAGCCGTGCGTAGAGCCAAGCCCGCCTCAACCTCTGCCCTCAACGCAAAGCGATTCAACTTGCGCGCCTCACGTTCCGCAAATCGTTCATCTGTCTTGATGTCGGCACGACCGATGAGATCGGCAAGCGCCTCGAACTGCTTCTGCTCGTTGGCGGCAATGTTGAGCAAGCCCTGCTTGGTCTTGAACGTGCCTGATGGCGCGGCAGTGAAATTCTCGTTGCCCATCGGCACCGGTGCCTTGCCGGTGGCAAGGAAGTTGGACACCACCCAGCCCATGGAGGCCAGCGTGGCTTCGAGCACGGAGACGTCGATCTCGCAGCCGACACCTTTCTCCCCGCGCCCGGCCAGCGCCGACGCAATGGCAAATGCAGCCGCCATGCCGCCCATGGTGTCGCAGACCGGAAATCCAGCGCGCAGCGGCGCTGTGTCCGCATCTCCCGTCACACTCATGAGGCCCGACAGCCCCTGGATGATCTGGTCATACGCCGGTCGACCCGCCCACGGCCCATCCTGGCCGAAACCAGAGATGGCGCAGTAAACGACTCGCGGATTAATGGCCTTCAGTGCGGCGTAGTCAAGGCCGAGTCTCGTCATGACACCGGGGCGGAAGTTTTCCACCACCACATCCGACATTGCGACCATCCTTGCGAATATTCGCTTGCCATCCGGGTGCTTGAGATTCAGCGTGACCGACTGCTTGCCGGCATTGACCGCGAGAAACGAAATCCCCATTCCCTTGGCTGCCGCGTCCGCGTCCGCACCCAGACGCCGCGCAAGATCGCCGCTGCCGGGTGTTTCGATCTTGATCACCTCCGCGCCCATGAGCGCCAACTGGTACGCGCAGAACGGACCGGCGAGCACGTTGGAGAGATCGAGTACGCGAATATTCGCGAGGGGCTTCATCTGTTTGGGTGACGGGTGACGGGTGACGGGTGATGGGTGATGGGTGATGGGTGATGGGTGATGGGTGATGGGTGATGGGTGATGGGTGATGGGTGATGGGTGATGGGTGATGTGATTATGGTAGCCCGGATGCAGCGTAGCGGAATCCGGGGAGATCCTTGATGTCACGCACGATTCCCGGAATACGCTGCGCTGCTTCCGGGCTACGAGAGATTGCAGTACCCTCTTCCGCATGAACAAACCCTACTACGTACATGCCGACTGGGACGACGAAGCCAAAGCCTGGGTAGCGAACAGCGCTGATGTCCCCGGTTTGGCCACTGAAGCTGAAACAGCGGAAGCGCTTATCGCAAAACTCAAGGTGCTGATTCCCGAGTTGTTGGCCCTGAACGGTTTTGCGAATGAGGGGCCGGTCGCTTTCGAGTTGCTCTCGCGTCGCTACGAACTAGCGGCCTGATGGAAAATTTCGAGCTGGACAGCCTCCCCCTTTGAAAAAGGGGGAGTGAGGGGGATTTGCAGTGGTGTCGCGCCACCCGGCTCTACAAGATCGAGAGCGCACACCCAAATCCCCCCTGCCCCCCTTTTACAAAGGGGGGTTCTGCGAAGGCTGAGCGCATTGATGTGCATTCCCCACATTGCGAATATTCGCGATGCTCAGCGCACCTCGAACCGCACCTCGTTCACCGCCCTGCCCTCTGAATCCAGCAAGGCGATCACATGGCGCCCACGTTCCGGTGCCCAGTAGATGCGCGCGCTGGGTTGGAAGGTGTGCTCACCCAACCGAACTGCACTGATACCGACGAGACCAGTGAGCTCGATGGGCACGCGTTGATACGCAGAAGGAATATCCGGATCAATGGCGACGATGAGGCCCGGCGTGGGATACACAATGCGGCTGCCCACGGCGCTGGCCTCGCGGATGCGAATATTCGCCTGCTCGGTGCCTGCCAGGAAGACCTCCCGGCGCGGCGGTTCCACGGCAGGCTCATACGCGATCATCTGCGAGATGACACCGTTAGGTTCGCGCGGCGTATCACTACGGACATCTGCATGCAGCGCATGCATCAACTCTGCCCAGATGGGTGCAGCACCGGTCACGCCTGAGACATCGCGCATCGGTGCCCCAGCGAAATTGCCCACCCACACGCCTACCGTGTAGCGGCTGGAGAAGCCCACGCACCAGTTGTCGCGCATGTCCTTGCTGGTACCGGTCTTTACCGCCGTCCAGGGGCGGGTTGCCAGCACGCTGTCGGTATCGAAGGTGACGGCACGAGCACCATTGTCTGAAATCATGTCAGCCACGATGAACGCCGCTGCAGCATCCATTGCGCGCCGCGGCCTGGCTGTGGGCTTCTCATCCGCCTTCACGCGCACCGGCGTCCACTGCCCGCCATTGGCCAGTGTGCGGTACGCGTTGGTCAGCGACAGCAGGCTCACGTCGGCCGAGCCCAGCGCCAAGGAGTAGCCGTACCAGTCGCCCTCCTGCTCGAGCGAATCGATGCCGAACGCGATCAGCTTCTGGCGGAATGCTTCGGGGCCGACACGCTGTAGTGTCTTCACCGCCGGAACGTTGAGGGAGCTCGCCAACGCAACGCGTGCGGAGACGAGCCCCTTGTAACCACCGTCGTAATTGCCTGGTGTGTAGACACCGATGCTGGTGTCGATGTTGAGCGGCGCATCGTCGATCACCGATGCGGCAGTGATGAGACGCTGCTCGATCGCCTGGCCATACAGGAAAGGCTTGAGCGTGGAACCCGCTTGACGTAACGCGGTGACGCCATCGATCTCGCCTGCCTTTGACAGTGCGCCGCTGGAGCCCACCCAGGCCAGGACATCGCCCGTGGCGTTGTCGAGCACGACGACCGCAGCGTCTTCGACATTGCGGCCGGTCAACTCGGTGAGATGGCGTTGCACGGCGTTATTGGCGGTGAGTTGCACAGCGGCGCTAAGCGTAGTGCGAAGAGATGGAGTCCGGGGGACTCCAGCCTGACGCCCGTCAGGGCGGTCACGGAGTGATTCATGCATCGCCTCAAGCGATGCATGAACAATATTCGCATCGGCTTTGTTCAGCAATTTGCGAGCGAGATGGGGCGCTTGCGAATATTCGGACCTTACTACAGGCGGACGGCCGAATGCCTCATCCGCAGTCAGCTTGAGGGCCACGCAATCGCCGGGCTCCAACTTCACCCGCAGTGCGCACGCACGCTGCACCACTGCATTCGGTTTCGCATTCGGTGACCGCAGCAATGCGGCAAGCAACAGCGACTCGTCGCGATCCAATCCACCCGGATGCTTGCCGAACAGGCCACGCGACGCGGCCGCGATGCCCTGCAGCTCGCCACGATAGGTGACGAGATTGAGGTATGCCTCAAGAATCTCCGCCTTGGTCCACGCGCCTTCCAGCTGGCGCGCAGCACCGACCTGATCCCACTTTTGGGCCACGGTACGGCCTTCCACACGAGGAGCAAGATCACCATGCATCAGACCTGCCACCTGCATGGTCAACGTGGATGCGCCACGCGGACGTTTGCCGGTCGGCGCGTTCAGGTTGTCCCACGCGGCGGACAGCATGGCCGTCCAGTCCACGCCCTTGTGCTGAAAAAAGCGCTGATCTTCGGACAGGATCAATGCATCGATGAACGCTGGCGACACTTCATGAAGCGGCACCCACTCGATTCGGCGCACACGCTTGTCCATGCGCAGTTCATGCAGGACCCGGCCGTCGCGATCAAGGAGGCGAGCTTCGCTGGATTGGAATGTGGCGCGGGCCTCGGGGAAGGTGGGGGTGGCGGCGTATGAAGTGGTGTTCAAGAAAAGCAGGCACAGAACAGCGGCAACGCCATTGCGACGCGCGCCAGTCCGGTGGACTGGCGCCGGACGCCGCAGGCGGTCCCGCAGGGATTCGACAATCGCCTTCAGCGATTGCCGAACAATATTCGCAATACTAGATTCGTCGTCCCGGCGAAGGCCGGGACCCAGCGTCTTTGCTTGGTTTTGCGTAGAACCGAGAGAACGCCACTGGGTCCCGTCCTGCGACGGGACGACAATCCTGTTTTCAAGCACAGCAATCACGGCTTCACCACCCACACCGCATTCCCGAGCTCGCCATACGCATCCGGCGCATACATTGCCTCGACGCGCGTGCGTGGCAAATTGAACGTGCCTTCATTGTTCAGGCGCACGGTGTACTCCACCTTGCGTTCATTGCGCCACAGCCATTCGTAGTACGCACGATAGGCTTCATGCGTGCGCTCGATGTAGCGAGGACGATCCCACCAGGAGCGGTCGCCGGGCTGCGCTGCAAGCACGGAATCGTTCTTCAACCCACCGCCCAGAATGGTGGCGCCGGACGGAATCGGATCATCCACCACGACCCAGCCCTGATCCTGCGCACCCTTGAAGGCGATGGTGATGCGGGCCACGTCGCCACGGCTCCATTGACCCTTCACCTTCTGTTCGACCGGGGTGATGGTCTTGATGAGAGTGAAGCCCCCGTTTGGACCAACCTGGACTTTGCCCGGCGTGGAAGGCATAGCAGCGCGCTGCACCAGCGCCACCCAAGGCTCGCCTGCGCCATCGTGGCTGACGCTCATGGACTGCGAACCGGCAGTCCACGGCAATTCAATTTCATCGCCATCCATTTTCGCCCAGTCCACCGTGCGCGACACGTTGCCCGCACGCACCGTCGTCTTGCCCGTCGTGCTGCCCTTGCCGTATTTGACCGAGAACTTGTCCAGCGCCAGCACGCCCCACACGTTGGCCGTGGTGAGATTCCAGTGACCGTTCTTCTGGCGGACCAAAGCGCTCCGCACGATGCGCGGCACATCCTTCTCCCAGCCCGGCAGATCGAGCGTGGTGAGGATGGCGCGCACGACCACTGCATCGCCAGACCACATCATCCACCAGCGGTCTTCGCCATCGAGATTCTTGAAGAGCTGCGGGCCGCCCAGCGTCGCGATGCGCGAACGCAGCTCCGCATCCGCCGCCTGCAACAGCGCATCCCGATTCTTCACCTGCGGAGAACGCTTCAGGATATTGATCCAGTCCAGCAGAGACGCCACGGGCCACTTGGCAAGCTCGGGCTTGATGGTGTCCAGGTGGTTCTGGCGCACCTTGCCGAAACGGGACAGCGCCTCCAGCGCGGTGAGGCGCTGGAAGAGACCTTGCTGGTCATCCTTCAGATACTCGTAGCGCCGCTGCACCTGGCCCTCGACGGCGCGGGCGAGACCGGCTTCCATCTTCTGCTTCACTTCCGCAGGGATGGTGAAGCCGGCTTCATGCGACGCGGCCAGCACATAAGCCGTGAGCTGCACGTAGCCCTCGCCGTCACCGGGGTAGTACCGCGCCAGTCCATCGTTGTCGAGGTAAGTGTGCAGGCTGTCGTGGATGATCTTCCACAGCTTGTCGTCACGCGTCGCGACCGCCTTGGACGTGCGCTGCTCCAGACAGTAGAACGGATAACTCGCCATGTACTCCTTCACCGGCGCAGAATCCGCCGCGATGGTCGGCGTGATGGCGACACGGATGCCACCGCGCCCAGGCAACGCGCCTTGCGGCAGCGAATATTCGCGTGACAGCGTGCCACCTTGCACCGGCTGGTACTCCGCGTTCACCACACGAATCGGGACGGCCGGCGCCACCTTCTGCGTGATGCGAATGTCGTCGTTGGCGGCCTTCTTGCCTGCGGGCACACCTGCCTCGTCTGCTTCAAAGCGCCAGACGAGATTGGGAATGTCGCGCGGCACCTTCACCATCCAGCCCACGTCGCGCGCCTCGCCCGCCTTCAGTTCCAGCACTTGCGCGGGTGACCGGAACACCTCCATCTTGGATGATGTTGCCACCACTTTCACGCCTGTCTTGAACGCACGCTCGCTGGCATTGCGCACATTGAAGCGCGCGAAGAACTCGTCACCTTCGCGCACCACCGGTGGCAAGCCAGACTGCACGATAAGGTCCTTCGTCGCCTGAATGCTGGCGGCACCATCGCCAAAAAGCGCGGCACCGGCCGTAGCCACAGCCGCGATGCGGAATGACGTGATGGAATCGTTCAGCGGCACCTCCACCGTCGCCTCGCCATTGGCATCCAGCATCACGCGAGCCTGCCATTTCAAGAGCGTGTCGAACACCTCGCGCGTCGGCCCCTTGCCGCCACCACCGCCTGCCGGGAACGCCTTGCGCCCGAAGTGACGACGCCCGATCACCTGCATCTGCGCGCTGGAGGTTTCCACACCGTAGCCGCGCCGCTGCATCATCGCGTCAAGAATCCTCCAGCTGCGGTTAGGCATGAGCTCGAGCAGGCCCTCATCCACGGCTGCCAATGCCACCTCGGCATCCTTGGGTATGCTGCCGTCGAGCTTGCGCACCCGTATTTTCACCTTGGCCACGTCGTTTCCATTCCCGCGGGTCTGGTACACCTTCTTGTCGGGCTCCACCTGCACCTTCAACGCAAACTGACCTGCGCCGACAGCGATCTCTGCGATGCCAAGTTTGAATGCAGGCTTGGCAAGATCAACCAGCGCCGTCGCCTTCGGATCACCCACGCGACCGCGCACGGCCAGCACGGATACATAGATGTTCGGCGCGAAGCTCCCCTGTACCGGCATCTCCACCATCGGGCTGGTGCCGGAAAGCTGCACCACCTTGTACCCGAGGATGCCCGAGCGCTCCGTCGTCACCAGCGCGGTGGCCTCACGGAACGGCATGCGCACCTGGAACCGCGCAGTCTCGCCCGGTTCATACCGCTTCTTCTCGGGCAGCAGATCCATGCGGTCGTGGTTGTCCTGCGAGAACCACCATTCGTCCTGGCCCGCGACCCAGATTTCGCGTGCTGACACAGCGAGATTGCCACGGTCATCCAGCACGCTTGCCCGCAGCAACACGTTGCCGCCCTCTTCGACCTTGAGGCTGCACTCCAGCATGCCCAGGCGATCGCTCTTGCCCGCACACTTGGCTTTAAGCGGCTTCACTTCCTCGCGATGGTCCCAGGCGTAGTAGCCGCCGACCGTGCGGCGGCGATGCGAGTAACGCACCTTCAGCAGCGTCTCCACTTCCACCTTGCGATCCGCGGCGGGCTTCCCATTCAGGTCGAGCACCACCAGCTTGAACTGGAACATGTCCTTGGCGCGCGCCCAGCTATCCATGCGGATGCCGACCTGCAATGCGGCATCCCACAGCGTCGTGCGCGACGATGCAGTCTGGATCTCGCCATTGGGATCGGCGTATTCGATTTCACTTATCAGCGTGCGCGGGCCTTCCAGCGCCGCCTTGTTCTTGTCGCCGGGAACAATCCAGCCTTCAACTTTCACCTTGGCGTGGCCGGTGTCGTCCAGCTTCACCATTTTCTCGCCGAGGTCGATGGTTTCGCGGCCCTGGGCCGCGCGTTGCCGCCAGTCGACCGATGCCGCGCTGCCATCATCGCCTTCCTTGGGCATCCAGCTCGTCATGTTGCCGTCGGCTGTGCCAAACACATACTCGTCGTAGCCATCGAACGCCAGCACGCGCGGCGTCACCCGGCTGCGAACCTTCACCGTCTCGCCCTTGGCACCACCACCGGACAGGTATTGCAGCGACACGTCCGTCTCCACCGCCTTCACGTTCACGAAGGGACCAACCGGAAAATTCACTTCACCCCGCATCAGCGGAATGCGGAATTCGCCGACGCGAAAGCTGCCTGCCACCACGCCACCGATGAGCACCTGATACTGACCCTGCTTGGCCGACGCCGGAATGGGCCAGACCGACTCGGACACGCCGCGTGCATCCCACTTGAGGGTCAGATTGCGCTTGTCGCCAGACCCCATGTGTTCCACCACCGCCACCTTGGCGAGACTGGCGACGTTCATGATGGTCATGCCCTGCGCGGTCTCCTGACGCGCGATGTGCTTCATCGACACGGTCTCGCCGGGACGCAGCAATGTCCGGTCGAATACGGTATGGATCAGATTGCGCGATACCGTTTCGTTGGTCAGCAGGTTGAAGCGCCAGGTCTCGATGCCTCGTGTCCAGTTGCTGCGGGTAAAGGTCACATCGTCACCGGATCGCGCGATGACGTAGTGCGGGCAGTCCCAGCTGGGTCGGGCGAGCGCCATGTTCACCATGGACACACCATCGGCATTGGTCTTGCCACTCCACAGCACCTTGCCCTTGCAGTCGCGAATATTCGCAGTGGCGTTTGCCACCGGCTTGGCGGCATCGAGCGTCGTCACCCACACCAGCGCGTTGTCAGCACCCAGTTTGAAGTGCACGGCAAGATTGGTCGTGAGTGCGGCCGCCTGCACGAACATGGGCGACTTGTCGGCGATGAGCGACTGCCCCAGCTTCTTGCTCTCCACTTCCACGATATGCAAGCCGGGCTTGGCGAGCGGAATGCCCACCACTTCGAACTCGCGCGCGCCCAGCGGCTTGGGCAACGCGTTCACTGCAACATTCGGCTCCTTCATCAGCAGGGAGCGGGCGCGCAGGTCCTTCTGCTGCTTGTTGTCCGGATCGAAGTACTGCTCGTCGGGATCACCGCCGCCATCGGTCTGATTGAAGAAGCGGTCGAATTTCTGGCTCCAGGCCACCAGGTCCTCATCACTGGAGACGTGGATCTGGCGCATCCTGGCCAGCGTGCCGGTGGGAGTTGGTGCCTTGGTGATTGCACCGGTCTTGTCATCGGGTCCTGGCGGCTGAGCCTTTGGTGCATTCGCCGGATTGAATTCCGTGAGGTACGGTTCCAGATTTCGCAGTGTCACCGGCAAAAGCGCACCGGCATTCCGTTCCACGATGCCGAAGCGGCCGGCGAATTTCACCAGCGGTGGGTAATCGGCCGTGCGAAGGGAGAGCGGCTGCGAATGCGACAGCCGTGCGCGCACCGAGGTGGCGACATTGACCGTGAACCGGGTCGACGGCGGCAGCTTCGTGAACACGATTTCACGCGACGGATCGTGGTACATCGGGTCTTCGGCATTCTTGCTGGGGTAGGGCTGGAAGCGCTTGCCCGCTGCAGAGGTGAGGAAGACGCCCGCCCTTTCCGCTTCAGTCAGCTCGCGGTCGAACCGCACCACGATGGGCCGGATGGGAATGCAGTCGGCATTGGCGTTTTCGCGCTCGCAATTCACGCTCCATCCGGACTGGGACTGCACGGCATACTTGAACTCAAAGGCACGGGCCGCTTCCTTCTCGCCACCCGCACCCTGCCAGGCAACGCCGACTTCGTTCTTCAGCACCACCTCGGACCGGGCCGGGAAGCGATGCGCGCAACGCAGCGTCACGTTCTGCGGCTTGTCCACCAGACCCGCCGCCTTCAGCGCAGTCGTGCGCTCGGCACCGCGCACGAACTGCACCTGCACCCTTTCCTCGATATTGCTGATCTCGCACCAGGTGTTCTGGCGTAGCGACGCCTCGGTCGGCGGCCGGTGGAACGCCAGCGCGAAAACCTGATACTCCTGAATGTTGTTGTCCGCGTGGGGCGGAAATGCCATCACGTCTGGCGCGTCGGAGGCCGCCGCCGCATGGATACCCAGCGGCTCGGGGTCAGCGGCCCGGCTCGCCCCGGGGAGGGTTGTGCCAACAATGGCTAGCGCGACGAGAAACGTGGCAGAAAGCAAGGCGGGAAGAAGCGGAACGAAGCGATGACAAGGGACGTTGCGGGCGGGGGCGGGCATGCGGGCTCTTTCTTGGGCTTGCAACGGAATGGTTTCGGAGCCCGGGCCGGCGTTGCGAGGTCTCGCAATGCCGCACCCTGCCCCTTGTGACGAACATGCGCTCGAACGCTGTCCGCTTTGTACCGCGATTATGCAAGGGTGGCGGAAGAATGTGGCTGGAAGATGGCAAGGCCAGCCTGTTTACTTCTGCCGCCAGGGGGGGCGGCAGCACCCGCACAGCGGCCCGTCAGGATGGATCGGTCAACCGCAGGAGGATATCCGCATACCAGGCGCAGTTGAGTCCCAGCGCCTCGTCCAGCACCTCATCACGCGTCCGCATATCCAGCCTGGCGGCGTGGATGCCGAGCATCATCCAGGGCAGGTCATCCTGCACCCGAGAGGGATCGGTCACGCGCATGACCACCGGCGCGCCGCTGCTGCCCCGATGGGTGCGCGCATCTGTCAGGAAATAGCCTTCGCCCTGAAAGCGGAGCCCGAATGAGGACGCGATGATGGCCTGCCGCGCCACCGGCAGGCGGTGCAGCGTGTCGTAGAACCCCAGCGGGAAGCCGACCAGGATGACCGATGTCCCCACCTCAATATTGTCATGCGGCCCCGGCAGATGCTGCGGAGTGAAGGCCCGGAACAGCGCATTGGGCGGCAAGAGTTCGCGGTCCACCTGCACCACTGCCACATCCACTTCGCCGGCACGATCCAACCCGCGCTTCCAGATCGGCAGGCCGTTGCGATACAGCGGCAAAGTGACAGCTGCGGTCGCCGCAAGATTACTGGCATCGACATGCAACTCGATCTGGATATGATCCGGACGATGATCCGTCGGCTCATCGCACACGACATGGCGACTGGTGACCACGAAGAGCCGCCCATCGCGCTCGAAGAAGCAGCCGCTCGCATTGGTGAGCCGATGTGCGCCAGCGAATGTGCTGATCGGAGTAACGCTGATGAGAAGTGATTCGATCATGTTGGGCGCATCAGTGATTGCGCTGCGTGCCACTATCCGTCGACAGGGCTTCCGCACAGTGATAAGGCAGGATCATGTTCCGGGAGGCGTCCTCGACTGCGAAGGCGCGGATCATGGGCGCCATCGTGCGGACACCGCCGAAGATGGTGGCAAACGCCACGTCCGCCGCGTCCCGTCCCGTGCCAACACGCACCAGCCCCATCGGCATGGCGGTGCCTGACGGATCGAAGATATACCAGCGGTCATCAAGATATGCCTCGACATAGGCATGGAAGTCCGGCGGGCCAAGGATCGGATCCGCGCCATAGTCGGTGCCGGTCACGAACCGAGCCGGGATGTTGACTGCCCGGCACAACGCAATCATGAGGTGGGCAAAGTCCCGGCACACGCCAACCTGCTCGATCAACGTGTCCACCGCAGCGGTATTGGAGTTGGACGTGTTGGACGTGAACGTGACATGTCGCCGGACCCAATCCTGAATCGCAGCCAGCCTGCCATATCCTTGCCACAGCGTACCGAACTCGTTGATGGCGAATTTCACCAGCCGGTCCGACTGGCAATAGCGGCTGGGGTAGATGTAGCTCATGACGGGCAGCGGCAGGCGGCTGATGGGCACCTCGGCGATTTGCGAGGGCTGGCCGAAGTGGTGCATCAGATCGACGGTGGCCATGTAGTTGAGATGCAGATTCCCTGGCAGAGCGTGCAGCCGCATGTAACGGTTGCCGGTTGCTGGATCGGTGTGGACGGGCGCGTCAACGGCCTGATTGATGGCGATGCTTTCGTCCGAGACAATCTGGCTCGGCGTATGTGCGGCGTGGATATTGAACACGAAATCCGCACCATGCTGGTCGACTTCATAGTCCAGCTCGATCTGCAAATGGAGGCGGATCATGCTGTCGGCTGGTCAGTCTGGAGGCGTTGGCGTGTGAAGCGGCAGTGATCAGTCATGCTCACAGTATGCGCCAGCACTGTCCCCGACCGTCTGTGCCTCACCACACATGGCCCTGCCTCCCCAGACACCCGCACGGCTCAATGCAGCAACTGGCGCAACGCCATGAGTCACGGGCTGCACTATCATGTCAACGAACCCGTCCCCGACCGCACCGGGACGGCACAACACAGGGAGAAGATTCAATGCAAGCATTGCTAGGCATCGTTGTCCTGTTGGGATTGGGCTGGCTGTTGTCCATGGATCGCAGCGCGATTCGTCCTCGCATCGTCATCGCGGCCCTGCTTACCCAGATCGCCATCGGCGCGATCGTACTGTTCGTGCCGTGGGGCCGCATCGTCCTGCAATGGCTGGCGGAAGGCGTGAACTACGTGCTGTCCTATGGCGCAAAGGGCACCGAATTCCTCTTCGGCGGCCTCGTAACCGGCAAGATGTTCGAAGTGTTCGGCGATGTCGGCTTCGTCTTCGCCTTCCGTGTCCTGCCCGCCATCATCTACATGACCGCACTCATCGCCGTGCTGTATCACCTGGGCGTCATGCGCATCCTCATCACCGCGCTGGGGTCACTGTTCCAGCGCATCATCGGTGTTGCTCGCATCGAGTCGTTCTCGGCAGTGACCACCATCTTCCTGGGCCAAAGCGAGATGCCGGCCGTGGTCAAGCCGTTCGTGATGAAGCTCTCCGGCCCGCAGATCTTCTGCATCATGACGAGCGGCATGGCCTCGGTCGCGGGCTCCATCCTCGCAGGCTACGCCGGGCTGGGCGTGAAAATGGACTTCCTGCTGGCCGCCTCCTTCATGGCCATTCCCGGCGGGCTCTTGTTCGCGAAGCTCATCTGCCCCGGCAAGGACGAGCCGGAGATCGAATTCGATAATCTGTCGTTCGAAGAAAAGCGTTCCGAAAACGTCATCGAAGCGGCGGCTTCTGGTGCGGCCATCGGCCTCAAGATCGCGCTCAGCGTGGGCGCCATGCTCATCGCGTTCATCGGCCTCATCGCGCTATTGAACGGCATGTTCTCCGGCATTGGCAGTCTCTTCGGCATCAAAACCAGCCTCGAATCGGCGCTGGGTCTGGTGTTCGCCCCTATGGCCTGGCTGATTGGTGTGCCCTGGTCTGACGCCGTGTTCGCGGGCAACCTCATTGGCCAGAAGCTGATCCTGAACGAATTCGTTGCCTATGTCGGTCTCTCGCCGTACCTCAAGGACGCGGCCACCGTGACTGCCGCCGGGCTGACACCGATCGCGCCTGCGACAGCAGTCATCCTGTCCTTCGCGCTCTGCGGATTTGCCAACTTCTCCTCCATCGCCATTCTGGCCGGCGGGTTCGGCAGCGTGGCAACGCCTGAAATCCGCAGCCTGGTCGCGCGTTACGGACTGCGCGTGGTGGCCGCCGGCACGCTTTCCAATCTCATGAGCGCGGCGCTGGCGGGATTGTTCTTCAGCTGGAACGGGTGACGCCATGTCCGTGCTCGACAAAGCGAATCCGAACGAAGCACTGGAAGCAGCATTGATCGCCGCCGCCCTCGCCGTGCGCCAGAACGCGCACGCGCCCTACTCACGCTTTCTGGTCGGTGCCGCCGTAGCCACGAAGGACGGGCGAATATTCGCAGGCTGCAATGTCGAGAATGCGTCCTACGGCCTCACCAACTGCGCCGAGCGCACAGCGTTTTTCTCTGCCATTGCGGCAGGTGTGCGGCCCGATGAGTTCACGCTGCTTGCCGCGGTCGGCGACACGCCCGGCCCCATCTCGCCCTGCGGCGCGTGTCGTCAGGTGATGATCGAGCTGGGTGGCGCGTCGTTGGCTGTGGTGCTGACCAATCTCGCCGGGCACATCGAACGCACGACGGCGGGTGCGTTGCTGCCGGGGGCGTTCAGGCTGGATCCTTGAGCAACAAGCAAAGCACCTGAACCACGTCCTGCCTGCATAGCGGACTTGGGGGTCGAAGGTGAAGGAAGCAATATTCGGGAGCAAGCGAAGAGCTTGCCCCGTTTTCATTTTTGCTTCCAGGGAATGCGAATATTCGCGGGTACTGCGTCAGCGGGCTCGTGTGCGAGCCGAATCTACGCCGCCGTAACGCGACTGCTGAGACAAGTCCGGACGATCAACTGCCGCCATCAGCGCCTCAACGGACTTTGCCGCTGCAGCGTCCCCTTGACGCTCAAGGCGGGCAACAAGATGCACGCCCAGAAACAGTGCCTCCGCCCGGCGTGCACCGTGGCGGACCAGACAATAGTCCTTGACCAGGCCAGTCTCAAGCAGGGCCCGTGCTGATGGAACATCCTCCGCACAGCGTTTCAAGGCTTCGGGCTTCAGGTTGTTCAACTGGTCGCGCTGAATGATCCAGGCCAATTGATCCAAAGCAGGCTCCGCGCTCGCGTGGGTGGATATGAAGAATGCTGCCAGCAAAAATTTACGCATAGTCATGATGATTTCCTGATGGAATTTCATTGTGGTAGCCGAGTGTGACGCTGGGATGACTTGAAACAATCTTCGATCCTGCCGGTACAAAAAGTACTTGATGGACAGAGTCCATCGGGCAACCCGCTCTCGGAGGAACGCCATCCGGGGTTTCGCAACGCATGCGTTGCGCCGGACGGCGGGGGTGCGCGACATGCAGGTCGCGCGGCCCTTTTCACCTCCCACAAAAAAATGCCCGATGGCTAAGCCATCGGGCAAACCGCTCTCGGAGGAGAAAACATGCAGGTGAGAAACCTGCACGCTCTGTACTATGCACAGGCCGTGCCAACTCCGAGTTGCGAATATTCGCTTTTTCGTTCAACGATTTAGCAAAGACTCCGCCAAAGATCTCGCGCACCAAGTCGAAGCGCTCGCTGTCACAAAGGCAATTCCCTGCGCCAATCTGGCGCAGGGAATGCATGAATGGTCTGTGCGTTGTCCGTTTGAGGTCGATCGAAAGATCACCTGCCTCTTGCTACTGCTTGCCGCGCCCCCGTACGCTTTCAACTTTCTGCTTCAGCGGCGCAAAGTACGCCTCGATGCGGGCCACATCTGCGGCGACATCACCAGACGGCTGAATCACTTCGCCAAAGTGCACAACGCGGTCGACCAGGTCGATGGATACCATCATCACGGGCACATTGGCCTGCGTGGCGATGTGCATGAAACCCGACTTGAAGTGCTCGACTTTCTTTCGCGTACCTTCGGGCGCAACGGCGAACCAGATCGAGTCATGGTCGCGGTATGCCTGCACCGCCGCGCCAACGAGCCCCTGCGCCGCGCTGCGATCAACGGGGATGCCGCCGATCCAGCGCATCCATGCGCCGAATGGCCCATTGAACAGGGTGTGCTTGCCAAAAAAACTGAGCCGCAGGTCGAGGGCCCACATCACGGCAACACCCACAACGAAATCCCAATTGGACGTGTGTGGCGCAACCGCCGCCATGACCTTGCGAATATTCGGAAGCTGACCGGTGACACGCCAGCCAGCGAGACGCAGCACGGTCTTGCCGATGGCAGGTGACAGCCATCCGCCGCGTCGCGGCACTTCCTTGAGATTCGGATAGAGCAAAGCGCTGCTTCTGCGGGTCGGACCGGGATCAGCCCAGGTCGATTTTGCCGTCGATCGTGAAGGTGCCGAGCCCTTCGAGGGTCAGCGTCATCGTCGCTGGGACGCTGGCATTCGGGCCGAGCTTGCCGTCGGCAACTGCCTTGGCGATGGCCTGTTCGATCTCGCGTTGCGACTGCACGCCGACCGATTTCAGGAACTTGCGCACGCTCATGTTGAAAACTTCCTGATCCATCTGGTTTCCTCTCTCCGTATTTGCAGCGCCGCATTGCAGCAAGGTGCAGCAAGGTAAACCCGCGCTCGATGGCGCAGGGGCTTATTTTTTCTTGATCGAGAGCAGCGCTTCGCGCAGCGTTTCTTCGGACAGGTCGTTGACGCTGCTGGCAATGGCCTCCGCCAGCGGAATCACGGACATGGGCAGTTTCTCGATATTCACCTTCTCGACAAACTTGGCTGCGACACCGGCAAGCATCAAGAGCTTCTGGCGGTCGGCCATGAGCAGCTCGATCTCGTTGGTGAGCATGATGGTTTCGGTCTTGCTGGGATCAAATTTGGCCACGATTCACCTGATTCAATGTCGCCACAATTGCCCGACAACCGGAAGAGTGTCACGGGATGCGGCAGCGCAGCATGCATTGTAGCAAGCCGATGCGCTGACATGCGGGGCGATTGCCGTCGCAGTGGGCAGCGGCGAACCGCCAACCGTCCTAGCTCCGACTTGCGAACGGCAGATTCAGCAGCAGATTCTGTGGCTTCAACTTGAGAACGTGCTCATCGGTCATCGCAAGCCCAAGATAGATCGCCTTGCCACGGACGTCGCCCCGCATGTCCGCCTGATCAGCGAAGTCGAGCCGGAACAGACTGATGAGGCGCTCCAGCCGGTCTGATTCGACGTCCTTGCCCTCGTACAGATCGTTGAGCAGTGCGGTGGCAGGGACATCGAGACCGACATGCCAGCGCCAAGTCTCATCCTCCACTTTCTGCTGCGGCGTGATGGTCACCACGATGCCGGTGAAATGCCGAATCCATTTCGCCAGCACCGAGGACAGGGCATACAGACCCTCGCGACCCTGGGTCAGGTCCAGTACGTACTTGAAACGCTCATCTGACAGCCAGTAGAGCTGGGCCGTTTCGTGATTGAGCACGTCCAGCTGAAACGTCCGGATCGGCGTGTTCTGCTGGGAGAGCAGGCGGCCGAGGTTGCCAAAGCCGCCGGTTTCGGCGAAATATTCTATGGACTCTGCGTCGCCCGCCATGATCTGGCCCTCTTCGACCGAGACACGCTGACGCCGGAAAAACATTTCCCCTGCCCTGAGCTCGTACACGTTCTCGCTGCCCTCCAGCAGTCCACGCACGATGGCCTGACAAACGAGATCAATGAACAGCGGCGGCAGCTCGACGCGTCCCGCGCGAAACACGCGGAGGTACCACGCTTCCAGCGTGCCTGCCGCCACCAGACCATCGCGGAACGACAGGAAGTGTCGATAGTTGTCGCGCGCGTCCGTATCGCGAATATTCGCAAGATCAGATTCAGTCACAGGCCGCAGCGGATCGGCCTGCAGTGCGGCATGCAGCGCCCGCTCGGCATCACAGGACTCGCGAATCGGTGCCAGCTCCGGCCGCGCCAGCAGGCGTGCAATCCAGGCCGGTGCGACCGTCAGCCAGCCCCGCGCATTGCGGGACAACAGGTTATATCCACTCGATGGCCAGAAATCCTGCATGACTCGCTTTCGGGTTGTGCGGCGACTTATTGATGATTCCTCAATTCACGACGGATTGTTGTCGTCCCTGCGAAAGCAGGAACCCAGTGTCGTTCGACCGAAAGCCGCTGGACCCCGGCTTTCGCCGGGGCGACAAACTCTGTAATGATTTCTGGAATCCTCAATAGGGTAGTTGCAACGACCTAAAGTCGGCCGCTGCGCTTGATTTCAAGATATTGGTTGACGAGTGCGATGGGCAGCATCGCCGGCGGCACGTCCAGCGCAAACGTCTCCTTGCGCACCAGGCGCGAGAACGTGCGGCCGCGCGCTTCGAGATAATGCTGCGCGGAGGCCACTTCGAGCGCATCGTCGAATGTCTTCACGTCGCGCTCCAGCACCGTATCCAGCGCCGCCTCGCGCAGGCTCGCCAGCACCACGAGATGCTTGGTGGACAGCACGCGAATGGCGAGCTGCAGCTCGTCTTCATCCTCATCGCGCAAATTGGTGAGGATCACCACCATCGCCCGCTTCGGTACCCGCACCATCAGCGCCTTGGCCGCCTCCAGATAGTCGCCCGTTCGCGGCTGCGGCTGCAGATCGTGGAACGTATTGGTGAGTCGGGTCAGTGCAGCTGCCCCCTTGTCCGGCGCAAAGTAGCGGTCGCCGCCGACGGCTTGCCCGAAGCTCAGCGCACCAACAGAATCGCCCTGCTTCAACGCGACGAAGGCGAGCAGCATCAGTGAATTCAATGCCTGATCGAAGTGCGAATAGTCGCCATCCTGCGCGCGCATGCGCCGCGAGGAGTCGAGCAGAAACATGAGCCGCTGGTCGCGCTCGTCCTGATAGTCGCGGGAGATGAGTTTGCGTTGCCGGGTGGTGGCCTTCCAGTCGATCTGGCGCAGGCTGTCGCCCTGGCGATACTCGCGCAACTGATGAAACTCCATGCCGTCGCCGCGACGGCGCTTCAGCTTTACACCCAGCCGTGACAGCCGGTTATCGGTCGCCAGCAGCGCGAACTTGGCGACCGCGGCAAAGTTGGGATAGACCTGCACCATCGTCGGCTCGGCGAGCCAGCGGCGGCGGCGCCAGAAGCCGAACGGTGAATCCACCAGCGCCTCGATCCAGCCGAACCGCGCGGCACCGCGCTGGCTCGGCGTGACGTCGTACCAGACTGTCGTCTCGCTACCACCCGGAATGCGAATATTCGCAGGGAGCCCAGTCACGTTCAGCAGTGCAGGCACATGGTCGTGCGCCGTCAAGGTGATCGCATTGGCACCGGTATTGGCTACCTTCAGCGCAACCTTGCGAGACACACCGAGCGCCAGTGCATGCGGCAGCACTCTCTTTGCGGACAGCACATCGCCTGATCCTGCGCGCCAGGCACGCCAGCCATCGAGCGCCACGACTGCCGCCAGCAGCGCAACGAGGCCGAGCCATGCGGCATTGCCCTGCGGCCAGACGCGGGCCGTCATTGCGGCGAGCAGCGCGAGACCCGCCAGCGCCCACAGCGCGTGCACCAGTCGGCTGCCTGGCGACAGCGGCAGTCGGCGCGGTGGCGCCGCGTTCGCTGGAACGATGCCTGACACTGCGGCCGTCATGCCGAGCGGCCTGGCCCACGTCGGCCCAGCGTGAACAGAATCAGGGCAGGCAGTTTCAAGAGCGCGGTGCCTCGATCGAATCCACGATGAGGCCGAGCATGCCGTCTTGCGTCTGCCCTTCAAGCTGCACATCCGGGGCCAGCGCGATGCGATGGCGCAGCACCGGCAGCGCCACAGATTTGATGTCATCCGGCGTGACGAAGTCGCGGCCATTCATCAGCGCATTGGCGCGCGCGGCGCGGATCATGCCGATGGTGCCGCGCGGACCCGCGCCAATGGCCACACCGGGCCAGGTGCGCGTGGCGCGCACGATGCGCACCGCATAGTCGTAGATGCGCTCATCCACGGCCAACATGGCGGCAATGCGCTGCAGCGCCTGTACCGTCTCCGGTTTTACCACCGGCATGACTTCATCGACTTGAAGCGAATCACCAATGTGGCCGGACGTGATGCGCGTGACCAGCGCCTTTTCCTCGTCTGCCGCCGGATAGTCCACCAGCACCTTCAGCAGGAAGCGGTCGAGTTGCGCTTCGGGCAACGGATATGTGCCTTCCAATTCAATCGGGTTCTGGGTTGCAAGGACCAGAAACGGCAGCGGCAGGGGCAAGGCGGTACCTTCGATGGTGACCTGATATTCCTGCATCACCTCCAGCAAGGCGGATTGCGTCTTGGCCGGCGCCCGGTTGATCTCGTCGGCGAGCAGCAGATTGGCGAACACCGGCCCCTTGCGAATCTGGAATTCGTTCTTTGCCGCGTCGAACATGGTGTGTCCGGTGACATCCGATGGCATCAGGTCCGGCGTGAACTGCACGCGCGCGAAGCTGCCGCTGAACGTGCGCGACAGCGCCCGCACGAGCAGCGTCTTGCCGAGGCCGGGCACGCCTTCCAGCAGCACATGGCCGGAGGCGGTGAGCGCGATGAGCACCTGCTCCACCACACTGTCCTGGCCCACGACTGCCTTGGCGATCTCGGTCTTGAGACGTTGCAGCACCTCGGCTGCCTGCGCGATTTTCTCATTGGTGATGTTGGCTGGGGTGGCGCCAGCTATTGCATTGGGCATGTCGGTCACAGTGATTTCCTTAATTTCTCAAGCGTTGCAATGGCGCGCGCGAATCGATCGGCGTCGGGATTGACTTCAGGGAAGAGGGACTCGCGGATCAGGGATTCCGGCAGCGCACTGCGCTTGGCCAGTTCGCGGATCAGCACATCAGGGTTGTTGGTGGCGGGCAGCACGCGGGCGATGCGCTTTCTCGTCATCGTGACAGCACTTTTCCAGAGTGCACGCGCGTCCTGTTCCCGCCAGATGAATTCGCCCATGGCATGAACATGCTCCAGCAAGCTGCGGCGCACAGGGTCCGCGGGTACTGCGACCGGCCCCAGCCGTGTGCCACCGCGCCACAGCAGCACGATCAGCAACAGAAGCAAGGTCAGCACAACCATCGCGCCATGCTGCCAGATTTGTGCATGCAGGCCGGGCACGTCCTCGGCGGGCACCAGCAATACGCGCAAGCCCTTCAGTTCCGGCCCGAGAATGGCGACAAGAAAGTCGGCGTGATCACCCCGGCCGATCTCGCCGTTGCGCAGGAAGAACCAGTCAGTGAGCACGGTGACCCGCCCCTTGCCCAGCGGCAGCATCAGCGCATGAGTGCCATGCGGCCCCTCGGTTCGCCACAGCGGCGGGGTGCGCGATGTGAGACTGAAGCGGTCGTCGAAGCACACCCGCAACGCTTGCGCAGGAAAGCGTGGTGGTAGAGCGGGCTTCGACCCTTGAACGCTGTCGGCAACGTGCAGACCAGGATTGATCCAGTCGTACTGCACCGGACAGTCGACATTCGGCTTGGGGAGCCAGGGCATCGCAGACGGTGGCTCCTTGGTGCCTTTGACCTGGTCGTCTTCATCGGTCTCTGCAGCGCCATCTGCATCGGCGTCCTTCTTTGGCGTCGGCGGACGCTTCATCGTCTGTGTCACACCCAGCTTGTCCAACAATGTGTCAGGCAACTCTCCCGGCACATTCAGCGAATAGGCCACGACAACAAGATGACCACCCGCCTCCGCCCACGCCTCCAGCGCATCACGCTGATCTGGCGTCAGCGTGCGTCGCTGAGTGGGCAGCACAATGGCCGCAAGGGAGGGATCGCCCTCTGGCACGCTCTTGAAGCCGAGATCCGAGCTCGCATTCGCGCCCAGCGACTGCAGCAGCTTCTGCGCCGCAAAGAGCTGGTTGGACACCGCTTCACCCTTTGGGCGTCCGGGAATCCGCACGTCCTCCCAGACCAGATTTTCAACCACCCACCAGGTGATGGCGATGCCGAACAATCCCAGCACGATGAGCAAGAGGCGGCGTTGCGTCATGCGCCCTCCCCGGCCAGCACACCAGACCCGGCAGGCCCGGCAACCGGCACGACGTGACGATCAAACTCGGCACAAAGATTCAACCCGACCTCGTCCGCGGGCATTCGTCGCGCATACACGGCATGGAGCCACGCTTCGGTGAGGCGGGCGAAATAATCCACCATACCGCGGGATATGCAGCCTGCCAGGCCGCCGGTCACGCCGCTGCTTCGCCGCACAGCGCGCAAACACTCCTGCTCGGTGAACGAGGATCGTATGGCCACACCATGGCGCAGCACTAGCGCCGACAGGGCCCCCCGATACAGCAACGACAGCGCATGAATCGTATCGCCACGCTGCCAGGCGGCACGTGCCGCTGCGGCGATGTCATCGGGCAATGATTCGCGGCGGATGTCGAGTCCTGCGACCTGCGTGGGCAGGTCGATCACACCGCCGGGTGTGCGGGCTGCCGCCATGCGCCACCAATAGTGCAGCCCGACCAGCAGCGCAACCACACCGATCGCCACGACGACCCAGACCACAATGCGCATGACCTCAGCCAGACCGCGAAAGAAGTTTTCCAGCCCCTTCATCCATTCGGGCTTCTTGTCAGGCTGGCGATTCTTGTTCTTGAATGCGGGGACGCGGGTCACTTCCTCGGGACTGAAATCAGGACCGGCAAGAATCTCTTTCATTCGGTCCTTGACCTCGGACCGGGCAAGGAACTCAGGACGCATGTCTCCAGGGCCACCCTCCCCCGCCTCTGCCGTCCTGCTCCAGGGCTGCCCATTGGCCCCGCCAGTGGACGTGCCGGCAGCCGGTGCAGGGCAGGTTGCCGTCCCGGACGGTGCGGCAGGATCCTTTGGCGTCAGCGAATCCTGCGCCAGTGCTCCACCGACGGTCAGCATGAAGACGAGTCCAGCAAACATGCGGCACCTGACCGGCCACGACGCAGTCATCGCGCCAACCCCATCGCTCGCCCCGGCAGCGGCAATGCAGTCGGAACGTGGGTCCCGGTCTCTTCGGCGGGCAGATTGCGCCGCAGGTCGAGCTCGATATCCCAGGCTTCGAGCTCCACGCGCCGATTGAGGTACAGCGTGAATCCCGACGCCACATACACGGGCTCAAGCAAGGTGAGGACGAGGATGTAGAAGCTGCTCGTCATCACGTTGAACCAGAGCGGCGCTTCGGGTTCGAACATCCAGTTGAAGAACGGCAGGTCGAGATGCTGAGGCAGGAAAAGATAGACCAGCGCGATGAGCGACAGCGCCAGGGCTTGTTCCGCATGCACGAACGCGACAGTCAGCAGCACGGCATTGCCGCGCGTGTTCTTCTGCAACACCTTGAAGCGCTGGCGGCGTCGCTTTCCTTTCAAGCCTTCCAGCACATAGACCGGCAGGTTGAAGCTGCGGGCGAAGTCGAATCGGCCCAGCGTGAGCGACCAGAGGAGCCCGCTTGCGAATATGGTGCCCCAGTTCAAGTCGCGCAGACCCACCGCCACGCCAAACACGGCTCGCGACAAGACGAACAGAACGATTCGATCGTAGAGCGGCTTCAGCCACCAGATCAACACCGGGGGCAACCAGGTCGCGACCGGCGCCAGCATGAGGAGCGCAAGGCAAAGCGGCAGCACCGTCGCGCACCAGACGATGTACACCGCGCCAGCATTGCGCTGGAGCAGCCGCACGCCCAGATCCATGGCCTCGTTGGCACCGCGCGGACGCAGCTTCAAGGTGATCGCCTCGAGATTCATGCGCTGGCCTCTGCCTCGGTGGCGTGCACCGGTGAGGCACGCGGGCGGCCCTGGAACACGCAGTAATACAGCACCAAGGCCCAGAGCAATGCCGCGACGCTGTATTTGATCTCCACCGGTATCCAGCGGCTGGACGACCAGAATGCCTCGATGAATGCAGCAATGACGAGCATGACGACGACGCCGTACATGATGCGTGCCGACTCGCGCGCCGCCACAACCAGTGCCGCGCGCCGGGTAAGAGGCCCCGGTGCCAGCAATGCGAACCCAAGCTTCAACCCCGCACCGCCGGAAATGACGATGGCGGTGAGCTCGAAGCTGCCATGGCCGCAGACGAAGCTCCAGAAGGTCTCGCCGTAGCCGATCTGCGTGAGATAGCCGGACACGGCACCGATCTGCAGGCCGTTCAGCACGAGATAGAACAGACTGCCGACACCCACGAGGAGACCGCTTGCGAAACACTGGAAACTGACACCGATATTGTTGCGGATGTAGAACCCGAACATGTAGAAGTCCGAGTCGCCCGCGCGTTCCCGGCCGATGACCTTGCCCGCCGGGTTGTACATGCGCTCCATGTTGCCTACCTCACCCGGACCCATGACCGAGTAGATCATCTCCGGCATGACGTACACGAGGAGTCCCACGATCACGAGCGGCAATGCAAACGCGGCAGTGGCGAGCAGCATCACACCGCGATTGGCGCGCAGCAACCCCGGGAACTCAATCGAAAAATAGCGCCACGCCAGGGACCAGAACCGGGTGCGCGGCCGGTACAGTACCTGATGCGTGCGCTGCACCAGGCCATTGAGACGGGCGATCATGAAAGCCGGGTAGCCGCGGTCGCGCGCGAGGGCCAGGTGATGGCAAACCTCGCGGTACAGAGGCGGCACCGCTTCGGCACTCCACTTGTTGTCCGTGATGCGTGCCTTTCCGGCATTCAGCCAGCCCAGCAGGGCATCCAGGCGATCCCAGGTCGGCCCGTAGCGCCGTTCGAACTCGACCGGTGTCATCGCAACTTCTCCGGTGCCAGTGTCGGCTTCGGCTGTTCGCGGCGGCCCAGCAGCCATGCAGCCATTGCGAATATTCGCGATTCAGGCACGGCAGCACCCGGCAAAGGTCGCAGTCCCACCGCACGCCCTGCCAGATCGCACAACTCTGCGAGGCGTTCCGGCGTGAGCCGCGCGGAACGCTCGGACAGCTCGATCATGGCCTGCTGCACGGCCGGCACAGGCAACGCACGCGGTGCCTCGGGTACCACATCGGGCAGCACCCGGCGGCGCGCCGGCGGATCAACGTACACCACTCGCGTGCCGGCGGCGAGATCGCCAAGACGCTTGAAGTCCTGCGTGATCAACATGGACACAATGCCTGCGCCGTAGAACAGCGGCAGGAAATCCACGAAGCGAAGCAGATTGCGCACCACTGACGAGGCAAAGCTCACCGGCAGGCCATTGTCCTCGACCACAGCAATGCCCATGCTGCGCTTCCCCGGTGTGGCCCCCTGCCGCCACACCTCGAAAACCACCGGATACAGCCACTCGATAAGGAAGAGCCCGATGAGGAACAGCCCCATGCCGAATCGGCCGGCAAGGCCCAGCGCGGTACCGAGAATGGTGTACAGGGCGGCGCGAATGAGGAAGTCGATCGCGAACGCGGCGAAGCGCGGCACCAGACCCGCAGGCTTCAGCTCGAGCAGCACGCCCTCGGGGGTTTCCACCCCGAGGCGGGTGTCCAGCATCATGCGCCCCGCCATGCGGCACGGCTACCTTGCGCTGCCGTCATCGGACGTTCAGGCCTTGATCACGATGGTGTCGGCGATGTTGTCATGCAGGCACTGCTGCGACTCGCGAAAGATCAGCAGCGAATCCGTCAGGGCCACCAGAAAACCGATGTAGGGAACGGCGCCCATCAGTGTGACCGGCAAGTAGCGCAGGAAGAATATGCGCGCCAGTCCCGCGCGCTCGCCGTTGGTGCGCACTACTTTGATGCCGAGGATCTTCTTGCCCACTGTCTGGCCGTTCTTGTGCAGGTAATAGATGTTGGCGATGAGCAACCCCAGGGCCGCGATACCGACGAGTCCGATGACGATGATGCTCACGAGTACGCCGCTTTCCGAATTTCCTTTCGACATCGCCGGGATCGCGACTGCGGCAAAAATGCCACCCAACATCACGACGCCCATCAGCATGACGACATCCAGCAGTGTTGCCCCGAGCCGCGTGCCACGAGTGGCCCGATCAATTTCACCCGCCACCACCACATCATCTACACGCGCCTCTGTCGGCGCGTACACATTCCCTTGCTCGTCGGCCATGATGGAACTCCCTGATAGTCGGACACCGTCGAGATGCGATGCCTCACGAACGATTATGCCGAAATTCGCAAGCAATGCCCTGTCGCGACCTGGTGGCTCTGCACGTCAATCTCCGCCTTGAATCGTCGCACTCGCAGGCGCGACGTCAGGAATGTCTGCGTCAACGCGCCATTGCGCTCGCGATGGCGTCGCGGATGACCGCTTCGGTCAGGGGCTTTTGCAGGCAGGCAACGCCCAGTGCTTCAGCCTGACGACGCATGGCAGTACCTTCATAGGCTGTTACCAGCACAAAGGGGCAGCGGTTGGGATGGTTCTGCAGGTTCCGCACCACGGACAGCCCATCGAGCATGGGCATGCGCACATCACAGATGGCCACGGCGAAGCGCACGGCCTGCAGGCGACGCAGTGCCGTCAGGCCGTCGCGGGCGGTCTCGACGCTGAACCCTACCCTTGTCAAAACGAATTCGCAGAACTCACGCGTGGCGTCATCATCATCCACCACCAGCGCAAGCGGCAGCGGCGGAGGAAGCTCGGCCGGTGACGGGATATCGGGAGGTGTCGTCATGCGCGTGACCGACTCTGCAACATCAGATCTTCAGACAGTCGACGAAGAACTCTGTCTTGCCGCCAACCGTTTCCTCGACCAGGCCGTGAATATCCGTCTCGAAGCCGGGGAACTGGGCATTGAAGTCGCGGGCGAACTTGAGGTACTGCACGATGGTCTTGTTGAACCGCTCGCCAGGAATGAGCAGCGGAATGCCGGGCGGATACGGCGTCAGCAACACTGCGGTGGCGCGGCCCTCCAGCTGCTCGATGGGCACACGGTCCATCTCGCGGTGCGCCATCTTGGCGAAGGCATCCGCGGGGCTCATCATCGGTTCCATGTTGGACAGGTACATCTCCGTGGTGAGGCGGGCGACATCGCCGGCCTTGTACATGTCGTGAATCTGCTGACACAGATCGCGCAGGCCGAGACGCTCGTACTGCGGCTGTGTGGCGACAAATTCAGGCAGGATCTTCCACATCGGCTGATTCCTGTCGTAGTCGTCCTTGAACTGCTGCAACGCGGTCAAGAGCGTGTTCCAGCGGCCCTTGGTGATGCCGATGGTGAACATGATGAAGAACGAATACAAACCGGTCTTTTCCACGATGACGCCGTGTTCCGCGAGGAACTTGGTGAAGATGGACGCCGGGATGCCAGACTTGGCGAATTTGCCGGAGACGTCCAGACCGGGCGTGACGATGGTGGACTTGATCGGGTCCAGCATGTTGAAGCCCGCAGCCAGATTGCCGAAGCCGTGCCACTTCTCGTTGCTCTTGAGCACCCAGTCTTCGCGCGATCCCATGCCCTCTTCGGCCAGCTTGTCGGGGCCCCAGACCTTGAACCACCAGTCCTTGCCGAATTCATCATCGACCTTGCGCATCGCGCGACGGAAATCGAGCGCCTCCAGGATCGATTCCTCCACCAGCGCCGTGCCCCCGGGCGGCTCCATCATGGCCGCTGCCACGTCGCAAGACGCGATGATGGCGTACTGCGGCGACGTCGACGTATGCATCAGGTACGCTTCATTGAAGATGTGGCGATCAAGCTTGCGCGTCTCGGACTCGCTCACGATGATCTGCGAAGCCTGGGAAATGCCCGCCAGAAGTTTGTGGGTCGAGTGCGTGGCATAGATCATCGCCTCTTTGGGGCGGGGGCGATCCTTGCCGATGGCGTGCATGTCCTGGTAGAACTCGTGGAATGTCGCATGCGGCAGCCAGGCCTCGTCGAAATGCAGATGGTCAACGTGCCCGTCCAGCATGCCTTTCAGCGTCTCGACGTTGTAGAGCACACCGTCATAGGTGGACTGTGTCAGTGTCATGATGCGCGGCTTGGCACCCTTGTTCTTGATGAACGGATTGGCCTCGATCTTCTTGCGAATATTCGCAGGCTCGAACTCCTCTTTCGGGATGGGCCCGATGATGCCGAGATGGTTCCGCGTCGGCATGAGGAAGATCGGCGTGGCGCCCGTCATGATGATGGCGTGCAGGATGGATTTGTGACAGTTGCGATCCACGATGACGATGTCGCCGGGTGCCACATTGGCATGCCATACCATCTTGTTGGACGTCGACGTGCCGTTGGTGACGAAGTAGCAATGGTCGGCGTTGAAGATGCGTGCCGCGTTCCGCTCGGACGCCGCCACCGGACCGGTATGATCCAAAAGCTGGCCCAGCTCTTCCACGGCGTTGCAGACGTCGGCGCGCAGCATGTTTTCGCCAAAGAACTGGTGGAACATCTGGCCGATGGGTGACTTCAGGAAGGCGACCCCGCCGGAGTGGCCCGGGCAATGCCACGAGTACGAACCGTCCTGCGCGTAATGCACCAGCGCGCGGAAGAAGGGTGGTGCCAGTCCGTCGAGGTATGACTTGGCCTCGCGAATGATGTGGCGTGCCACGAATTCCGGCGTGTCTTCGAACATGTGGATGAAGCCATGCAGCTCACGCAGGATGTCGTTGGGCAAGTGGCGCGAGGTCTTGGTCTCGCCATACAGATAGATCGGGATGTCGGAGTTCTTGCGTCGGATTTCCTCGATGAACTGGCGCAGGTTCACGACCGCAGGGTCAATTTCCGGGCCGGGCGTGAATTCCTCGTCATCGATGGACAGGATGAAGGCCGACGCGCGGCTCTGCTGCTGGGCAAACTGGGACAGGTCGCCGTAGCTCGTGACGCCCAGCACTTCCATGCCTTCCTTCTCGATCGCGTCTGCCAGCGCCCTGATGCCGAGGCCAGACGTGTTTTCGGAACGGTAGTCTTCGTCGATGATGACAACGGGAAAGCGAAATTTCATGGCGGCGGAATGTGACCAGAAGGAGTTGAGGGGCCTGCGAGCGCGCAGTATAAGTCATGCATGCGTCAGCTAGAATGACGTTTGTGTACCCGCCAATCTCCTGAATCTTCTCAATCTGCTCAATCCCGTTCTTCTCCCTCCCATGTGCACCCACCCGCCCTCAAACCTTGACTGCATGGTTTTCGCCGCCACGATCGCAGCCGGGCTCCTGATCGCCACGCCCTCTGCAGCGCAGATCTACAAGTGGGTGGATGAAAAAGGCGTCACGCATTACACCGCAGAACCGCCGCCGGAAAAGAAGGCACAAAAAATGCAGGCACCGCCGCCGGGCGCCGGAACCGGCGCGCCAGCATCGTCCTCTGCCCCGTCCGCAAAGTCACAGGACCTCGAGTTCCGCCAACGCCAGATTGCGCGTGAACAAAAGGAGCGCGAAGAAGCCAAGGCCCGCGAACGCAAGCAGGCAGACTGCCCTGACGCACGCCGCCACCTTGCGCGACTGCAGGAACAGATTTCCCTCTACCAGCGCAATGACAAGGGTGAGCGGGTCTATCTGGAAGACAAGGATCGGCCGGCCGAGATGGCGCGCGTCCAATCCTTCATCGACCGCAACTGCCGCTAGTAGCCCAGCGCGAAACTTCGCAAGAAAGGTTCAAAGCATGTCCGCACGCACCATCTCACAAGCCTCCTGCGCCGACGATTACGATCCCAATTCCATGCCTGTGGTGAAGGCGCGCGCCTTCATTCAGGAGTTCTTGTCCCCGGTCTCCGGCGTGGTGCGGCTACCCATTCGCTCGGCACTGGGCCGCGTGCTTGCGGAAGACGTTGTCTCGCCGGTTGACGTGCCGGCGCACATCAATTCGGCCATGGATGGCTGGACGCTCCGCTTTGCCGACCTCAGGGACGGCGACACCACGCTCACCGAGGTGGGTGCCAGCTTTGCGGGCGTGCCGTTCAAGGGCGCATTACAGGCGGGCGAATGCGTCCGCATTTTCACTGGTGGTGTGGTGCCTGAAGGCACCGACACGGTCGTCATGCAGGAGCGGGCCCAGGTGGACGGCAAGCAGATCACCTTCGCACCCGGCCAGAGGAAGGGCCAGAACGTGCGTTACGCAGGCGAGGATCTGAAACAAGGTGCCATTGCACTGGCCGCAGGACGTGCAATTCGTCCGTCCGAGCTCGGTCTGCTGGCCTCACTCGGCATCGGTGATGTGTACGCCTACCGCAAGCTCCGCGTGGCGTTCTTCTCCACCGGCGATGAACTGGTGTCCATCGGCAAGCCACTCGCAGAAGGACAGATTTACGACTCCAACCGCTACACGCTCTTCGGCATGCTGGAAAAGCTGGGTTGCGACGTGCTGGACATGGGGGTGGTGCGGGACGACCCGGTTTTGCTGGAGAAGGCGTTCCGCGATGCGGCCGCCAATGCCGATGTCGTCATCACCTCTGGCGGCGTGTCGGTAGGCGAAGCGGATTTCGTGAAGCAGCTGATGGACAAGCTGGGCGAAGTCGTCTTCTGGAAAATCGCCATGAAGCCTGGCAGGCCGCTCGCCTACGGCAAGATCGCCGGTGCCCATTTCTTCGGCCTGCCCGGCAATCCGGTGTCGGTGATGGTGACGTTCTACCAGTTCGTGCGCGACGCCCTGCTCACGTTGCAAGGCGTAAACCCGGTCCCGCCGCAGCCCATGCTGAAAGCCATCTGCACCTCGCCCATCAAGAAGGCGCCGGGCCGCACCGAGTTCCAGCGCGGCATTCTCTCGCAGGGTGTGGAGGGAACATGGACCGTGCGCGTCACCGGCGAACAAGGCTCGGGCATTCTCAAATCCATGTCGGATGCCAATTGCTTCATCGTGCTGGGCGACCATGTGGGCAACGTCGAGGCCAACACGGTAGTGGATGTGCAGGTGCTGGAAGGTGTGGTGTGATGCAACCTCGGCCAACCCTGCCTCCCCCTTTGCAAAAGGGGGATCGAGGGGGATTTGATTGCGAATATTCGCAAGGGCTGAAATCCCCCCTGCCCCCCTTTTGCAAAGGGGGGTGCCGAAGGCGGGGGGATTCCCGGTATGGCCCTTTTGCAAAGGGGGGTGCCGAAGGCTGGGAGAATTCCCGGACTGCCCCTTTTGCAAAGGGGGGTGCCGAAGGCTGGGAGGATCCCCGGACTGCCCCTTGTTCAAAGGGCGGTATTGCAAAGGTGCTTCGGTTTGAGTGAGTCCGCAGATCACCGCAGCCCCTACCTCACGGTCAAAGAGGTCGCCGCCTATCTCCACCTGAACGAAAAAAAGATCTACGCGCTGCTGCAGGAGGGCAAGCTCCCCGGCACCAAGGCCAGCGGCAAGTGGCTGTTCCCGAAGTCGCTGGTGGACGCGTGGTTGATGGAGACGACACAGATGGCGGCGGCAGAGGACCGCCTCATCATCACGGGCAGCGACGATCCGCTCATCTCCGCGACGGTGAATGCGCTGGCGCAGGGTGTCGGCAGCGCGGCGTCCGTGAGCTACTCGCCCGTCGGCACTCGCGCGGGGCTGGAGCTGCTCGCGGCGCATCGCGCCCACGCCTGCCTCATCCATTGGGGGCCGGCTGAGATGGCCGATCACCATCACATGAAACTGCTTGCGAATATTCGCGGGGCGGAGCAATGGGCGCTGGTCCGCATGGCCCGCCGCTCGCAGGGCATCCTGCTGCGAAAGACCCTGTCGACACCTCGCAACCTGGCGGAGCTGTTCGTGCCGGGCCTTCGCTGGGTGGCGCGCCAGGAGGGCTCCGGCTCGCACCACTTCTTCCTGACGCAATTGCGTCATGCGGGACTGTCGATGATCAATCTCGACATCGTGGCCGAGATGCCCACGGAGCGGCTCGCGGCGTCCACCCTCGCACGCGGCATGGCGGACTGCGCGCCCGGGTGCGAGGCGGCGGCGCATGAGTTCAATCTGGGTTTCCTTCCACTCGGCTGGGAATGCCTTGATCTGGTCGTGCCGCGCACGGTGTTTTTCCGCCCCCTGCTGCAGCAGCTCATGGCAGGTTTGACCAGCGACGACACGCGCTACCTGTCTGGCGAGCCGGTCGGATACGATTTCGCAGAGTCGGGCAGAATCGTGGCTGGTCACCTTCCTCCCTCGCTCCCTTGACTCATTGACCCCTTGACCCACCCTGATTCGCCATGACAGACGCTGCCGCACGCTGGGCCGATATCGGTCCACTGGATCAACTGAAGCAGTTGGGCGGGCTGGCCTTCCTGCAGAACGTCGTGACAGGCAAATACCCAACGCCACCGATCTCGGCCTTGCTGGGCTTTCGATTCGTTGAGGTGGAACCCGGACGCGCTGTGGTCGCCATGACGCCGCACGCTGGCCACTACAATCTTATCCAGAACGTGCACGGCGGCGTGCATGCGACCCTGCTCGACACGGCGATGGCGTGCTCCATTTTGTCAACGCTGGCGCCCGGACAGGGATTCACCACGCTGGAACTAAAGATCAACTACGTGCGTCCGATGACGGAGACAATCGGGGAAGTCCGCTGCGAGGGCCACATCATCCACGTCGGCCGCACCATTGCCACCGCGGAAGGACGACTGAAAGATGGCGCTGGCAAGCTCATTGCGCACGGCACCACCACTTGTCTCGTCTTGTCACTGTAGTCAACGCAAACATCCGCAGAGGAGAATCTGAATGCAGCGTCGTGATTTTGTAAAACTCTGCACCGCGACCGCCGCCGCAGCCTGCACTGCATCGCTTTCATCGCTGGTCATTGCCAACAACCCGTCTTCGCAACGCTACAACCGGGTAAAACTGGTAGACAGGGATGGCGTGCCCATCAAGCTTAAGTCGCTCAAGACCAACCACAACTACGTTTTCAACTACCCATTCGAGTCCACGCCTTGCTTCCTGCTGAGTCTCGATAAGCCAGTTAAGAAATTGGTGGCGCTAAAGACCGAAGGCGGCAAGGACTACGACTGGCCGGGTGGCGTGGGACCGAAGAAGACGCTGGTCGCCTACTCCGCCATCTGTGCCCACAAGCTCGCCTATCCGACCGATCAGGTGAGCTTCATCAGCTTCAAGACCAGGCCGGGCAAGGCCAGCAGACAATCCAACGTCATATCCTGTTGTGCAGACGCGAGCATCTATGATCCCTACGCGGGTGCCAAAGTGTTGAGCGGCCCCGCCCCGCAGCCCTTGGCCGCGATCCTGCTGGAGCACGACCCGAAGACGGACGAGATCTGGGCGCTGGGTACGTTCGGTGGCGAGATGTTCAACGAGTTTTTCCGCAAGTACGAGTTCAAACTCTCCATGCAACTGGGTAACCGCGCAAAAGATCAGGTGAAAGACGAGGCACGACTGGTGGAGTTGACGGCGTACTCGGCAAAATCAGCGCAATGCTGAAGGATCGGGATTCGGGATTCGGGATTCGGGATTCGGGATTCGGGATTCGGGATTCGGGATTCGGGGAGATTCGAAATCTTGCTGGCCGAGTCAATGCGAATATTCGCAAACGACCTTGCCTAAGAATTGATGCTGCATCCTTACTGACCCAATCACAATGAAAAAAGCCCTCCTCATCTTCGCGCTCATCAGCGCGTTCTCTGCCTTCATCATCAGCATGCTGCTCCTGCATGCCAAGCCGGAGCCGCCTGCCGATCCCATGCCGACGCGCGACAAGCTCGTGCGCTCGCACTCGCCCACGCTGGGCAATCCGGCTGCACCCGTGGTCATCGTCGAGTTCCTCGATCCTGCTTGCGAAACCTGCCGCGACTTCTATCCGCTGGTGAAAGCCATCATGGCCGAGCACGCCGGGAAGGTTTCGCTCGTAGTCCGCTATGCCCCCTTCCATCGCGGCGCCGATGTGGTCGTGGCCATGCTCGAAGGCGCGCGGCGTCAGGACAAGTTCTGGCCCGCGTTGGATGCACTGTTTGCCGCGCATGGCGACTGGGTGGTGAACCATCGCGCAGACCCAGACCGCGCCTGGAACATTCTTTCCGCGCTCGGGCTGGACATGGATCGCATGCGGGCCGACATGGCGTCTCCGGACACGGCGGCTATCATTCGGCAGGATATGGCTGATGCGAGCGCGCTGCAGGTGGCCAAGACGCCGGAGTTTTTCGTCAACGGTCGGCCGCTGCCTGCGTTCGGGCTGGAACCGCTGAAGAAGCTGGTGCGGGAGGAGTTGCAAAAGGCGGGCGCTGCGCGCTGAGTGCGAATATTCGCATCCTCTCTGGAAACCCCGATGACAGGCTTCAGTGTGCCGCCAAGGCATCCTCAAGCGGCCGCCGCGCAATGAGCGTCGCAAAGCGCTTTATCGTTCCGCCTGGCGCATCGAAGTCGCTAAACGCCGCGTGCTCGATGTGCCAGCCCGCAAACCGCGCTCGCATTTCATCAGGCCTGAACAGGCAGTGGTCGACCGCATCAAACATGTCCAGATAGCTCGTGCCCTCAATCAGCACGTTGATCGCCGCCACACCACCCGGTCGCACATGTGATTTGAGATCTTCCAGCACACGGAACGCGGTCGGGCAATCGAAAAACGCCAGCAATCCGATCGACACCACGGCGTCGTACTCGCCGACAATGCGGTACTCGCGCAGATCGGCCTGCACGGCACGCACGGGTGCATGCTCGGAAGCCGCCCGAATTCTGATGTGCTCGATGGCGGCTTCACTGGCATCCAGTACCAGCACGCGGCAACCGCGCTGTGCCGCCGCAAAGGCAAGGTTGCCCATGCCACAGCCGAAGTCCAGTACGTCGCCTTGAAGCCAGGGCAACGCAGCCTCCTCGAACGGATTGAGGCGCAACTGATCGGCGCCGCCATCGCGAAACTGACGGTCGAAGAAATCAACGCTGTGGGTCATGGAATCACCTCATCGATATCGCCAAGGCATGTCGGCATACCTATGCACTTCATCCGCGTTCATAGGCGTCAGGTTTTTCCGCATCGCGGTGCGTCGCCATTTTCCAGCATCTCCACCACCAGCGCCATCATCGCCAGCGTCTTTGCATTGATAGAGGGGTCGTTCGCGAAAAAATGATCCTGCCCGAACGCGACGATGGTGAGGGTGTCCGGCGTGATCGCATCGGCGAGCAGCGTCAGCCCGTCATTCGGACCATGATGGCGTAGCAGCGGATACTTGTCGCTGGCAAAGCGGCCCACCTGGCCGGATAGCGGAATGCCCAGATAGTTGATGACGAGCAGGTCGGGGGCGAGCGACAGCGTTGCGAACCTTGCACGGCTCCGCGCTGCAGACATGCTCTCTATCGCGGCGCGGTCCCAGCCCTTGGACCAAAGGAACGCGTCAAGCGCCCATACCTGCGGCCAGCGCAACGCGAAGTCCACCAACGGCGAACCCTGCAGGATGCCGCCGAGATTCAGCCAGGCTTTCACCGACCGCCTCTCTTCGGGCGTCAACAGCCGACCGAGTGTGAGATGGATGGCTGGCCCGGCGGAACTGGCGCCAGCGATGAGGATGCCTTTGCCACGACCAGCATGTTGCCGAACGGTGTTGGCCAGCACTGCCGCGTTCTCCTCCACGCCGCCATTGGGCGGCAGCGGCACCAGATGATTCTCCAATCCGAATTCCGTGGCGAGTCGGCGCGGCTCGCGAAAATTCGCGCCTGTCAGGTGGCCGCTGTCCACGTAATCCCAGCCTGGCGCGAACAACACAACGTAGTTCGCCGCTGCGGAATGCCGGGCGGTACCACGTGCAAGATGACCGGCGAAGCGTTGATTGGCTGTCGCATGACAATCAGTACGCAGCAACCGGTCGGCCAAATGAATCGCGGCGACATCGACAGAGAACGCCGCAGACACGGCACTGAGTTCATCGCGCGACGGCATGCCTGCGGAATGCGCCGCATCCAGCGCCTGGAACCGCGCATCCAGCGCTGCATCCTGCCGTCGACCCGGCAAGTAGGTTTCAAGGTAGTACTTTGCTTCGGGCGAATCCACGGAGGTTTGCACGGACTGGCCGAGAAACATAGTGCTGACAGGGACACTCGCAACGCTCTGGCAGCCTCCGACCATGCACAACACAGTCAGAAGTGTCAGCAGGCGGGCGAAGCTGCGCGCTGCGCCATGCGAATATTCGCAATGCCACCCCCCATGCCAACTACTCACCTCGCAGCAACCTTTCACCCTGCCGAATGAACGTCGCCAACCGCGCGCCCGCGTGTTTGCCGACCGTTGCATCAGCTTCGAGGCGCTCGAATACCTTGGCTCTCGTCATGGCATCCGTGACCAGACGATTGCCATCGAGCCACACTACCAGTCCGCTCTCATGCTCCGCCGACAGACCGTTGTCAGCCAAAGTCCAGTGTCTTCTCCAGTTGCGGTTCTGATGCGCCATCGACCTACTCCTCGAACAGCCCCTTCTGCTTCACGCCCTTCGTCTCCACCTTCGCCTGCTTGTAGTTCTGCTGGCCCATCGACAGGTCGGGCCATTGCGGGCGCTCGGTGCCGTTGAGCAGGCCTTCGATGGTGAGAATCTGGATGCGCGGGAAGCCGCCGTGGTGCGGGCTTTCGTAGTGGCCGGATGACGCGGCGTCGGTGATCATCGGCTTGGTGGGTGCGGTCAGCGTGACGAAGAGACCGATGGCCGCTTTTTCCCTCTCCACTGTGCCGCGCAGGTCGCGGATCATGCTGGCGCCGATGTGCTCGCCGCCCTTTACGCTCACCAGCACTTTCTCCGTCTTGCCCTTGGCGACTTCGATGAAGCCCAGCCCGTCGATGCCCTGATCCGCGCCCTTCTTGCCGCCCTTGTATGGCTGCACGCCCACCAGCGAGCAGGCCCAGAGCTGGAACTGATGCTTGTCGCGCTCGGCCAGATTGCGTGCGGAGTCGAAGTCCTTCGGCACGCCTTCGACTTCAAATGCGCCCTTCTTCGCCAAGGCCGGATAGCGATTCTTGAGCCGCTTCTCGATCAGGGACACGGCAAGGTGGGTAATGTCGATGCCGATCCATTGGCGCTTCAGCTTCTCGGCGGCGTCCAGCGCGGTGCCGCAGCCGCAGAAGGGGTCGAGGATTACGTCGCCTTCGTTGCTGGAGGCTTGGATGATGCGTTCGAGGAGGGCGAGGGGTTTCTGGGTGGGGTAGCCGAGGCGTTCTTGCGCTTGCGAGTTGATTGGCGGGATGTCTTCCCAAACGCTTGTGACGGCAGCTCCTGGCATTTCGTCCAAGTAGCGCTTGTACCGGGGAACCGAGCCGGGCTTCGGCTGGATAACGAGTCCATCCGCATATGCCTTTTCCATCCGTTCCTTCGTCCAGCGCCACACTCTGGTCACTCCAAGAAACTCATAGGTCAGATTGGGGCGGTTGGAATTCGGGTTGATCAGGTTGTCTAGCTGATAGCGCCGACCAGTTCCTTCTTCGATCTGGTTGTAATGGCTATCGACGTACTCTTGGTCATATTCGCTTCTTGGCGTGTTCCAAGTCGGCCCTTCGCCCTTTGAATAAAGGAAGAGAACGTCGTGCGCAGAGGGAAAGCGAGTAAACGCATGGCCTTTCGGCGCTGACCTAACCCAGACGATTTCGTTGAGATAGCTCTCCTTCCCAAACACCCCATCCAGCACAATCTTCAAATAGTGGCTGGCCGTCGGATCGCAGTGCAGGTACAAACTCCCGGTGGGCTTCAGGACGCGATGCAGCTCTAGCAGGCGGTTACACATCATGGTGAGGTACGCCATCATGTCGTTCTCGCCCAGAAACTTGCGCAGCGCCTCCATCATCTCGGCCACGTCCGAGTTGCCGCACTTCAGAATCTCGCGGAACTCGTCCTGCGCCTGCCCGCCCCAATGCCACGTGTCCTCGAACGCGGTGATCTGCGCGTCCGACTCATGGCCCTTGGGCGTCTTGAACAATAGGTTGTAATCGCGCTTGGAGTTGAACGGCGGATCGAGGTAGATGAGATCGACCGATTCATCCGCGATGTGCTCGCGCAGGATGTGGAGGTTGTCGCCGAAGTAGAGTCGCTTCATGTTCTTGTGGGCTGCGCGTGGACTGCACGCACTATGCCGGAAGGTGGGCGGTCGGGCAATTGGGTGGGCGAATGGGTGGGCGATGGCGGCACACGCGAATATTCGCATGGTGTTGCGAATATTCGCACCCTGCGTTCGTCGCACCTGGGCGACGCTGGATCGCGAAGATTCGTAATCAATGCAAAATCCGTCATTCTTGCCGCGCTTGCCGAGCTGGACTCCGTGGCTAGTATTCAACGAAAGGACACAGGGCCCCAGCTTTCACCGGGGTAGCGATCACGCGAATACTTGCAGTAAGCGCTGTGCTCTTGGTACAGGAGGGCAATGCGCCCTAAGCCCGGGACTGCGGCGGCCCGATGCTACAATTCTTGCCATGTGTCGCCGCCTCATCCATTTCATCCTCATCCTTGCACTGTGCGCGCAGGGCTTGGCCTTTGCCGGCCAGAGCCTGGCGGGCGGCGAGGCGGTTGCGCACGCCATCCTGCACTGGCAAAAGGTTAGCCACCAGCATCATGAGGATGGCTCGGTGCAAGTAGAGAACTCGGCCGAGTCGCGCAGCCATGCGCAACTGGACCCAGGTCATGCGCTTTTCGCCTTTGTCGCGGCGGTCAAAGCGTTTCCCAGTTACCGCCCTCCGGTGCCAGTCATCGAAGATGATCGGCTGGCACTCCCGCCGTTCCTTGAAGGCATCCGCCGACCTCCTCGCTTGAGCGCCTGACCAAACCAGGCGTCGTGCGCCTTCGCGCGCGACATGTTCGCAATGGTCTCAGTCAATCGTTCGTCTTTGCGGCGGACGGTCAACAGTGACCACGGGATGCAGGAATCATCATGAACCACTCCGCATGGCGGGGACTCTCCGTAATTTTGCTTGTCGGGCTGATCGCTGCTATGAATGGCCAGACGTTGGCACATCCACATGGCCCGGAAGGATTTGAGCCGCTCGCGGTTGAGAGCAGGACAAGTCCACCGACCCTGAAACGTGCCTTCGACGCAGCCTGGGAACGAGCAGTCATCGCCCGCGAGGCCGCCGGGGCAGCCCAACGCGCAGGTGCTTCAGGCGTTGCGGCTGCAAGTTTGCTGGCTGCAGCACCAAGCTTCGAATATTCGCAGCGCAGCGACCGCTGGCATGACGACATCGGCCGCAAGGAAAGCGAAGTAGGCATCAGCCTTCCCTTGTGGCTCCCGGGCCAGCGCAGCGCACAACGCATCGCCGCCAGCGCAGAAGCGGACTGGGCTGCCAGCAATCTGGAAGTCGCCCGTCTGCGCGTGGCCAGCGATGTTCGAGAGGCCGCATGGGATTTGGTGCGTTTACAAGCCGAGGCCGATCTTGCCGAACAACAAGCCGCGCTGCTGGAAAAGCTCTTTGCAGATGTGGCACGGCGGGTCGCAGCGGGTGATCTCGCGCGGGCCGATTCACTTGCTGCGGAGGCAGAGGCGCTTGATGTCCGCGCGCTACAGCGCGCCGCCGGACAACGGCTCAGGCAGGCAGAAGCACGTTGGACTCTGCTCACCGGATTGCCTCCCGTAGTCGATGCCACAGAGGCGGAGCGGAAGCCCGCAGCCACTTCACATCCGGAAGCCAACGCTACATCAAAGCAGCTCGATTGGTCCCGCGCACGCCTCGATGCCGCACGGCGATCCCCGCGGGATGCGCCCGAGCTGGCTTTGCAGTGGCGCGATGATGTGCCCGGCCTCGGCGGCGCGGCTCAGCGCAGTATCGCGCTCGCGTTGCGTATCCCCTTCAGCACCGCCCAGCGTAACCAGCCGCTACTTGCTGCGGCGCAGGCAGATGCCGATGTCGCGCAGGCCCAGGCGGCACAAACGGCAGATCGCTTGCGCCTGGACATCGCTACGGCAGAGTCAGGCCTGATCGCGGCGCAAGCCCAGGCTGACAGCGCCGCGCGACGAGCCGAATTGCTGCGCGAGCGCGCCCGCCTGCTGCAAGCCGCCTTTGACGCGGGCGAGGCGGCATTGCCCGACCTGCTGCGCGCCCACGCCGCCGCCGGTGAAGCCGCAAATCACCAATCACGCCAACGAGCCGCGCTCGGACTTGCGCGCGCCCGCCTTAACCACGCTCACGGACTTCTGCCATGAACCTCAATTTGCACCTTCGATTGTTGCGAATATTCGCTACCTGTTTGACTGGGCTTCTCATTACCCAGCCCGCTTTCTCTGCGCCTGGCGCCCACGGTCCGGACGGCGAACATCTCGACGGACCCGCTG